>NZ_JBBMQK010000002.1:0-634540 GCF_038899995.1 Sulfitobacter sp. AS59
CATGCTACTTCTCCTATATGCAGGTGAAACTAAGCTCAGTCTAACCTGCTGGGTGAAGCAGCCGGTACATCCCATTAGCAGCCCTTGCTGTCTCAGTCTGATGCTGCATTGCGGCGACGCCAATCCGGTCATTCGCATACTATAGCACGACTTTCAAATCGGTCTTCGGAACGCGTGGGACAAGTCGGTCACGAACCGTTACGGTGCCAACCAAAATGAACACAGCCTGAGGACATCCTATGACAATCACCCACGAAGATGAGCTCAATGGCCTTAAAGAAATTGGCCGGATCGTTGCAAACACTATGCATGGGATGGCCAGAGCGATGGAACCGGGCATGAAGACGCGAGAGCTTGACGACATCGGCCGCGCGCTCTTGGATCTTGAGGGGGCGGTGTCCGCGCCTGAACAGGTTTATGATTTTCCGGGTGCGACCTGCATCAGTGTGAATGAGGAGATCGCACATGGCATCCCAAGCGAGCGAGTTATCCTTGCCGGGGACTTGGTAAACATTGATGTCTCGGCGTCAAAGAATGGCTTCTTTGCCGACACCGGCGCGACCTTCCGTGTAGGCACGGTCAAACCATCGCTGGATCGCCTTTGCAAGGACGGGAAACGCGCGATGGAGATCGGAATCAGGCAAGTTGGCAGCAACAGGCCGCTTGCAGGCATTGGTAAGGCAGTAGGCAGATTTGCGTCGGACCGCGGCTATACACTTATCCAGAATCTAGCCAGTCATGGTGTCGGACGATCGTTACACGAATACCCGTCTGAAATCGCTACTTGGCCTACGCGGCGCGAAAAACGTCGCATGAACAAAGGGCTGGTGCTCACGGTCGAACCGTTCCTATCCACAGGCGGCCTTTGGGCAGCGGAACGCGATGATGAATGGACACTCTATAGCGAACCTGTCGCGCCTGTCGTTCAATATGAGCACACGGTCGTTGCGACTGATCGCGGGCCGATTGTCGTGACGTTGCCTGATTGAACTGAATGCTCATTCAATTGACTAACCAATTCGGCCCAAAGCCGACCTTGGTGCGGATCGCGTCTAATAACCGCTTCGAGCCCGGAATGACCGATGCTGCAAGATTTACGAACGGCAGCTCCAACGCCAAAGTTTACAGGTCAAAGCCTGAACAACCCAAGGTGTTCGACAACTTCGCGTTTGGTAGCGTTTGTTCGGTCTCGTGCAATCTCCGTACCTCTTCTAATTACGTCTAAGACATAGGCGGGGTCTTTCGACAGTTGCGCTCTTCGCGTCCGAATAGGAGCAAGCAGCTCTTGCAGTATGCCGTCCAGTCGTTTTTTGACCACTCCGTCGCCAAGCCCGCCTCGCTCGTACTTTGCCGTCAGCTCTTCAACAGCGATCTTGTCTTCATCAAACGCGTGCAGATACGCGAAGACAACATTGCCTTCGACCTGTCCGGGGTCTGCGACACGCAAATGGTTCGGATCGGTAAACATCGCTTTGACGGCGGCGCTGATTTCATCTGGCGATGCAGAAAGTGGAATAGCGTTGCCACCTGATTTAGACATCTTAGCTTTGCCGTCGATGCCGGGAAGCCGTCCGGCCTTTGGGATAACAGCGACGGCCTCGGGAAGCACCTTTCGGTTAGCGGTGGAATTGATCCGACGCACTATCTCATTGGTCTGTTCTATGAGTGGCGCTTGGTCGTCGCCTACCGGGACCACGGTTGCTTTGAATGCAGTGATATCAGCAGCTTGTGCCGCCGGGTAGCATAGAAAGCCCGCAGGTATATCACGGCCAAATCCACGCGTCCGGATTTCATCTTTAATCGTGGGATTGCGTTCCAAGCGGGACACGGTGACGAAGTTGAGGTAAAGCATCGACAGTTCCGCAAGCGCCGGCAGATGCGATTGCAGGCAGATTGTCGTGCGCGCCGGGTCAATGCCGACGGCAAGGTAATCAAGAGCCACCTCGATTACGCTGCGCCGTACCTTTTCAGGATCGTGAGCGTTGTCGGTGAGTGCCTGAGTGTCCGCCAGAAGCAGGAATTGCTCATGGCTGTCCTGATACGCCAAGCGGTTGGCAAGCGAACCCGCGTAGTGGCCAATGTGGAGCGGCCCCGTGGTGCGGTCCCCGGTCAGAATGATTGGTTTGGTCATGAGCATGCCCTCGTTGAGAAGAGGTGCCGCAGGACGCATGGAAACAAAAAAGGCCGCCCAAACGGCGACCTCGGAATAGAATACTGTCCAGTCGCCTTATAAGGAGACCAGCCACCAAAAGTTCGAGATGATTTTTGTGCTTTCCATAGAACTGCGTGTAATCCTCTAACCAAGGTCGGTCAATACGGCATCGCTCATATAGGGATTGAGCGTCTGAAGCGGACTCTCGCGCATCCGCAGCGAATTTACCCTTTGTCCGCATTGTGTGAATTCGCCCACCACCTAATTTTGCGATTGCAGCGAATGTCGGCAATGCGGGCTGCAATCGCAGCATCTCGACTTGTCTCTGGATGTCGGCTTAGGGCCGTCTCTTGCAAAGCATACGATGCTGCGACTGCGAATAGCTTCGCCCCTCACGCGGTAGGTCTGGGCTCGAACCCGCCATTCGCTACATTCTCCATAAACAATCATTTCGCGCCAATTGCGACGGACCAATGCATATACCACCGGAGAAGCACCGCCTCCCGCAATCCCGCCCCAATTCGGGCACGGCCCCGTACTCATCCCCCACCCTTCCCACACGCAAAAGTTGCGACCTGCCCGTTATCACGACTGTGCCACCCTTTTAGGCATCTCTTAATGTGACAGCGGGGTGACAAGCTCGGTTCAAGCGCCTACATAGTGCGTGTCTTCTTCCCGGAATCGGAGCTGCCCCGTTGTCCAAGATCATGCCTCCCGCACATCCTTTTGACACCTCGTATCTACGAGACGCCGATGACGGCGATAAACTGAAAGAGGAATGCGGGGTTTTCGGCGTTGTCGGTGTCGCCGACGCATCGAACTTTGTGGCCCTTGGCCTGCACGCGCTACAACATCGCGGACAAGAGGCCGGCGGCATCGTCAGCTATGATCCGACAGACGGTTTCCAATCTGCGCGCCGCTTTGGTTATGTGCGCGATAACTTTACCTCGCAAAAGATCATGGAAACCCTGCCCGGCGAATTGGCCATCGGGCATGTGCGGTATTCCACCTCCGGCAACAAGGGCCCGACAGCGATCCGCGATGTGCAGCCGTTTTTTGGCGAATTCGCCATGGGCGGTGCGGCAATTGCCCATAACGGCAACATCACCAATGCCAACGCCCTGCGCCGCGAACTGATTGAACGCGGCTCGATTTTCCAGTCGTCCTCGGACAGTGAATGCATCATCCATTTGATGGCCCGCTCCTTGCAACGCAATATCCCCGAACGCATGGAAGACGCCCTGCGCCGGGTCGAAGGCGCGTTTTCCGTTGTCGCCATGACCCGCACCAAGCTGATCGGCGTGCGCGATCCTTTGGGTGTGCGCCCGCTGGTGTTGGGCAAGGTCGGTGACGGCTGGGCGCTTAGCTCCGAAACTTGCGCCCTTGATATCATCGGTGCCGATTTCGTCCGCGAGATTGAACCCGGCGAGATGGTCGTGATCACCGACAAAGGCGTGGAAAGCCACTTCCCCTTCCGCCGGTTGGAGCCACGGTTCTGCATCTTTGAACATGTGTATTTCAGCCGCCCCGACAGCATTTTGGGTGGTCGGTCGGTCTATGAAACCCGCGAGGCGATTGGCCGCGAGCTGGCCAAGGAAAGCCCGGTCGATGCCGATCTGGTCTGCCCCGTGCCCGACAGCGGCACCCCTGCGGCCATCGGGTTCAGCCTGCAATCGGGCATTCCCTATGCCATGGGGATCATCCGCAACCAATATATGGGCCGGACATTTATCGAACCCACCGAACAGATCCGCAACATGGGTGTGCGGCTCAAGCTGAACGTGAACCGCGCGCTGATCAAGGGCAAGCGCGTGATCCTCGTTGACGATTCGGTGGTGCGCGGCACGACCAGCCGCAAGATCAAGGAAATGATCCTTGATGCCGGTGCCAAGGAGGTTCACTTCCGCATCGCCTCGCCCCCCACCGCATGGCCGTGCTTTTACGGCGTCGACACGCCGCAGCGCGAAAAACTGCTCGCCGCGACCATGTCCGAAGAAGAAATGCGCGATCATTTGCAAGTGGATAGCCTGAAGTTCATTTCAATCGATGGCCTGTACCGCGCCGTGGGCGAAGCCAAAGGCCGCAACGCCAAATGCCCGCAATATTGCGACGCGTGCTTTACCGGTGACTATCCGGTCCGTCCGGCAGATCAAATCGACCAAGGGTTTGAGATGAAGCCCGCCGCCGAATAGGCATATCCGCCCGATACCAGACAGCAAAAGCGCAGAGGCCTAAAGCCCCTGCGCTTTTTCGCATCTCCCCCTGATGGCAAGGCTTTGCCGACGCCGTAGGCCGGTATTTGCTTGCCGCTGGCAGGGTGGCTTCCTGCCCCGAACCCTCTTTGTTAACAGGCTAGGAAATCCCGCCCGCTGATCGAGGGGGAACAAGAGAGGCTGACATGTCCACAGATGATACCGGCACACCAACCCCGGCCAAAGTAATAACGCTCGCGACGCAAAAGGTCGCCCTGCCCGCCGTGTCTCTGATCGGGATTTTCGGCAGCTTGGCCGACCCCGGTGCCTTGGTCCGCGAACGCAACGGGCGGATTAAGCGGGTTAAAATTGGCGACCCGATTGCAGGTGGCACGGTCGCCGCGATCAGCGACACTGCAATCGTGGTTGGCATCGGCCAAAAAGCCAAGGTTTTGCAGCTGCCCGCGTCTTGATGGCAGCCCCCCTGACGCCATGAACCAAAGCCACGCTTGATCATCCGCCCCGCCACGTGCAAGCTGATGGCATGACCACACCTTTCGACAGCACAATCGCCCCTTGGCCCGCCCCTGTTCGCGATCAGTTTAACGACATGCGCGCGCTTATTCTAAAGGCCGCACAAGAGGCAGATGTGGGCCCCCTCGACGAGAGCCTCAAATGGGGGCAACCGGCATGGCGGCCACGGCGGCCGCGCCAAGGCAGCACCCTGCGGCTGAACTGGCAAGACAGCGCACCGCAAACCCTCGCGCTGTATGTTGATTGTAAAACAACGATCAGCGCCATAATGCGCGACATCTACCCAACCGAGTTTATCTATGAAACCAACCGTGCATTGCGCGTGACCATCGGCGCGCCCCTGCCCACCCAAGCGATTGACCACCTTGCGCGGCTGACCTTTACCTACCACCGCAAAGGTTAACGGGGCACGGCCACGCACCGCAGGGCCAAGCGCCCCCTTGACGCCGCGCATTCCCCCGCGCATATCCCCACCCATGACACAAAAAACTGCATTAATCACAGGTGCCTCGCGCGGCCTTGGGGCTGCTTTGGCCGAAGCGCTCTGCGACACCCACCACATCATCGCCGTGGCAAAAACCACCGGCGCGCTTGAGGAACTGGATGACCGCATCCAAGCCCGTGGCGGCAGTGCCACCTTGGCCCCCATGGACATCACAAACGCGGACGCCATGGCGACCCTGTGCCGTGGCATTTATGACCGTTGGGGCAGTCTTGATCTATGGATGCACAGCGCGATCCACGCAGCCCCCCTTGCCCCCACCGATCATATCGATGCCAAAGACATGGCCAAATCCGTGGCCTGCAACATCACGGCCACCTCGACCCTGATCACCTATGTATCGCCCTTGCTGACGCAATCCGGACAAGCGGTATTTTTCGACGATCCCGTTGTCGGATCCAAGTTTTACGGGGCCTACGGTGCCACCAAAGCCGCGCAAATCGCCCTTGCCAGATCATGGCAGTCCGAGGCCGCCAAAATCGGGCCCAAGGTTCACATCATGACACCGGCCCCGATGCCCACGGCAACCCGCGCACGGTTCCACCCCGGTGAATCCCGCGATGATCTGGCCAGCCCACACGCCCAAGCAGCTGACATTTTGGCCGCTCTGTCCGCTTCTCTGGCTTAAAAATATCCTCGCCGAAGGCTCCTGCCTTGCCGCGCCCACATCCCTCGCTTATCAAGGCGCAAAGGGGATATTATGCGCATTCTAATTACCAACGATGATGGCATCCACGCACCGGGCCTCAAGACGCTCCATGCCATTGCCACCACCCTCGCAGGCCCCCAGGGCGAAGTGTGGACAGTGGCCCCCGCCTATGAACAATCCGGCGTGGCCCATTGCATCAGCTACACCCGTCCGATGATGATTGAACGGATCGGCAAACACGCCTTTTCGGTCGAGGGCAGCCCCGCCGATTGCGTTCTCGCCGCCCTGCACGATTCAATGAAGGACAGCCCCCCCGATCTGGTGTTGTCCGGCGTCAACCGGGGCAATAATGCCGCTGAAAACGCAATGTATTCCGGCACGATCGGTGGCGCGATGGAAGCCGCGCTTCAAGGTATTCCCGCCGTTGCCATGTCGCAATATTTCGGCCCCGCCAACCGTGTGCTTGACGACGCATTCGAGGCCGCGGCAGAGCATGGCGCGGATGTGATCCGCCGCATCATCGACGCCACGCCTGCGCATACGGACGGCTACCGTTTGTTTTATAACGTCAATTTCCCGCCCACCGCTGCCGCTGACGTCCAAGGTATCCGCCTCGCCCCTCAAGGCATCCGCAGCGACACCAGTTTTTCCACCACCCCGCATGTCTCGCCCCAAGGGCGGCGCTATTTGTGGATCCAAGGGGCCGACCAGCAGATACCGACCGCCGCCCATACCGACGCGGCCTTGAATCTGAACGGCTATATCACTGTGACCCCCATGCGCGCGGACTTTACCGCCCATGACAGCTTTGCCGCTCTGGAAGCCCTCAATACATGAACGACGAAGAGGACATCTCGGTCGCGGAACGCAAAATGCAGTTTCTATATGCATTACGCTCAAAGGGCGTGACGGATGCGCGCGTGCTTAATGCGATGGAGCAGATTGACCGCGGCCCGTTTATCCGTGGTCTTTTCGCCGCCCGCGCCTACGAGGATATGCCCCTACCCATTGCCTGCGGTCAGACCATCAGCCAGCCATCCGTTGTGGCCCTGATGACACAAGCGCTTGAGGTATCACCCCGCGATAAGGTTTTAGAGGTCGGAACCGGTTCCGGCTATCAGGCCGCGATCCTCAGCAGGCTTGCGCGTCGCGTCTATACCATCGACCGCCACCGCCGGTTGGTCCATGAAGCCCGCGAAATCTTTGAGGCGCTTGATCTGACCAACATCACGGCCATCGTGGGTGACGGCAGCTTTGGCTTGCCCGAACAGGCCCCTTTTGACCGTATCATCGTCACCGCCGCCGCCGAGGATCCCCCGGGTCCCTTGGTCGCACAGTTGAAAATCGGTGGTATCATGGTTGTGCCCGTCGGCCAGTCTGATGCCGTCCAGCATCTGATACGGGTGCGTAAAACCGAAACCGGCCTTGAATACGACGAGCTGCGCAAGGTGCGCTTTGTCCCTTTGCTTGAAGGAATGGGCAAAGACAGCTAAATGCTGTATAGACAGGGTAACTCCAGACCACATGGAGACCAAAGACGACACGTCGTGCAAGACATGAGGACGAGCAGATGACCCATTCGATGGCGACCCGAACCCTTAGGTTGACGGTTCTGGCAGGAAGCAGTGCGCTTTTGTTGGCCGCGTGTAACCGCCCCCTTGATTATGATCTGCGCGGCGGTTTCGGTGATGGTTTCACCACCGCTGATGCTGCAACCGGCGCTCTGGCGGTCAGACCCCAACCCGACAATCGCGGTGTTATCTCTTATCCCAATTATCAAGTTGTGGTGGCCCGTCGCGGCGACACGCTGGCCGATGTGGCCAGCCGGGTGGGCACGGATGTGAATGCCCTGTCGCGTTTTAACGGTATCGATCCCAACATCCCCCTGCGCAAAGGCGAGATTATCGCCCTTGAAACCCGCGTCGAAGAACCATCGCCCGCCACAGGTGCATCTGGCACCGGCCCGATCACCACGCAGGCCGTTGATATCCAGACGCTTGCAGGCGGTGCGATCAACCGCGCGCCTGAATCCTCTGCCGTACAGACGGCCGCCTTGCCAGCCGCACAGACCCGCGAGAACCCTCTTAAGCAGACGGGCCGCGAGCCTGTACGCCACCGGGTCGAACGCGGCGAAACCGCCTATACCATCGCGCGCCTTTACGCGGTGCCCGTCGAAACATTGGCCGAATGGAATGGCTTGGGGCCAGATTTCTCGATCCGCGAAGGGCAGTTCCTGCTGATCCCCGTTCCTCAACAGGCCGCGCCAAAACGTGAAACCCCTGTAACCCAAACGGCAACCGCCACACCGGCGGTCACGACGCTGCCCGGCACCGGATCACCAACGCCCACGCCACCAAGCGCTGCAAAACCCTTGCCGCCCGCCGAACCACCAGCGCCCAAACCCACCGCAGCGACGCCTGCACCGGCAGAGCCCGTGGCAGATGTTGGCAAAACCACCAAGCCAGCAACGCAAGGCCGCATGATGCCACCGGTCCAAGGCAGCATTATCCGCGCCTATTCAAAGGGCAAAAACGAGGGGATCAATATCAAGGCCGCGCCCGGCACAACAGTCAAAGCCGCCGATAGCGGCACTGTCGCCGCCATTACGAAAAGCGCCGAGGGCGTTCCAATCGTCGTGGTCCGCCACCCCGATAACCTGCTGACCGTTTACGCAAACGTCACGGATGTCAGCGTGGCCAAGGGCGATAACGTAGCCAAAGGCGCACCCATTGCCAAGCTACGTGGCGGCGAGGATGCATTCGTACATTTCGAAGTGCGCAACGGCTTTGACAGCGTCGACCCGTCGCCCTACCTGAACTGATCTAGGACACTGAGGCGTAAACGAGCGCCTCAGGATTAGCCCAGTGCGCGAAAGCGTGACTACAACATCACGCCGCGACGGCCTGCCAGATCGACGAAATACTGCCATGCCACCCTGCCCGACCGCGATCCGCGCGTCGCCTGCCATTCGATGGCCTCGGCATGCAATGTGGCCGGGTCAATCTCGACACCATGCGCATCGCAATAGCCTTGGATCATCTCTAGGTATTGCTGCTGGTCGCAGGCATGGAACCCCAACCACAGCCCGA
Source organism: Sulfitobacter sp. AS59 (assembly GCF_038899995.1). Classification (NCBI taxonomy): domain Bacteria; kingdom Pseudomonadati; phylum Pseudomonadota; class Alphaproteobacteria; order Rhodobacterales; family Roseobacteraceae; genus Sulfitobacter; species Sulfitobacter sp. AS59. The sequence continues at coordinate 9,119 of NZ_JBBMQK010000002.1, forward strand.
ACCGGTCAGACAAAGAAACCTTTTCCTCGACCGCTTCGGCTGGGTTGATCGCAGAACCGCGTTCGTTTTCAATCATATCGCGCGGCATCAGATGGCGGCGGTTCGACGTGGCATAAAGCACCACATTATCGGGTCGCCCCTCAATCCCGCCGTCCAACACGGCCTTGAGCGACTTGTACTGCGCATCATCATTGCCAAAGCTCAGATCGTCGCAGAACAGAATAAATTGATACGGCGCATCGCGCAGATGGGCCAGCAAACGACCCACCGAAGGCAGGTCCTCGCGCTGCAATTCGACAATGCGCAGCGCGTCATGGGTTGCCTGAACATGGGCATGTACCGCTTTGACAAGGCTGGATTTCCCCATGCCCCGCGCGCCCCACAGCAAGGCATTATTCGCAGGCAAACCAGCGGCGAATTGCACCGTATTGGCAAGCAACGTATCGCGCGCACGGTCCACGCCCACCAGCAAATCCAGATCAATCTTGCTGACCTTGGGCACAGGCACCAGATGATCCGGCCCGGTCTGCCAGACAAAGGCCCCAGCCGCATCAAAGTCGGGGGCCTTCAGCGGCGCAGGAGATATCCTCTCAAGCGCCGCTGCAATGCGATCTAAAGGGTCATCGATCACTTGTCGTCATCCTCGTCGAACTCCGACATCATGGGATCTTCGTCTTCGTCGTCGTAATAGCCTTCGGCGCGCAGTTTCTCTTCGCGCTTACGTTCCACACGACGGACCAGCATGATCGAAATTTCATAAAGCCCGTACACAACGACGAACAAAATGACCTGCGTAATCACATCCGGTGGCGTCACCAAAGCGGCCAACACGAGAATGCCAACAACGGCATATTTACGTACATTGCCCAGCCCTTCGGCGCTGACCAACCCGGCCTTGCCCATCAGCGTCAGCAACACAGGCAGTTGGAAACACAGGCCAAAAGCAACGATGAATTTGATCGTCAGGCTAAGGTATTCCTGCGCAGAGCCTTGAAAGGCAATCGCCGCAATACCCTGACCATCAGGCCCCGCATCCCCCACCAAAGTACCGGCTTGCTGGAAGCCAAGGAAGAAATCGAACGCCAGTGGCGTAACCACATAAAACGCAAATGCCGCGCCCAAGAAAAACATCAACGGGCTAGAAATCAGGAACGGCAGAAACGCGCCCTTTTCATTCTTATAAAGCCCCGGCGCCACAAACCGCCACAGCTGGTAGCTGATGTAGGGGAAGCCCAAAACCAACCCGCCCAAAAGCGAGATCGAAATCGCGACAAAGAAACCTTCTTGCAGCTTGATCAGGATCAGCCCGCAGTCCTCTTGGCCCCGCTCGGCCATGGCCGAACACAGCGGATGCGTCAGAAAGTTAAAGATCGGGTTCCAAACGGTAAAACAGATCACCATGCCGATGATAAACGCGATCACGGAATGGATCAGCCGCGTGCGCAGCTCTGCCAGATGCTCGATCAGCGGGGCAGCGCTGTCGTCAATATCGTCAGAAGCACTCATGTGTCACTCTTTTTTGCCGCCGGCTTTTTAGCCGCAGGTTTCTTGGCCGCCGGTTTCGCCGCTGGCTTTTTCGGGGCAGCCGCTTTGGGGGCCGCTGGCTTTTTGACCGGCGCTTTTTTCGCGGCAGCAGGTTTCGCCGCCGCTTTCTTGGCGGGGGCTTTCTTGGCTGCAGGCTTGGCCAGCTTCGATACTTCTGCATCCGCTGCGGCCAACGCCTCTTTCGCCTCGCGTTGCTTGCGTTCCGCGATGGTACGGTCGCGCACCGCCTGCATCTTTTTGGCGTCTTCTGCCCGCTTGGCGGCCAGCTTGCCGGTCTCGCTCTCAGGGTCGATGTTGGTCAGGGATTTGGTCGCCGATTTGACCTCGTCCATCGCGGTGCCCAGCGGGTTGGTGGCCGCCTTAAGCGACTTGTTCAACCCCGATGAAATCTCGCGCATACCGGTGTCGTCTGCGGCGTCATTCATCGCGCTGCTAAACTCGCGCGCCATGCCTTTGGCCTTGCCCACAAACTGCCCGACCTTGCGAAACAAGACAGGCAGGTCCTTGGGCCCCACCACGATCAAGGCCACGACGCCCACGACCAATAACTCCGACCACCCCATATCAAACATGGCAGGTTATACCTTGTCCTTGTCGGTCTTGATCTCGGTCACAGCGGCGGCGTCATCAGACAGCTCGGCGGTGTCGTCGCTGGCGTTTTTGATGTCTTCTTCGCCCTCATTAATGCCCTTTTTAAAGCTGGTGATGCCTTTGCCGACTTCACCCATCAGGCTGGAAATCTTGCCGCGTCCAAACAGGACCAACACAACAACAGCGATCAACAGAAGGCCGGGAAGGCCGATATTATTAAACATAGTTTTCTCCACATCCAAAACAGGCGAACGCACCATATGCGTTCAAATCCCATTCTGTTTAGGCGTGACCGCTGCCAGCTTGAAGTGGGAAACACCCCCGAACACAGCCATTTGCGCACGTTTCATGCCAATGCAGTGAACGCGCCCAAACTACTGACAGTTTTTTGTCAGTTATCTTGGCCACCCCGCGTTTTTATGCCACAAAGACCTATGAACCGATCTGATCGCCTGTTTGCCCTGCTCACCACGCTGGGCGATTACGCCCTGCACCGCGCCGAGGATCTGGCCGCCGCGCAAGGCGTCTCACTGCGCACGCTCTACCGCGACATCGGGCGACTGCAATCCTCGGGCGTACCCGTCACAGGAACACGAGGCGCGGGCTACCGGCTTACCCGCGCGACGACCCTACCGCCGCTGACCCTGACCGATCCGGAGATCGAGGCCTTGCAGCTTGCCCTCGCCATTGTGTTGGAAACCACCGACCCTGCCCTGAAATCCGCTGCCACCTCGCTCGCGGCCAAGATCGACGCAAGCCTGCCGCTGGAAGCGACGCCACCGACCAGCGACTGGCAGCAGATCGAACACCCCTTTGCCAATGCCGCGCGTGGCATGGGGCACCTGCCAATCCTGCGCGCCGCCATCCGCGCCCGCCAAAAGCTCAAGATCGTTTACAACAACCCCGACGCGACCCTGCGCAGCCTGATCTTGCACCCGGCGTCCCTGCAGCACCACGCCCGCAGCTGGATTCTAAAAGGCTGGGATGAAGGTCAAAACGACAATATCGCGCTCCGCCTGGACCTCATGGAAAATGCCGACCCACTGCCAGAGCTGTTTACCCCAAGGGCCTAATTCCGAACGCCTAATTCCAAATGGAAAAAAATCCTCGCCGAAGGCATAGAATCTCTTTTACGACGGGTCCCGCAAACGCCAGCCATCCTGCTTGGGCAAAAACGCCTCAACACTGGCCTGGGCGACGACAATCACCTCGTCCCCGCTGGGCACGTTAAGCCCGCCGAAAACCGCCCGCACCTGCGCGCGACCGCGCGGCAGCTTGGCCACCAGCGCGTCGATATCCACCTGATCGGGGTCCTGCACTGCGACCGTCACCTGAACGCGCATTGCGTCATGGGCCAGGTCCAACACCCCAAACAGCGGCAATGACGAATGGCGCAAGGCGTCTTCAATCGCGCGGGCGCAGGCTTTGGTGTAATCCATGCCGTGCAGATCGTTGCCCATGCCCATCTCGATGATAATGCGTTGTTCAGTCATCGGCACGCTCCATATCAAAGGACACAGACAGCGCCACATTCGCCATGATCGTCGGATTGCCGTCGCCGTCAGGGCGCGGCACATCCAATCCCCCGCGCTGCACATTCACCGTCACATCGCCGTAAGGAAACACCGCCCGCAGCACATCTGTATCCACCTGATCCGGTTGCTGCACCCCCACATCCAGCCGGATTTTCATCGCGGATTTATCAAAGCCGAACAGCTCGGCCAGATTGATCGAATTATGCCACAGCGCATCGCGCACCGCGCGCTCGGCTGCTTGGGTATAATCGGCACGGCGCAGGGATGATCCCATGCCGAATTCCACCATCAGTGTTTGCATCATGGGGCTCTTTCAGCTTGCCGGAAATACGAAACAGCGGTCCCGCCGGACGGTCAACCACATCACCGCGCCAGCGGGGGGCAAAAACACATTCGGCACGGTCGCACGAAGCGTGCTGCCATCATGATCCATCACGAATTCCACAAGGCTTTCATTGCCCATAAACCGCGCCCGCGCGACGACTGCCCGTGCCGCCGTACCATCCGTCGCCGTGGGCAGTGGCCCTTTGCCAGCGCGGTCGAAATCAATTCGAACGTGCTGGGGCCGGAACACGATGTCGACTTGGGTGCCATCAGGAACACCGGGGGCCAGAAACCGACCGAAAGGCGTGTGTGCCAGCGCGCCGGAAACTTCGGCCCGCAACACATTCGCATCCGAGAAGAACGCAACCGCAGCCCGATCAATCGGGCGCGTATATACGTTATAGGGCGCGCCTTGCTGCACGATCTTGCCGTCCCGCATAAGGGCGATTTCATCCGCCATACGCATCGCTTCTTCAGGCTCGTGGGTGACCAGCAAAACGGCGGTCCCCTCTTCCTTAAGGATACCCAGCGTTTCATCGCGGATGTCATCGCGCAAACGGTTATCAAGCCCGGAGAACGGCTCGTCCATCAACATGATCTTGGGGCGCGGTGCCAAAGCGCGGGCCAGTGCCACGCGTTGCTGTTCGCCCCCCGACAGCTGATGCGGATAGCCGTCGATGAACCGCAGCAGGTCAACCCGCTCCAGCAGTTCTTCGATGCGCGCGCGGCGCTCGGCTTTGGTGCCGGTTTTCAGGCCAAAGCCGACATTGCCAGCCACACTTAGATGCGGAAACAGGGCAAAGTCTTGAAACATCAGGCCAATTTCGCGCCGCTCTGGTGGAACGCGAAACATGGTGTCACAAATCAGCTTGCCATCTACATGGATCGTGCCGCTGTCTTGCATCTCAACCCCCGCGATCATCCGCAAGGTCGTTGATTTACCACAACCCGATGGCCCTAGCAGGCAGGTCACTTGCCCGGGCATGATTTTCAGGCTGACGTCGTCAACAACGGGGCGCCCGCCATAGCTACGCTTGAGGTTTTTGATTTCAAGCCGAGGCTGAATTTCCGTCATGGGCTGCTGTCTTATCCGATCAATCCGCTCGGAAAACCGCTATCAGCCCCGCCGCGCGCCCGCAAGCACCGCCGCAAAGCCTGCGACCAAAACGACCAGACAGATCACCAGCAATTGTTCGTATTTATGCCCCTCGGGCAAGATCGCGGCGAACATGGCCCAGCCCCGCCCGAAATAGGCCACGGCCCCCAACATCGCCGCACCAAAGGCCGCGAAATAGGACCAGCTTGCAATTTGGCGGCCCATCACCAGCCCCACGATGAGTACAGGCGTCAGAAACATTGACGCGGTGCCGGACACGGCCACCGCATCAAACAGGGTCGCATTCCCCCACAAGGTCAGTGCAGCACCTGCGACCATAAAGACCACCATCACGGCGCGTCCCCCGTTCAGGCTGCGCGGGGCCAGTTTCAATTCCTCGACCACCAGCCGTGCGGCCGATGCCAGTGCTGAATCCAAGGTGCTAAGGGCCGAGACAAGCAATGAAATCATCAACGCGCCAAACACCCAAGCCGGAAACATCTTGCCCCATGTGCCGATCAATTCGCCCTCGTATTCGGCCCCGGTCAGGCTGGCCTGAATGCCGAAAAACCCGAAACCGATGATGCAGAGCGTCGATATCCAGAACGCATGCAGGAAAGATCGCCGCGTCGTGGCCCGGTCGGCGATAAAGCCACGGTCCATCATCACAGGGTCATGGGCGGGATATGAGAACACCTGCAACAACGCCACCGCCAGCAAAACCCAGCCATTATAGCTGCCCGCTGTGCCCGGTGCCGAAACAACCGCGCCTAGATCGAAACCGGGGCTGGCGACCAGAAAGACAAAAGCCACGCCAAAAACGACCAGAAACACCAGCATCTGCAACACGTCCGTGCGCAGCGCCGCAGACAGGCCACCCCAAGCGGAATAGACAAGGCCCATAAGGGCGACGATCAGAATAGCTGTGGTGCCACTGCCCGCGAGAACGGCGTTAAAGATCAAACCAACCACCAGCAGGTTGGCGAAGACTTCGGACAACAGACGCAACGCGATGACCAGATTATAACAACCGTTCCCCGCAGCCCCAAACCGCGCGCCAAGCCAGTCTTGCACCGACATTGACCCGTTTTCGCGCAGACGGCCCACGATAAAGCCGCCCGTCAGAAACGACCCGTAATAGGCGGCATAGGCCAAGGTGCCCGCAATCCCGTAGTAATATCCCAAAATGGCCGCGTTCATCAGCGAACGGGCAAAAATCCATGTGGTGACTTGGCTGAGCACCAATGTCCAAAGTCCGGGCGCTCGGCCCGCCGACGTCACCCCGCCAAAGAATCCGTCGATGGACACGCGGCGCGGTGCGACCAGCAGGCTGGCCACGACGATGGCACCGAAAACGGCGATGAGGATAACGGGGGCCATTGGGGGAATACCTTTAATCAGATGCTTTGGAAAAACTTAACCGAGGCACCTGCCCCATGCCATCTGGTCGCATCTTGGCTGTCGTGATTGTGATCGCCTGTAGCAATTGCAGATGGAACGACAGCGGCGCCCCGATGGCCCCGCTGCCGCCAAAGGCTTACATCGTCAGGTTGGTCGCGCCACCGTCCAGCAGCAGGTTCTGCCCCACGATGAAACCCGCATGTTGCGAGCATAGGAACGCGCAGGCCGCGCCGAATTCACCGCGTGTGCCGTAGCGGCCTGCAGGAATGCCTTGCGCCCGCTCAACGCGTGCTTCGTCCAGCGTGATGCCCTTTTGCTTGACGACAGCGCCGTCCAGCGCATCAGCGCGGTCGGTGGCGTGAATGCCGGGCAGCAGGTTGTTGATGGTCACACCCTTGCCCGCCACCTGACGCGAGGTGCCCGCGACATAGCCGGTCAGACCGGTACGCGCAGAGTTGCTGAGCCCCAGAACGCCGATTGGCGCGCGCACGGATTGCGAGGTGATGTTGACCACACGGCCCCAGCCCCGATCCATCATGGCCGGCACCAGCGCTTTGATCATCGCAATCGGGGCCAACATATTGGCATCCAACGCTTTGATGAAATCATCGCGGTCCCAGTCTTGCCACATGCCGGGGGGTGGTCCGCCGGCGTTGTTCACCAGAATGTCGATCTGCCCTGCGGCGTCCAGCACCATTTTTTGCCCGTCTTCCGTGGCGATGTCGGCGACAACGGTTGTCACTTCGACCCCGTAATCCTGCCTGATCCGCTCGGCCGCCGACTGCAGCGCGTCACTGCCGCGTGCGTTCATCACCAGATCAACACCTGCTTCGGCCAAGGCTTCGGCGCAGCCCAATCCCAAGCCTTTGGAAGATGCACATACCAATGCGCGCTTACCTTTGATTCCCAGATCCATGTTTTGTCCCTCCTGATTTCAGATCGCTCGTACCATTGTTAACTAGGTCAATGCCAGCAAACGTTAACGGGACCAATGCCAGCAAATGACCACGGGCTTGACCCGTTGCCGCCACAATCATATTGCAAAGTGGATTCTAGACACATTAACGTCACGAAAAAGGCATAATTCACCGATGATACCGACCCGCCCATCCCCGCCACAAAGCGTTCCGGTTTACCGGGCAACGCAGCTTGTCGCAACCGATGGTGCCAATATGGGTGATGCGATCTCCTTTGCCTCTGAACTGCTGCTTGATGATGTCTACGAGCTGACCTACGAGTCAAAGCCGCAACGGCTGTCGATGCTGACAACCGCCGCCCAAACATTTAAAATCGCTTCGGATTCCGAGGTTGGTACCGCCGGCGCGCAGCTTTATCTGGATTGCGCCCTGACCTTTATGACCCCCGATGGGCAAACAACGGATGCGATTGTTCTGGTCGAAGTGGACGAAAGCAATCACGCCGCCGAAATCTATATCCTGCCGTTCAGCGCATTATCCTCGCAGATCGAATACCGGCTGGTGGGCATTGATACGGTGACCGCGCATAAGAAATTCGCGCAGGTTGCTTGTGTTTCCTTTACCCGTGGCACCCATATTACCATGGCGTCCGGCGAACAGCGGCCCATCGAAGAGTTAAAGGTCGGTGACCGTGTATTGACCCGCGACGACGGGATCAAAGCGGTGCGCTGGATCAGCCAAAGCACCGTGCGCGCTGTGGGCGAATTCGCCCCTATCTTTATCGCTGCCGGAACTCTGAACAATGCCAATGACCTGATCGTCAGCCCCGATCACCGCCTGTTCATCTATCAACGCGAAGACAGTATCGGCGCGGGCCGTTCCGAGCTGCTGGTCAAAGCGCGCCATCTGGTAAACGGCTATACCGTGCGTGTTCAGGATGGCGGTTTTGTCGATTATTTCCAACTGCTGTTTGACGGGCACCAGATCATCTATGCCGAAGGGATCGCGGCAGAATCCATGCTGATCGACAGCCGGACCAAACCAGTCCTGCCGCAAGAGTTAACCGAGGCCATGGGCGACATGATCCCCGGCCATTCGGACCGCCGCCATGACGGGTTGGATGTCAGCGAACCCCTGCTGAACCGCCCCGACGCGGCGGAAATTCTGCGCAAGGCCAGCATGCGCTAAGCGCGATCCGTCAGCCAAAGAACTCTTCTCGGACGATCTTGCCGCCTGCGACATGATAGATCGCGACTTCTTTCATCTCCATGCTTTGACCGCTTTCCTTGTCGCGCGCCGCCACGTCAAAGATCACTGCGAAACGATCATCGCCATGCAGCATCGGGTCGCTAACCTCTTGGCGGGTGACCTCCATCGCGCTGTCCCACCAGGCGTGTTTGCCCTTGATGCCGTCCAAGCCTTTGGTCTCGCGGCCATTTCCATGATCCGCCCCTTCGACCGAAACCGCGTCGGGTGCGTATAGTTTATCCAGATTTTCAACCTCGCGCCCGGTGCGGCAACCCACAACCAGCGCGTCGGCAATTTCCTTAAGCTCCATTTCGAACTCTCCCTATTGCTTGCGCCAGACCAGTCTACACCCGTTTCGACGAACGCCATAGACAATAGCGGCCACCGCTGCTGTGCGCACTCTTGCGCGTATCTCTGGGCATGGATATATGCCAATCCATGTTAGATACCCCCTCAAACCGCCCCGCATTGCCCGCCGAAATCGCACGGCGTCGCACATTCGCGATCATCTCGCACCCCGACGCGGGCAAAACCACGTTGACGGAAAAATTTCTGTTGTTCGGTGGGGCGATCCAGATGGCCGGTCAGGTCCGTGCCAAGGGCGAAGCACGCCGCACGCGGTCGGATTTTATGGCGATGGAGAAAGACCGGGGTATTTCTGTTTCCGCATCGGCCATGTCGTTTGATTTCATGACCAAAGACACCAATTTCCGGTTCAACCTCGTCGATACGCCCGGCCACTCGGACTTTTCCGAAGACACCTATCGCACGCTGACGGCGGTGGATGCTGCCGTGATGGTGATTGACGGCGCGAAGGGCGTGGAAAGCCAGACGCAAAAGCTGTTCGAGGTCTGCCGCATGCGCGACCTGCCGATCCTGACCTTTTGTAACAAGATGGACCGCGAAAGCCGCGATGTGTTCGAGATCATCGATGAAATTCAGCAAAACCTTGCCATTGACGTGACCCCAGCCAGCTGGCCCATCGGCGTGGGCCGCGATTTCATCGGGTGCTATGACATCTTGCGCGACCGGCTGGAACTGATGGACCGCGCCGACCGCAACAAAGTGTCCGAAAGCATCGCCATCGAAGGGTTGGATGACCCAAAACTGGCCGAACATGTGCCCGCCGATCTGTTGGAAAAGCTGCGCGAAGACCTGGAAATGGTGCGCGAATTGATGCCACCGCTGGATGCCGAATTGATGGCCGAAGGGTCGCTCACCCCGATCTGGTTCGGCTCTGCGATCAACTCCTTTGGCGTCAAAGAATTGATGAACGGTATCGCGACCTATGGCCCCGAACCCCAAATCCAAAAGGCCGAACCGCGCGAGATTTTGCCCGAAGAAAAGAATGTGTCCGGTTTTGTCTTTAAGGTGCAAGCAAACATGGACCCCAAGCACCGCGACCGCGTGGCCTTTGTCCGCCTTGCCTCGGGGCACTTTACCCGCGGCATGAAACTGACCCATGTGCGGTCGAAAAAAGTGATGTCTGTCACCAACCCCGTTATGTTCCTTGCCGCCGACCGTGAACTGGCCGAGGAAGCCTGGGCCGGCGACATCATCGGCATTCCCAACCACGGCCAATTGCGCATCGGGGACACCCTGACCGAGGGCGAAGCCATCCGCGTGACTGGTATCCCGTCTTTTGCGCCCGAATTGTTGCAAGGCGTACGCGCAGGCGACCCGATGAAATCCAAACATCTGGAAAAGGCGCTGATGCAATTCGCCGAAGAAGGTGCGGCCAAGGTGTTCAAACCCTCCATCGGGTCGGGTTTTGTTGTGGGCGTTGTCGGGCAATTGCAGTTCGAGGTGCTCGCCAGCCGGATCGAGCTGGAATACGGCCTGCCTGTACGGTTTGAGCAGTCGCAATTCACCTCGGCCCGTTGGGTGAACGGCGACCGCCAAGCCGTTGATAAATTTATCGAAGCCAACAAACAGCACATCGCGCACGACCATGACGGCGACATCGTTTATCTGACGCGTCTGCAATGGGATATTGACCGCGTTGACCGTGATTACCCCGATGTGCGCCTGACCGCGACTAAGGAAATGATGGTCTAGCTTTGGCTTGCCAGCGGACCTTGGACACCGCAAACTCATCCCATGACTGACGTGACATGGGGCATCGCCTCGACCATTCTTGCGCCAACGCGCGACATTTTGCAGTTTGCCGCGCATCACCTGTCAGCAGGCGCGCATCGCATTTACATCTATCTCGATGCGCCGAACCCGCAGGCGTTTGAACATCTTAACGCGAACCCCAAGATCCGCGTGATCACCTGCGATGATAAATACTGGAAACAACGCAAACGCGACCGCCCCGCGATGCACCAAGTACGCCAGACCGCCAACGCCACCCACGCCTATAACAAGCGGGCCGAGGTCGACTGGCTGATCCATATGGACGTGGATGAGTTTCTGGTCGCCGACCGTCCTATTGCGGAAATACTGGCCGAACGCCCCGCCGATCCCCCCGCCACACGCATCCGCCCGATGGAGCAACTGTCGGGCAACGCATCCGTCTTCAAGGGGTTCATCCCCAGCGGGCCAGACCGCGCCCGGATCACCGCCGATCTATACCCGACCTATGGCAAGGATGTGAAAGGCGGCTTCCTAAGCCATCTGGCGGGCAAGGTATTCGTGCGCACGGGCCTTCCGAAAATTCACGTCCGAATCCATAACGTGTTTCAGGATGGCAAAATGTTGGATTGCCATGACCCGCAAGACGGGATTGATCTGGCCCATGCCCATGCGAAATCATGGGAAGACTGGATCGCCGCCTACCGCTACCGCGTGACCAAGGGCAGCTACCGACCCGAGCTGGCCCCCAACAAACCCCACGAAAAAGGGGGGTTATCCATGCACGAGCTTTTCACACGGATCGAAAGCGAAGCCGGAGAAGCCGGTTTACGGGCATTCTTTGACGAGGTTTGTGCCGACAGCCCTGCCCTGCGCAAAGGTCTCGCCGGCCATGGATTTCTACGTGAGGTGGAACTGGACCTTGTGTCACATCTTAGCCAGCATTTCCCAGATTACACAGGCGTTTAGCGCACCCATTTGACCTGCTGCAGAGTCTTTGTTAATGGGTGCACAACATGTCGCGGAGTCCCTCCGCCCCTTGGGCCATGCGGGCCGACATGAATGCTGCCGCGGGCCGAGATTCATGTCCGCTACCATCGGACACACATGACAAAATTTACTGATCTCAATCTAAATCCAAAAGTACTGAAAGCTATTGAAGAGGCCGGGTACGAAACCCCGACGCCGATTCAAGCAGGCGCAATCCCACCCGCGCTTGAAGGCAAAGACGTCTTGGGAATCGCCCAAACCGGTACCGGCAAAACTGCCAGCTTTACCCTGCCCATGATTACTATGCTTGCCCGTGGCCGTGCCCGTGCACGCATGCCGCGCAGCTTGGTTTTGTGCCCTACGCGGGAACTGGCCGCACAGGTTGCCGAAAACTTTGACACCTACACAAAGCACTTGAAGCTGACCAAGGCGCTGCTGATTGGTGGCGTATCCTTTGGTGAGCAGGACAAGCTGATCGACAAAGGCGTTGACGTTCTGATCGCAACCCCGGGCCGCTTGATCGACCATTTTGAACGCGGCAAGCTGATCTTGTCCGACGTCAAAATCATGGTCGTCGACGAGGCTGACCGGATGCTGGACATGGGGTTCATCCCCGACATCGAACGCATCTTCCAGATGACGCCCTTCACACGGCAAACGCTGTTCTTCTCGGCCACCATGGCCCCAGAGATTGAGCGTATTACGAACACCTTCCTGTCCAACCCCACACGTGTCGAAGTGGCACGTCAGGCCACCACAGGCGAGAATATCGAACAAGGTGTTTTGATGCTGACCGCGTCCCGCAAGGACCGCGAAGCGACTGAAAAGCGCAATGTCCTGCGCGCGTTGATTGACGCCGAAGGCGACAAATGCACAAACGCGATCATCTTTTGCAACCGTAAGATGGACGTGGACACTGTTGCCAAGTCGTTGAAAAAGCACGGCTATGACGCGGCCCCGATCCACGGTGATCTGGATCAAAGCCAACGCACCAAAACCCTTGAAGGGTTCCGTAACGGCGATCTGCGCTTCCTTGTGGCGTCAGATGTTGCGGCGCGCGGTCTTGATGTACCGTCGGTCAGCCACGTCTATAACTTTGACGTGCCCTCCCATGCCGAAGACTATGTGCACCGTATTGGCCGCACAGGTCGCGCGGGGCGTGATGGCAAGGCGATCATGATCTGCGTTCCACGGGACGAAAAGAACCTTGCCGATGTTGAACGTCTGGTTCAGCGCGAGATTCCGCGCCTTGAAAACCCGCTTGGCAACAAAGCCCCTGCAAAACCGGCGAATGACGCCGCGCAAGAGCCTGTGAAAACAGAAAAACCCGCGGTTCAAGATGCAGCACAAGATGATGCGCCCAAGGCAGAAAAGCCCAAGCGCACGCGGAGCCGCAGCCGGAAAAAGCCTGAGGCGGCCAAGGTTGAGACAGAAACCACCGTTGCAGATGCACCAGCAGCAACGCCAGAGGTAAAGGCCGAAAAGCAGCCAGAGCCCAAGGCAGCGACGCCGGAAGAAAAACCGCAAGACGACAAGCAACAGCAAAACCGTCGCGGCGGACGCGGAAACAACCGCAACGAAAACCGCAATCAGAACAATCGTAATGATAACAAAGTTGTCGGCTTGGGCGAACACACCCCCGAATTTATCGGCCTCAGCTTTGCGGAACGCCGCGACTAAACGCTGGCAAAAATTCAAGAAAAACGGGCGTGAGGGAAACCTTGCGCCCGTTTTCGTTTAACCGGTTCGTTTAGCAGACACCCAGAAACAAAAACGCCGCGCAGATCAATCGATCCACGCGGCGCAAATGCAGTAATTTCAGGCGATCAGCTTAGGCGGCTAACCACAATCGTAACTTCGGGCTTTTTGCCGATCTCGTCATTGGCCGACTGACGCACAACGCGCTTTAGCCCGTCATGCAGCTTGTCATCGTCGCGCAATGTCTTGGCGTTCGCGCGGCCCATGAACTGGCCCAAATCAGCCTCTAGAACCTCAACCAGCGACGCTTTGGACCGGCCATGTTCGGGCAGACCCATGGCATCGACCCACGGGTCACCCAAGGCTTCGTCGTTCTCGTCAAGAATGACGGTAACGGTGACGTGACCGTTCAGCGCCATGCGGATACGGTCGCGCACGACCCCGTCCATCGCGCCAATCTGCGTCGAGCCGTCCAGATAGGTGCGCCCGCTGTCGACATATTCAGCGACTTTGGGCTCATTGCCAGACAGGTCGATCATCATGCCGTTGACAGCCAAAACGCCCTTCATGCCTTTGCCGTTGGCGATCTTCACATGCTCGCGCAGGTGACGGTGTTCGCCGTGCATCGGGATCAGGATCTGCGGCTTAACCACATCATGCAGCGTCTCAAGATCGGGACGGTTCGCGTGGCCCGACACGTGGTAAAGGCCGGAACTGTCGTCGACGATATCAACGCCCATCTCGGAGAACGCGTTGATCACTTTGATCACGCCGCGTTCGTTGCCGGGAATGGTCTTGGACGAGAACAGGAACATGTCCCCTTCCTTCATCTCAAGACCCATGTATTTTCCGCGTGCCAATTGGGCCGAAGCCGCACGGCGTTCGCCCTGCGAACCGGTCACCAGCAGCATCAGGTTTTCCCGTGGTACGCCGCGCGCATCCTCGGGGCTGATCACCGCAGGAAAGTCCTTCATCACGCCAGTTTCAAGTGACGCTTCGACCATCCGCTTCATCGCGCGGCCCAGCAGAACGACAGACCGCCCTGCCCGTTCGCCCGCATCGGCCAGCGTTTTCACGCGTGCAACGTTCGACGCAAATGTCGTCGCGACAACCATACCTTGGGCTGAGCCAAGCAGTTTTTCGATCTCTGGCCCAACGGTCGCTTCCGACCGGCCGGGGTGCTGCGAAAACACGTTGGTACTGTCGCAGATCAACGCCTTGACGCCATTTTTGGACACATCGGCCCACAGCTCTGGGTCATAGGCTTCGCCCACGCCCGGGGTCATATCGATCTTGAAATCGCCCGAGTGAATCAACCGTTCACCGGCCACGTCAATCACCAGCGATGACGATTCAGGGATCGAGTGAGACATCGGCAGAAAACCAACGGTGAACGGGCCAACGGTGGTCGTTGCGGGCCACGGTGCCACGGTCGTAACCGCGTCATCGGGGTGGTTATATTCGCTCATCTTGCGCTTGGCGATGTTCGCCGTAAACTTGCGCGTATAGATCGGCGCGCGCAAACGGTCATAGGTATGCGCAACCGCGCCCACGTGGTCTTCGTGCGCGTGGGTGATAAAAATCGCCTCAATCTGGTTGCGGCGTTCTTCCAGCCAAGCGATATCGGGGATGATCAAATCCACGCCCGGGCTGGTGTCCATGTCAGGGAATGCCACGCCAAGGTCGACAACAATCAGTCGTTCCTTGCCGGGTTTCCCGTATCCATACACATAGGCATTCATGCCAATTTCACCTGCCCCACCGAGGGGCAGATAGATCAATCTTTCGCTGCTCATATTATTAAGCGGTGTCCTTGTTATAATTATAAATCACGGTCAAACCGTGCATTGTCAGATCATCTTGATAGGCATCGAACAGGTCCACAGCCTGTTGAAACAACGGGGCCAGCCCGCCGGTGGCGATCACGCGCATTTCGCGCTCACGCTCCGCCTTTATCCGCGCACATATCTCACGAACGAGGCCGACATAACCCCAAAAAACACCCGATTGCATGCAGGCCACAGTGTTTGTGCCGATCACCGCCTGTGGTTTGGAGATATCCACATGAGGTAAGGCCGCCGCCGCATTATGCAATGCCTCAAGGCTGAGATTAACGCCGGGGGCGATGACGCCGCCAATATAGGCCCCGTCACTGTCGACAACATCAAAGGTGGTGGCCGTCCCGAAATCAACCACAATCAGATCGCCACCAAACAGATCATATCCGGCAACGGTATTCACCAAACGGTCCGGCCCCACTGCCGTGCCCGCATCCACACGCACATCCACCGGCAGCTTGCATTCAGGCTTGCCCACCACGATGGGCCGCGTGTGAAAATACCGATCGGCCAGAACCCGCAGGTTGAACACGACGCGCGGCACGGTCGAGCTGATGATCATATCGGTGATATCGGCTTCGACCTTTTGAAACTTCATCAAGGTGCTGAGCCAGACATAATACTGGTCCGCCGTGCGCTGCCATTCTGTCGATGTGCGCCACGTTCCAATGAACTGCGTCCCATCCCAGATGGAAAAAACCGTATTCGTATTGCCGCAATCAACCGCCAATAGCATAAAACGACCCTCCCTTGTGTTTAGAAAAATACATCCGCCGCAGTGATCGGCACCCGCCCTTTGGGGGTGCGCAAGATCAGACTGCCGTTCTCATCCACATCTTCAAATACGCCACGCGTCTCTTCGCGCATGGTGCGTGCAAGAATTTCATCGCCCAAACGCGCCGCATGGGCCAGCCAGGCCGTGCGGATCGGGGCAAAGCCAAAGGTCTGGAACTGTGTCTCAAGCACGGCATACTCAGCGGCCAGCGCATCAAGAAAAGCGGTGGGCGATACCGTTCGCCCGGTCTCGCCAATCACCGATACAGGGCGCACTGCCCCAGGTTCGACCTGATCCGCGCTTGGCGCGTGGGCAAGGTTCACACCAATGCCAATCGCCAGATGATCGCCGATATTCTCAAGCAATATTCCGGCCACTTTGCCACCATTCAGCAGCACGTCATTTGGCCATTTCAGCGTAAAAGCCCCGTCATCGCCCGTCACCCGCACAAAGGCGCGCCGCAATGCCAGTGACGCCACAAAACTGCGCAGCGCCGCGATACCCGGCGCTTCGATCCGGCGCATCATCAAAGTGCCCGCAAAGTTACCCTTTGGTGTGGCCCAAGACCGCCCTCGCCGGCCACGCGCCGCCGTCTGCTCTTCGGCCAAAATCCAAACCGGACCGGTCAGGTCAGGCGCGCGGCGTGCCGCCTCACTTAACGTGGAATCGAGGGTTTCAAACACAAGCCGACCGTAGCCTTGCGGCCACGACGCCCCCTGCTTCTCTGGCTTATAAATATCCCCGCCGGAGGCTCCCTCGCTCACGGGCCCCACCATCAGATCAATTGACCAGCGTCGCCGCCGCCCGAATGGCAGCTTCTTCGACACCGAACATATTGGCGATACCGACCACCATGATCACAGCGGAGGCAATCAGGAACCCGGTCAACAGACCATTTTTGCCACCGTCCAGACGATCATCGCCTTCTTCACCGAAATACATCAGAAACACGATGCGCAGGTAATAATATGCACCAATTGCAGACGCGACAGCGCTTGCGGTGACGAGCCAGATCAAACCGGCATCAATGCCCGCTTGCCACACACCGAATTTGGCGAAAAAGCCCAACATCGGCGGCACACCGGCCAACGAGAACAGCAATACGAGCATGGCCAGCGCCTTGCCCGGTGCGCGCTTGGAATACATGTTCAGCGCGGAAATATCCGCAACCGGCTGGCCGTCTTTTTCCATGCTCAGAATAAACGCAAAGGTGCCGATGTTCATCGTCACATAGATCGCCATATAGACCAGCATCGCCTTAACGCCCAATTGCGTGCCCGCGGCCAGACCGATTAGGGCATAACCCATATGCGCAATCGAAGAATAGGCCATAAGACGTTTGATATTGGTTTGACCAATCGCCGCGATCGCACCCAGAAACATCGACAATACGGACAAGACCGCAACAATCTGGCTCCAATCCGCGACGGCATTGCCAAAGGCGTCATGCATCACGCGGGCGAACAATCCCATCGCCGCCACTTTCGGGGCAGTGGCAAAGAACGCCGTGATGGGGGTTGGTGCGCCCTCATATACGTCAGGTGTCCACATGTGAAACGGCACGGCAGATACTTTGAACGCCAAGCCCGACATCATGAATACGATCCCGAACAGCAGCCCCAGCGACGTGCTGCCCGACTGTGCAACGCTCATCACACCTGCAAACTGCGTGGTGCCTGCGTACCCATAAACCAGCGATATACCGTACAGCAGCATCCCCGAGGACAACGCCCCCAAAACGAAATACTTCAGGCCGGCCTCGGTGGATTTGATGCTGTCACGACGTAGGGACGCAACCACGTAAAGCGCCAGCGATTGCAGCTCGAGGCCCATGTAAAGCGACATCAGATCGCCCGCGCTGACCATCATCATCATGCCGACCACGCTCAGCGCGATCAACACCGGGTATTCAAACCGCAGCAAGCCACGTGCGCGCATGTAATCGTTCGACATAATCAGCACCGCAGCGGCGCTCAGCAAGATCGTCACTTTGGCAAAACGGGCAAATCCGTCTTCAATGAACAGCCCGTTGAACGCGATCCGCGTTTCGCCGGTGCCGGTCATGCCGATCCAGATCGCCAGCAGGATCATCACCACGGACGTCGCCCAGACCAGCAATGTGCCGGTTTTATCCTTTGACGTATAGACCGCCCCTAGCAGCGCCAAGATCGCGAAAAGCGACAGCACGATTTCGGGCAGGATGACATTCAGATCAGCGGAAATCATCGCGCGGTCCTTTATTCTGAGGCCATCTGGACAGCGGCATTTGCCGCCTCCAGGGCCGTATCATAGCTAGCAACAAGGGCGGAAACCGACGGCCCGATGATATCAAGGACCAGTGCCGGATAGATGCCCAAAAGAAGGGTCATGACGATCAGCGGTGCGAAAATCCAACGCTCGCGGGTCGACATATCGGTGATTGTGCGCAGGCTTTCCTTGATCAGGTCGCCCATGACGACCCGGCGATACAGCCACAGCGCATAGGCCGCCGAGAAGATCACCCCGGTTGTCGCAACCGCAGCCACCCAGGTGTTCACTTGGAAAATGCCCATCAACGTCAGGAATTCACCCACAAAACCGGAGGTCCCCGGCAAGCCAACGTTGGCCATGGTGAAGAACATGAACACCAGCGCATAGGCGGGCATCCGGTTCACCAGACCGCCATAGGCGTCAATCTCGCGGGTGTGCATGCGGTCGTAAATGACGCCCACACACAGGAACAACGCAGCCGAGATAAAGCCGTGGCTGACCATTTGGAAAATCGCACCGTCAAGGCCTTGTTGGTTAAAGGCAAAGATCCCCATTGTCACGAAACCCATGTGGGCGACGGATGAATAGGCGATCAGCTTTTTCATGTCTTCCTGAACCAGTGCCACCAGCGATGTATAGACAATCGCGATTGCTGACATCCACAGCACCAGCGGGGCCAGAACGTCAGACCCGACCGGGAACATCGGCAGCGAGAACCGCAAGAAACCGTAGCCGCCCATTTTCAACAGGATCGCCGCCAGTACGACGGAACCCGCCGTCGGGGCCTGAACGTGCGCGTCTGGCAACCAAGTGTGCACAGGCCACATCGGCATTTTTACCGCAAAGCTGGCAAAGAACGCCAGGAACAGCATGGTTTGCAAACCGCCAACCACAGTTATGCCGGCAATCGAGAATGTCTCGGAGGCAAAGGTGTGGGTCAGCAGGCTGACCTCGCAACCGCCGATACAGGTGGTACCCGCATCCGCATACATCGCGACCATGGCCACCAGCATCAACACCGACCCAAGGAAGGTATAGAGGAAGAATTTAAAGCTCGCGTAAATCCGGTTCGCGCCGCCCCAGATACCAATGATCAGGAACATCGGGATCAGGCCCGCCTCGAAGAATAGATAGAACAGAACCATATCCAAGGCCATGAACACGCCCAACATCAGCGTTTCCAGCAGCAGGAAGGCGATCATGTATTCCTTGACCCGCGTGGTCACGTTCCAGCTGGCGGCAATCACCAGTGGCATCATGAATGTGGTCAGCATGACAAACAGAATCGAAATGCCATCGACACCCATGCGGTATTTCAGGCCCATGATCCAAGTCGCCTCGTCCACAAACTGAAACCCGGTGTTCGACGGGTCAAAATCGAACAGGATAAACAGCGAGATCAGGAAGGTAACCGATGTCGTGATCAACGCCAGCCATTTCGCATTGCGTGCCGCTGCTTCGTCGTTGCCGCGCAGGAAAACGGCCAAGATCAGCGCCGCAAAGCTTGGCATAAAGGTAATGATGGAAAGCAAGTGATGGTCCATTAGTTTGCCCCCCCGCTCATCGTCATCCAAGTCACAAGGACCGCGATCCCGATCACCATGGCGAAGGCGTAGGTAAAGATGTAGCCAGATTGCACACGCCCCGCGAGCCGCGTGAAGAAGGGAATAATGCCCATGGCGATGCCATTGAGCGTCCCGTCGATGATGTTGCCGTCGCCGCGCTTCCAAAAGAAACGACCAATGGCCGAGGCCGGTTTGACGAAAATCACGTTATAGAGTTCGTCAAAATACCATTTGTTCAGCAAGAATAGGTACAAGGGACGTTGGTTCGCCGCCAAACGACCCGGCAAGGTTGGGTTCCAGATGTAGAACCATACCGCCATGAGCAGACCCAACGACATCGCAATGAACGGGCTAACCTTAACCCAGGTCGGGGCTGCATGGGCATCGTCCAAGACAGTGTTTTCAGGCCCAAAGAACAAAGCGCCCTCGCCCGGTGCACCAGCAAAGCTGGCACCGTGATGGGCATCATCGCCGTGGCCTGCGTCAGCATGACCTGCATCAGCGTGGCTGTCCTCGGCACCCTCAACCTTGGCGTGACCATCAGCGGCCATTTCGGCCATCGGGATACCGTAAAATTCGCCGATATCTTCGGCATGACCAAAGAAGCTGTTGTAAAACACCATCCCCGAGAAGATCGCGCCAAGGCTCAGAACACCCAACGGGATCAGCATAACCATCGGGCTTTCATGCGCGTGGTCATGGGTGTGTTTGTCGCCACGTGGTTTGCCAAAGAAGGTCATGAACATCAGACGCCAGCTGTAGAAACTGGTCATCGCCGCAGCAATCACCAACATCCAGAAGGCATAGGACGTGCCACCGGCCCAAGCGCTTTCGATAATCGCATCCTTAGACAGGAACCCGGCGAAACCGATATGCGTCAGCGGAATGCCGACACCGGTAATCGCCAGCGTGCCGATCATCATGGCCCAGAACGTATAAGGGATCTTTTTGCGCAGACCGCCATAGTTGTTCATGTCCTGCTCGTGGTGCATCGCGTGAATGACGGACCCCGCCCCAAGGAACAACATCGCCTTAAAGAACGCGTGGGTCAGCAGGTGGAACATCGCGGCGGAATACATGCCAACGCCAGCAGCCACGAACATATAGCCCAGCTGCGAACAGGTCGAATATGCGATAACCCGTTTGATGTCGGTCTGAACCAGACCCACAGTCGCGGCAAAGAACGCTGTGGTCGCACCGATAAAGGTTACGAACATCATCGCTTCGGGCGCAAATTCCATCAGCGGCGACATACGGCAGACAAGGAAAACACCCGCAGTAACCATTGTCGCGGCGTGGATCAGAGCGGACACAGGGGTCGGCCCTTCCATCGCGTCGGGCAACCAAGTGTGCAAGAACAGCTGCGCGGATTTACCCATGGCACCGACAAACAACAAGAATGCCAGCAGGTTCGCGGCGTTCCAATCCGCCCACAAGAAATGCAGAGTGGTGTTCGCGAGCTCTGGTGCGGCGGCGAAAACATCGTCGAACTTGATGCTGTCGGTCAGATAGAACAGGCCAAAGATACCGAGCGCGAAACCAAAGTCACCCACACGGTTGACCACAAACGCCTTGATCGCGGCCGCGTTGGCGGACGGTTTTTTGTAATAAAATCCGATCAACAGATACGAGGCAACGCCCACACCTTCCCAGCCAAAGAACATCTGAACAAGGTTATCCGCCGTCACCAGCATCAACATCGTAAAGGTAAAGAACGACAGATATGCGAAGAAACGCGCGCGATATGGCTCGGCGTCGCTAAAGTTTTCGTCGTGGGCCATGTAGCCAAAGGAATACAGATGCACGAGGCTGGATACGGTGGTGATCACGATCATCATAATCGCCGTCAGCCGGTCCATGCGGATCGCCCAATCTGTCGACAGGCTGCCGCTTTCGATCCAGCGCAGCAGCTGGATATGTTGGGTCTCGCCATCAAAGGTCAGAAAGACGACCCAGCTGAGCAATGCCGCCAGAAACAGCATGGCCGTTGCAAACCATTGCGCCGGCTTTTCGCCAATCAGCTTCCAACCGAAACCTGTGATCAAGGCACCAACAAGCGGCGCGAAAAGAATGATGCTTTCCATGATCTTAGCCCTTCATCACGTTGACGTCTTCAACCGCGATAGACCCACGGTTGCGGTTGAAGCAGACCAGAATGGCCAGACCAATCGCAGCTTCGGCAGCGGCGACTGTCAGAACGAAAAGGGTAAAGACCTGCCCCACCAAATCGCCCAAGAAATGCGAGAACGCGACGAAGTTAATGTTTACCGCAAGCAGCATAAGCTCGATCGACATCAACATGATGATGATGTTCTTGCGGTTCAGGAATAGCCCGAAAATGCCAATGACAAAAAGCGTCGCCGCCACTGTCAGGTAATGTTCAATTCCGATCATGTCGTCCCTCGGTTCTTTGCCCGTGTTGGGCGTTCTTTCGTTCTTGGCGTTCAGGGTTTGACCCTGATCCAGCCGTTATCCGATGATGTTGTAGCCGCCGAAAACAACGATCAGCACGACAACCAACACAACAATTGTAGTTCGCGACATCGGATCACATCCTTGTTCGGGCAGCCCTTACAGGCCCTGCCCCGGTTTCACATCATTCAATTTCATCGCCTTGGCCGGATCACGCATCATTTGCGCGACCACGTCTTGGCGTTTCACATCGCCGCGATGGCGCAGCGTCAGAACAATCGCCCCGATCATCGCAACCAGCAGGATCAAGCCGGACAGCTGGAACAGCAGGAAATATTCGTCATAGAGGATCAAACCCAAAGCCGCGGTGTTCTGCACCTCGTCGCTAACCACTTGGGTACGCAGCCCTTCGGCAGCGGCGTTTGCATCCCATGCGCCAAAGGCCATCACGAATTGCATCAACACGATCAACCCGATCAGCAAACCCAGCGGCATATAGCGCGCCATTTCCGCCTTTAGTTCCGCGAAATCAACGTCCAGCATCATGACGACGAACAGGAACAAGACGGCAACCGCGCCCACATAAACGATGATCAGCAGCATCGCCACGAATTCGGCGTTCAACATCACGAACAGACCCGCCGCGCTGAGGAAGGCCAAAATCAACCACAGCACCGAATGCACCGGGTTGCGGCTGATCACGGTAAAGAGCCCGCCTGCAATCACGCTGATCGCAAAAAGATAAAATGCAAAAACGCTCATGCGTCACCTTCCTTGTCATCCAGCACGTCCTGCGCAATTTGCATCGCGCGGGTCATGGCGGGGATACCGGCAAAAACCGCCATCTGTCCAATCGTCTCAATCACTTGCTGCTTATGTGCGCCAGCTTCGATCGCGTGCACAACGGCCTGTCTTAGCGCCATTTCGTTCTGGGCACCCTGCATGGTCAGGCCCGAAATCGTCAGCAACATCCGCGTTTTGGCATCCAACCCGTCAGGGTTCATCGTGTTGCCAAACAGCGTTTCCATCATGTCCTTGGGCATCTTGCCCATCATCGCCTCGAACCCTTTGGTCGAAAAGGCATCCATCGCCGGAAAGGCTTTGGCCATTTCCTGCATCTGACGCATCATTTCTTCAAAAGGGTTAGGCGTTTGGGTCATCTGTAAGGTGCGTCCATCTCAAGGTTGCGCGCAATTTCGGCTTCCCAGCGGTCGCCGTTTTCCAGCAACTTGGCCTTGTCATAATACAGCTCTTCGCGGGTCTCGGTCGAGAATTCGAAATTCGGACCCTCGACAATCGCATCCACCGGGCAGGCTTCCTGACAGAAGCCGCAATAGATGCATTTGGTCATGTCGATGTCATAGCGCGTGGTGCGGCGGCTGCCGTCTTCACGCGGTTCCGCGTCGATTGTGATCGCTTGCGCAGGGCACACGGCCTCGCAAAGTTTGCACGCAATGCAGCGTTCCTCGCCGTTGGCATAGCGGCGCAGTGCGTGTTCACCACGGAAACGCGGCGACAAAGGCCCCTTTTCATGGGGGTAGTTGATCGTCGCCTTAGGCTTGAACATATATTTAATGCCCAGCTTCAGACCGTGATAGAAATCCTGCAACAGGAAATATTTGGCGTGACGGGTGTAGTCTGTCATCGGATCAGCCCCCTACTGTCCAGCGTGCGTAAACACCCCAGAACCATTCGAATTTTGCCGCAAAGGCCACGAAAACCACCCAGAACAGCGAGAACGGCAGGAAGACCTTCCAGCCCAAACGCATCAGTTGGTCATAGCGGTAGCGTGGTGTAATCGCCTTGACCAAGGAGAAGAAGAAGAACACCAGACCCATTTTCGCGACCATCCAGAAAATGCCATCAGGCAAGCCCGGAATGGGGGACAACCAACCGCCAAAGAACATCAGCGAGATCAGCGCGCACATCAGAACGACGGCAACCAGTTCGCCGATCATGAACAGCAGGAATGGCGTGGACGAATATTCAACCTGATAGCCCGCAACCAGTTCCGATTCCGCTTCGGGCAAATCGAATGGGGGGCGGTTTGTTTCGGCCAAGGCACTGATAAAGAACAAGATCAGCATGGGGAAGTGTGGCAACCAATACCAGCTCAGCAATCCGTAATTGCTGTCTTGCGCAGCAACGATCCCGCTAAAGTTCATCGACCCGGTGGAGATAATCACACCGATGATGATCAACCCGATGGACACCTCGTAAGAGATCATCTGCGCGGCAGAACGCAAGCTGCCCAAGAACGGGTATTTGGAGTTCGAGGCCCAACCGCCCATGATCACGCCATATACCTCGAGCGAGGAAACCGCGAAGACAAACAGGATCGCCACGTTGATGTCGGACAAGACCCAGCCATCATTGAACGGGATCACGGCCCAGGCAACCAGCGCCATGACCAAAGTGACCATCGGGGCCATGAAAAATACGGGCCGGTCTGCACCGGCGGGCACCACGATCTCTTTGACGATGTATTTGCCGAAATCCGCAAAGGATTGCAGCAAGCCATACACGCCAACCACGTTCGGACCGCGGCGCAACTGAACGCTCGCCCAGATCTTGCGGTCTGCATACATCAAGAAGGCCAGCGCCAGAAGCAACGGCACTACGATCAAGAGAATCTGGCCAATGATCATAAGGATCGTGCCAAGCGTGGTGTTAAAAAAGAAGTCAGCCATAGGTCCTCACACCGTCGGTATGCCGCGTTCCATGCAGTTTTGCACGGTCACTTCGGCATCAATTGTCTTCAAGCCCCGTGGCAGGCTTGGCGAGATGGTGTAAACAGCATCTGCGTGCCAGACGCCACCCACGATCTCAACATTTGTACGCACATGGCGGGCAAATCCAAAGCCCCGGATCAAGGTATACCGCGCCGCAGCGCATTCCGCATAGTCCGCCACATTCTCGGCCGACCGCGCCTTGGTCATGGCCACGTTAAACTGCACCAAATCACCATCCAGCAATTTGGTTTCCACGCCCTGATAATCGGGAATGAAATCCTCTGCCATGGGGGCCTGCGCCTCGCAGCCGGCCATCATAACAGGGATCATCATCATCCCGAAAACCCTCACTCCGCCGCCATGGGCGCTTCGCGGCGGGCTTTGGCATTCGCCGAAAGTTCCGCCATCAGCTCGCTGGCCCGCGCGATGGGGTTGGACAGGTAGAAATCGGCAATCGCAGGCTGGAACGCCGCGCTGTCCATCTCGGCCTGTGGCAAAGCTGCCCAGTCGTTTGCAGCGACCTGATCGATGTCGCCCAGATGCGGAACCTCTGCCACCAGCACCTTGCGCAAAGCTGCCAAAGAATCAAACGGCAAAGTCGCGCCCATCTCGGCGCTAAGCGCGCGCAGGATGGCCCAGTTTTCCTTGGCCTGACCGGGGGCAAAGCTGGCCCGCGCGGCCAGTTGAGGACGCCCTTCGGTGTTGACGAACAACCCGGCTTCCTCGGTATAGGCGGCACCCGGAAG
Organism: Sulfitobacter sp. AS59; assembly: GCF_038899995.1. Lineage (NCBI taxonomy): Bacteria > Pseudomonadati > Pseudomonadota > Alphaproteobacteria > Rhodobacterales > Roseobacteraceae > Sulfitobacter > Sulfitobacter sp. AS59. The sequence continues at coordinate 34,858 of NZ_JBBMQK010000002.1, forward strand.
GATAATATCGGCGCGATGTGCACCGCGATCACCATGGCTGCCCTGATAGATCACGAAAGGACCAGCAGGCACATCGCCCTCGTCCGCACCAAGGTTATAGACAACATCAGCAGCCACGACGTCGGTCACGCCGCCGTCGGTCACAGCGCCGATATCGATTGCGCCCACACGGGACGCGGCGGTGTGCAGCACCATAAAGCCGGATTTCGTTGCCTCGGCCAATGCCATCGCGGCGGCCAGAACAGCAGCACCATCTTCGCGGGCCAATGCGCCCATGCCAACGATCACCAGCGACGGCTTATCAGCGACGTCAGAGTGATCGCGTGTCAGTAGATCGTTCAGAACCGCAGGGCCATTGCCCAAATGCGCGTGATCATAGGTCAGATCAGCGGCAGGGCCGACATGGCCAATATCTGCGCCGCGTGCCCAAGCCTTGCGAATGCGGGCGTTCAGCACCGGAGCTTCAACAGCGGGGTTCGTGCCGATCAGCATAATTGCTTTTGCAGTATCAATGTCTTCGACGGTCGCGGTGCCAACATAGCCGGACCGGTTTCCAGCAGGCAATTTTGCGCCATCAGTGCGGCATTCGACAACACCGCCCTGCCCTTCGATCAGCTGCTTCAACGCGAATGCAGCCTCAACCGGCACCAGATCACCGATCAGGCCAGCAACTTTTTTACCCTTCATCGCAGCAGCAGCGGCGGCCAACGCTTCGGGCCATTCCGCTTTGCGCAGCTTGCCGTTCTCGCGGATATAAGGTGTGTCCAAACGCTGGCGGCGCAGGCCGTCCCAGACAAAGCGCGTTTTGTCAGAAATCCATTCCTCATTCACGCCGTCATGGTTGCGCGGCAACATGCGCATGACTTCGCGGCCTTTGGTATCGACGCGGATGTTCGACCCAAGCGCATCCATAACATCGATGGATTCGGTCTTGGACAATTCCCATGGGCGTGCGGTAAAGGCGTAAGGTTTCGACACCAGCGCACCAACCGGACATAGATCAATGATGTTGCCCTGCAGGTTCGAATCAAGCGTCTGACCCAGATAGGCTGTAATTTCGGCATCTTCACCACGGCCGGTCTGGCCCATCTGGTGAATACCGGCAACTTCGGTGGTAAAACGCACGCAGCGGGTGCAGGAAATGCAGCGCGTCATGTGGGTTTCGACCAACGGCCCCAGATCAAGGTCCTCGGTCGCGCGTTTGGGTTCGCGGTAGCGGCTGAAATCAACGCCGTACGCCATCGCCTGATCTTGCAAATCGCATTCGCCACCCTGATCGCAGATCGGGCAATCAAGCGGGTGGTTGATCAGCAAAAATTCCATTACGCCCTCGCGGGCCTTTTTAACCATGGGCGAATTGGTTTTAACGACCGGCGGCTGACCTTCGGGACCGGGGCGCAAGTCGCGCACCTGCATCGCACAAGATGCGGCAGGCTTGGGCGGGCCGCCCACAACTTCAACAAGACACATCCGGCAGTTACCCGCAATCGACAGACGCTCGTGATAGCAGAAACGCGGAATTTCCACGCCCACTTCCTCGCAAGCCTGAATAAGCGTCATCGCCCCTTCGACTTCGACTTCTTTACCGTCAATGATGATTTTGCGGATATCGCTCATATGCTTATTTCGCTCTCAGTAACGAACCGATACGGCTCGATTTTTGGATTTCTGCACGCCCAAGCGTACAATAGCTTTGTGGGTCCGAAGTATCGACCCCATTTGCCTCTAAATATGCAGCGCCACGGGCTTTCATACGCGCTTTTTCCGCCGGGCTTTTCCGGTATGCATCAATTTCGGCTTCTGTATAGCCCAAGGTTCTCGCTGTTTGGTGAATATTATTCAAATAGCTGATAGCGCGCAGAAAGCGGGCGGAAATATCAGGGCACTCTTTGCGAATCTGGTCGGCCAGGCCCAAATCCAGCAGCGCGTCATCCACGGCGGGTACATCACGCAAAGCCGGCTTGGCAGCAGCCGGGCTGGCCAGCAGCGCCACAGATAATACAGCAGTTAAAACGTTACGCATTTTACTCTCCTCATGCAGGGGGGCAGAATGCCCCTTCTGCATATGGGAACTGACGCCGTTGCTATACAATAACATCCCGAAATCAGCCATTTGCATGCGGTGTGTCGCGCAATCCATCAAGAAGGGCAAGACCCAGAAAAGGTCAAACTATCATCAACAAGGACAAGATCATCTGCAGGGCTGTCGGGGCCAACGACCCAAGCGATGTCAGAACTGCCATAGGTGTTCACACAATAGGATGTCGCGTCATAGCGGGCCGCCTCTCGGGCACCATCGATAGACTGCGATGCGTTCTTGACCAACAGCGTGAATACATCGCGTTGACCGTCAACTTTGCTTAGCTTGGTATTGAAATATATGCCGTCAAACGCGATCCGGTCCTCTCGGGAAGAGCACCCAGCCACAGCAGCAACAATTGTCAAAGCAATTACAAAAAATCTCATCATATTACTCCGCCGCAATGGCCTGGCATCCGTCGGTGCGCCAACGGGTTGCCTGTTTCAGATGCGCCCAGCCAAAAGCATGGTCGCTGTCGCCGTGTTCGCGCAGATGATCCAAACGCGCCAACGCTTCTTCTAGGGTAGGTTGGTGGCCCTTTGGCACCCACCACATCACGAAATGCATCTTGCCCAAAACCTCGAACCATTCAGCGCGACGGGCATAGAACTGTTTATGGATCGTCCCCCAGACAAATTGTTCAAGGGTTTCGACATTTTCCCAAACGGTCAGGTTCGACACATGCTGGGGATCGTCGCCGATCTTGGCCTCGGTGTTGCCGGTGCCCGGCTCGCCCGACCCTTCCATCATCCACACAAAACCGGGCATCCGTTTGCCCAAACTGTTGATCCGGTCAAGGTTGTCCATGAATTCAGCAACACGCGGATCATCCGTGGGGGCCAAAAGCCGACCTACGTTCAGTTCTGCCAGATGCATGTCTTTCATCACCGTCTCCTATCTTGCGAGGGGCACCACATCATCCAACGTTTGCCCGGACGATACATGATGGCCTAGGGATAAAACCCCGCGACCCCTGCCTAGAATGCCGCCACGATCGTCATAATCACCAACCCGAAAATGCAAAACATCCCTGTCGCAAAACATGCCGACCGCGCGGGTTGATTTGTTGTGCGTATATGGACAAACGCCATCCCGATACGTGCCACGATAAAGATTGACGCCAGCAGGTTCACCCAGAACGGCGATGCACCGATCAAAATAGCCGCAACCGTCGCCGCGATGAACGGGCCACTGTTTTCAACGGCGTTCATGAATGCGCGTTCACTGCGGTAGACGGGGTCGTCATAGTTCCGTTTGGGCTTGCCACAGTCGCAGCGCCCCTCGGGCGTTCGGCCCCGGATTGATATCATACCCAAGACGTTGACGATCAGTGCCCAAAGGGCAAGCGATGTGATGGCGTGGCTATAGGTGGCGAAGGCTTCCATAGTGATTTTACTCCGCTGCGACGGCGCTGACGCGGCCGGTTCGCTTGTGCTTGATACGGTCTTCGATTTCGTCGCGGAAGTGGCGGATCAGACCCTGAATTGGCCAGGCCGCCGCATCGCCAAGGGCACAGATCGTGTGACCTTCAACCTGCTTGGTGACGTCCAATAGCATATCGATTTCAGCCGGTTCGGCATCACCAGTCACCAGACGGTCCATCACGCGCATCATCCAGCCGGTCCCTTCGCGGCAGGGCGTGCATTGGCCGCAGCTTTCGTGCTTGTAGAACTTGGCCAAACGCCAGATCGCTTTGATCACGTCGGTGGAGTTATCCATGACAATCACCGCTGCCGTGCCCAGACCGGAGCGTTGCTCGCGCAGGTAATCGAAATCCATGATCGCGTCGCGCATCTGTGCGCCGGGGATCATCGGAACGGACGAGCCACCCGGAATAACCGCCTTGAGGTTGTCCCAGCCGCCGCGAATACCGCCGCAATGCTTTTCGATCAGCTCTTCAAAACCGATGCTCATCGCTTCTTCGACGACGCAAGGGTTGTTGACGTGCCCCGAGATCGCAAACAATTTGGTGCCCGCATTGTTCGGGCGTCCAAAGCTCGAGAACCACTCGGGCCCGCGGCGCAGGATGGTTGGCACAACGGCAATCGATTCCACGTTGTTCACTGTGGTCGGGCAGCCATAAAGGCCAGCCCCCGCAGGGAACGGCGGTTTCATGCGTGGCATGCCTTTTTTACCTTCAAGGCTTTCCAGCAATGCGGTCTCTTCGCCGCAGATATAGGCCCCCGCCCCGTGGTGCAGGTAAATGTCGAAATTATAACCGGATTTGCAGGCGTTCTTGCCGACCAGACCCGCGTCATAGGCTTCGTCGATCGCGGCCTGAAGCGCCTCGCGCTCGCGGATATATTCGCCACGGATATAGATGTAGCACGCGTTGGCCTGCATCGCGAAGCTGGCGATCAGACACCCTTCGATCAGCGTGTGCGGATCATGACGCATAATTTCGCGGTCTTTACAGGTGCCGGGTTCGGATTCGTCCGCATTCACCACCAGATAGCTGGGGCGGCCGTCGCTTTCCTTGGGCATGAAAGACCATTTCAGACCGGTCGGGAAGCCCGCACCACCACGACCACGCAGGCCAGACGCCTTCATCTGGTCAATGATCCATTCGCGGCCATTCTTCAGGATATTCGCAGTGCCATCCCAATGGCCACGCGCCTGCGCGCCTTTCAGCGTCCGGTCGTGCATACCATAGATATTGGTAAAGATGCGGTCTTGATCCTGGAGCATATTGCTTGCCTTTATGTCTCGCAGCCGTGCTGCGCTTACTGTTCTATTCCTGTGCGGCGTACCGCGTTTTCTTTTAACCGTTGCGGCTGGCCGATCGTGCCTTGCGCATCTGGTAGATATTCACCATCGCCCAGATCAGGGCAGCTAGAGCCGCAAAATCAAACAACAATGCATAGCGCCCCGGCAAACCGAAATACGGCGCGGCCCATTGCAATGCGATCCAAAGCAACATGGTGACTGCAATGACCAACGCCACCATCCGACCCTTGCGGGCAAGTGCGATGTTTTCTTCTTCGGTCATCTGTCAGGCACCATATCAGGCTTTAGCTTTTCTTTTTACGGGCAGAGAATTCGGTTTCCCCGCCAGCGGCCAAGGTTGCCGCCTGCGCCATCCAATTGTCCCGCTGAATACGACCCTTGAAACGTACCCGTGCATCGACCCAAGTAATTTCATCGGGTCCCCACTTGGCAATCTGATCAAAGTGATAGAAGCCAAGTTCGTTCAAGGTCTGTTCCAGCTTGGGTCCAACGCCGCTGATCAGCTTGAGGTCATCCGCCCCACCTGCCCGTGGCTGCGTCAACGTCTCAGGCTGGCTTTCAACGGCTGCGGCAGGAATATCCGCCGACGCGACTGGCGCGGCTTTTTTAGGCGCAGCGGCCTTTTTAGCAGGTGCTTTTTTGGTCGCTGCTTTTTTGGGCGCTGCTTTCTCGGCTTTAGGGGCCTCGTATTTATAGCTCCCCTTGCGCGCGGCCAGTTCTTCCTGACCCTTCAAGGGTTTGCTAGGTTTAACACCTGAAAACGCTGCCTTTTCTGTCACTGCGGCAGCAGATGTACCGGCTGTTGCCTCGGACGCGGCACCGCCAACATCGGCAGATGCAGTGGCGTCAGACCCGGATGCAGGTGCCGCAGACACTGGCGCTGCAGGTGCGGGCGTCGGCGCAGGCGCTGGTGCCGCCGCTTGAGCAGGTGCATCAACGACCTTGTTACACCACATAGTCACAAGCACGAAATATGCGACAAGACCCAGGACGATGCCCAAGATCAACGACATGAAGAAGCCCCAGCCGAAAACCAACCAAAACAAAAGAGCGGCAACAAGGCCAATACCAGCCCCCCACCGCGTGCACCCACGTTTACACTCTTCTTTTTCCGTTAAACTTGTCATGTTCGTCCCTTCATACCATTCAAGATGATTAATTATCCTTTATAGATATCATCTTTTTTGGCGCGGGACGAGAATTCTGTTTCCTCGCCTGCGGCCAGCTTTTTAGCTTGGTCAATCCAGCCATCGCGGCTCGCGCGTCCTTTGAACCCCGCAAGGTGCTGATCGACCCAAGCCAGCTCATCCGCTGTCCAGCTTGCGACCTGGTCAAAGTGGAAGAAACCAAGGTCATTCACCAGTTTTTCAAGCTTAGGGCCGACGCCCCTGATCAGCTTGAGGTTATCCGCAGCACCGCCGCGCGGGGCGTCCAGAGTTGCAGGTTTGGTGCCCATCGCATCAGCATTCTTTTCTGCCGATACGGCAATGCCGGGCTTGGACGCAGGTGTCTTGGGCGCGGGTGCGACGCTACCTTGGGCGGGCTTGGCGATGGCCTTATCGCCCTTGGCTTCGCCCGGTGCCTCTGACTTTTGGTCAGAGCTGTCGCCAACATTGCGCGGCGCAGATTTCTCTGCCGCTGTGCGTCCGCCTTGCGCGCCATCGGGGCCGCTTGGGGGCATCTGATCATCGCGTGCTGCCGCTTTTTTGGTGGTCTTACCAGCGGCTTTGCCCTGCCATGGTGCTGTAAATGGCACCTCGGTGCCGTCAATCCGTTTGATTGTATCGCCAATATCAACAGCTAGCTGAACGCTTGCGTTATATTGGGTTTTGCCGCTGTCGTGGTCTGTGAGGCTGGTCAAACCCGACAAGGGCTCGGACGCGTAGCGACCGTTCTGAGGGCCGGGAACAGGAACTTTCCCCTCTGCCATCTCGTCGATCATCGCAGCGAAGCCTTCGGTGGTCAGGTCTTCGTAATAGTCTTTGCCGATCTGGGCCATTGGCGCGTTTGAACACGCACCCAGACATTCAACTTCTTCCCACGAGAATTTGCCATCTGCGCTGATTTGATGCGGTTGCGCTGCGATCTTGTCTTTGCAGACTTTGATCAGGTCTTCGGCACCGCAAATCATACAGGACGTCGTGCCACAAATCTGGAAATGCGCCACCTCGCCCACGGGCTGCAACTGGAACATGAAATAGAATGTCGCAACTTCGAGGCCACGGATATAGGCCAGCCCCAGCATTTCAGACACATGTTCAATCGCAGGACGGCTCAGCCAGCCCTCTTGCTCTTGCGCGCGCCAGAGCAGCGGAATGATCGCCGACGCCTGACGGCCTTCGGGGTATTTGGTGATCTGCGCTTCGGCCCATACCTGATTGTCAGGGGTAAAGGCAAAGCTTGTCGGTTGGTCAGGGTGTAGACGGCGCAGCATCAGATCAGGCTTTCGTTCTGGCAGAGACGGCAGGTGCCTCCGGCGGGAGTTTATTTGGCAAAATGAAAATGGCAGGTCCGATCAACGGTCAACCTCGCCAAAGACGATATCCATGGTACCGATGATCGCCGCGACATCCGCCAGCTGGTGGCCTTTGGCCAGATAATCCATCGCTTGCAGGTGCAAATAACCCGGCGCGCGCAGTTTTGCGCGGTAAGGTTTGTTGGTGCCATCCGCGACAAGATACACGCCGAATTCGCCTTTGGGCGCTTCGACCGCGCAATAGACTTCGCCGGCGGGGACGTGGAACCCTTCGGTATACAGTTTGAAGTGGTGGATCAGGCTTTCCATATCGGTCTTCATCGCGGACCGGCTGGGTGGTGTGATCTTGCCACGTGCCAACACATCGCCCTGCCCTTCGGGTTCGCGCAATTTCGCGATCGCCTGCTGGATGATGTAAGTGGATTGGCGCATTTCTTCCATCCGGACCAGATAGCGGTCATAGCAATCGCCATTCACACCAGTCGGGATTTGGAATTCAAATTCATCATAGCATTCATAGGGTTCTGCGCGACGCAAATCCCATGCCATGCCGGACCCGCGTACCATCACGCCCGAGAAACCCCAGTCTTGGATGTCTTGGGCACTGACAACACCGATATCGACATTGCGTTGTTTGAAGATGCGGTTTTCGGTCAGCAATTCGTCGATGTCGACCATGAAACCTGACAGGAATTTGTGCGACCATGTTTCGATATCGTCCAGCAAGGCTGGCGGCAGATCTTGGTGAACACCGCCGGGACGGAAATAGGCCGCGTGCAGACGCGCACCACAGGCCCGTTCATAAAAGATCATCAGATCTTCGCGTTCTTCAAAGCCCCACAGCGGCGGGGTCAGCGCGCCAACGTCCATCGCCTGCGTGGTCACGTTCAGCAGGTGCGACAGAATGCGGCCAATCTCGGAATAAAGCACGCGGATCAGCGACGCGCGGCGTGGCACAACAACGCCGGTCAGCTTTTCAATGGCCAGACACCAGGCATGTTCTTGGTTCATCGGGGCCACATAATCCAGCCGGTCGAAATACGGCAGATTTTGCAGATAGGTCCGGCTTTCCATCAGCTTTTCGGTGCCACGGTGCAGCAGGCCGATATGTGGATCGCACCGTTCGACAATCTCGCCGTCCAGCTCGAGCACCAGACGCAAAACGCCGTGGGCCGCAGGGTGTTGCGGACCAAAGTTGATGTTGAAATTGCGGATTTTCTGTTCGCCGGTCAGGGCATCTTCGAAACCTTTGGTGCCGTCCATCATTTACGCTCCAACTCGGTCAGTTTCAGGCCAACCCACCACAGCAACGCAATCGTGCCAAAGGGGACCACGCAGGCCACGGACCAATATTTATTGATGCCGAAAAACGGCAAAATCTTCACCATCGGGATGATCGTCAGGGCCGAAAGAATGAACCACCAGAGGCCTCCCATTACTTGGCCTCCGGCTTTTCGTCACCCGGAAGGATGTATTCTGCGCCTTCCCATGGGGACATGAAATCAAACTGGCGATATTCCTGAACCAAGGACACGGGTTCATAAACCACGCGCTTTTCAACCTCGTCATAGCGAACTTCGGTATAGCCGGTGGTCGGGAAATCCTTGCGCAGCGGATGGCCGCGGAAGCCATAGTCGGTCAGCAAACGGCGCAAATCGGGGTGGCCTGCAAACAGGATGCCGAACATGTCGAACACTTCACGTTCGAACCAGTTGGCCGACGGGTGGATGGCAACGATCGACGGCACCATGTCTTCTTCGCGCGCGGCGACGCGCAGGCGAATGCGGTGGTTCTGGAACATCGACAGGAAGTGATAGATAACGTCGAAGCGTTTTGCCCGACCGGGATAATCGACAGCCGTGATGTCGACCAAAGACGTCAGACGGCAGGTTGCATCGCTTTTGATAAACTCCACCAGACCCGGCAGATTTGCCTGTGTCACGTCCATGTTCAACTCACCATGGGCGATTTCCCAGCCCAAGATGCAATCGGGGCGTTTTGCCTCGATATACGCGCCAAGTTCGTTCAGTTGTTCTGACATATCAGCCCCTTAGCGAACAATTGTGCCGGTGCGGCGCATTTTGCGCTGCAATTGCATGATGCCGTACAACAGCGCCTCTGCCGTTGGGGGGCAGCCGGGTACGTAGATGTCAACCGGCACGATCCGGTCACAGCCGCGCACCACAGAATAGCTGTAGTGGTAATAGCCGCCGCCATTGGCGCAGGACCCCATCGAGATCACATAGCGTGGTTCGGGCATCTGGTCGTAGACCTTGCGCAGGGCCGGTGCCATCTTGTTGGTCAAGGTCCCTGCAACGATCATCAGATCCGACTGACGCGGGGAGGCGCGCGGCGCGGTGCCAAAGCGTTCAAGGTCATAGCGCGGCATAGAGGTGTGCATCATCTCGACCGCGCAGCAGGCCAGACCGAACGTCATCCAGTGCAGCGAACCGGTACGCGCCCAGTTAATCAGATCCTCGGTCGAGGTCAGCAGAAAACCCTTGTCCTGCAATTCCTTGTTCAGGTTTTGGGTGGCCACGTCACGGTCCATCCCGGCCGTATTGGCCCCCGCGGCTGCTACTGCCATTCCAAAGCTCCCTTTTTCCACTCATATGCAAAGCCGGCGGTAAGCACGGCCAGGAACACCATCATCGACCAGAAACCTGCCATACTCACATCCTGAAAGGCGACCGCCCAGGGAAAGAGAAATGCAATTTCGAGATCGAAAATGATGAAAAGAATCGACACGAGGTAGAACCGCACATCAAATTTCATCCGCGCATCGTCAAATGCGTTAAAGCCACATTCATACGCCGACACTTTTTCAGGGTCTGGATTGCGCACCGCGATCACCACGGCTGCCAACATTAAAACAAGGCCAAGACCAATGGCCACAGCCAAGAAAATAAGGATTGGCAGGTATTCCCGCATCATCTCGTCCAAGGGGAAGCTCCTTTGCGTATGGGGGGCGACAATGCGCCTTACCTGTCAGGCGGCAAACCCAACTGATTGGGGTTTACCCCCCTGCTACGTCCGGGTCAACAGAACCCGCCACATTTGAAGCATCCATTTCCAGACGCGATTATGGTGGGATCAAGGTCAGATCAATAAACGTGCAGCGTGTTATTTTCCGGGCGGTTCGACATAGTCGCGCCAGCTGTGCTCCGGGGCAAAGCCCAGCATGTCGCGGGCCTTTTTATTGGTGAAAAATGTCTCGTTTTGGCCCATCTCGCGGGTTTTCGGCACATCCTTATAGTAGCGCTGGATCAGCTCATCCGTTGTGCGGTCCACCGAATGGTCGCCATTGGCAACATTAAACACCTCATAGCCCAAGCCATCAGTCGCCAAACACCGCGCCACCATCTGCCCCAGATCACGGGCATCGATATAGGCGAATATATTGCGGCGACGCTGGTCGGGGTCGTCGATAAAATCGGGAAAAATACGCGCATATTCATCAGGCTCGATCACGTTGTTGATTCGAAGCCCATAGATATCGGCCCCCGTCCGCGCCTGAAAACTGCGCGCCGTCGCCTCGTTACAGACCTTGGACATGGCATAGCTGTCATGGGGAACGGTCAGGTGTTCCTCATCTATGGGAATATACTGGGGCTTCATCTCTCCATCCGCGAAACAGATGCCATAAGCCGTCTCGGAGGAGGCAAAGATCACCTTGCGCACCCCTGCCTTGAGCGCCGCATCAATGACATTATAGGTGCCCATCGTGTTGACGCGGAATGTCTCGTTGTCAGACCGGATCAAAATGCGCGGGATCGCTGCAAAATGTACGACGGCATCAAACGCAGGCATACCCTTGCCCGGTTCCAGCTCGGCCAGATTGGCATAGCTTTGCATCACGTCAAACATCTGCCCTGCATCGGTGATGTCTGCAATGCGGTTATCGACGCCGGGATGATCCAGTGGTTCAAGGTCGACATTCAACACCTGATGCCCTTGGTCCATCAGATAGGGCACCACATGCCGCCCCGCTTTGCCGCTGCCGCCTGTAAACAAAATCCGCATGATATTTCCCTCAATAATCCCGCTCAAGGGCGACGTAACTTAGTGCAAGATTAAATCAACCCGAGGCCCAAGCTGGCTTGCGCTTGTCGAAAAACGCACCGATGCCTTCGGCGGCTTCCTCGGTCTCCCATCTTGCGGCTAATGCTGCGATCGTGTGCGCGACCACATCGGCATCAATGCGGGGGCCCAGATCGCGGGCCAATTGCTTTGCTGCGGCGACAGCGCCGGGGGCGCAAGACAGATACGGCACGACTTCAGCCTCGATAGCAGCATCAAGGTCACTTGCCGGAACGATCCGCGCCAACAGCCCCAGATCGACGGCCTCTTGCGCATCAAACAGCCGCGCCGACATGAACACACGCCGCGCGCGCCCTTCGCCCATCCGCGCCAGCACATAGGGCCCGATGGTGGCGGGAATAATGCCCAGCCGTGTCTCGGTGAACCCCATCTTGAGGGTATCGACACCAATCGCCACGTCACAGACCGACGCCATGCCAACCCCGCCGCCAAAGGCATTGCCCTGCACCCGCCCGATCAACGGCTTTGGCAGCGCGTTCAGCGCGCCCAGCATCGTGGCCAGCTTGCCCGCCTCGGCCGACCGCGTGGCGGCACCCATATCGCGCTGCGCCTGCATCCACCCCAGATCGCCGCCTGCGCAAAAGCTTTTGCCCGCACCAGTCAACACAACAACCCGCACCGCATCGTCAGCGCCCAGCTGCGCCGCCGCCTGTGTCAGTTCCGCGATCATGGCCGCCGACATGGCGTTGTGCTTTTCCTCCCTCGCAAGGGTCAGCGTGGAGACCCCGCGCGGGTCCGTCTCAATCGTGATCGTCTCGAACATCAACCGTTCCTCATCTGCCGTGCCATGGCCGCGGCTTCTTCGATCAATGCTTGATCCAGCCCCGTTTCATATCCCAATGCCGTCAGATGCGCATTCACCGCTTCGGTCGCCACATTGCCCGCAGCACCGGGTGCAAAGGGACAGCCGCCAAGCCCGCCCACGGCCGCATCAAACACACGCACCCCCATGGACAGCGACGCATCGATGTTATCAATCGCCCGCCCGTTGGTGTCGTGAAAATGCCCTGCAAGCCGCCCGACCGGTACAACATCGCGCACCGCCAGCAACATCTTTGCAATCGTGTCTGGCGTCCCTGCCCCGATGGTATCGCCCAGCGACACCTCATAACAGCCCATGGCGAACAACCTGTCGGCCACCGCCGCAACCTGCGCAGGGGCGATGGCCCCGTCATAGGGGCATTCAATCACGCAAGACACATAGCCCCTCACAGGCATATCCACATGCCGCGCCTCTTCCAGAATGGGGGCAAAGCGCTCGAACGCTTCATCAATGCTGGCGTTGATATTCTTCTGGCTGAACCCTTCGCTGGCCGAGGCAAAGATCGCGATCTCGTCCGCCTTTGCCGCCACCGCGTCCTCATAGCCGCGCATGTTCGGCGTCAACGCCGCATAGCGGACGCCCTCGGCCCGTTTGATACCGGCCAACACCTCGCCCGATCCGGCCATCTGCGGCACCCATTTGGGGCTGACAAAGCTGGCGATTTCAATCCGCGAAAATCCCGCCCGACTTAGCAGATCAACCAAGGCAATCTTCTCGGCCACCGGAATTTCGCGCGCTTCGTTCTGAAGCCCATCGCGTGGCCCCACCTCGAATATCTCACAAACGCCTTTGTTCATCTCCGTCCCTCCCCTTCATTTTGCCAAATAAACTCAAAGTAACGCCATTGGCCTCACACGATCGGCCAAGGTTCAAAGAACGACTGCGCAAACAAAGGTGCCCCTTGGGGCAGTGATTTCTGGAACCCCTCGCGCTCTGAAATGCGCTGGTACCAGTCCGCCACCCGTGGATGCGCGTCCAGCTTGGCGAAATGTTGCGCCATATAGACCGCCTGCCCCACCCCGATATCCGCCGCCGTAAAGCCACTGCTTAGCAAATGATCGCGCCCCTCCAGCCGCGCCTCAATTGCATCATAACATTTCACCACCCTAGCGGCTTCCAGCTTCATTACAATCGGGCTGCGCATGCTGTCATCGCGCAGGGCGATGTGTTGCTGGGTCAGTGCTGCGCAATGTTGCGACAGGGTTTCGGCGAAATGCATCCATGTTAGCCACGCCATCCGGTCCTCTGATCCGGGCATACGGCCCAGATCGTCGGGGCTGAACCGTTCACACAGGTATTCGCCAATGGCCCCGGTCTCGAACATGGTTTGTCCGTCAATCTCCAGCGAGGGCACCCGCCCCGCGGGCGAGATCGCCAGATAGGCAGGATCGCGCAGGGATTTGTCGAACGGGTGCACGACCACTTCAAACGGCACGTCCAGCTCGTTCAGCAGCCATAGGGTGCGCATGGAACGGGTCTGTTCCGCGTGATGCAGCGTGATCATGCGGTGCCTTCCTCGGTTTCGGCCTCTAGCCGGACCAGCGCCGCCCCCGCTTCGACCTGATCGCCCGCAACGGCGAGCACCTCGGCCACCACACCATCGCGCGCGGCCAGCAGGCTGTGTTCCATCTTCATCGCCTCAAGCACGGCCAAACGGTCCCCCTTGGCAACAGATTGCCCGACAACGGCATCGACACTGCGCACCAACCCCGGCATCGGTGCCTCGACCAGATTACCGTCGCCGTGGCCACCAGCGGCGCGCGCCAGCGGGTCGATCACATCAAACACCAGCCCGTAGCCATCAAAGACAGTGACCTGCCCTGCATTCACCGCGACTGACGCTGCGGTCTGCCCGCCAACTTGCCAGCCAGCGCCGACGCGCTGCGCAGTCACCTCAGTGCCATCCACCTGCCAAATCTGTTCACGCGGCGACATGACCTGCACCTTCAACAGATGATCCTCGCCGCCCCAAGTCAAACCGACCTGACGCAGCAAAGGTTGCCACAAGGTAAAACCGGCATCCTCCGCCGGATCCAGCAAACCCAACGCCGCCATCCCCGCCAGTGCCGCGTGACGCGGTTGCACATCAGGCGCGACGGTCAGGCTGTCGATCTCGCGACCGATCAGCCCGGTATCCACATCGCCCGCACCAAAGCCGTCATGCCCAGCAAGCGCGCCCAGAAATGCAAGGTTTGTGACGGTGCCGCCAACTTCGCAATGTTTCAAAGCCGATCGCAGCTTGGACAGGGCAATTTCCCGCGTCGGTCCATGGACAATGATCTTGGCAATCATCGGGTCATAAAACGGACTGATTGTATCGCCCGCCCGCACGCCGCTATCGGCACGGCAGCCTTTTTCAAATGCCAGATGCGACAATGTCCCCGTCGCGGGCAGGAACCCTTTTGGCACGTCTTCCGCATACAGCCGCGCCTCGAAGGCGTGACCTTGAATGCGCAACTCATCCTGACGCATTGGCAGGCTTTCTCCCGCCGCCACGCGCAATTGCCATTCGACCAGATCAACGCCAGTGATCGCCTCGGTTACGGGATGTTCGACCTGCAACCGCGTGTTCATCTCCATAAAGAAAAACCCGTCGGGGCGCAGACCATCGGACCCGTCCACGATAAATTCGATGGTGCCCGCCCCGGCATAGCCGATCGCCTCGGCTGCCGTCACGGCCGCCTGCCCCATGGCCTCGCGCATTTCAGGCGTCATGCCGGGGGCTGGGGCTTCCTCGATCACCTTTTGGTGGCGGCGTTGCAGCGAACAATCGCGTTCGAACAGATGCACCGCATGGGTGCCATCGCCAAACACCTGCACTTCGATATGGCGCGGCTTGGTCACGAATTTCTCGACCAGCACATCGGCATTGCCAAAGGCGGTTTTGGCCTCGGACCGCGCGCTATCCAGCGCTGCTTGAAAACCGCCCGCCGCTTCGACCAGCCGCATGCCCTTGCCGCCGCCGCCCGCGACGGCCTTGATCAATACCGGATAGCCGATTTTATCCGCCTCGGCTGCCAGTAACACATCGTCCTGATCCGCCCCGTGATAGCCCGGCACAACGGGAACACCTGCTTTTACCATCAAGGCCTTAGCGGCGTCCTTTAATCCCATTGCACGGATCGCTTTTGCGGAGGGTCCGATAAACACCAACCCTGCTGCCTCGACCGCGTCGACAAAATCGGGGTTCTCTGACAGAAAGCCATAGCCCGGGTGGATCGCCTGTGCGCCTGTGTCTAGCGCCGCCTGAATGATCACATCCCCGCGCAAATAACTCTCCGCCGGGGCGGACCCGCCAATATGTACCGCCGCATCCGCCATTGCGACATGTTTCGCGGCGCGGTCGGCGTCAGAATACACCGCCACACAACGCACGCCCATCGTTTGGGCCGTTTCCATCACACGGCAGGCAATCTCGCCCCGGTTCGCAATCAAAATTGTATCAAACATCAGGCGTAATCCTCGATCAAAGTGAAGCGTTCGCACATCAGTTTCATATCCGGTTTGAACCCGCAGGTGCGATGGAAATACGCCTCGTAACTGGCGCGCCAATCGTTCAGATCGCGGAATTCCCCCTGTGCGGCGACAAATTCGGCGTCCATTTCGCTGAAACGCCGGGTGGAGACCTCGACCGTCTCAATCATAAAGGCGGGCGTGCCGTCCCAGTTCAGCGCAATGTCGCGGCGACCGACCTCGGGGTAGGCATCACCGCCCGCGCCATAGGCGGATGCGGCCTCACAGGTGGCGGTCTTTTTACCAGCCCGCACCAGCGCGATAATATCCGCGCAGAGTTTCGGGTTGTCGCCAAAGCGGAATGTTTCCGCGTCCGGGTTGGCATCGACGATCTCTTGCAGTGTTTTTGTCATAGCGATCCCCTCACATCCGGAACACGCCAAAGCGTGTATCCTCAATCGGTGCATTCAGACTGGCCCGCAGAGACAGCGACAGCACATCGCGGCTTTTGCGCGGGTCGATCACGCCGTCATCCCATAGCCGTGCCGAAGCATAAAGCGGATGCGACTGTTCCTCGAACATATCAATGGTGGGCTGCTTGAACTTGGCCTCGTCCTCGGCGCTCCAGCTGTCGCCAGCGCGTTCAATCGCGTCGCGCTTGACCGTGGCCAGAACCCCTGCCGCCTGCGCGCCGCCCATGACGGAAATCCGCGAATTGGGCCATGTCCACATAAAGCGCGGGGAATAGGCTCGCCCCGCCATGCCATAGTTGCCCGCGCCGAATGATCCGCCCACCAGCATGGTGATTTTCGGCACATTGGTCGATGCCACGGCGGTCACCATCTTGGCCCCGTGCCGCGCAATACCTTCGTTCTCGTATTTGCGGCCCACCATGAAACCGGTGATATTTTGCAAGAACACCAGCGGGATTTTGCGTTGCGAACACAGCTCGACGAAATGCGCGCCTTTTTGGGCAGATTCCGAAAACAACACACCGTTGTTGGCGATGATCCCCACGGGGCAGCCTTTGACATGGGCAAAGCCACAGACCAGCGTTTCGCCATAGCGCGCTTTGAATTCATCAAAACGGCTGCCATCGACCAGCCGCATGATGACCTCGCGAATGTCGTAAGGCGTGCGCAGATCGGCAGGCACAACACCCAGCATTTCAGCAGGGTCATAAGCGGGTTCTTCGCTTGGCTGCCACTGCACATTCGCGGGCTTAGCGCGGTTCAGCCCCGCAACGGCACGGCGGGCAAGGGCCAAGGCATGTGCGTCATCCTCGGCCAGATAATCAGCCACACCGGAGAGCCGGGTGTGCACGTCGCCGCCGCCCAGATCCTCGGCGGTTACGACCTCTCCGGTCGCGGCCTTGACCAGCGGCGGTCCCGCCAGAAAGATCGTGCCCTGTTCTTTGACGATGATCGACACGTCGGACATCGCAGGCACATAGGCACCGCCCGCCGTGCACGACCCCATAACGACGGCGATCTGGGGGATGCCCTTACCGCTCATTCGGGCCTGATTATAGAAAATCCGGCCAAAGTGATCGCGGTCGGGGAACACCTCGTCTTGGTTGGGCAGGTTCGCGCCGCCACTATCGACCAGATAGATGCAAGGCAGATGGTTTTCCTCGGCGATCTCTTGGGCGCGCAGGTGTTTTTTCACGCTCATTGGGAAGTACGTGCCGCCCTTAACCGTCGCATCATTGCACACGATCATGCAATCGATGCCATGCACCTGACCCACACCCGCGATCACGCCCGCACAAGGGGCAGCGCCACCATAGAGCCCATGCGCCGCCAGCCCGCCGACCTCAAGGAAAGGCGATCCGGGATCAAGCAAATTCGCCACCCGTTCGCGCGGCAGCATCTTGCCGCGGCTTTCATGGCGGGCGCGGGATTTCTCTCCGCCCCCGAACGCGGCAGCGTCAGACGCGTCGCGCACGGTTTGCAACGCTTCAAGATGGGCGGCTTCATTGGCTTTGAAGCCTTCGGATGAGGGCAACGCCTGCGAGGTCAACTTCATGTCGGTCTCCTTGGGTGGCTAAAGGGGGCGGCAGTCATGGGGTCAGCTCGCCTATGGCAAGCGCTTTGAGGTCTTTGCGGATCACCTTGCCCGTCACGGTCATGGGCAGCGCGTCCAGAAATGTAATCTCGCGCGGGTAAGAATAGCTGGTCAAACGGGTTTTGCACCATGTTTGCAAGGCGTCACCCGTCACGTCGCTGCCCGGTTTGCGCACGACATAGGCCTTGACGATTTCGGTGCGCAGGGCATCAGGTTTGCCCACAACGCCGCAGGTCGCGACGCCCGGATGGGTCAGCAGACAATCTTCGATCTCGGCCGGGCCAACGCGATACCCGCTTGAGGTAATCACGTCATCCTCGCGGCCGACAAAGCGCAGATACTCGCCCTCCCAGATGCCGCGATCACCGGTGACCATCCAGTCGCCGCGAAATTTCTCTGCGGTGGCATCGGGGCGATGCCAATAGCCCAGCATCATCGCCGCCGATCCACGGCGGATCGCGACGTCGCCCTCTTCGGACGTCGTCATGCCCGCGTCGTCGATCACGGCCACATCATGGCCCGGTACGGGCTTGCCGATACATCCGGGGCGCGCGGGGAACAGGCTGCCACAGCTGGACGCCACCATATTGCATTCGGTCTGGCCGTAAAATTCGTTAATCGCGAGGCCGAAGGCACCCTGCCCCCATGCCAGCATTTCCGCGCCAAGCGGTTCGCCACCCGATGCGACGGACCGCAAACCGGGCAGATCCACCCCAGCCGCCTTGAGCATACGCAGCGCTGTCGGCGGGAAGAACACATTGCGCACGGCACCGTCGGCGATAATGCGCGCGCAGTCTTGGGCCGAGAACTTGGCCATTCGCGCAGCAACAACCGGCACGCCCAAGGCCAGCCCCGGCATCAACACATCAAACAAACCGCCGATCCACGCCCAATCCGCGGGGGTCCAAAGGCAATCGTCAGCCTTGCCCAAAATATCATGGCTTAGCGACACGCCGGGCAAATGACCGGTCAGCACGCGATGCCCATGCACCGCGCCCTTGGGGCTGCCGGTGGTGCCAGACGTATAGATAAGCACCGCCGGATCATCCGCTTCGGTATCGGCATAGGGAATGGGGTCACCCGCAATGCCCACGCTGTCAGCCATCCAGGCCTCGGCCAGATCGCCCAGCAGATCGCGCCCTTCGGGATCGGTGAGGACAAGGTTAATGCCCGCATCCAGCACCCGTGACTTTAGCGCGTCATACTTGAAGAGCTTAAACAAAGGCACTGAAATCGCGCCTATTTTCCAGATCGCCAGATGGGCCGCCGCGCACCACGGGCTTTGGCTTAGCAAGACGCCGACACGGGCACCCGCCTGAACACGAGGAAGCAGAAACCGCGCCAAACCATCGGCCATTTCGGACAGCTCGCCATAGGTCACATCACGGCGCGCGCCGCCCGTCAGATCGATGATTGCAGTTTGCCCCGCATCATGGTCCAGACATTGCGCCGCCATATTCAGCCGCGCAGGAATATCCCACGCGCCATCCGCATCCAGACCGGGTAAAGAGCCAACCACCATCTAGCCCCAAGGCTCAAGCGTCAGGGCCTGTTTGGCGGTTTGCTGCATCAGACAGCTCAGTGTCGCAGGTCCCTGCCCCGTGCCGCCCGCCCAAAGCGACGCCTCGTATCCGCAGGCCTTGTCACGGAACGGTATCCACGCGCGTTGCATCTCGCGCAAGGCGGTCGCCGCACCCGGTACATCTTTCATCGATGCGGGGCGGTCGGCATCAAGGTTTTTGGCCTGCGTCATTGCCGCCTTGTAATGGCTGTTCAGCAGGCCATCCCAATACGCCAGTTCGCGATCCAGACAGCCGCCCATTCCAACGGTGCTATGGCCGCCGGGGGTGTCCTCCATGCACTGCCCAGCCGATGCACCGGCGCAATCAATCTTTGCGCCATAGCTTTCGGCCTCTTCCAGACAGGATTGCGTACTTGCATCCGAATACTTCAGATCCTGCGCAACAGCAGGTGATGCCACCAGCGCCAAGACGGCAGCCAGCCGGATCATCCCATCGATCCCATCATCTCGCGGCCCACCAGCATGCGCCGGATTTCTGATGTCCCTGCGCCGATTTCCATCAGCTTGGCATCGCGGAAAATACGGCCCACGGGATTGTCGGACAGATAGCCGGCACCGCCCATGGCTTGCACCGCTTGGTGCGCCTGTTTCATGGCCTCTTCACTTGCATAAAGACAGCAGGCCGCAGCATCTGCGCGGGTCACATCACCACGGTCGCAAGCCTTGGCGACCTCGTAGACATAGGCGCGGGCGGAATTCATCGCGGTGTACATATCCGCCATCTTACCCTGCATCAGTTGAAAGCTCCCGATGGGCTGACCAAACTGCTTGCGCTGCGCCATATAGGGCATGATTTCATCCAAGCACGCCGCCATGATCCCCAACCCGATACCCGCCAAAACG
Organism: Sulfitobacter sp. AS59; assembly: GCF_038899995.1. Taxonomy (NCBI): domain Bacteria; kingdom Pseudomonadati; phylum Pseudomonadota; class Alphaproteobacteria; order Rhodobacterales; family Roseobacteraceae; genus Sulfitobacter; species Sulfitobacter sp. AS59. The sequence goes on from NZ_JBBMQK010000002.1 coordinate 55,010, forward strand.
ACGCGTTCATAATCAAGGCCCGACATCAGAACCCGCACGCCGCGCCCCTCTTCGCCCAGCACATTCTCGAACGGAACCTCGACATCGTCAAAGATCAGCTCGGCGGTGTTTGACCCGCGCATCCCCAGCTTGTCAAAATGCGGGCTGGTGGTGAACCCCTTCATCGATTTCTCAATCAGGAATGCCGTGATCCCCTTGGACCCCGCATCCGGGTCGGTCTTGGCATATACCACAAGCGTATCGGCATCAGGGCCGTTGGTGATCCAGTATTTGTTACCCGACAGGCGATAATGATCGTTACGCTTTTCAGCGCGCAGCTTCATCGATACGACATCGCTGCCCGCAGACGGTTCTGACATGGCCAGCGCGCCCACATGGGCACCGGAACACAGACCGGGCAGGAATTTCGCCTTTTGCTCGGCCGTGCCGTTCAGGCTGATCTGGTTAACGCAAAGGTTAGAATGCGCCCCATAGGATAGGGAGACGGAGGCCGACGCCCGCGCGATTTCCTCGACCGCGACGGTATGTGCGACATAGCCCATGCCGGTGCCGCCGAATTCCTCGTTCACGGTCATGCCCAGAAGGCCAAGGCTGCCCATCTCTTCCCAAAGCTCGGGCGGGAACTCGTTTTTCTGGTCAATGCTGGCGGCCATAGGCTTGACCCGCTCTTGCGCCCAACGATGCACCATATCGCGCAGATCATTCACATCGTCGCCCAAATCAAATTTCATGCTGGCGTTGAACATGGACCCCTCCCAGAGCTTATTGAACAGTTGTTCATTACTTTACACCCCCAGATGATTCAGTCAAGCAAATCTAAAGCTGGCGGGAACCCCCAAGCCGCTTTGATCGTTGGACATGGAAAGCAAATATAAAGGAATATTTACCATGGCCGACACGTTGAAGGAAGAATTCTGGGACCGTATCAAAGACATCCGCACCGGGATGTTGGGCACCGACGGCGCACGCGCTGTTCCCATGACCCATTATGTCGACAAGGACGCAAACGTGTTGTGGTTCATCACGGCAAACGGCACTGATCTGTCCAAAGCCGCACAAACGGGCGCGTCGGCTGAATATGTCGTGATAAGCAATGACGAACACCTGTACGCGCGCATCGATGGCAAGGTGCAAGCAGTGACCGACCCTGCCAAGCTGGATGAATTGTGGTCAGCCGTTGCAGGCGCATGGTTCGAGGATGGGCGTCAAGACGATGATGTGCAGCTGGTGCGCTTTGACCTGTCGCAGGCCGAAGTTTGGGCCACCGGGGGCAGCCTGTCGTTTCTGTACGAGATCGCTAAGGCACAGATCACCGACGAAAAACCCGATATGGGCCAGCATGGCACGGTCCGGTTCTAAGCGGTTACAGCAAACACAATGAAATCAGGGCGCTTTCGAGCGCCCTTTTTCCGTCTCACGCCTGCTGGAATACCGTGCTGACCTCTTCGCGAATGATACGTGCAATCAACGTGCAATCTTCGATGCTAAAGGTCAGCGGCACACGCATGTCGATCAGTCCGGCCAGCACGGCGTCGCTTTTGGGCAGGGGCGCGACGGGCACATATCTCCAACTGTCATAGCGGCTGGTAAAGCCCAACGGCTCTGCCGCGCCGAACCATTTCAGCTCGACCCCGCGGGCCAAGCAACGGTTCAAGACCTCCTGCACCTTCTCAGGCAGCCAGCCCTGCAACAGAAACTGGATCGACGATCCCACGATGCTTTCCTTTGCCGCCCGTTCGATCACAGTCAATCCGGGCGTGTTGCGTAATCCGGCCTCGACCGCAAAATAACGCTCGTTCCAGCGGGCCACCTGCGTATTCAGGTCGCGCAGTTGTGGCCGCAGCAACGCGGCGCGCAGATTATCCATACGGCCCGAAATATTCGGCGTCTCGTATTTGATCTGCGCGAATGCCTCTGGCGGAGGGGCTGCGAGATGTTTTTCATACAGCATATACGACCCCGACAGCATGATCGCACGCGCCGCCACGTCCGCATCATCGGTGACCAGCAAACCGCCCTCGCCCGAATTGATGTGCTTGTAGGTCTGGCAGGAATAACACCCAACCGTGCCATGACGCCCCGACGCGACACCGCCCCACGCGGCCCCCATGGTATGGGCGCAGTCCTCAATCACCGTCACACCCACCGCATCACACAGCGCCATCAACGCGTCCATGTCACAGATATGGCCGCGCATATGGCTCAGCAGTAAAACATCCGCTTGGTCCACCTTGCCGGCCAGATCAGCCAGATCAATGACCAGCCCCTCGGTCACATCCACAAACACAGGCTCGGCCCCGACAGCGGCAATCGCGCCCGGCACAGGGGCCAGCGTAAAGGCGTTTGACAGCACAAGGTCGCCCGGCTTCACGCCCACCGCGCGCAATGCCGTTGCCATCGCATACCCGCCCGATGCTACAGCCACGCAGTATTTAGCCCCCACCAGCGCCGCGAATTCCTGCTCTAGCAGGGCCGTTTCTGCGATTTCGTCACCGGCGGTGTTATAGCGGTGCAACCGACCATGGCGCATCACCGCGATGGCTGCCTCGATTGCGTCTTCTGGAATGGGTTCCTGCTGGGTAAAGCTGCCTTTGAACACCTCCATGCGCTCAGATTTCCCCGATCAGGCTGGGCACCAAGGCGGGCAGATGCGCGTAATCGTGCAGCAATGCTTCGGGTTTGAGGGCGGCCATATCCTCGCCCGAGGGGCCAAAGGTGACCAAAATACTGGGCACACCGGCCGCGGCGGCGGTATCACGGTCTGTGGCCGTATCACCGACTAAACAACATTGCGCAGGGTCCCCCCCCGCGCGCCGCGCCGTTTCAAACAGATGTTCCGGATCAGGTTTGCGCACCGCCAAGCTATCGGCCCCCAACATCGCCCCGAATGCATCGCGCACGCCCAGACGGGTCAACAATGTATGCGCCAACCCTTCGGGTTTGTTGGTGCAGATCGCCACGCGGTAGCCCGCAGTTTTCAATGCTTCGACCGCGTCCATCGCGCCGGGATACAGCACCGTATGCGTGTCGATGTCTTCACCATAAGCCTTAATGAGAAATGGATAATACCGATCTATCATTGCGGCACCGTCTGCGTGCTCAAGCCGGTCCATCCCCAATCGCAGCATCGCACGCCCGCCTTTCAAGGCGGTGCCCGCATCCTGAAACGGATCCAGCAGATCGCCCGCCCCCATGTCGCGAAAACAGGCGTTGGCCGCTGCAATCAGATCACCGCTGGTGTCTGCCAATGTGCCGTCCAGGTCGAATACAACCGTTTTCATCGGCGCTCCTTCGCTTAGTCATGTTGCAGGCCGAAATCATCTTTGATCGGCGCTAGCCTTGCGCATAAACGCCAACAAGGTAAAGAGACCCTCAGTCAATTTATTAAAGAGATTTATATGGAAGTCGCACTCATCCTATTGGCCGCTGGTAAAGGCACGCGGATGCAATCCGATCTACCAAAGGTGCTGCACCCCGTTGCCCAAGCGCCGTTGCTGGAACATGCCATGGCTTCCGGGGCCGCGCTATCGCCGGCCCGCACGGTTGTCGTTGCCGGACACGGGGCCGATCAGGTGCGCGCTGCCGCCCAAGCGTTTGACGAAGATGCGCAAGTCGTTGTGCAAGAGGAACAGTTGGGAACTGCTCATGCCGTTGGACAGGCCCGCGAGGCGCTAGCGGGTTTTGAAGGCACAGCGATTATCCTATACGGCGACACCCCCTTTGTTCAGCCCGAAACGCTCGAGGCGATGTGCGATGCGCTGCAGCAAAATGACGTGGTTGTTTTAGGGTTCGAGGCCGCTGACCCTGCGCGCTATGGCCGTTTGGTGATGCAAGGTGACAGTCTGGACCGGATTGTCGAATTCAAAGATGCCACAGATCAAGAACGCGCCATAACCCTATGTAATAGCGGCGTTGTTGCCTGTAAATCCGAGCTGTTGTTTGACCTGATTGATGCGGTTGAAAACGACAACGCCTCCAAAGAATACTATCTGACCGACATCATCGGCATCGCCCGCGCGCGGGGCCTAAAGGCCACCGCAGTGACCTGCGCCGAGGCCGAGACGATGGGCGTGAACTCCCGCGCTGACCTTGCTTTTGCAGATGCCGCGTTTCAGGCGCGCACCCGCGCCGCCATGCTAGAAAGCGGCGTCACCTTGGTGGCCCCTGAAACCGTCTATTTCGCACGCGATACGTATATTGGCGGTGACACGGTGATCGAACCTAATGTCGTATTCGGCCCCGGCGTGACCATCGAAAACGGTGCCACCATCCGCGCGTTCAGCCATCTTGAGGGCTGCCATGTGTCGCGCGGCGGCATCATCGGCCCCTACGCCCGCCTGCGCCCCGGCACCGAACTGGCCGAAGACGTGCGGATCGGTAATTTCGTCGAGGTTAAGAATGCCCAGATCGACGAAGGGGCCAAGGTCAACCACCTGAGCTATATCGGCGACGCCACCATTGGTAAGAAATCCAACATCGGCGCGGGGACAATCACCTGCAATTATGATGGCGTGATGAAGCACCACACCCATATCGGCGCAAATGCCTTTATCGGGTCCAACACCATGCTGGTGGCCCCCGTCCATATTGGCGACGGGGCAATGACCGGGTCCGGGTCTGTTATTACATCCGACGTCGAAGCCGACGCTTTGGCCCTGTCACGCGCGCCGCAGGTTGAAAAACCGGGCATGGCGCGGAAATTGTTCGAAATGTTAAAAGCCAAAAAGGCAAAACAGCAGAGAGGCAGCTAATTATGTGCGGTATTGTAGGGGTCCTCGGTCAGCATGAAGCTGCGCCCATCCTTGTTGAAGCGTTAAAACGTCTGGAATATCGCGGCTATGACAGCGCCGGTATTGCCACGATTAATGACGGTCACCTTGACCGCCGCCGCGCGGTGGGCAAGCTGGTAAACCTTTCGGATTTGTTGGTGCATGAACCGCTGGCTGGCAAATCTGGCATTGGCCACACCCGCTGGGCCACACACGGCGCGCCCTCTGTCACTAATGCCCACCCGCATCAGGCTGGCCCGGTCGCAGTCGTGCACAACGGTATCATTGAAAACTTCCGCGAACTGCGTGCCGAGCTGTCCGAGCTTGGTGCCAAATTCGTCACCGAAACAGACACCGAAACTGTCGCCCTGCTGACCCAACACCACATGTCCCAAGGGCTAAGCCCCGTTGACGCGGCAACCAAGACGCTAAGCCGCCTGCAAGGGGCCTTTGCCTTGGCGTTCCTGTTCGATGGCGAAGAAGACCTGATGATCGGCGCGCGCAAAGGTGCGCCGCTGGCTGTCGGGCATGGCGACAACGAAATGTTCTTGGGCAGCGATGCAATTGCCCTATCCCCGATGACCAACCGCATCACTTATCTCGAGGAAGGCGACCGCGTGATCCTCACGCGCAGCTCGGTCGAGATTTTCGATGCAAATGGATCGCGTGCAAACCGCGCCGTCAAAACCATCAGCCTGGACAGCACCCGCGTCGACAAGGCTGGGCATAAACACTTTATGGCCAAGGAAATCGCGGAGCAGCCAAGCGTTATTGGCGAAGCTCTGAGCCACTATGTAAGTGCCGATAACACCATTTCGCTGCCCGACCCCGGTCTGGATTTCACAAAGTTTGACCGCATCACCATGGTCGCCTGCGGCACGGCCTACTACGCTTGTCTGACAGCGAAATACTGGTTCGAACAAATCGCGCGCCTGCCGGTCGAGGTCGATTTCGCCTCTGAATTCCGCTACCGCGAACCCCCCATTCCGGGCCGCACACTGGCCATGTTCGTCAGCCAATCCGGTGAAACCGCCGATACCCTCGCCGCCCTGCGCTATTGTGAGGGCAAGGCAGATAAAATTGCGTCGGTCGTCAATGTCACTGAATCCTCGATTGCACGCGAAAGCGATCTGGCCTTGCCAATCCACGCGGGGGTCGAGGTTGGCGTGGCATCGACCAAGGCCTTTACCTGTCAGCTTACGGTGCTCTTTTTGATGACCCTAAAAGCGGCATTTGATCGTGGTACCATAACCCAAGAGCAGTTGGCAGATCACATGTCCGCGCTGCGCTCGATGCCCTCGCTGATCAACACAGCGCTTGAACAAAACGACACGATCCGCGATGCTGCACAAAAACTCTCATCCGCCCGCGACGTGCTGTTTTTGGGGCGCGGCGCGATGTTCCCACTCGCCCTAGAAGGTGCATTAAAGCTAAAAGAAATTAGCTATATACACGCCGAAGCTTATGCATCAGGTGAACTTAAACACGGACCCATCGCGCTTATTGATGAAAACGTCCCGGTGGTCGTCATGGCCCCAAAGGACACCCTGTTCGACAAGACCGTCAGCAACATGCAAGAGGTCATGGCGCGCAAGGGTAAGGTCATTCTGATCTCTGACCGCAAGGGGCTGGATGAGGCCGCCGAAGGCACATGGGCGCAGATTGAAATGCCCCCCGTCGCCGATGCGCTGGCACCGATCCTTTATGCCATCCCCGCGCAATTGCTGGCCTATCACACGGCAATCGCCAAAGGCACGGATGTTGACCAACCACGCAACCTGGCAAAATCCGTGACAGTCGAATAATGGCCAAGCAGTTCGACCACATCAGCGATGATCAACGCGACTTCATCAAGGCGCAGCACATGTTCTTTTGCGGAACGGCGGCCGGGGATGGGCGGGTCAACATCTCGCCCAAGGGGATGGACAGCCTGCGCGTGGTGGGGCCGAACCGTATCATTTGGCGCAATATGACGGGATCGGGAAATGAAACCGCCGGACATCTGTCGCGTGTCAACCGCATGACATTGATGTGGTGCGGGTTCGAGACCCGCCCGATGATCATGCGCGCCTATGGCACCGCACGGGCCCTGCACCCCCGCGACGCTGATTTTGCATCCCTGCAAGATCTGTTTCCAGCGGCCCTTGGCACCCGGCAGATCTATGACATGAACGTCGATATGCTTCAGACAAGCTGCGGCTATGCCGTGCCGTTTTACGACCACGCAGGCGACCGCGACGTTCTCAAGAAATGGGCCGACGACAAAGGCGCAAGCGCGATTGAAACCTATTGGGGCGAACGCAATCACACCACGATTGACGGCTTGCCCACATATATCACTCAGGACACACCCGATGCATGAGCCCTATCTGGCGCAACTCAGCGCACTTGCCGATCCGGCGCGCATTGAACAGATGCACGCCTATCACAAGATTGACCGCCCCTATCTGGGCGTGACCAACCCGGACATTAACGAGCTGACCAAAACATGGCGGGCAGAGCTGGAGCTGGCGGATCGCATCAACCTTGCCGATGCGCTTTGGCAAACCGATATATTCGAGGCCCGCGTCGCCGCCGCGAAACTGCTGACCCAAGCACGGCTGCGTCCCGACGACGAAGCCGCATGGAAAATGCTGCAAAGCTGGGTGCCCGATTTTGACAGCTGGGCCATAGCCGATCACGTTTGCATGGCGATCCAAAAACGTCTGATCGCCGATCCCTCCCGTCTCGACACCGTCGAGAACTGGACAACGTCGGATCACCTCTGGACCAAACGCGCCGCCCTTGTGGCGACCCTGCCCTGGACCAAGCAAAACAATCCAAAGCCCGAGGAACTGGCCGCGCGCGACCACATTTTGGGCTGGGCCGCAGGGTATCTCCCCGTCAAAAACGGCATCATGCAAAAGGCCATCGCCTGGTGGGTGCGCGACCTCAGCCGCCATGACCCCGCCCGCGCACAACTCTTCATTGATGAAAACAGCCACCACATGAAACCCTACGCGGTCAAGGAAGCCTCGCGCTATCTGCCCGCTGTACCAGAAAACACTGAAACCACGCCCGACGCCTAACCCGCATTCTCTGGCTCATAAATATCCCGGGGGGTCCGGGGGGCTGGCCCCCCGCCCCTCGCGGAAATCATGCTCCGGCCGCACTTAATTTGACGTAGAGATCTCGACGCTGGTCAAATCCGTCAAAGACGCCCCAATCAAACGCAATGCGGCAAGGGACATGCGACTTCCTGCCGTGGCAGGCCCTTCGATCGGGATCAGCATCACGGTGGATGATTTACCCGTTGCGGGGTTCGTCACCCGGCCCTGCATTTCGCTTTGAACCAAGGGGGTCTTGATCCACAGCCCCGGCTCCGTCGCACTGCCCAGCGACGCAACGGTTGTTCCCAACACACGCGCCCCAGCCGCCGCAGGAGCCACAGCCGCGGCGCGTTGTTCGGCGGTTGTGGTGTCCAATGTCTCGGCTGTGCGGGCCGCTGCGGGGGGGCGCGGCGCGGATGTTACGGGATCATACGTTGCTTGATCCACCTCCGAAGGCTCCGGCAAAGCAGCCGTATTATCCGACTGGGGCCATCCAAGACCCAGCCGTTCTGTCGTCGCTCCACAGGCAGAAAGCCCCAGGCAAATCGTACAAAGAATAAGACAATGTTTCATAGGGTGCTGGATAGCCGCCCACTGGTGCTGCTTCAATCACCTTATTGTCCCTTGCCCCGCGATGAGCCGATGTTTACCTATTGGGTATGAATGCACCTTTAATTGACCCATTTGCCCGCGCGATCACCTATCTGCGTGTCTCTGTGACGGACCGCTGCGATTTTCGCTGCGTCTATTGCATGTCAGAGAATATGAATTTCCTGCCTAAGAAAGAACTCCTCACGCTTGAGGAACTGGACCGGCTGTGCACCAATTTCATTGACCTCGGCGTTCAAAAACTACGTATCACGGGCGGTGAGCCTTTGGTCCGCAAGGGCATCATGACCTTCTTTGACAGCATGACCCGTCATCTGGACGCCGGTACGCTCAAGGAATTGACCCTGACCACCAATGGCAGTCAGCTGGAGCGCTTTGCGACCGATCTCTATGCCGCGGGCGTGCGGCGCGTGAATGTGTCGCTTGATACACTGGATGATCAGAAATTCGCCGACATCACCCGATGGGGTCGTCTTCCCCAAGTGTTGCGTGGCATTGACGCGGCGCAGGCCGCGGGTTTGCGCGTCAAAATCAACGCCGTGGCGCTCAAAGGGTTTAACGAATCCGAACTGCCCAGCATGACCGCATGGTGTGCGGATCGCGGCATTGACCTGACCTGGATCGAAGTCATGCCCATGGGCGACTTGGGCAACGAGGATCGTCTGGGCCAGTATTGGTCGCTCAAAGATGTGCGCAGCGCCTATGAAGACAACTATACGGTAACAGATTTGCTGGAAAACACTGGTGGCCCCGCCCGCTATGTGCGGCTTGAGGAAACGGGCCAGAAAATCGGTTTCATCACCCCGCTTAGCCATAATTTCTGCGAAAGCTGCAACCGCGTGCGTATTACCTGCACCGGAGAGATATACATGTGTCTGGGTCAAGAAGACGTGGCCGATCTGCGCGCGCCCTTGCGCAATAACCCTGAGGATGACGCGCCGCTTAAAGACGCCATTCGCGCGGCGATCAATCTGAAACCCAAGGGCCACGATTTCGATTATTCCCGCCAAAAGCTCGACGGGCAAATGCCCCGCCACATGAGCCACACAGGCGGCTGACAGGCTCATGTCCGTCCCCTTTCTCTATCGTGCATGGGTCGTCGCCAGCATGGGGTTGGTCCCGTTCTTTGCGCGGTCACAAACCGCCAAGCTGCGCGCGCAAGGCGTGCCGGTGCGCCGCGCCCATGAAAAGCTGGGCCATGCCACCCAAGACCGTCAGGGATCAGGCCCGCTGATCTGGCTGCACGCCGCATCCGTGGGCGAAAGCCTGTCGGTGCTCGCGCTGATCACACGCATGGGGCTGATCTTGCCTCGCGCGCAGTTTCTGATCACCTCAGGCACTGCCACCTCTGCCACGCTGGTCGCCCAACGCATGCCGCCGCGCACCCAGCACCAGTTCGCCCCGCTTGATGCCCCCGGGCCGCTGAAGCGTTTTTTGCGTCACTGGCAGCCTGATGCGGCGATCTTTGTCGAAAGCGAACTGTGGCCACAGATGCTGCGCCGGACCCATGGGACGGGCGCGAAAATGGCGCTGGTCAACGCGCGCCTGTCCGACAAATCGGTCGAGACATGGCGCAAGCATCCGAAGATGGCACGCTATCTGTTTGGTGTCTTCGACCTGATCCTGACCCAGAACGATGCGATGGCCCATAAAATGGTCAGCATGCACGCCCCATCAGACCGTGTTGCGCGGGGCATCAATCTGAAATCAATGGCGGGCCCCCTGCCCGTGGACGAAGACGCGCTGTTTGACGCCCGCGCAGCACTGGGGAATCGCCCGGTCTGGGTTGCGTCCTCGACACACGACGGCGAAGAAGACGCCGTTTTGCAGGCGCATAAAGCGTTGTTAGAGGAAATCCCCGACCTGTGTCTGATCCTTGCCCCGCGCCACCCCGAACGCGGCGACGCTGTAGAGGCGTTGGTGACGGCGGCGGGCCTGACCTGCAACCGGCGCAGCCGCGGCGACGCACCCGGCGAGCAGGTCTATTTAGCCGATACGCTGGGCGAATTGGGCCTGTGGTATGCGATGTCGGATATTGTATTTTTGGGCGGCTCGCTGCTGCCCATCGGCGGGCATAACCCGTTCGAGGTCGCCCAAGCAGGTGCCGCGGTTCTGTCAGGCACACATGTTTCGGCCTTTGCGGAAACCTATGCCCAGCTTGAGACCGAAGGGGCGGCGCAATTCGTTGAAGATGGCGATGATCTGACCGCAACGCTTTCCAAGCTGCTGTCGACTCCTGAAGATTTAGCCAAGATGACCGGTGCCGCCAAACGCTTTGTCGCGGCGCAAGATGATCAGCTTGATGGGATCGCCGCGCGGCTTGTGTCTGTTCTGGGGCTGGACGCGGGATGAAAAGAAAGCTGTTCGTCACCAACTTTAACAAGAACTTCACCGGCGTTTCGGCAACGGCAGCCAATGTCATCCGCGCGCAGATGGATCGTTATGATCTGGCGCTTGTGGGCCGCCCCTTGCCCGGGTGCCCTGATCCGATCACCGTGAAACAAGCCCGCGCCGCATCCACCGGCGGCGCAATTTGGCATGTGCGGCGCAACACGGAGATGCGCGCCGCCCTTTGGGCGCGGGACGTTCTGCGCCTGCCGATCAAAATCGTTTTCACCTCGGCAGCGCAGCGCCGGCATTCTGCCTATCCCCGCTGGTTGATCAGCCGCATGGATGCTGTGATCGCGACCACTGAGAAAGCCGCTGATTTCGTGCCCCATGTCCGCGCCGTGGTGCCGCACGGCGTGGATACCGCGCTGTTTCACCCTGCCCCAGATCGCGCAGAGGCGTGGCAAACCTTGGGGTACGGCGGCACCACTGGCATCGCCACCATTGGCCGCATCCGCCCGGAAAAAGGCACCGATCATTTTGTTAAAGCGATGATTGATCTGCTGCCAGACCACCCCGGCGCGGTTGCATTGGTTTTAGGCAAAGCGACCCGCGAACATCGCGCGTTTCTTGCAACCCTCAAGGATCAGGTGAATGCCGCTGGTCTGACCGACCGCATCCTGTTCCCCGGCGAAATCCCTGCCCAAGACCTGCCCGCGCTGATGCGGGGCCTATCGCTGGTCGTACAACTACCGCAATATGAGGGTTATGGCATGGTCCCGCTTGAGGCGATGGCGACTGGTGTGCCCTTCATTGGCTATGACGCAGGGTATTACCGCAGCTTTAGTGACGAAGGCCGCGCAGGTATGATCGTCGACACCCCGAAAGCCGCTGCAACTGCCGCACGTACTATTCTTGATGGCAAGGTTGACGCGATGGGCGATATTGCCCGCGCGCATGTGATCGAAAACTTCAGCGCCAAGGCCGAGGCTGACGGGATCGACGCGGTCTATCAGATGATTTGGGCGCAAGGATAACCCCCGCGCCCAAAGATTGATTTAGCTCATTGGCATCCGCTGTTCAGCAAGACCTGCCCACCAGCTGCATCCGACCGGAATAACGTCATCGTTAAAGTTATACATCGGATGGTGCACCATCGCCGTGTCGCCATTGCCGACCAGAATATAGGCGCCGGGACGCTCTTCGAGCATAAAGGCAAAGTCTTCGCCGCCCATCACCAATGGGGCCTCGTCACATTGGCCGGAAATACCGCGCGCCACATCGGCGGCGAATTCGGTTTGTTCGTCATGGTTCACCATCACCGGATAGTTGCGGATATAGTTCACCTTGGCCGTCGCCCCGAATGTCGCAGCGATGCCTTCGCAAATCTCGCTTACACGCTTTTCCGCCAGATCGCGCAGATCGTTCGACAACGTCCGGACAGTGCCCAGCAGATTAACCCGCTGCGGGATCACGTTGAACGCCTTGGACGACGATTCAATCGAGGTGATCGACACCACGATATTGCCAATCGGATCAGCATTACGGCTGACGATGGTTTGCAGCGCGGTGATCATTTGCGCGGTAACCACCATGGTATCAATGGTCTCGTGCGGCTTGGCAGCGTGACCGCCCAAACCTTCGACTTCGATCTCAAGCAGATCGGTTGCGGCAAAAAACGGGCCGGGACGGATGGCGAAGCTGCCCGCTGGCATGCCCGGCCAGTTGTGCATGCCATAAACTTCTTGGATGCCCCAACGGTCCATCATGCCGTCTTTGCACATCTCGCGCCCACCGCCGCCGCCTTCTTCGGCAGGTTGGAAAATCACCACGACGGTGCCGTCAAAATTACGGGTTTCGGCCAGATATTGCGCGGCCCCCAGCAACATCGCAGTGTGACCATCATGGCCACAGGCATGCATCGCGTTCGGCGTTTTCGACGCATATTCAACGCCGGTTTGTTCATGAATGGGCAGCGCGTCCATATCGGCGCGCAGGCCAATCACCTTGCCCGACTTGGTTACATTGCCCTTGATCACGCCAACCACGCCCGTGCGGCCAATACCCTCGACGACCTCATCACAGCCAAAGGCACGCAGTTTTTCGGCGACGGTGGCGGATGTGCGGTGGGTTTCAAACAAAATCTCAGGATGTTCGTGTAAATCACGTCGCCACGCAGTGATATCATCGTGAAGTTCCGCAAAGCGGTTTTTAACAGGCATTGTAGGTCCTTTTTGGGAGGTTTTATCTGTGATGCGGGGGCTGTTCAGCCCACGCTGGGCAATCGTGTTTCAACCATCTCGGCAAACCAGCTGCAACCGGCGGGGATGGCATCGTCGTTAAAGTTATACATCGGGTGATGGACCGTCGGACCATCGCCATTGCCCAGCATGATATAGGCCCCCGGCCGCTGGTTCAGCATATAGGAAAAATCCTCGCCCGCCATGATCGGCGGGGTGTCACGGTCCACGCCAGGGGTCACTTTTTCGGCAGCTTCCGCGGCGAAATGGGTGTTATCTTCGGCATTGACGGTCACGGGATAGCCGCGTTCATAGGTGATGTCGGCGCTGCATTGATAGGCGGCGGCGGTGTGGGTTACAATCGCCTCTAGGCGTTCTTGGGCCAGATCACGAATGCCCGCATCCAGCGTGCGCACCGTGCCGCGCAACCGTACGGTTTGCGGCAAAACGTTATGGCTGTCGGTGTCGGACCGCAGGGTGCACACCGACACCACCACCTGTTTCATCGGGTCAACATTGCGGCTGGCGATGGATTGCAGGGCCACCACGATATGAGCAGCGGCAAGGTTGGTATCAATCGCCTCGTGCGGGGCGGCGGCGTGACCGCCCTGCCCTGTGACGGTGATGTCAAATTCATCCGCCGAGGCCAGCAAGGCACCGCTGCGGATCGCAAATTCGCCGACCGGATAGTCGGGCATATTGTGCAAGCCATATACCTCGTCAATCGACCAGCGGTCCATCAGGCCTTCTTGGACCATGATATTGCCGCCACCGCCGCCTTCTTCGGCGGGTTGAAAGATCAGCACCGCGCGGCCATCGAAATTGCGGGTTTCAGCCAGATATTGCGCCGCGCCCAGCAGGATCGCCGTGTGGCCGTCATGGCCACAGGCATGCATCTTGCCCGGATGGGTCGATGCGTATTCAAGGCCCGTTGCCTCGGATATAGGCAGCGCATCCATGTCGGCGCGCAACCCGATGGTGCGGCCAGACGTGTTTGTTTTCCCTTCGATCACCGCAACGATACCGGTTTGCGCGATGCCTGTGGTGATGTCGGTGATGCCAAAGCTGCGCAGTTTATCAGCCACGAAGGCCGCGGTCTTGGGCAGGTCGAACTGCAGCTCTGGGATCGTGTGCAGGTGGCGGCGCCATGCGGTGATATCGGCATGGGTTTCGGCAAAGCGGTTCTTGATCGGCATGGTTACTCCGGTACTAAAATTAAACGTTTGGGCCCAAAACTATTGGGCTGCCATCGCTAAAGCGCGACAGGCGGAACCGTGTGAGATCATGCCCCACATCGCGCCCCATGGCCAGTGCAGCCAAGACGCGCCCCATGCCCGGACCGATGCCAAACCCATGGCCTGACATGCCCGTGCCAACGGTTAACCCGGGCAAACTAGCCACATGATCCACGACTGGCACGATATCGGGCATTGTATCAATCATACCCGCCCAAGCAGCCTTGAGCCGAACTGGCGGCAGATCGGGGAAGAGTGCTGAGAAATTACGCAAAAGACGGTTGATTTTGCGCATATTGGGGGCCGGGTTCAGGATGCGCATGGCCTCGAACGGGGTGGTTTCATCGCCGCGCCAACGGCGTTTGGTACCCCATGCGTCTGGGAAACCTTTGGGTCCGTAAGGGTACAACACTTGGCCAAACGGATTAGCGCGAAGCTGGGTCAGGTAATGGGGGAAACTGCGAAAGGCATCTGGGCCAATAAACAGATCCGGCGCGCCGGGCGGGGCCAGCGTATAGCCGCCATCCTCGCGCCGTCTGAACGCAACTTTTCGTGTGGCGGCGGCACCTGCATAAATTTCGGGCAAAGGTTCAGTGGCTGCCACGTTTTCACGCACCGACAGCTGCGGGATGCTGACCCCATGATTGCGCAAAAACATTGAGGACCACGCGCCCCCAGCCAGCACCACCTGTGGGGCGCTGATCCGGCCAGTTTCTGTGATCACGCCAGCAACACGACCGCCAGCGATATCGAGCGCGCGCACGGCGCAGTTTTCAACGATCTCGACCCCGTCACGCGCCGCAATGGCAGCCAAGGCGGGCACGGCGACCCATGGTTCTGCACGCATATCCGACGGCGTGACCAGGGCGGCCAACGCGGGTTTCGACATGCCGGGGAACATGGTCTTGACCTGAGCAGAGGACAGGATTTTGCTGTCTACGTTATTGGCCCGCGCATGGGGCAGCCATTCTTCGTAATCGGCGACATGGCTGGGTTTGTCCGCAAAATAGGTTATCCCACCTTGGCGCAGACCGATGTCGAGGTTGGTTTGCCCTGCCAATTCGCGCCAGAGGTGCTGTGCCTCGGCCATAATTGGCATCTCGTCCGGGTCACGGCCCTGTTGCCTGATCCAGCCCCAGTTGCGGCTGGATTGTTCGCCCGCGATACGGCCCTTTTCCAGCAGGATGACTTTGCCGCCGTCCCGCGCTAAAAACAGGGCGGTGCAGACACCAATCACGCCGCCACCGATAACGACAAAATCGGCTTGGGTGCTGTGCGGGCCGGGATAAGTGATCGGGGTCGTAGTATTGATGGGGAAGTGCATCATGCGCGCGTTCTATATGTGACGGGGCCAATTTGGGAGCCGGGTTGGGGGCCAGCCCCCGGTGCCGCGCTGCGGCCCCTCCCCCGGGGTTTATTTCCTTTTGGAATGGAAGGTTTGGGAGGGGCGTTTTGTGTCATTTCAAACGTTCGATTAAGTCTCGCATGAATTTATGCCCCGCCTCGAATTGTGAGACTTCGATATATTCATTTGGTTGATGGGCCTGCGCGATGTCGCCCGGACCGCAAATCACAGCGCTGTAGCATGCTTCTTGGAATTGGCCGGCCTCCGTGCCGTAGCTGACCTTGTGACTGGCATTGTCACCGGTAATCTGGCGCACGAAGGTTTCGGCAAGCCCGTCTTTTTCGGGCTGCAATGCGGGAACGTCAAAGCGCGGCGTGACTTCGATATAGGTTTCGGGCACGACTTCTTGCATCTGCTTTTCGACCTGACGCACCTTTTTCAGATAGGCGGTGCCCCACGCGTCTTTATCCTCGCCCGGGACGACGCGGAAATCCATCGCAAAGTAGCAATCCTTGGCCGTGATATTATGGGCAGTGCCGCCGGAAATCTGGCCTACGTGGCAAGTGGTAAAGGGCGGATCAAACATCGCAGCAAGCTCGGACGGTTTGCGCGCGAAGTTTTCGGTGTTCATTTCATTGGCCCATTCGATCAGCTTGGCCCCGGCCATGATCGCATTCACGCCGGTGTGCATCAGCGATGAATGCACCTCGAACCCGACCACATGGGTGTTGAAGCCGCTGCCGCCCTTGTGACCTGTGACCGCCTGCATCATCGACGGCTCGCCCACGATCACCAGGCCGCCCTTGGGCAGCACGGGTTGCATGGCTTGGATCATCGGGGGCGCGCCGGTGCAGCCGATTTCTTCGTCAAAGCTGAGCGCGATCTGGAGCGGGCGTTTGATATCGGCGTATTTAGCCTCGACCAGTGCCCAGATGGCCTGAGCGTCAAAGCCTTTCATGTCGCAAGTACCGCGCCCGTAGTAGCGGCCATCGCGTTCAACGACGGTAAACGGGTCTGTGTCCCACGGCTGGCCATCGACCGGCACCACGTCGGTGTGGCCCGACAAGACCACCGCCCCTTCGACCCAAGGGCCGACATGGGCAAACAGCGCGTGTTTGGGTTGATCGGGGTCGATATAGCGGTGGCTTTCGATGCCGTGGCTGGCCAGATAATCGGCCACCCAATCGATCAGCGGGATATTGGTATCGCGGGACACCGTAGGAAAGCTGATCAGCTTTTCCATCAGCGCAAAGGGGGTCATACGTTCAGCCATGGGGCGATCCTTTAGTATCCGCTATCAGTCAAAAGCACCTGATGGCCGGGGGATACGGTTTTGTAGACGGAGGGTTCGGGCGTGTAGCTGACCGGATGGATCGGCGACGGGATCGGCTTGAAGTTCAGCTCGCTTTCCTTTTTGCGCTTGCGTGGGTCGGCGATGGGCACGGCCTTCATCAACGCTTGGGTATAGGGGTGCTGCGGGTTCTCAAACACCTGCTGACGCGACCCCAACTCGACAATGCGGCCCAAATACATGACACCGACCTGATGGCTGACCCGTTCCACCACGGCCATGTCATGACTGATAAAGAGGAACGACAGCTCCAGTTCTTGTTGCAGTTCAAGCATCAGGTTCACGACCTGTGCCTGCACAGACACATCCAGCGCGGATACGGCCTCGTCCGCGATAATCAGCTTGGGGTTCAGGGCCAAAGCACGGGCAATGGCCACGCGCTGGCGTTGGCCGCCAGACAATTCATGGGGGAAACGGCGCATAAAGCTGCGGGGCAATTCGACCCGGTCAAACAGCATTTCGATCCGTTTGGTCAGGTCTGCACCTTTAAGTGTGCCGTAGTTGTGGATCGGTTCAGCGACCTGATCGGACAGCTGCATTTGCGGGTTGAGCGAGGCAAACGGATCTTGAAAGATCATCTGCATATCTAGCCGCGCTTCGCGCAGGTCATGGGCATTGAGCGCCATGATATCCTTGCCGCCGATATCAATCTCGCCCGAGAGCGGTTCAACGAGACGCAGGATCGACCGGCCGGCAGTGGACTTACCGCAACCGGATTCGCCAACAAGGCTTAGCGTCTGGCCTTTGTTGATGGTGAATGACAGGTCTTCGACAGCGTGGACATTGGCGATGGTACGGCGGAAAAATCCGCCCTTGACCGGAAAGCGCGTGGTCAGGTTTTTTACGGTCAGCAAGGTTTCGGTCGTGCCTTTGATCGGCTTGATCTCTTTATCCTTGCTGCCCAACAGCTTCATCGGCTCCGGATAGGCTTTGCCGGTCATTTCACCCAGCTTTGGAACCGCGGCCAACAACGCCTTGGTATAGGGGTGCTGCGGGTTCTCGAATATTTCCTCGACGGTGCCCTCTTCGACCTTGTTGCCGCGGAACATCACGACCACGCGGTCGGCCATTTGCGCCACAACGGCCATGTCGTGGGTGATGAACATCACGGCGGTGCCAGTCTCCCGTTTCAGCCGGTCGATCAGCGCCAAAATCTCGGCCTGAATGGTCACGTCCAGCGCGGTCGTGGGTTCATCAGCGATCAGCAAACGCGGCGAACAGGCCAAGGCCATCGCAATCACGACACGCTGACGCATGCCGCCGGACAATTCATGGGGATATTGCTTAAGCCGCTGGTCGGGCTGGGGAATGCGCACCTGGGTCAGCAGTTCCAATGCGCGGGCTTCGGCCTCGGCCTTTGTCATGCCCTTGTGCAAACGCAAGCCTTCGGTCAGTTGACGGCCCACGGTAAAGACGGGATTCAGCGCCGTCATCGGCTCTTGAAAGATCATCCCGATTTCATTGCCGCGAATTTCACGCATCAGGTCCTGATCGGTCTGCGCAAGGTCGACGGCCGGCTTGTCCTTGCGCTCAAATAATAGGCGCCCACCAGCAATTTTTCCGCCGCCAAATTCGACCAAACGCATCAAAGACAGCGACGATACCGATTTTCCGGAACCAGATTCGCCGACCACACAAACGGTTTCACCCGAATTGATGTCAAAACTGACATTCTCGACCCCCAAAACAGGGCCGTCTTGGGTTTGAAATTCGACCCTAAGCCCTTGTATTTGTGCAATTGGTGTAGATGTGCTGTCGTCAAGCATTCGGGTATCCAGCGCTGGTGATGTAATTGTTCTGCAGACGCTAAGACCATTCTTCCCCCAGTGTCAAACGGGACAGGACCCGCACGTGCTTGCGCTTTCTCAGTGCTTGCATTTTGCGCAAATTCTGCTTCGATAGCGGCACCCGCGACAGGAAACGCAATGTGACGAACCGTAACGAACATTTAATTGAACAGTTGTGTTTCGTCCCCTTGACCTTTCCTTCGCGATCATAAGAAAGTCGCGGCCATGTCAAAAAATGGCATCCGACGAACAAAAAGACTGGCACCAACAAAGATATCACCGGTGCCCAACAAGGAGTAAGTTATGAAGTTGAAAACCCTTTTGATGGGTGCAGTTGCCTTTACGGCTCTTGCCCCCGCTGCATTCGCAGCCGCCCACGAAGGCGAGCGCGGACGCGACGGCGAGGTCAAGATCATCTATTGGCAAGCGCCTTCGATCATGACGCCATATCTGTCGGGCGGTACCAAGGACCTCGAGGCCGCGAGCCTCGTGATTGAACCTTTGGGCCGGTACGACGAAAACGGCGCGTTGGTTCCATATCTGGCGACTGAAATCCCGACCGTTGAAAACGGTGGTGTTTCGGCAGACCTGAAATCCATCACATGGAAGCTGCAAGAGGGCCTGCTGTGGTCCGATGGCACACCTGTGACAACAGCGGACGTCAAGTTCACTGCTGAATACTGTATGCACCCCGAAGGCGGCTGCGCACAGGCATCCAAATTTGACGGCGTGGAAAGCATCGACATCATCGACGAACTGTCGCTGACCGTGAACTTCACCGACGCCAAACCAAACCCATACGGCCCATTCATGGGTGCGCAATCCCCGATCATTCAAGCGGCACAATTCGCAGAATGCTTGGGCGCAAAAGCACCTGAATGTACCGACGCCAACTTTAACCCGATCGGCACTGGCCCGTTCATGGTTACGGATTTCCGTCCAAACGACGTTATCCAGATGGTTGCGAACCCGAACTACCGTGATCCTAACAAACCTGCATTTGCATCCCTGACCTTCAAAGGTGGCGGCGACGCAACAGCGGCGGGTCGTGCGGTTATGGAAACCGGTGAATACGATTACGCTTGGAACATGCAACTGGCACCTGACGTGCTGGCGAAAATGGCCGAAGGCGGCAAAGGTGTACCTATCTCTGCATTCGGCACCTTGGTTGAGCGTCTTGAGATGAACATGACCAACCCGTCGGCAGACCTGCCCGAAGGCGAGCGTTCGACTGTGATGCACCCGCATCCGTTCTTGTCGGATTTCAAAGTCCGCAAGGCGCTTTCCATGGCAATCGACCGCCCACTTCTGGTTGAAGTTGGTTATGGCCAAGCGGGTCGTCCGACCTGTAACCTTGTTCCTGCTCCTGCGCTTTATGCATCCGACAACACCGAATGCCTGACGCAAGACCTAGAAGGTGCCAAGGCCCTGCTGGACGAAGCAGGCTACACCGATAGCGATGGCGACGGTGTCCGTGAAAAAGACGGCGTTAAGCTGTCGGTTCTGTACCAAACCTCGACCAATGCTGTCCGTCAGGATTTCCAAGCTTTGATCAAAGACTGGTGGAACCAAATCGGTGTCGAAGTCGAACTGCGCAACCTTGACGCGTCGGTCTTCTTTGGCGGTGACCCAGGTTCGCCTGACACGTTCCAAAAGTTCTATGCGGACGTTGAAATGTACGCCAACAACTTTGACGGCACAGACCCACAGTCATATCTGTCGGCCTACCGTTGTGGCGGCGAACCAAAACCATCCAGCCAATGGCAGGGTGAGAACATCAACCGCTTCTGTAACGAAGAGTATGATGCACTGCTGGACGAGTTGTCCCGCACAGGTGAATTGTCCAAGCGTGGCGAAATCGCCAAGCGCCTGAACGACATCATCACCAAAGAAACCATGACAATCGTTCCACTGGTTGACCGTGGCCGTGTATCCGCTGCCTCCACCACTTTGGGCGGCGTTGTGCTTAATACTTGGGATTCCGAGCTTTGGAATGCCGCAGATTGGTACCGCATGAAGGATTAATACTTTCCTTCTGGAGGGGAGCGTGTATTACGCTCCCCTCTCTCGTGCCGACCAAAAAACCAAGACTACATCTACAACAGACTGACCTGCAAAGGCGCCGCGCATGCTGACTTTCACCATTCGACGACTGCTATTGTCGATCCCGACGCTTTTGTTCATCAGTATGGTTATCTTCCTGCTGCTCCAACTGGCCCCTGGCGACCCTATGGCGCAGGTGCCGCTGACCGTGCCCCCCGAAGTCAAACAAAAGATGCGCGAGGCGCTTGGCCTTGGTCAGCCGATCTACGTGCAATACTACAAGTGGCTGATCCAGTTCTTCTGGGTTGAACCGCAGGTGTTCCTTGACTGGGCGACGCGCGAAACGTTCCTGCTTGGCTGGTTGCCGGATACGAATTTCTCGACCTTTATTGACCCTGACAGCGGTGCCGTGCGCCCTGTGCAGCGCACGATCAGCTGGCAGACCCGCAGCCCGATCATGGATATCGTAATCCAGCGGATGCCGCAGACCCTGTGGGTTGTGGGCCTAAGCTATATCGTGGGTATTCTGATCGCCATTCCGATCGGCATCTATTCCGCCTACCGGCATTATTCGCTGTTTGATCAGGCAGGTACATTCATCACCATGGTCGGCTTTTCGATCCCGCCCTTCTTTACCGGCCCGCTGCTGATTGTTGTGTTCTCGGTGACGCTGGGCTGGTTGCCATCGATCTATGACACGACCCATGTGGTTACCGATTGGGCCAGCTTTAAGGTGCAGTTCATGCAGATGATCATGCCCGTCATGGTGCTGGCACTGCAAACCACGGCCCAGATCAGCCGCTATATGCGCGGGGCCATGCTGGATAACCTGAACCAAGATTACGTGCGTACAGCGCGGGCAAAGGGGCTCAAAGAATCCTCGGTCGTGCTGGTACATGTGCTGCGCAATTCGATGATCCCCGTTGTGACCGTGATTGCCCTTGGCATGCCCGCGATTTTCGGCGGCGCGATCATCACCGAAAACGTGTTCAAGGTGAACGGCATCGGCCAGCTGCTGCTGACCGCCCTGTTCGCCAATGACCTGCCGATGGTGATGACCCTAACCTTTATCTTCGCCATCCTCATCGTTCTGTTTAACCTGATTGCCGATGTTCTATACGGCCTGCTTGACCCAAGGATCCGCTATGACTGAGCAAGCCATTCCCGCAAGCCCCGTTGAGGCTGACATCGAAACCTTTGGTGCGCTGGTTGACAAAGAACCGTCCAAACCACCGCGCAGCCAGTGGATCGACGTCTGGCAGCAGTTCCGCAAACACAAAGGCGCTGTGTTCGGTGGCGGCTTTTTGCTGTTCATTACGCTGGCCGTGATTTTCGGCCCCTTCCTGTGGGACGTGGACCCCAAGGCGCTGGACATCCGCAACAAGAACTGGCGGCCCATCTATCAGCTGCTGTTTGATAGCGAGGCCAAGGCCGGCTGGGCGCATCCCTTTGGCACTGACCAATTGGGCCGCGATATCATGGCGCAAATGATTGCAGGCGGTCAGGTGTCGATGGCCGTGGGCTGGTTGGCGATGGCGCTGGCACTGGTCATCGGTTCAGCAATTGGCGTCATCTCGGGCTATTTCAAAAAGCTTGATTTCTGGCTGATGCGTTTTACCGATCTGGTGCTGTCCTTGCCGATCCTGCCGCTGACATTGCTGGCCGTGACACTGTTCCGCCAGCCGTTGAATTCCCGTTTCGGCCCCGAAGGTGGCATGTTCATTCTGATCGTGGGCATCATCGGCCTGACGTCGTGGATGCAAACCGCACGGATCGTACGCGGCGATATTCTGGCACTGAAAGAGCGTGAATTCATTCTGGCCGCCCGATCCATCGGGACACGGTCGGGCAAGATCATCCGCCGGCACCTGCTGCCCAACGTCATCTCGCCCATCATGGTCTCCGCGACCTTGGGTCTTGCCACCGCGATCATCACCGAAAGCGCGCTAAGCTTTCTGGGTGTGGGCTTCCCGTCGGACTTCCCCACGTGGGGTAAGCTATTGTCGGATGCGGTCAGCCGGATGCAGGAATTCCCCGAGCGGGTCTTGTTGCCGGGCATCGCGATTTCGCTGACGGTGCTGAGTGTGAACTATCTCGGCGACGGTTTGCGCGACGCGTTGGATCCGCGTTTGCGGGGGCGGTGAGCCGAGGCACGCGTGGGTCTGCTGGGCTGATGGTGGATTTGAGTATTTAAGAAAGGGTGAAGGGGGGATGTTGGTCCTCCCTTTTTCCTTTGGTGAATAAGGATGGTATCAGGCTGAGGTGCCGGTTTGCTGGAATGTAGGTGTCCAAGTTGCTTGCAGCTCGGGAATTACGACCACTTATCGCGTCACTTGTAGAACAATATTCCGATTGCACTGCGATATTACATATATGAATTGCTTGATATTAAAGTTTTTTCGCGCCAATTGGGAAATTATTCTATTTCCAAGAGGAACAGGCGATGTTTGAGTCATTCGGTTTTGAAAATACCACGCCACAGCAGGCATCTGTTCTGCTTGCCATCATCATCGGTGTGCTATTTGGCATCTTTGGCCAGATCACCAAGTTCTGCTTCCGCCGCTCCCTGATTGGCGACGACCGCGTTTCAGCGGCGGGCGTCTGGTTGACCGCCCTCGCCTTTGCCGTTGTTGGAACGCAGACAGCTGTCTCGATGGGTTGGATCAGTTTCGCCGAGCATCGCTTTATGATCGCAGAGCTGCCGATTGCCGCCATTGTAATTGGTGGTTTGATTTTTGGCGCGGGCATGGTGTTAACCCGTGGCTGTGTGTCCCGTCTGACCATTCTGGCCGGTTCAGGTAACCTGCGTGCCGCGCTGGTCGTCGTTGTCTTTGCCATTGTTGCCCATGCCACGCTGAAAGGCGTGTTGGCCCCTATGCGCGTTGCCTTGGGCCGTATGACCGTCGACATGGGGGAGAACATCAGCCTTGCCGCCCTGCCCGGTGGTGCGTGGCTGTGGACCGCTGTGATTGCCGTGCCTGCGCTGATCTATGCGCTGCGGTCGGGCAATGGTGTTGGCACTTTGATCATGGCCGCCATCATCGGTCTGCTTGCGCCACTGGCGTGGGTCGGGACCGGGTTTATCCTGTTCGACGAATTCGACCCTATTGCGATGGAAAGCCTGTCTTTCACATCTCCCGCTGCCGAGGGCCTGTTTTGGGTCGTTGCAAGCAGCGCGATACCGGCCGGTTTTGGTGTCGGCCTTGTGGGGGGCGTTTTGATTGGGGCGCTGATCGCAAGCCTGAGCTTTGGCGGGTTCGGCTGGCAGAGCTTTGAAAGCCCCGCCCAGACCGGCCGCTATATGGCGGGTGCCGCGCTGATGGGCGTCGGCGGTGTGCTTGCGGGTGGCTGTACCTTGGGCGCGGGCCTGTCTGGTGTCCCTACGCTATCGCTGGCCGCCATTCTTGCGATCGTGATGATCGGCGTTGGCGTCTTGGCCATGAACGCCGTCCTGCGTTCGGCTCCTGCTGGCCGTGTGGCCCACGGCTAACCGTCTATTGGATTTTGCGGCGCAAGCGTCGCAACATTCCCCACACCAACACGACCACAACTGGCACAGCGAGGGCCGTTAAAATGCCCTTGCTGATGCCAAAGGGTTCGGCCAGCGGATAGAGCATATAGCTGGCCAGCGACACGGCGTAATAGCTGATCGCGACCACAGATAGCCCCTCGACCGTGTGCTGCAAGCGCAGTTGCAGGTCAGACCGTTTGTCCATGCTCGCCAATATCTCTTGGTTCTGGGCAGATCGCTCCACATCAACCCGTGTACGCAGCAGTTCTGACGCGCGGATGGCCCGGGCCGCCATGGATTGCAGCCGCGTCTCGGATGATTTGACCGTGCGCATTGCGGGCTCGTAGCGGCGCATCATAAACTCATCAAACCCTTGCCGCGAAATGAATCGCGTCTCGCGCAGGGCAGAAATGCGTTGGTTGACGATGGCCTGATAGGCCTCGGTCGCGCCAAGACGGTAGGAGGTTTCAGCAGACAGGGTTTCAAGCTGCACCGAGATGTCCAGTAGTTTGTGCAAGGTGTCTTCGGCCATCGCATCCGACGCCCGCATCCCCGCCATCAGGTTGTTCAACTGCGTATCCAGATCATTCAACTGGCCACCAAAATCACGCACCTTGGCAAAGCCGAGCATCGACATGGATTTATAGGTTTCAATCTCGCACATCCGCTGGACAATGCGACCCAGACGCCGTTCCCCGGTTTCGGGCGCGGCAAAGACAGCCATGCGCATGTGACCGGCTGAATCGATGCGGAAATCGCTGGCGACGACGGCGGCATCGTCCAGCACATTGGCGACAGCAAGGCTTTCCGGGACGAACCAGTCGCGCAGGGCGTCGGCGACCTGATCGTCGGTTTCAGGCCGATCCACCAACCGCAGCAGGATCGAGGTGATACGTTCAGCATTCAGGCCCCTGCGCCATTCAGCGGGAAAGACATCGAATTCAACGGGGTCAAAGGGGCGATCCCCGATCTGGTCGGAGAACACGGTGTAGGTGACAAATTCGGTGTGCTGTTCCCACTTCAGCGCATATTTCCCCATCGGGCCATAGTAATGGGTGGCGTGTTCCGCAGGCAGCGGCGCGCCGTAGTGTTTCAGCAGCGCCGTGAGATGCTCAAGATCAACGGACCGGTCGCGGGTCGCTGCATCACCGGGGGGCCGCAGCGCGATATAGGCCGCGACTTGCGGCGCGCTGAGCGACGGGAACGGGCGTGCGTGTAATTCGCTGTTGAGCGCATAGCGCAGGGGATGATCCTTGATCGCAGCCATTCCATGTCCTTGTCCGTCAAAACGGTAATTGGGGCCAAGATACAACAATCAGCGGCAAAAGACAGAAAAACATTGAATGGTTCCAGCGCCTTACGGTGTACGATGGAATACCAAGCGGTCCTTCGCATGGCTTTTCCACCATCCACTTACGCCGCCGCCCGTAAGCTTACCGGCAAAGTGACCGCGAAAACCTGCCCCTCGCCAGTCCTATGGACAGATACGAGGGGCGGGCAGTGGTTGATTTGCAGCGCCAAGGTTTACCGAAAGCTGGCGCGCCTAGGGCATGCGCCAAACCCGCAGAGCACGCCCCAGAAAGCTGCCCGAGAACAGCCCCAGCACCACTGAAAGCGCCGCGTGGAACCCCGCATTGGCGTATACTTCGGGCGCGAGATCACGCAAAACGCCCCCTGCGAAGTTCGACCAATAAAGCGTCATGATCACCAGCAGGGTCACGCTCTCTCCTGCAAGGTGGACCGTGCGGCCTGTGCGCGCCAGCACCCACCCTTCTTGCATCCTATGGCCCGCCATGGCCCCCAAAACGGATGCCGCAATGAATATACCCCATACCCAGCCGTTTGCCCCCGTCACATAGATCGAGCGGAGGGAAAGAATGCTCAACAGGGGTAAGGCATAGATCATAAAGACCGGAACCTCCCGGTCACGCCGCGCCCGTAATCCGACAAGCAAGAGCAACACAAAAAGGGGCCAAACCCACAGCGGGGCATCAGTAATCAGGCGGGTCATGTCGAAAGTCCTTTCACGACTGGTTGATGTTAAGAACACCTGACAGCTTGCCCTGTCATTTCCAGCCATGTTGCGCGAACGGCCCGTTGGCTTCGTCAATTTCTGCGCGTGTCATTCACGAAGCGCGAAGAACTGCGTCCCACCGAAGGAGGCGCAGCGGTCAAACGCGAAACGCCCCGTCATTTCTGACGGGGCGTTTCAGATCGGTATCAGCAGGGTCGCAACCCTGCCTAAAGCATCAGTCGATCATCGGCAGCAGCTTGTCCAAGCTGGCCTTGGCATCACCATAGAGCATCCGCGTGTTGTCCTTGAAGAACAGCGGATTTTCGATACCGGAGTAGCCCGTGCCCTGTCCGCGCTTGGACACGATCACGTTCTTGGCCTTCCAGCATTCCAGAACCGGCATACCGGCGATGGGGCTGTTTGGATCGTCTTGTGCCGCAGGGTTCACGATGTCGTTGGACCCGATCACGATGGCAACATCCGTGTTGGGGAAGTCGTCATTGATCTCGTCCATCTCCATCACGATGTCATAGGGCACTTTGGCCTCGGCCAGCAGCACATTCATGTGACCCGGCAAACGCCCCGCAACGGGGTGAATGGCGAAACGCACGTTCTTGCCTTGGGCGCGCAGCTTTTTGACCAGCTCGCTGACCGCTTGCTGTGCTTGGGCAACCGCCATCCCGTAACCGGGGATGATGATGACGCTGTCCGCTTCGTTCAGCATCGTGGCAACGCCGTCAGCCTCGATCGCGACCTGTTCACCTTCAACGGCCATCTGCTCGCCTGCTGGGCCACCAAAGCCGCCCAAGATCACGCTGACAAAAGACCGGTTCATCGCCTTACACATAATGTAAGACAGGATCGCACCCGACGAACCCACCAGCGCGCCCACAACGATCAACAGATCATTGCCAAGGCTAAAGCCGATCGCCGCCGCGGCCCAGCCGGAGTAGCTGTTCAGCATGGACACAACCACCGGCATGTCCGCACCGCCGATGCCCATGATCAGATGGTAGCCAATGAACAAGGCGGCCAGCGTCATCAGGAACAGCGGCAGGAAGCCACCTGTGTTAAAGTACCAGATCAACGTCAGCACAGCGACAGCCGCCGCCGCGATGTTGAGCATGTGACCACCGGGCAGCTTTTCCGCAGTGGAAGACACGCGGCCCGCCAGCTTGCCATAGGCAATGACAGAACCGGTGAAGGTCACCGCACCGATGAATACGCCCAAGAACAGTTCGACCCGCAGAATGCTAAGCTCGACCCCGGACTTCTTGGCGATCAACGCCGCGAAAGTACCCAGTTCTTTGACGTCACCACCATCCGCGATAAAACCACCGACGCGGCCAATTTCGAAATGTGCTATCAGACCGACGAAAACCGCTGCCAGACCCACAAGGCTGTGCATCGCGGCAACCAGTTCGGGCATTTGTGTCATCTGCACCTTGGTGGCCAGTTGATACCCGATGGCACCGCCCCCTGCGATCAGGATGATCGACAAAAGCCAATAGCCAGAGCCCGGCCCGATCAGCGTTGCAGCCACGGCCAAAGCCATACCTACAATACCGTACCACACCGCGCGCTTTGCGCTTTCCTGCCCGCTTAGCCCGCCAAGCGACAAGATAAACAGGATTGCTGCGACAACATAAGCCGCTGTTGTGAAACCAAAATCCATGATCCCTGCCCCCTTAAGATTTCTGGAACATGGCGAGCATGCGCCGTGTCACGAGGAAGCCGCCGAATATGTTGATCCCACACATGAAGACCGACAAAGCCGCCAAAATAATCACCAAGAAAGACCCGGATCCGATTTGCATCAGCGCGCCCAGAATGATGATCGACGAGATCGCATTCGTCACCGCCATCAAAGGTGTGTGCAAGCTGTGCGCCACGCCCCAGATAACTTGGAAACCGATAAACACCGACAGAACAAACACGATAAAGTGCTGCATAAAGCTGGCCGGGGCCACCAGACCAACCGCCAGCAGCAACGCGCCGCCAATGGCCAGCAACGTGACCTGCGATTTGGTCTGCTTTTTAAACGCTGCGGTTTCAGCCGCGCGCTTTTCTTCCGGTGTCAGTTCCTTTACCGGTGCCTTTTTCGGGGCAGCCGCAATCGCTGCCACTTTCGGTGGTGGCGGCGGGAAGGTCACTTCGCTTGCGTGGGCAATGGTCGCACCACGGATCACGTCGTCTTCCATGTTGTGATTGATCACGCCGTCTTTTTCCGGCGTCAGATCGGTCAACAGGTGACGGATGTTGGTCGCATACAGCGTGGACGCCTGCGTCCCCATCCGGCTTGGGAAATCGGTGTACCCGATGATGGTCACGCCGTTATCCGTGACAAACTTTTCGTCCATCTTGGTCAGCTTACAGTTGCCGCCCTTCTCCGCCGCCAGATCGACAATCACCGAACCCGGCTTCATCGCGGCGACCATGTCTTCGGTCCACAGCTCTGGCGCTTCGCGGTTGGGGATCAACGCGGTGGTGATCACGATGTCAACTTCTGGCGCCAATTCGCGGAACTTGGCCAACTGTGCCTCGCGGAACTCCGGCGAAGACACAGACGCATAGCCGCCAGAGGCGGACCCGTCTTGCTGTTCTTCTTCGAAATCAAGGTAGACGAATTCGGCCCCCATGGATTCGACCTGCTCGGCCACTTCGGGCCGCACATCAAACGCATAGGTGATCGCGCCCAAGCTGGTCGCAGTCCCAATCGCGGCAAGACCGGCAACACCGGCACCAACCACCAGAACCTTGGCTGGGGGCACTTTGCCCGCCGCCGTGATCTGACCGGTAAAGAAGCG
The DNA here is from genome assembly GCF_038899995.1 of Sulfitobacter sp. AS59. Classification (NCBI taxonomy): domain Bacteria; kingdom Pseudomonadati; phylum Pseudomonadota; class Alphaproteobacteria; order Rhodobacterales; family Roseobacteraceae; genus Sulfitobacter; species Sulfitobacter sp. AS59. The sequence goes on from NZ_JBBMQK010000002.1 coordinate 84,138, forward strand.
ACCAAAGTTATTGCCCGCCTCGATCACCGCACGGTAGCCCGCGATGTTGGCCATGGACGACAATGCATCCATCTTTTGCGCGCGGCTGATCCGGGGGATCATTTCCATCGCGACAACGGTGGCCCCTTTTTCGGCCGCCGCCTGCATCTTGGCTTCGTCCGCGACAGGGCTAAAGAACGAGATCAGCGTTTGACCGCTGCGCAGTTTCTTCATCTCTGCGTCATCGGGTACGCGCACCTTGGCAACCACATCGGCAGCTTTCCAAAGTGCCGTTGCCGTTTTGACGACCTTTACACCTGCTGCGGTATAGGCCGCATCGTCGAAACCTGATGCCAGACCAGCACCCGTTTCGATCATGCACTCATGACCCAGTTTTTGCAGCTGAAGCGCTGACTCAGGGGTCATCGCAACGCGGCGTTCCCCTTCAAATACTTCCTTTGGCGTCCCGATCTTCAATCCAGAATCCCCCGTGTTGCCGTGTTGCGTCCACCGTGGCGCAACATTATTACGCTGAGCAGTACCGCTTGGGTTCCAATAGTACAAGATGTGGCCCCGGATAGAAGGCCCATTCTGCGCCCCGCTAGCGCTAAAAGCCCGTTTTCTGGGCCCGCGACGTTGCGTGACAAAGCGCCATGGCTTGCGCCTGCCCCACCCTGCCGCCAGCATGGTCGAAATTCAAAGGGAGGACACCATGAACCTAAACGGAAAACACGCATTTATCACAGGCGGCGGCACAGGCATCGGTCTGGCGATTGCCCAAGACCTTGCCGCCAAGGGCGCGCATGTCACCATCACCGGCCGCCGCCAAGAGGTACTGGACGCGGTCGCAGGCCCGAACATGACCGGCATGGCAATGGACGTGCGCAACGAAGAAGACGTGGTCGCCAAGATCTCAGCCGCCGTTGCAGCCCATGGCCCGATCCAGATTTGTATTCCCAACGCAGGCATCGCCGAAGGCAAAGCCGTGCATAAGACCGATATGGAATTCTGGCGCAATATGATGTCGACCAATCTGGACGGCGCGTTCCTAACCATCCGCGAATCGTTGAAATCCATGCGCGAAACCGGTTGGGGCCGCGTGATCGCAATATCCTCGATGGCAGGCTTGCGCGGGTTGCCCGGGGCGGCCGCCTATTCTGCGTCCAAGCACGGCATGATCGGGCTGGTACGGTCGCTGGCCGAGGATTACATGGGCCAACCCTATACATTCAACGCGATTTGCCCCGGATATGTGGACACACCGATCATCACCCGCAACACGGCCTCAATCTCGGAACGCGCTGGAATTTCCGAGGAAAAAGCTCGCGCGATCATGGTGAACTCAAACCCGCACAAGCGTTTGATCGATGTGTCCGAAGTGTCCGCCGCTGCGGCATGGCTGACCGGTCCCGGATCGCAAAGCATCAACGGTCAATGCATCCAGATCACCGGCGGTCATATGTAAAAGGGATTCAGGATTCGTTAACCATTATCCTGCTACGTTTTGGACATGGTTAATTACTCCGCGCTCCCCGCCTGTCTCCTGCGTGCACCCTGTTATTTAAACGGGGCGTGCGCAAGATGACGCTTTGCTTCAAAAGCCGCCGCAAATCCGCCAAATCGGGCAGCCGTGGCGCAGCGTTCCCGCCGCTACAGCGGCCCCATCGAAACCCGCCCGGGTTTGTCTGGCGCTCACGGCGCACATCGGCCGCCCCCGCGCCCCGTCATACATTTGATTTCAGTTTTGGCCAGCGCATGCGCCAAGCCTTAGGCTGACTGCAACAATCCCTGCCGTCTGCCCTCGGCCCACGCCTGCGCCGCCGCGCCAAAGCGCTCGAACAATGGGCGCGAAACCGGATCATTGGCGGCGTCCCATTCAGGATGCCACTGCACAGCAAGGGTAAAGCCGGCAGCCCCCCTGACATAAATCGCCTCAGGCGTCCCATCATCAGCGAAACCGTCGATAACGATCCGTGCGCCCGGTTCCTTGATCCCCTGCCCATGCAATGTGTTGGTCCGCACCTTAGTCGCGCCCAAAACATCGTGGAAAATACCGCCATGGGTAAAGGTCACATCATGGCGCAGCTCGAATTTCTCTTCGATCGTGCCATCAGGGGGCATCCTGTGGTTCATGCGCCCCGGCAAATCACGAATCTCGGGGTATAACGACCCGCCCATCGCGACATTCACCTCTTGAAAACCGCGGCACACGCCGAAAAACGGCTGCCCCCGGTCCACACATCTGCGGATCAGGCCCAATGCAATCGCATCGCGCGCCCGGTCAAAGGTGCCATGCGCCTCGGTCTCGGCCTCTCCGTATTCCTCAGGATGGACATTCGGGCGACCGCCGGTGAACAGAAATCCGTCGCAGGTTTCCAACAATTCATCCACGGACACCAACGCGGGATCACTGGGGATAATCAAGGGCATACAGCCCGACACCTGCGCCACCGCGACAGTGTTCATCGTGCCAGCGGCATGGATTGGGTACTGATCGTTCAAAAGGCTTGTATTGCCAATGATACCGACGACAGGACGTGACATATACAGCTACAGCCTCAAACTAGCGAATAGCGTAAAGCTTAGCGCGTCCTTTGAACGACCTCAACACCCCTTAAAGCCCTATTTTTAGGCTTCCCCCATCAACCCCGCGGCGTCAATTCCGGCCAATCCGGCCTCGACATCATTATCTGATGTGTCGCCCGTGATACCAACCGCGCCAATCACGACACCGCTTTCATCGCGCAACAAAATCCCGCCCGGCACCGGAACAACCGCGCCACCGAAAACACCATTCACCGCTGACATGAAATAGGCCTGCGCCTCGGCCCGCGCCATCTGCGCACGCCCCGCCATGCCCAACATCACCGCGCCGTAAGCCTTGCCATGGGCAATCGCAAAGCGCCCCGGCGCGGCCCCGTCCTCGCGCTCGAACGCCTGCACATGGCCTCCGGCGTCCAAAACAACGACCGACAAGGGTTTGAATCCCATCTCGCGGCCCTTTTTAAACGTCTGCGCGATGATAATCCGCGCCTGCTCCAAGGAAACCATCATCCTAAACCCTTTTCATTTTGCCAATTAAACTCCGGGGAGCGCGAGGGGCTGGCCCCTCGCTCCCGTCCCGTCAACCTTGTGCGGCCTTCAATTCAAGCCGCCGCGCGTGCAGCACAGGCTCGGTATAGCCCGACGGCTGCACACGTCCCTTCATCACCAGATCACAGGCCGCTTTAAACGCAATCCCGTCAAACCCGGGTGCCATAGGGCGGTACAGCGGATCACCCGCATTTTGCCCGTCCACAACGGCCGCCATCTTTTTCAGCCCTGCCATCACCTGATCTTCGGAAATCACCCCGTGATGCAGCCAGTTCGCAAGCGCCTGTGCGGAAATCCGGCAGGTCGCGCGGTCTTCCATCAGACCCACATCATGGATGTCGGGCACTTTGGAACAGCCAACCCCCTGATCGACCCAGCGCACCACATAGCCAAGGATACCTTGGGCGTTGTTTTCAATCTCTTGGTTGATCTCGGCATCTGACAGGTTGCGCCCCGTCAAAACCGGAATGTGCAGTAGCGAGTCCAGCGTCGCACGAGGACTGCCCGCTTTGATCTCTTCTTGGCGCGCCAGCACGTCGACCTGATGGTAATGCATCGCGTGCAAGGTCGCGGCGGTGGGCGATGGCACCCAAGCACAGTTTGCACCGGCTTTGGGGTGGCCGATCTTGGCCTCCATCATGGCTGCCATCATGTCGGGCATGGCCCACATGCCCTTGCCGATCTGCGCCCGGCCCTGCAAGCCGCAGGCCAGCCCGATATCAACATTGCGGTCCTCATAGGCGGCGATCCATTCTGCGTTCTTCATCTCACCTTTGGGCACCATTGGACCTGCCTCCATCGAGGTGTGGATTTCATCGCCGGTCCGGTCCAGGAAACCGGTGTTGATAAACGCCACCCGCGATTTCGCGGCGCGGATACATTCGGCCAAGTTGGCCGAGGTGCGGCGTTCCTCATCCATGATGCCCAGCTTGACGGTGTTGGCGGGCAGACCCAGCGTGTTTTCCACATGGGTGAAAATCTCGTCGGCAAAGGCGACCTCGGCAGGGCCGTGCATCTTGGGTTTGACCACATAGACCGATCCCGCGACCGAATTGCGCATTCCGCCGGTCTTTTGCAGATCATGCATCGCAATCAATGTGGTGATCATCGCATCCATCAGCCCCTCGCCCACTTCCAGACCATCACGGTCCAGCACGGCGGGGTTGGTCATCAGATGGCCCACATTGCGGATCAACATCAGCGACCGCCCTTTGAGGGTCAGCGTCGAACCATCCGGCGCGGTGTATTCGCGGTCGGCGTTCATGGCGCGGGTGACCTGTTGGCCACCCTTTTCAAAGGTCTCTGACAGATCGCCCTTCATCAGGCCCAGCCAATTGCCATAGGCAACGACCTTGTCCTCGGCATCCACGGCGGCAACGCTGTCTTCACAATCCATGATCGTGGACAGCGCGGATTCCATCAGCACGTCCGACACATGGGCAGGGTCAGTATTGCCAATCGCGTGATCCGCGTCGATCTGGACCTCGATATGAAGCCCGTTGTGTTTCAACAAAATCGCTGTCGGCGCATCCGCCGCACCACGGTAGCCCGCAAATTGCGCCGCGTCTTCAAGGGTGCCTGCACCAGACAAGGCCAAAGCACCGTCCGAAACCGTGATCCCTGAAACATCCACCCAAGAGCCCGACGCCAGCGGCGCTGCCTCGTCCAGAAACGCCTTGGCCTTGGCCACAACCCGTGCGCCGCGCGCCGCGTCATAGCCTTTGCCCTGAGGCAGATCGCCCAAGGCATCGGTACCGTAAAACGCATCATACAAGCTGCCCCAGCGAGCATTCGCGGCATTCAGGGCAAAGCGGGCATTGGTGATCGGCACCACCAACTGCGGGCCGGGTACCGACGCGATTTCAGGATCAACGCCAGTGGTATCGATTGAGAACGCGGGCCCCTCCGGCACCAGATACCCGATGTCACGCAGAAACGCGGTATAGCTTTCAGCGTCGTGATCCTGCCCTGCCCGTTCTTTGTGCCACGCGTCGATCTTGGCCTGCATATCTTCTCGTACCTGCAGCAGATCGCGGTTCTTGGGGCCTAGCCCGTGCACCAGATCAGAAAAACCCGCCCAAAATGTATCGGCACTCACACCCGTTCCGGGCAATGCTTGGGTCTCGATAAAGCGGACCAATTCGTCCGCGACCTGCAAGCCGTTCTTATCTGTGCGTTGGGTCATTGAATGCTCCTTGGGTTTCGTCTGCAATCGCTTTTGCAAATTCTTAAGAGGTAACACCCCCTTGGGCAAGCTGTATTGGTAAAATTATATTACCAATCCTGCCCACCGAGCCGACGCGATCCCTAAAACAGTTCGGATCAGGCATAGAAAAGGGCAGGCGCTGTCCCCAGAACCTGCCCTCAAATTGGCACCTAAAACTAAGGCGTTTTAGTTGCTGTCGGTCGCGGTCGTCCCCACCGGATAGGCGGTTGCATCCACGCTCGCGGCACTTGCGTCTTGTTCAACCGCTGTATCCTCGGTCGCCATATCCTCGCGCCCGTTGTCCACAACAAAGAACAGCAGCAACAGCACCATCAGGACGCCAAATATCATGGCCCCTCTGATCCCCAGCAAGGCTGGCTTATGTTGCTTTTCTTGCTTGTCGATATTTGTGTCGGGTGCTGACATGATCATTCTCCGGTTAATGCTTCACATTCCCGCCTTGCGGGTGGGTGGCTGCAGGATTAACGTCCCACCCGAACACTAAGTTCCGACACAAAGGAAAAAGCATGCGCGATGACGCCCCTCAGACGATATACCTAGCCGATTACACGCCTTACGGCTTTGTTATCGACAGTGTCTCGCTGCAATTTGACCTTGACCCGCACATCACCCGGGTCAAAAGCGCCATCGCCTTTCGCCCCAACCCCGATGCCACAGACCGCAGCTTCTTGCTGAACGGGGAAAATCTGAAACTGATCAGCGCAAAAATCGATGGCAAGCCTGTCACCCCCAAATTCACCGCAGAGGGTCTGACCTGCGACGTACCTGATGGGCCGTTTCTATGGGAAGCCGAGGTCGAGATCGACCCGACCGGCAACACCGCGCTTGAGGGGCTTTATATGTCGAACGGCATGTATTGCACGCAATGCGAGGCGGAAGGGTTTCGCAAGATCACCTATTATCCCGACCGCCCCGATGTGATGGCCGTGTTCACCGTCACCGTTAACGGCCCGCATCCGGTACTGCTGTCCAATGGCAACCCGGTCAGCACAGACACCCACAGCGCCCAGTGGCACGACCCATGGCCCAAGCCCGCGTATCTGTTCGCCCTTGTTGCCGGCGATCTGGTGGCGCATCCGGGCAGTTTCACCACCAAATCCGGCCGCGATGTAGCACTTAACCTCTATGTCCGCCCCGGTGACGAAGACAAATGCGCCTTTGGCATGCAAGCGTTGAAGGATTCGATGAAATGGGACGAAGAGGTCTATGGCCGTGAATACGACCTTGATCTGTTCAACATCGTCGCCGTGGATGATTTCAACATGGGTGCGATGGAAAACAAGGGGCTGAACGTCTTCAACTCCTCTGCCGTGCTGGCCTCGCCTGAAACCTCGACCGATATGAATTTCGAACGGATCGAGGCGATCATCGCCCATGAGTATTTCCACAACTGGACCGGCAACCGCATCACCTGCCGTGACTGGTTCCAACTGTGCCTCAAAGAAGGGCTGACCGTTTTCCGCGACAGCCAGTTCACGTCCGACATGCGCTCGGCCCCCGTGAAACGCATCGGTGATGTGATCGATCTGCGCGCCCGCCAGTTTTCCGAAGACCAAGGCCCGCTGGCCCACCCCGTGCGCCCGGCAAGCTTTCAGGAAATCAACAACTTCTACACCGCCACGGTCTATGAAAAAGGGGCCGAAGTCATTAGCATGCTGAAAACGTTGGTCGGCGATCAGGCCTATTCAGACGCGCTTGATCTCTACTTTGACCGCCACGACGGTCAGGCCTGCACGATCGAGGATTGGCTGAAAGTGTTCGAAGACACCACAGGCCGCGACCTCACGCAGTTCAAACGCTGGTATTCCCAAGCTGGCACCCCGCGTCTTTCGGTGTCCGAAGACTGGGATCACGGCAAACTGACGTTGAACTTTAAACAACACACCCCGCCTAGTGCTGCCACGCCAGACCCGCAGCCGCACGTGTTGCCCATCGCCGTTGGGTTGATCGACCAAGACGGCGACGAGGTGGAACCGACTGTGGTGCTGGAAATGACCCAAGCCGAACAAAGCTTTGTCTTTGACAACCTCGGCACCCGCCCCATCACATCCGTGCTGCGCGGCTTTTCCGCACCCGTTGTCCTGACCCAAGACCTAAGCGATGCCGACCGTGCGCATCTGCTGGCCTATGACACCGATCCGTTTAACCGCTGGGAACAGGGCCGCATCTTGGCCCGCAAGTCGCTGATCGCGATGATCCTTGAGGGCAAGAAACCCAACAAGGATTGGCTGAAAGGTATCCGTGCCGTCATCAGTGACGAACATCTTGATCCCGCCTACCGCGCGCTGATGCTGGGCCTGCCCTCGCAATCCGATCTGGCGCGCGCCTTGGCCGAAGACGGCCATACCCCCGACCCCGACATCATCTATGGGGCGGTCGAGGCAACCCGCGACGCAATGGCGAAATCCTATGCCAATCTGGTGCCGACCCTCTATATGCGCCACACAGTGACGGATGCTTACGAACCAAACGCCGCACAATCTGGCAAACGGTCGCTTGCCAATGCGGCCCTGTCCCTGCTGACCCGCACCGACGACGGTGCCATGGCGCAAAAGCAATATGACGCCGCCGATAACATGACCCAGCAGCTTAACGCCTTGGCCAATCTTATCCGCGCGGGCAAAGGCAGCACCGCCCTGCAAGTGTTTGAAGCGCAATGGCGAAAAGACCGTCTGGTGATGGATAAATGGTTCGGCCTGCAAGTCATGGAAGCCGACCCCGAAGATGCGCACGAGGTTGTGGAGACCCTGACCAAACATGCCGATTTCAACTGGAAGAACCCCAACCGCTTCCGGTCGGTACTGGGTGCCTTTGCCGCGCATCACGCTGGGTTCCACCATGCGTCGGGCGCAGGATATCGCTTGCTGGCCGATTGGCTGATCAAGCTTGATCCGGTGAACCCGCAAACCACGGCGCGCATGTGTTCTGCCTTCCAGACATGGAAACGCTATGACGCGGACCGCCAAGCCATGATCAAAACCGAACTCGACCGTATTCTCGCGCAACCAGATCTTTCGCGCGACACCACTGAAATGCTGACCCGTATACGGGGCGCGTAACAGATGTACACTGCCCGCCATAGAACACGTGCATCTGGCGGCAGCACCTAGTGGCCGAGAGCTATACATACCAACGGCAGGGGCGCAGCGCCCCTGCGGTCGCCGTTCTTGTGATTATCTGGGCCGCGCTGCTCTACGCTTGGGTGATGCTTGACGCGGCACTGTTGATCATCGGTATTATCGGGGCCTGCTCCCTACCCGCCTTCTATGATGTGATCGTTAATCCCGCGGCAGGCCTCAGCCTTAGCGAAACAAGCCTCGACTGGTATAGCGGTCGCCGCACCGCACAGATCAGCCTGTCAGAAATCAACCATATCCGCCTTGATACCCGGCTCGATTTTTCAGTCCGTGCGACGGTGATCCTCAACTCGGGCCGGAAACTCCGTATCCCGTTCGAGGCAACACCACCGCACAAGGCCTTTGAGCACGCGCTGAACGCCCGCGACATTAAAACCGAACGCCATCACTTCAGCCTCAGGCAATGACCCCTCGCTTCTCTGGCTCCTAAATATCCTCGCCGAAGGCATCCCGCAGCTGCACCCATAGCAAAGGCCTGCGTTTCATCCGTCCGGCCACTCCAGCCATGTGTTTTTCTGCGTTTTCGGCCGTTTCAAACCTTGCCCGAAATAAGTCAAAATCACACGTTCTAGATGTAAATAAATCTCAGATGAACCTTGGCAAAGCCATGTTTGCGCCCGAATCTCAGACCAGATTGTTCCAATACAAAGCGACCAACAAAGCTTGGCGAACGGGAAATTGGACAATAAATGCTGCAGATCAAGAACTTCTTTAAACGCAAGAACACGTCGTTTACGTCGCAAGACACTGCAGACAGTGCCGCTATGCCTTCCGCGGCGGGCTTTTCGGAGTCGGGTTTTGCTGAAAAAGCAACGCCCGCACCAAGGCGGCCCCGCAGCGCCCGTCAGTCCCCCAGCACAGTCAACCATGACGCGTTCAAGGATATGCTGAAAATCGACTGTCCCAACCCCACCGCGGAGGAAAGCGCGCGCGATGGCTTTCAACAAACCGGGCAACGTCTGGTACGTCAGGAAAACTGGCCCGCGCTGAGTGAAGCCATCCGTAAATACGACCTTGCTGGCACCTTGACCACGGGGTCAATGCCGGTCGCAGATCTGATCGCCTTTGGCGCGCGCGCCGATGTGGTTCTGGCCGCAGAACATGCAATCCGCGAAAGCGACCGCCGCGTCGCCAAGGAAGTGCTGACCGGCATCGAAGCTTTTGAACATGTGCTCGAAGAATATCCAGATGATTATATCGTCGCCTGCATCGTCGCCCAGGCCCATATCGATATCGGCTGGGCGTGGCGTGGCAACGGCTGGGACAAGGATGTACCCAAGCGCAACCGCGACGCTTTTGAGGCGCATCTTGCCCGCGCCGACGATATTATCGAACCGTTTCTGGCGCGCCATGCCAACAGCCCCCTGCTTGCCGCCACCCATTGCGCCCAAGTCAACGGCCCCGCCAACCGCAAGGAACAAGTGGCCGACAAATACGAGCATCTAATCAACCTCAACCCGCTGAACCCCGGCCCGATGCGCGCCATGGGCAATCATCTGTTGCCACGTTGGTTTGGCAGCTATGCCCAGCTAGAGCTTGAGGCGCGGCGCACCGCGGCACGCACCGAACATATTTGGGGGGCCGGCGGTTATACTTGGGTCCAGTTTGACGCCATTTCCTGCGATGACGAAGCCTGCGCAAACCTTGACCTGCCGTTTTTCATCGAAGGGTTGCGCGACATCCTAAGCCGCAATTCGGATGCCTATACCGCCAACCTTCTTGCCGCCTATTGCGCCAATACCATTGGTCAGGGCTTTACCGGAAACGACAAGGCTGACAGCGTGCGGGCCCAGATTGCAGACTGCACCGAATGGATCGTGCGCGAACATCTGACAGAATTGCACCCGATGGTCTGGGCCCATGCGGCGCATGGGTTCGACAACAACCTGCGCATCAGCTCCCCTCGTAAATTTGCAGCGGCCGGTCGCGATGATGCCATGCGCATTATGGCAGGTCTGTTCAAATCCGAAATCGCCGCGGGCAAGCGTATTGTGTTCACTGAAAACGGGCCGCAAGCAAACGCCGTATAGGGCTTGCAGGGGTCTAAGTCGCATAACAACCAATCGCCGCGCCCAACCTGCCCCGGCCCGTCCGATCCGCTGTGATTGACGGGCCATGGCCAAGCCCCCTCTTGCAGCACCCCGCCCCCTGTCTTATGACCAAGCGATGTTACCCAAGATGCCAAAGGTGCCCTGATGCTTGACCTGACCTATGACACCCCCAAAGTCCGCACAATTGCCGGTGCCAAACATGACTGGGAGCTGGTGATCGGGATGGAAGTCCACGCTCAGGTGTTGTCAAACGCCAAGCTGTTCTCGGCTGCCTCTACCAAATTCGGGGCCGAGCCGAACAGCAACGTGTCGTTCGTCGATGCGGCGATGCCGGGCATGCTGCCGACACTCAACGAATTCTGCGTCGAACAAGCCGTGCGCACGGGGCTGGGCCTAAAGGCACAGATCAACTTGGAAAGCGCGTTCGACCGCAAAAACTATTTCTACCCCGACTTGCCGCAAGGCTATCAGATTTCCCAGCTTTACCACCCCATCGTGGGCGAAGGTGAAGTGTTGGTTGAAATGGGTGACAACACGGCACGTCTGGTCCGGGTTGAACGTATTCACCTTGAACAAGACGCCGGTAAATCCATCCACGACATGGACCCGAACATGTCATTCGTCGACCTGAACCGCACGGGCGTCGCCCTGATGGAGATCGTCAGCAAGCCCGACATCCGTGGCCCGGAAGAGGCCGCCGCCTATCTGACCAAACTGCGCCAGATCCTGCGCTATCTGGGGACATGCAACGGCGACATGCAATCTGGCGCCATGCGTGCCGACGTGAACGTGTCGATCTGCCTGCCCGGCCAATACGAAAAATACCAAGCGACCCAAGATTTCAGCCATCTGGGCACCCGTTGCGAGATCAAGAACATGAACTCCATGCGGTTCATCCAGCAAGCAATCGAAGTCGAAGCCAAGCGCCAAATCGCCATCGTTGAAGGTGGCGGTGAAGTCATGCAAGAAACACGGCTGTTTGACCCCGACAAGATGGAAACCCGCTCCATGCGGTCCAAGGAAGAAGCGCATGATTACCGCTATTTCCCTGATCCTGATCTGTTGCCCTTGGTCATTGAACAGGCGTGGGTCGATGACATTGGTGCGAACTTGCCAGAACTACCAGATGCCAAGAAAGCGCGCTTTATCAACGACTTTGGCCTCAGTGATTATGACGCATCGGTTTTGACGGCTGATCTGGATAGCGCGCGTTATTTTGAGGAAACGGCCAAAGGCCGCGACGGCAAGATGGCCGCGAACTGGGTGATCAACGAATTGTTCGGCCGCCTGAAAAAGGATGAAAAGACGATCAACGACAGCCCCGTCACCCCGGCGCAGCTGGGCGCTGTGGTCGACCTGATCGCGTCTGACGCCATTAACGGCAAGATCGCCAAGGACCTGTTCGAGATCGTGTATACCGAAGGCGGTGACCCTGCCGTGATCGTCGAAGAGCGTGGCATGAAGCAGGTCACAGACACCGCAGCCATCGAGGCCGCAGTGGACGAGATTATTGCCGCCAACCCCGATCAGGTTGCCAAGGCCCGCGAGAACCCCAAACTTGCCGGATGGTTTGTAGGTCAGACCATGAAAGCAACCGGCGGCAAAGCCAATCCGAAAGCGGTAAACCAAATCGTAGCGAAAAAGCTGCAGGGCTGACGGCGCGCGCGGAATTTTTCAAAAATTCCGGCCCGTTTTCTTTGAAAGAAAACGGCGCGTTCCGCCCCCATAGCCCCATATTTTGAAAGGCTTTCTCATGGATACCCCTTTTCGGTCATCGCTGCGGGTGGTGAAACCTGAATGGATTGATTTTAACGGCCATCTGAACATGGCCTATTATTCCGTCCTCATGGATAACGCCGTCGATGATGCCTATGGGCAGATCGGTTTTGGCCCCGAGTATCAAAAACAGGGCTGCACCACCTATGTCGCCGAATTCCACATCTGCTATGTGCGCGAATTGCACGAATGTGCCCGGACCTATTGCACCTTCCAACTGCTGGATTACGACGAAAAGCGGTTCCACAGCTTTACCGAGCTTCGGCACGAAGACGGCTGGCTTGCCGCCACGGGCGAGGCATTGACCCTGCACGTTGATCAATCTGGCCCCCGCGTCGCGCCGATGCCGCAACCGATCCTGTCCAAGCTTGGCGCGATGAAGCAAGCCCACAGCAGCCTGCCCTATCCTGAACGTGCCGGACGTAAAATCGGGTTGAAGAAGTAACACGATCGCCAGCACAGCCTGATAAGTTGTAAATTCAACCTGCACGACACGTTGTGCGGCAGTAATTGATAGGCTAAGACGCTTCAAACAACGCCAAAGGACGGTCATGCCCCGCTACGAATACAAAGTCGTTCCCGCGCCAAAAAAGGGCCTGAAGGGCAAAGACGTCAAAGGGGCAGAAGCCCGCTTTTCCCATGCATTAGAAGAGCTTATGAACAGTCTTTCAAGCGAGGGATGGGAATATCAGCGCGCGGAAACATTGCCATCCACGGAACGTGCTGGCCTGACCGGAACCAAAAATGAATGGCGCAATGTGCTGGTGTTCCGCCGCCCGCACGCAAGCGATGTAGACGCATTTCAGCCTGAACTGCTGCCCGCACCGCAAGACGAAGCACCGGTGCAAGATAAAGCTGAAGCCAAAGCCGCCCCGCAAAACAGCAACGCCGATGGTGGGAACGGTGAGAAAGCGGACGACGCAAAGAAAACCACTGCGCCATCCCCCACCGCACCCCAGCCTAAAATAGGCTAAACGTCGAGATCCAGCGCCAGCGCATGAATGCGGCCGATCAGCTCGGCCCCCAAAGCGTCGTGCACGGCGCGGTGGCGGGCAATCCGGCTCAACCCCTTGAATTTTGCGGACCTGATTTTTACGTTAAAGTGACTTTCGCCCCCCTCTTGAAAGCCCGCATGTCCGCGATGGCTTTCGCTATCATCCACCACATTCAATTCAGTTGGCGCAAAGGCGGCTTCTAAACGGTCGGCAATTTCTTGTGTTACTGACATTTTTTCGCAAAGCCCCCTTCAATCTGGCGCTGCAATCTTTAGAGTGATCGTCCTGAGTCGGAAAGGTCCATATCATGCCCAAGCCTGATCCCTTTGGATTCGACATGTCCGTGTCGTCCTCCAAAAAGAAAAACCCCCGTGGCCGCAGGGGTATGTCCGGTGCATCCGAGACATCACAGCGGCTGTGTTCCCACGAGGGATGCCAAGAGCCCGGTAAATACCGCGCGCCCAAGGCCCCGGATGTGCTGGACGACTATTTCTGGTTCTGCCAGCAGCACGTGCGCGAATATAACCTCAAGTGGAACTTCTTTGACGGCACCACCGAGGCAGAACTGAACGCGCAGCAATCCAAAGATAAAGTGTGGGAACGCACAACCAAGCCGCTTGGCGATCCCGAGGCACGCGCCTGGGCCCGTTTGGGTATCGAAGACCCCCATCAGGTGCTGGGCAAGAACGCGACGCAAAACCCGGGCAAAGGCCCCGCCGCAGGCCGCCGTTTGCCCCCGACAGAACGCCGCGCCATCGAGATTCTCGAGGCCAAGGACAACTGGACCAAGCCCGAGGTGCGCAAAGCCTATAAGGCGCTGATCAAGGTCTTGCACCCTGACATGAACGGTGGCGACCGCAGCCAGGAAGAACAGCTGCAAGAGGTCGTCTGGGCTTGGGACCAAATCAAAGTCAGCCGCAACTTTAAAGACAAATAAACCTATCCCCGCGCGCCCGTGGTCTGGCATGAACCACCGGCGCGCGGCTTGCACGATGTGCCCCCAAATCCCCTTATCTGCGCAGATGCAGCGTGCCGTCATTGCCGCAGATGCGAATTGGGCCTTTCCCTCAGGCTTAAGAAAGATATGTTGCCTAACGAAACCGCCCTGACCCGCAGGCGCGTATGATTATGAAGGACGACACAGCATGGCCGAGACCTCATTGGATCTTAACGCGAAACCCACCAAAGAGATCTCCGTTCGCGAAGTCTTTGGCATCGACACAGACATGGTCGTTCACGGGTTCGAGGAACGCACATCCCGCGTGCCCGATCTGGACAGCACCTATAAGTTTGATCCCGACACCACGATGGCCATTCTTGCCGGCTTTAACCACAACCGCCGCGTTATGGTTCAGGGCTATCACGGCACCGGTAAATCCACCCACATCGAACAAGTAGCAAGCCTGCTGAACTGGCCCTGTGTGCGCGTCAACCTTGATAGCCACATCAGCCGGATCGACCTGATCGGTAAAGACGCGATCAAACTGGTGGACGGCAAACAGGTCACCACGTTCCAAGAAGGCATCCTGCCTTGGGCGCTGCGCAACCCGACCGCAATCGTGTTCGACGAATATGATGCAGGCCGCGCCGACGTGATGTTCGTGATCCAGCGCGTTCTCGAGGTCGACGGCAAGCTGACCCTGCTCGACCAGAACCAAGTCATCGAACCGCACCCCTATTTCCGCATTTTCGCCACCGCCAACACCGTTGGTCTGGGCGATACCACGGGCCTCTACCACGGCACCCAGCAGATCAACCAAGGTCAGATGGACCGTTGGTCGCTGGTCGCCACGCTGAACTATCTGTCGATCGAGGCCGAAACCCAGATCGTTCTGTCCAAGAACCCACATTACAACACCGACAAGGGCCGCAAGACGATCAAGCAAATGGTCACCGTTGCCGACCTGACGCGCACGGCGTTCATGAACGGCGATCTGTCCACTGTTATGTCGCCACGTACCGTCATCGCATGGGCCCAAAACGCCGAGATTTTCCGCAACGTCGGCTATGCCTTCCGCCTGTCCTTCCTCAACAAATGCGACGAGCTTGAGCGCCAGACGGTTGCCGAGTTCTATCAGCGTCTGTTCGACGAAGAACTGCCTGAGTCAGCGGCCAGCGTGAGCTTGGGGTGACCCCAAAAGGAGCCCCCATGCACATCGGATTGATCGGCGGCATCGGAGTTGCAGCAACAGTTGTTTATTACCAGCGGCTCACTGCGGCGGCCCAAGCCTTGGGCGGCCCGTTGCAACTGACCATCTCGCATGGCGACGTCCGAACGCTGATCCGTAACAATCTTGCGGATAATAGGGACGCCCAAGCCAAGGTTTACGCCAAGGCGATTGACCAACTTGCAGCCGCAGGTGCGGATTGTGTGGCGATTACCTCGCTTGGGGGGCATTTTTGCTTTGAAGAAACCCAAGCGCTCTCGGCATTACCTCTGATCTCTGGGGTGGCACCTTTAGACGCTTATTTCCAAAAGCGCGGCATCGGCACGGTGGGTATTCTTGGGACTAAGGTTGTGATGAAAACGGGCCTTTACGGTCAATTGCACCAGACCAAAGCAGTGACCCTAGAAGACGAGATTGAACATTTGGCGCAAAGCTATCAGGATCTTGCCGTCGCGGGCCATTGTACCGATGAACAACGCGCGTTGTTTATGGACGCAGGCGCACGGCTGGTGTCTGATCGCGGTGCAGATGCCGTTATCTTGGCAGGCACCGACCTGAACCTTGCCTTTGACGGGCGCGCCACCGATTATACCGTGATTGATGCGTTAGATGTTCACGTGGATATTCTAGCGCGACTGGCAACAGGGCATATCACTTTAGAACAGGCCATGGGGAAACCAGATGTCTAAACCTTCCGACAACCCCGCCGACGCTTTCAAAAAGGCGCTGGCCGAAGCGACCAAGGTCATGTCCCATGATCCGGACGTAACGGTCACCTATTCCGTTGATCCTTCGGGCATGTCCGGCGACGCGATGCGTTTGCCGCAGGTCAGCCGCCGCATGACCCGTGACGAGGTGTTGCTGGCCCGTGGCACCGCTGACGCGCTGGCGTTGAACCGACGCTATCACAACGGCCAGACCCATTCGAAATACCTGCCCAATGGCGACATGGCCCGCGATCTGTACGAGGCCATGGAAACCGCCCGTTGCGAGGCCGTGGGCGCGCGCGACATGCCCGGCACCGCAGGCAATATCGACGCCAAAATTAAATACGACGCCCTGCGCAAGGGCTATGATCAGGCCAAACAGCCCAGCGATGTGCCACTGGCCACCGCCGCCGGGTACCTTGTGCGCCATCTGGCCACGGGCCGCGATCTGCCCCCCGGTGCCTCCGAGGCGATGGAGTTGTGGCGCGGCTATATCGAGGATCAGGCAGGCGGTACGCTTGAGACCCTGAACGACACACTAGACGATCAAGCCGCCTTCGCACGGTTTGCGCGCAAGATGATCGTTGATCTGGGCTATGGCGATCAGCTGGGCGACGACCCGGATCAGTCGGACGACGACCAAGACAGCGCCGAAGAAGAAGGCACCGAAGAAGAGCAAGACCCAGATAGCACCGGTCAGGATGAGGACGACGACGAGCAGGCCGAAGCCTCGCCCGAGCAGTCGCAGGAACAACAGCAAGACGAATCCCAAGCGCAAGTGTCGATGGACGACATGGCCGATCAAGAGCTGGGCGACGAAGCTGAAATGCCCGATGGCGACGCCCCGATGGAGCCACCTGCCCCGCCGCAAGCGTCAGACGCGGACCCGAACTATCTGGTCTATAACACCGAGAATGACGAGGTTATCGGCGCAGAAGACCTGGCCGAGCCCGCCGAGCTGGAACGCCTGCGCGCCTATCTGGATCAGCAGCTTGAACCGTTGAAAGGTGCCGTGAGCCGCCTTGCCAACAAGCTGCAACGCCGTCTTCAGGCACAGCAAAACCGGTCGTGGGAGTTTGATCTGGAGGAAGGCACACTGGACGCAGGCCGTCTGGCGCGGATCGTGGCGAACCCGACAACGCCTTTATCGTTCAAGATGGAAAAAGACACCGAATTCCGTGATACCTGCGTGACGTTGTTGCTGGATAACTCTGGCTCTATGCGCGGGCGGCCGATTTCCATCGCGGCGATTTGCGCCGATGTTCTGGCGCGCACGTTGGAACGCTGCAACGTCAAGGTCGAGATTTTGGGCTTTACCACCCGCGCGTGGAAAGGTGGCCAAGCCCGCGAGGCATGGCTGAACGAAGGCCGCCCTGTGCAGCCCGGCCGTCTGAACGATCTGCGCCACATCATCTATAAATCCGCCGACGCCCCATGGCGGCGGACGCGGCCCAATCTGGGTCTGATGATGAAGGAAGGATTGCTCAAGGAAAACATCGACGGTGAGGCGCTGGAATGGGCGCACCGCCGGATGATCGCCCGCCACGAGTCGCGCAAGATTTTGATGGTGATCAGTGATGGCGCGCCCGTGGATGACAGCACCCTGTCGGTGAACCCCGCAAACTATCTGGAAAAACACCTGCGCGATGTGATTGCCATGGTTGAAAAACGCAAAGCGGTTGAACTGCTGGCGATCGGGATCGGCCATGACGTGACCCGCTATTACGACCGCGCGGTCACGATTACGGATGTTGATCAACTGGCCGGAGCCATGACCGAACAGCTGGCAGCACTGTTTGATACCGATCCCCGCGCACGGGCTCGCGTCATGGGCATGCGCCGCGCAAGCTGAGGCGGCGGGACGCTCCGCGGGGAGTTTATTTGGCAAAATGAAGAAGGACTTGCGTCATGTTTCAATCGTTTGAGGTGACATCGAGGCCTGAACAGGGGCCATCACGTTTGGCAGCGTTGCGGACTGAATTAAAAGCCGAAGGGCTTGACGGCTTTCTGGTGCCGCGCGCCGATGCGCATCAGGGTGAATATGTTGCCCCCTATGATGAACGGCTAAGCTGGTTGACGGGATTCACCGGATCGGCGGGGTTTTGTGCCGCGCTGCTGGATGTGGCGGGCGTGTTTATCGACGGGCGGTATCGGACGCAGGTCAAGGCGCAGGTGGCGGATGTCTATACCCCCGTGGCCTGGCCCGAGGTGTCCTTGGCCGAATGGTTGCGCGCTGAGCTGCCAAACGGCGGGATCGTTGGGTTTGACCCTTGGTTGCATGCCGTGGGGCAGATTGAGCAATTGGAGGCGGCGCTGACCGGCAGCGGGATCGAGATGCGACGCTGTTCCAATCTGGTGGACCGAATTTGGACGGACCAGCCCGCGCCGCCGATGTTCCCCGCCAAAGTGCACCCGCTGGAATTCGCGGGCGAATCCCACGCCGACAAATGTGCGCGTCTGGCTGAAGAGCTGCGTAATAAAGGTGAAGCGGCGGCTGTGATCACCCTGCCCGACAGCCTGTGTTGGTTGTTGAACATCCGCGGCGCTGACATCGCGCGTAATCCGGTTGTCCATGGATTTGTTGTTTTGCACGAAAGCGGCGCCGTTGATCTGTTTGTTGCGCCCGAGAAAGTTGCCGATCTGACCGATCATCTAGGCGATAGCGTCACGGTGTGTGAACCTGATACCTTGCTTGGCTATCTTGAAACCCTCGCAGGGCCGATCCGGTTGGACAAAACCACCGCGCCTGTGGCTGTGGCTGATGCGGTTGGCGATCGTGCATCATGGGGTGATGATCCTTGCGCCCTGCCCAAAGCCTGCAAGAACGAGGCTGAAGTAGCAGGATCAGCGGCGGCGCATTTGCGCGATGGCGCGGCGCTGGTCGAATTGCTGGCCTGGCTGGATGCCCAAGCGCCCGGCAGCGTGACCGAGACGCAAGTCGTCGCGCAGCTAGAGGCCTGCCGCCGCCGCGACAATGCGTTGCAGGACATCAGCTTTGAGACCATCGCGGGCACCGGCCCCAACGGCGCGATCATGCATTACCGCGTGACCGAGGAAACCGATAGCACGCTTGAGGACGGTCACCTGCTGGTGCTGGATTCCGGTGGGCAATATCTGGACGGCACCACCGACATCACCCGCACCATCCCCATCGGTGCCGCCCCGTTGGACGCGAAACAAGCGTTCACCCGTGTGCTGGCTGGCATGATCGCGATGAGCCGCCTGCGCTGGCCGCAGGGCCTTGCCGGGCGCGATATCGAGGCGATTGGCCGCCTGCCCCTGTGGATGGCGGGACAGGATTTCGACCACGGTCTGGGCCACGGCGTTGGCGCGTATCTAAGCGTGCATGAAGGGCCGCAGCGGCTGAGCAAGATCAGCACAGTGCCGCTCATGCCCGGTATGATCCTGAGCAACGAGCCGGGATATTACCGCGAGGGAGCCTTTGGCATCCGGTTGGAAAACCTGCTGGTGGTGCGCCCTGCCCCCGATCTGCCCGGCGGCGACGCGCATCGCAAGATGCTGCATTGGGAAACCCTCAGTTTTGCGCCCATCGACACACGGTTGGTTATCGCGGATATGTTGGACAGTGCCGCGCGCGACTGGCTGAATGCCTATCACCGCGACGTCGCGGAAAAGATCGGGCCGCGCCTATCGCCTGAGGCAAAATTATGGTTGGATGCTGCAACTGCGCCGATCTGAGCGCCGCATAATGCTGTAACTTTAGGGAGGCCGGTCCGAGAATGTCAGACCATATCAAAATCTTGAAAGCCAATGGCACATGGACAGTCCGCGCCGGAGGTGCCGTGCTGGCCGAAACAAAGAATGCGCTGGAACTGCGTGAAGGCGATATGAATGCGGTGATCTATATTCCGCGCAGTGACATCGCGATGGCCTTTCTGGACAAGACCGACAAGACGACCCATTGCCCGCACAAAGGCGATGCGACCTATTATTCCGTCGTCACCAAAAGCCGCACGTTGCAAAATGTTGCGTGGTCATACGAAGACCCCAGCGACCAAGTCGCTGAGATCAAAGGGCATCTTGCCTTTTACAACCTGCCCGAAGTCACCGTCGAGCAGATTTAATCGCTTAGACGTTCAGCAACCAACTGGTGTCGGCGCTTAGGGCGGCGGCATCGGTGTTTTGCAAGATCACCACCACATTCCCTTCAACGACGATCTCACTATCCGTGCCGTTTGACGCGGCGCGGATTTCGAACGAGCCATCGCCGGGGGCGAACTTGGCGGGGGAGCTTTGGGTTTCTTGCAGGTATAACCCGTCCTCGGCCTGATCGAAATCAGTCACGATCACGGGTTCTGTGCCCACCTGATCATAGCCGATGGCGTTGATGACGTCTGCGCCTTCGCCGCCGGTAACAATGTCGCCGTTATTGGCGCTAACCGTGTCATTGCCGTCACCCGCCATAATCGTATCAGCCAGCGTATCGGATGCGCCCGTGACATCACCGGCAAAGTTAAAGTCGTAGCCGCGGATGACGTCATTTCCAGCACCGCCATCAATGCTGTCAGCGCCGGTGCCCCCCAGAATAAAATCGTTGTCATCGTTGCCGAACATGGTGTCATTGCCCGGCCCGCCAAAGATCGCGTCATTGCCCGATCCGCCGGCAATGAGATCGTCCCCTTTGTTGCCTGCCAACTTGTCAGGGCCGTCGCCGCCAGCAAGCGTGTCATTGCCCGGCCCGGCGTTCAGCGTATCTGCACCGCTGCCACCCGTCATGTTGTCGTTACCGCCGCCACCGCTGAGCAGGTCGTTTTGCGTGCCGCCGTCCAGCACGTCATTGCCGCCACCGCCGTTCAACGTGTCATTCAACCCGCCACCCAGCAACGTATCATTCCCGACATTGCCGTTGAGCAAATCATTGCCCCCCTGACCGTCCAGTTGATCATCGCCCTTCATGCCGCTGAGGGTGTCATCGCCAATGCCACCCCACAAACTGTCGTTGCCAGAGCCGCCGTTCAGCCCGTCGTTTCCATCGTTGCCATAAATCGCATCGTTGCCGTCATTCCCGGCAACATAGTCAGCGCCGATACCCCCTGACAGCGTGTCGTCACCGCGACCACCAAAGACAGTATCATCGCCAGCGTTGCCTTGGATATCGTCGATACCCGAACCGCCATTCGCCAGATCGTCGTCAGGCCCGGCACGCAGAACATCATTGCCCTTGCCGCCAAGCAACGTGTCCTCCCCAAGATTTCCGAACAACGTGTCGTCGCCGCTGCCGCCATCGAGACTGTCAACGCCCCGGCCACCTGTCAGTGAATCGTTGCCGCCAAAACCGCCGATGCTATCGTCGCCATAGTTGCCTTGCAGAACATCATCCCCCGAACCGCCATCCAATGTGTCGGCACCGTTGTTGCCCAGCAGGGTATCGTTGCCAGCACTGCCGCGCAGCAGATCGTCGCCTTCTCCGCCCGCCAAGCCATCATTATTGCCATAACCGGTCAGGACATCGGCACCGTTGCCACCGGCCATAATATCGACGCCGGGGCCACCGTTGATCGTGTCGTCGCCGTCATCGCCGTAAGCCAGGTTATCCCCGCCCCCCAGCGAAAGGCTGTCATTGCCGGTGCCGCCAAGCAGCAGGTCGTCATCGCCATAGCCGTTCAGCGTATCATCGCCCGCAAGCCCATCCAAAAGGTCAAGGCCACCGGTGCCGTTCAAAAGGTCACCACCGCCAGTGCCCGTCTGCGTTTCAAAATCCAGATCGGCAGGATCGAAATCCTCGTCTTCTGCCTCAGTCGTATCAACGAGGCCTGACACGCCAAAAAGGGCGAGTGCAGGTAATAAAAGCAAGCTAAGCATCAAAATATCTCCACTGAAAAACCTTGGCTCAAAGCTACGTGGTTATTAACCATCTGTTAAGCCTTATTCTCGCCATATTTCGGCATTGCGGCGCTTCTGCGGATAATAGAATGCAGGGCAAAGCACTGTATCCAAAATGGGTACAGTTTAAGGGGTTACCCTAATTCGGCTTCTTAGGAGTGTTCTTCTGCGGCAGTCTCGGCCAGCGCGCGGTTATAGGCCTTTAACGCATCCACATGGAACAATGCGCCCAGCAGTTCCGGCGGGGAATCAGCCTTCAGCGTAACGACGGGAATAAAGGGCCTGCCGGACTGTTCAAAGATCGGCATCGCGGCTTCAAGCGTGGCGGTGCCGTCGATATATGTGCCCTCGCCGATCAGCTCCCAGCAGACATCATCATTTGCCGCACCCGGATCATCACGGCTGCGCATGATCCGCGCAGCCATGAACATTGCCAGCAGATAGGCTTGCGGCCCTGCTGCAAGATGCACCCCGCGCCGTTCCATCTGGGTCAGGAAAAAACTGCGGTCGACGATGCGCGAGGCAAAGGCCGTGGACATGCTGACCGCGATCATCACCGCCAAACCGGTTTGCCAATCGCCTGTTAGTTCGAACACGATTAGCGTGGTGGAAATAGGCGCGCCCAAGACGGCGGCCGCCACGGCCCCCATGCCGGCCAAGGCATAGAGCGACGTAACACCGGACACGTTGGGAAAGACACTGGTTGCGATCAAACCAAAGGCCAGCCCCGTCAGCGCGCCCAACATCAGCGACGGCGAAAACACCCCACCGCCCATCCGGCCCCCCAAGGTGATCGACACCGCGGCGATCTTGAGCACGACAAAAACCAGCGCTTCGTTCAACACCATATTGCCCGCTAGGGCACGGGTCGTGGTTTCATACCCGACCCCGATAATATGCGGATACCAAAGGGCAATACACCCCAGCAGCGCCCCCGCAACAGCCGGGCGCAGATAGCGCGGTAATTTGGATTTTTCTTGGATAAAGTTCCCGATATCCTCGGCCCAGAAAATGCTGCGCATCAAGATCACAGCCACCATCCCGCAGGTCAGACCCAACAGCAAAAATGCCGGTAATTCCGCGTAAAACGCTACGTCGCCAACCGTGGGCAGCGCAAATTCGGTCAGGCCACCAAACTCAATCCGGTTGATGACCGTCCCCGCAGCCGAGGCGATGACGATGGGCGCAAAGGCATGCACCGCGAAATGCCGCAGCACGACCTCAAGCGCGAAAAGCGCGCCCGCGATGGGGGCGTTAAAGCTGGCCGACACGCCCGCCGCCACAGCGCAGCCCAACAGATCACGCCCGGTGATGCCGCTGGCATTGATCCGGCGGCTGATCAGGGTCGAGATCACCCCCGCAAGGTGAACAACAGGCCCCTCGCGCCCCGAGGACCCGCCCGTGCTGAGCGTGATCAGCGACGCGAGGGCCGAGGCAAGACCGGCGCGGGTTTCCACCCTGCCGTCGTGCATGGCGGCCCCCAAGATGACGTCGCCGACACTGCGCACACGGGCATCGCGGGTAAAAATGTGCAAGATCACCCCGACGGTTAGCCCCCCGATGGTCGGGATCAGAACGACCCAATACCAATCAAGACTGCCAATAAAGCTGTGCAGGTGTTCGACGTCTTCGGTTCCGTAAAGAAACGCCTGTATCAGGTTGATTCCCTTGCGGAAAAACAGCGCTGCAAACCCTGCCGCGATGCCCACGACCAAGGCGATAAACCAGAATGTGATCTTGCCGGGGCCCTTTTCGCGCAACACGTCCCAGCCAGATCGCGCCTTGATACATGCGACGTCATATTGCTGGGTCAGATAGGGGCGCGGGTTCACGGGCATGGCTACTTTTGATAAAGGCTATACCCTGTCTAAGACACAGATGCCGTTAGGAAAACCCCTGCATCCTGTCTTGGCGTTTTAGGCTGCGAATTGATCGCCCAAGAGCACCCGTGCGGCGGCGCGTGCCGCTTCTGTAATCGTATCGCCGGACAGCATACGCGCGACTTCGTCCACCCGTTCGCCATCCGACAAGGGCGTGACGGTGGAAAGGGTCATACCCTTTGAAACGGCCTTGGACACCCGCCAGTGATGCGCGCCAAGGGCAGCAACTTGGGGCGAATGGGTCACCACCAACACCTGCCCACCTTGCGACAGCGCGGCCAGCCTGCGCCCGACCGCATCCGCAGTCGCGCCGCCAACGCCCCGGTCGATTTCGTCAAAGATCATCGTTAGCCCGCTTTGGCCCTTGGTCAGGACGACCTTAAGCGCCAGCAAAAAGCGGCTCAGCTCCCCGCCTGATGCGATCTTGCCCAAGGGGCCGGCGGGGGCACCGGGGTTGGTCGCCACGGTGAATGACACCGCATCACGGCCCTCTGGGCCTGCGGCCTCGGGGGTAATCTGGGTCTGGAACACGGCACGTTCCATCTTAAGCGGTGCCAGCTCTGCGCCGACAGCCTTGTCGAGCTTGCCAGCCGCCTTGGACCGGGCCGCTGACAACGCATCAGCCGCCGCGTCATAGGCGCTTTGGGCATCGCGCACGGCCTTTTCCAGCTCGGCCTGTGCGGCTTCACCCGCATCCAGCGCATTCAGTTTGCCACGCAATGTATCGGCAAAGCCCGCGAGATCGTCTGGTTGGACATCGTGCTTGCGGGCCAAGCCGCGGATGGCGAACAGGCGCTCTTCGGTTTCTTCTAGCTCGAGCGGGTTAAACGACATCGTATCAATCGCAGCGACGACACCTTCCATGGCCTCGTCCAGTTCGACCATGGCCCGCGACAGCGCGGCCATCGGGGCCTCAAGCGTGCCATCAGCGCGATCAGCGACACCATCCAGCCAACGCAACGCATCGCCCAGCTGGGTTTCGGCACCGCCCTGCCCCAGCATCTCGTAGGCGTTCACCACGTCGGCGCGGATTTTCTCGGCACCCTGCATCGAGCGACGGCGGACATCCAACTGTGCCTCTTCGCCCTCTTGCGGGTTCAGCTTGTCCAGCTCAGCCACGGCATGGCGCAAGAATTCCTCTTCGGCGGCAATGGCGTCGCGTTCTTGTGCGGCCTTGGCCGCTGCCTTGCGCGCGGCAGCAAGGGCAGACCAAGCCTGTCGTACCTTGTCGCGCAAGCCAGATGTCTTGGCGAAATCGTCCAGAATTGCGCGGTGGCCTTTGGGGTCCAACAAGCCACGGTCGTCATGCTGGCCGTGCAGCTCGACCAATGTTTCAGACAGCGCCCGTAATACTTCACCAGAACAGCGACGATCGTTGACCCATGCGGTTTTGCGGCCATCAGACCCGTTGATCCGGCGCAGGATCAGTTCGAGGCCGCCGGGCAAGCCTGCCTCCTCTAGCACAGCATGGGCGGGGTGGTCTTCACCCAGGTCAAACCACGCCGTAACCTCGCCCTGATCTGCCCCTTGGCGCACCAGATCGGCACGTCCGCGCCAGCCCAATACAAATCCCAAGCTATCGAGCAAGATCGATTTACCGGCCCCGGTTTCACCCGTCAGAACATTCAAACCCGGCTGGAACGCAAGCTCCAGCCGGTCGATGATCAACATATTCGAGATGTCTAGGCCGCGTAACATGGGTCCACTTCCGTATGGGACGCTAGGATTGCGTCCGTCAGATCCATTCGCCCTTGATCGTTTGGCGATAAATAGCGGTCAGCCAGTTGTCCCCGAACGACCGCATTTGCAGGCTTTTGCCGGTGAGCAGCTTATAGCTGGCCTCGTACCACTCCGTAGACTGGTAGTTATGGCCCAAGATCGCGCCTGCCGTCTGTGCCTCGTTCGTCAGACCCAGTGACAGGTATGCCTCGACCAAGCGGTGCAGCGCCTCTGCGGTGTGGCTTGTCGTCTGGAAATCTTCGACAACGACGCGGAACCGGTTGATGGCAGCGGTGTAGTGATTGCGGCGCAGATAATAGCGCCCGACTTCCATTTCCTTGCCCGCCAGATGGTCAAACGCCAGATCGAATTTCAACACGGCAGCGCGTGCATATTCACTGTCAGGATAAACCTCGATCACCTGACGCAATGCTTGCAACGCCTGAAAGGTCAGGCCCTGATCACGGCCAACTTCGTCGATCTGGTCATAATAGCTGAGCGCAAGAAGATAGCTGGCATAGGCCGCATCATCATCATCGGGGAAAAAGTCGATGAACCGCTGCGCGGCGGACCGGCTGTTGGGGTAATCCTGATCCTGGTGAAAGGCAAAGGCCTGCATGATCAAGGCGCGCTTGGCCCATTCGGAGTAGGGGTACAGCCGCTCGATCTCAGAGAAATATTCGGCCGCTTCGGCCGGGCGTTTGCGGTTCAGTTCGAACTCGCCACGCTCGTAAATCTGTTCGGCGCTATAGGTTTCCAGCGGAATTTCTTGGGGATTGAAAAAGCTGTTCGTCAAACGACCGGTGTTTTGGTTGCCGCATGCACCCAACACAGCAATCACAACCACCGCACCAATCAACCGCTTGCGCGACTTTGCAATTGTCATGCCCTACACCCTCGCTTCATTTTTCAAGCCACGCATTGTGATACGACTTTGCATGTGACTACCACAATAGATCACGCAACAAAACGATGATTAAACCCACAAGACAAAGTCTTACCGTCGCCAACCTGATTTTCAAAGATAGGATTAACTAAGCTGAAGAGGAGTTTCAACTCTTCAACAGGTCGGGGTCAGGCAACCGCGGGAATTTCATCCCAAACAAGGCCATGGCCCGGCAATTGCTGCGTCATCTCGGTATCGCATTCAACCAGGCGGACGGCATCGGGGGTTGCGAACAACGCCCGCAAAAGCGTGTTGGTCAACGAATGGCCAGCGCGCACGCCGGTATAGTGGCCGATCAACGGGGCCCCTGCCAGCGCGAGGTCGCCCAAAGCATCTAGCATCTTGTGGCGCACGGGTTCATCCGCATGGCGCAGACCGCCCGGGCTGACAACCTTGTCACCGTCAAACACGACAGCGTTTTCGCCGGAATTCCCACCAAGAGCCAGACCGTTGGCCTGCATCGCATCAACATCGGCCTGACGGCAGAACGTGCGGCTGTCGCAAAGTTCGCGCGCGAATGACCCGTTGTTCATCACCAGCGACTTTTGCTGGTGACCAATCGCCGCGTCGACGAAATCAATCTCAAAGTCGATCCGCAGTGTATCACTCGGCGCAATCGTTGCCGATGCGTCGCCGTCGGTCACAGTGACCGGTTTCAACACTTCGAACGCCATGACAGGTGCAGACAGCACACGCACACCACGTTGCATGATGCCGCGCACAAACGGGGCCGCCGACCCGTCAAGGATCGGCACTTCGGGGCCGTCAATCTCGATCAGGGCGTTGTGAATACCGCAGCCTGCAATCGCCGCCATCAAATGCTCGACAGTCGACACCTGCAAACCCGATGCGTTCTCAAGCTTGGTACACAAGGGGGACCGGTTTACGGCGTCCCAACGTGCGGGAATAAGACGATCACCAACCTCAAGATCGGACCGGGAAAACCAGATACCATGATGTGCGCCAGCCGGACGGATCGTCACAGTCGCGGGAAGGCCCGAGTGAAGGCCCTTTCCGGTAAAGCTGATTGCCGTCTTTATTGTTGTCTGCACAATGAAACCCCAGTGGTCAAAAAAATCGTCTGTGTAAGGTGAACAATCTCCTATCGGCGGGGTTCCGGATGCTCAATTCAATCATTGCTACGGTCTGAAACATGAATGTTACAATTCGGCGCAATTGCGCCCACAATGCGGCAAGCCCTTATTTTATTGACTGAATACGGGTCTGCAATCGCCGCCGGCCAATTAAACTGTGATCGGTTTTAATCAAAAATCCTCACAGGTTTTCGTAAAACGTTACAGGAATCCGGTCCCGTGCAGGCCCGTTGATTCCTTGGATTCGCAGCTGAAAACGCGAAAAGACCACCCCAAAGGGTGGCCTTTCCGATCGGTTACAAGGTCGTCTTGGTGGTCTTAGTTCGCCTGACGGCGCAGGAACGCAGGGATCTCGATGCGTTCTTGATCTTCATCGTGGGAATCGCGTGGCTGTGGTGCAGCCGACGAGGCCCGTGTTTGCACTTGTGGCTGGTGGCGTGCCGGACGCTGTTGCGCCTCTGGCTCGCTGTGGCCTGTCATGCGGTTGATCAGCGAATTGATCCCGAAACGCTTTTCGCTCTGCTCGGGTGCCGCTTGTGGGCGCTGCTCTTGTGGACGCTGCTGGGTCGGTGCCGGAGGTGTTTTCTGAGCAGCTGCACGCAAACGCGCGAGGGCTTCTGGCGATGGTGTGCCGGGGGCCGGTGCACGAGGTGCCACAAACGCTTCTTGCTCCGGCTCGTGACGGACATCGTCGCGGCGCGGCTGAAAGGATGCAACCTCGGGGCGGTAGGCAGGAGGCGGCAGATCATCTGCTTCGCCTGCGTCTTCGGCAAAGATATCGTTGCCTTGATCGTTCATGTCAGCCGACGCGGCCTCTTTAAAAAGCTGTGGCTGCTCGTCTTCATACTCTTCTTGCGCCGCAACGGGCTGAGGGGCTTCCTCGGCTGCAGGTGCGGCTACCTTTTGCTGCAAGGGCTGCGACATGGACCGGCGCGGCACGGGCATTTCCGTGTTCACGTCAACCGCATCGATACCGGTTGCAACAACGCTGACGCGCATGATGCCGCCCAGTTCGGTGTCCAGTGTGGAACCGACGATGATGTTTGCATCTGGGTCGACTTCTTCGCGAATGCGGTTGGCCGCTTCGTCCAGTTCGAACAGGGTCAGATCGTGGCCACCGGTGATGTTGATCAGAACACCCTTGGCACCGCGCAGGCTGATTTCGTCCAGCAGCGGGTTGGCGATGGCTTTCTCGGCGGCTTGGATCGCGCGATCTTCGCCTTCGGCCTCGCCCGTGCCCATCATCGCTTTGCCCATTTCGTCCATTACGGCGCGAACGTCAGCAAAGTCGAGGTTGATCAGACCGGGGCGAACCATCAGATCGGTCACGCCTTTAACACCTTGGTACAAAACGTCATCCGCCATGGAGAACGCTTCGGTGAATGTGGTTTTTTCATTCGCCAGACGGAACAGGTTCTGGTTCGGAATGATGATCAGCGTATCAACGACCTTTTGCAGGGCTTCGACACCCTCTTCGGCCTGACGCATGCGTTTGTTGCCCTCAAACTGGAACGGTTTGGTCACAACACCAACGGTCAGAACGCCCAGCTCGCGTGCGGCTTGTGCGATGATCGGTGCGGCACCTGTCCCGGTGCCCCCGCCCATACCAGCCGTGATAAAGCACATGTGCGCGCCGGCCAGATGGTCAACGATCTGTTCGATGCTTTCTTCGGCAGCGGCGGCCCCAACAGACGCCCGTGCCCCGGCACCCAAACCTTCGGTAACCTTGATGCCCAGCTGAACGCGATGTTCGGCCTTGGCTTGTTGCAACGCTTGCGCGTCCGTGTTCGCAACTACGAAATCAACACCATCGAGGTTCTTCTCGATCATGTTGTTCACGGCGTTACCACCTGCGCCACCCACACCGAAAACGGTGATCCGGGGTTTCAGGTCACCCTGTCCGGGCATGGAAAGATTCAATGTCATTGTGCCATCCGCCTGTATTGTTTGCCCGCTTACGGGGCATTTAATTCGTTCAATTTGCCCCTAACGTATAGAGGTTAACGCCATGCGTCACCCAAAAAACACAGTTTTGACACACTATCTGGGCGTTTTTTTGCCTATTCTTACCGGATTTTGCCCGATGCACTGCATCTTGCGATCACCAGTTGTCTCTAAACCACTTGACGGCGCGCTTTAGCGACCGCGCCGGATAGCGGTCGGCGGGAATGTCAAAATCCCACCATTCGTCTTGGGGGTGCGCTGCGAACAGCGCCAACCCCACAGCCGAGGCGAACCCCGGCCCCGTTGCCGCCTGCGGCAGCCCGTGCACACGCAACGGACGGCCAAGGCGTACCTGATGCCCCAAAATCTTGCTTGCCAGCCCGTCAAGGCCGGGGATCTGGCTGCCGCCACCGGTCAAAACGATCTGCTGGCTGGGTAGATGATCGAACCCTGCCGCGTCCAAACGGGCGCGTACTTCCTCCAATATCTCTTCAACGCGAGGGCGCATAATGCCGATCAGTTCGGCGCGGCTCACGGTGCGGCGGTCATGTTCATAATCGCCCGTGTCGCCGCCGATATCGATCATCTCGCGGTCGTCCATCCCCGTGGCATGAACCCCGCCATAGAATGTCTTGATCCGCTCCGCGTTGTTGGTCGGCACCTGCAACCCCATCGAAATATCCGATGTGATGTGATCCCCGCCCATCCGAACGCTATCGGCATAGATCATGTGCTTGCGGATAAAGATCGACACCGACGTGGACCCGCCCCCCAGATCGATACAGGCAGCGCCCAGTTCCTGTTCGTCTTCCACCAGCGACGAGATGCCCGACACATAGGCCGAGGACGCGATCCCCGCCAGTTCGAGGTCACAACGTTTGATGCAATGCGCCAGATGTTGCACGGCGGCCGCGTCAACGGTCAGCATGTGCATATCGACCGACAGCGCGTTGCCTAGCTGCCCGCGCGGGTCAGACAGACCCGACCGGTTATCAATGGCAAAGTTGACGGGCTGCGCGTGCAGCACTTCGCGGTTTTCACCGTATTCGGGGACATCGCAACTGGCCAGAACCTGTGCCACGTCCTGCTCGGACACGACCTGCCCCTCCAGATCGATCTGCGCATCCAAGCCATAGCTGCGCGGCTCGGCCCCCGAGAAACAGGCGATCACATGATCCACACGGATGTTCGCCATCTTTTGCGCGGCCTGAAGCGCGGTGCGCACGGCACGTTCGGTTTCCTGCATCGCACAGATTTCGCCAAAGCGCACACCGCGCGAACGGGTTGTTGCAGCACCAATGACGCGGAAACCGGATTGCCCGGCCAGCGATCCGATCTCGCCCTCGTCGGAAAGGGGGCCAGACCCGTCAAACCGCAGGACAAGGCAGGCGATTTTCGAGCTGCCCACATCCAAAATGGCCACAACGCCGCGCTGCATAGCAAGCTTGCGCATGTGGCGCATCGACCGTTGACTGTCGTAAAGATCCATAACGTTACTGTCCCGAAATTTGCCTGATGCGCCACCATTCTTGGGTGGCCTCTTTATTCATTTGTACGGTTGGTCTTTGTGCCAACCGCATGTCGACCCGCGCAACATCGCGGGTCAGAACCTCTTGTGCGCCTTCCAGCGCGATGACACGCTCCAACGCCTGGATTGCGCCGGTTTCCGGCAGCAAAATGCGCTGTTCGCGATCCAGCACCACATCCCAACGGCGCGCGCCCATGCGGACAAATCCACGCAAACGGTCGCCCAAGGGGGCCGCAACCCGCAAAAGGTCCAGCGCCTCTGAAACGCTGACATTTGCCGCTTCACCTGCCACAAGTGGCAAGTCGGTACGATCCGTGCGATGTGCCAATCGGCCGATATAAGTGCCGCTTGCGTCGATCAGCGCCAACCCATCTTGGTTGCGCCAAACCGCAACGGCAACGCGCGGCTGTACTTCGATCTGCAGCAACCCGCCCGGTTTCACCCGCAAGCTGGCCTGCTGGACGCCCGGCAATTGCATGATCGTTGACCGCATCGCCGCCAGATCAAGGTCAAAGGAACTGGTAGGGAAATCAATCGGCACCGCCGCGCGGACATTCGCGGCCAGTTCCGGCCCTGCGCCGTCAATTGCCATCAGTTTGACCATAAACTCGGGGCGCTGCTGGATGCTGGACCGCAGGCTGGCATAGCCATCGGTGATCCGTCCGCGCCGCGCATCATCGGCCAGATAGACCGTACCGGCCAGCAGCGCCAAGCAAAACGGCACGCCAAAACGCAGGCCAAACAGAAATGCGGGGGTCAGCATCAACCGCTGCATGCGCCATGCCCAACGGGATGGGGCCGGATCAGACTTGAGCGCCCTGGCAGGTTTGACGCGATTTATCAGCGATTGCATGATGCGTCCTCCACCATCCAGGCGCAAAGTTCGCCAAAGGAAATGCCAACCGCCTGCGCCTGTTCCGGCGACAGCGATGTTGGGGTCATGCCGGGTTGGGTGTTTGTCTCAAGCAGGATCAGACCTTCGGCACCGCAGCTTTCATCCCAGCGGAAATCTGTGCGGCTGACACCACGACAGCCAAGCGCATTATGGGCGCGCAGGGCGTAATCCATGCACAGTTCAAAAATCTCCTGGGGGACATCGGCGGGCACCACATGGGTTGATCCGCCTTCCTTGTATTTCGCGTCGTAGTCATACCATCCGGTGGTCAGGATATCCGTCACCGTCAGCGCGCGTTCGCCCATCACCGTGGTCGTCAGCTCTCGACCGGCGGCAAAGCGTTCGACCATCACCTCGGCTGGCATATCCGCGCTCAGCTGCGGCGGGCCGTTGTTTTCGATATTAACCAGATAGACCCCGACAGACGACCCTTCGTTGTTGGGTTTTACGACATAGGGCGGGTCCATCATATGGCGGGCGCGCACATCGGCGGCCGAGGCAATGATGCTTTCCACAATCGGCAAGCCGGCAGACCGGAACACTTCTTTGCTGCGTTGTTTGTCCATGGCCAGTGCCGAGGCAAGCACGCCCGAATGACTGTAAGGAATGCCCATCCATTCAAGGATGCCCTGCACGCAACCGTCTTCGCCCCAACGGCCATGCAGACAGTTCAACACAACGTCGGGGGACGCGGCGCGCAGATCAGCGTATAGATCGGGGCCTGCATCGACCTCGATCACGTTGAATTTTCTGTCCCGCAAAGCAGCAGCGCAGGCGCGCCCTGTCGAGAGCGACACGTCCCGCTCTGCGGAAGGGCCGCCCATCAATACCACCACTTTCGGGTCTGTCCTGCTCGACATGCCCACTCAATGTGCCTTTTTAACTGGGTCTTATTGACCCTATTTATTATGTAGTTTGCCGCAACGCGGCACCGTGCCTGAGCGTTCGCGCGTTTATTTTTCGCCGATACGCATAATTTCCCACTCTAGCGTGATACCGCTGGAATCGTAAACCTTTTTTCGCACCTCTTCGCCCAATCCTTCCAACTCTGCGGCAGTTGCGCCACCGGTGTTGATCAAGAAGTTTGGGTGTTTGGGGCTCATTTGCGCCCCGCCAAGGGTCGCCCCGCGCATTCCGGCGTCGTCGATCACCTTCCACGCTTTCAGATCATGGCGATCATCGGCCTGTCCGGTGCTGGAAAATCCGGCGGGATTGCGAAAGGTTGAACCCGCGCTGCGGTCTTTGGTGGGCTGGGTTTCATCGCGCTTGCGCAGTTGCTCTTCCATGCGGGCATGCAGCGTTTCCGGATCACCCTTTGGCGGCGCGAACGTGGCCGAGATGACAACACAGCCCTCGTCCAGCGTGGTTTGGCGGTATTTGAACTCAAGGTCCTGCGCTGTCAGCGTGATCAGGTCGCCGCTGCGCGTAATGGCTTGCGCGCTGACAAAGTGATCAGCGGTATAGCTGCCGTAGCACCCCGCATTCATGCGCACGGCACCGCCAATACTGCCGGGGATCGTACGCAGGAATGTCAGGTCCAACCCCGCATCCGCCGCCTTGCGCGCCACATGGGCGTCCAGCGCCGCCGCCCCTGCAACCACGTGGTCGCCGTCAATCTCGATCTGGTTAAAGCCGCGGCCAAGCCGGATCACCACCGCCCGCAAACCGCCATCGCGCACGATCAGGTTAGACCCCACGCCCATCGGAAATACTGCCACAGTGTCAGGCAGTGCACGCATGAAGGCGGCAAGGTCATCGGCATCCGCAGGCTGGTACAGATAATCGGCCACACCGCCGACACGCAGCCATGTCAGGTCGCTCAGCGGGCGTTGCGGCGTCAGCTTGCCGCGCATGTCGGGAAATGAAATATCTGTCATGCTTTGCGAGGTATCGCTGTTTTCGGCTGTCGTCAAACGGGCGGGTTTTCTGGAACGGGGCCAAGGCACCACACGTGGATCAGAATGCCCGGTCAGAGGTTATTCAGCGGGACCGTGAAACGCCGTGCGCCGCAGCCAGCGCATCAGATAAACGACTGGCCAGCGCAACACCGAACACCCCGCCGCCAACACCAACATGCCGATCCACGGCCCATGTTGCATCGTGACGTAGCCCAGAATGGGAATGCCAACCGCGATCAGCCCATAGGCATTGCGCCAGTGGTTATCCGAACTGGGGGTCATGGCGATGATGTTCGCGATCACAGCCCATAGACAGGCAAGCGTTAGGGAAAGGGTCATCTTGGCACCTCGGGTTTACGTCCGCGCAGCTTTGCCAGCAGAAACAGCAAAGGATTACGGAACATGGACACATAGGCAGCAAGAGCAATCACACTAAAAACAAACCCGACTTCAAAACCAATTACAACGATCAACACCGGTCCCGCGACCAACAGGATCGCACCCGGAATAAACTGCATCCGCAAGGGCAAGGTCGCGACGGTCGCTGACAGGAACACCCAGATCAGACACAGCCACGCCAGTGTCATTGCACCGCCCTACGCTTGGGTAAGCGCGCCATTCAGCCCGCACCCTTTTTTATTGCTTCCAACGCAGCGGGCAACCCATTGGCCCAGGTGCTGATCGTACCGGCCCCAAGGCAGACAACCATGTCACCTGGCCCCGCTTGTTCCAGCACAAGGCGGGCAAGGTCGTCTTCGCTTTGCACAGCGCGGGCGTGACGGTGACCATGGCGGATCAGCCCCGCCACCAGATCATCGCGGCTGGCCCCTTCAATCGGGTCTTCGCCAGCGGCGTAAACCTCGGCAATGCCCACAACATCGGCATCGTTAAAGCAGGCGCAGAATTCTTCGAAATGGTGATGCAGGCGGCTGTAGCGGTGCGGTTGGTGCACGGCAATCACGCGCCCTTCGGTCGCTTGGCGCGCGGCCTTGAGCACGGCGGTTATTTCAACCGGGTGGTGGCCATAGTCGTCAATGATCGTCACACCGTCCACTTCGCCCACTTTGGTAAAGCGGCGGTTGACGCCCCCGAACTCGGCAAGGGCGGTGCGAATTTCTTCGACCTTCATACCTAGGTGGCGCGACACAGCCACGGCGGCCAAGGCATTCGACACGTTGTGATCGCCGGGCATTGGCAGGGTGCAATCCTTGATCACGATATCTTCGGCCTGAAACTGGATGTCGAAATGCGCAACGCCTGCTTTGTAATGCAGGTTTACGGCGCGCACATCGGCCTGCGCGTTAAAGCCATAGGTCATGACACGACGGTCGGTGATCTTGCCCACCAGCGCCTGCACTTCGGGATGATCGATGCAGCAGATCGCCAGACCGTAAAACGGAATGTTCGACACGAAATCAAGGAACCCTTGGCGCAACTTATCGAAGTCGCCCCAATGTTCCATATGTTCGGGGTCGATGTTGGTCACGATCGCAATGGTCGCGGGCAGACGGTTAAAGGTGCCGTCGGATTCATCCGCCTCGACCACCATCCATTCGCCCTGCCCCATCCGGGCGTTTGATCCGTATGCATGGATGATCCCGCCGTTCACGACAGTGGGGTCGATACCACCATGCACCAGCAATTCGGCAACCATCGTGGTGGTCGTCGTCTTGCCATGGGTGCCCGCAATCGCGATGTTGGATTTCAGACGCATCAATTCGGCCAGCATTTCGGCGCGGCGCACAATCGGCAATCCG
This sequence comes from Sulfitobacter sp. AS59, assembly GCF_038899995.1. Taxonomy (NCBI): domain Bacteria; kingdom Pseudomonadati; phylum Pseudomonadota; class Alphaproteobacteria; order Rhodobacterales; family Roseobacteraceae; genus Sulfitobacter; species Sulfitobacter sp. AS59. The sequence goes on from NZ_JBBMQK010000002.1 coordinate 119,776, forward strand.
GCAAGGCGCGCGGCGTCTAACTCTGGATTACCCGGTTTGATCGCGGAGGAGATCACAATGACCTCGGCCCCTTGGATATTCTCGGCCTTTTGCCCCTCGAACACGGTTGCGCCCAGTTCGACCAGACGGTCGGTGATCTTGGTCGCCTTCAGGTCAGACCCTTGCACGCGGTAGCCGTGGTTCAGCAACACCTCGGCGATACCGGACATGCCAATGCCCCCAATGCCGACAAAATGGATCGGCCCCACATCGGTAGGAAGCTTGGTGGCTGCGTTCATGTTGCGGATCCTTTATGTCCCAAGTGTTCTACCATCTCTGCAAGCTCTTCTGCCGCGTCAGGCTTGCCCGCTGACAGGGCCGCCTTGGCCATTTGCTGTGCGCCGGGCGGGTTCGACAACACCATCTCTATCTGTGTGGTCAGGCGCTCCGGCTCTGCCATGTCTTCGGGCACCAAAATAGCGGCACCAGCAGAAACCAGCCCGCGTGCATTCGCGGTTTGGTGATCGCCTGTCGCCGCCGCATAGGGGATCAGGATCGACGGGCGGCCAATGATCGACAGGTCGGCTACGCTGGACGCGCCCGCACGGCTGATAATCAATTGCGCCTCGGACATGCGACGGGGCACATCGTGGAAAAACGGCTGCACATCGGCGTTTATACCATTTTCTGCGTAAAACTCTGACACGCGCTGCGCATCTTCGTCACGCGCCTGATGGCTGACGCGGATATTGCGGAGCATGTCCATCGGCAACTGCGCAATGGCGGGCGGCACGACTTCGCTTAGAATCCGCGCACCCTGGCTGCCGCCCATCACCAACACTTCCATCGGGTAATCACCCGGTTCGATATAGCCGGCACCGGCACGGTCCAATACCGATGCACGCACGGGATTGCCCACATGATAACCCTCGACCCCTTCGGGCAGGGTCGTCGGCCAAGTGCCACAAGCGACCGCATCGACGCGTTTGGCAAAGAACGTATTCACCCGCCCCAAAACGCCGTTTTGTTCGTGGATCATCCGCGGTTTGCGCAAAATCCACGCGGCGGTCAAAGACGGGATCGACGGATACCCGCCAAAGCCCACAACCACAGACGGCCTGTCACGCAGCATGCCAAACACTGCACCCACGATGCCGCCAAAAATACGAAACGGAGCAAGCGCCTTGGCCACCAGCCCACCGCGGGCAAAGGTGGCACTGCTGATCTGCTGAATTTCAACCGCATCCGGAAAACCGCCCGTATAGCGTGCACCGCGCGCATCAGTTGACAGTTTGACCCGCCAGCCACGCGCCAGCATCACCTCGGCAAGGGCCTGCGCGGGGAACATGTGCCCCCCGGTGCCACCAGCAGCAATCGTCAAAAGCGGAACACGTTTATTCATCGACCACGCCCTCGGCCCAACAGATCAGAAATCTGGCCCTGTGGCCGTGTTCGGGTAAACGCCAGCAACATGCCAACGGCAATGCCCGACGCGATCACGGATGACCCGCCATAGCTGACAAAGGGCAAGGTCATCCCCTTGGCCGGCAGCAGCCGCACCGCAACACCCATGTTGATCATGGCCTGCACGCCAAACATGCATGCCAGGCCGGTGCCCGCCAGACGAATGAACGGATCACGCTCACGCACCAGCCGCAGCAACGATCTGACCACAACAACAGCGTACAGAATAATCACGGCCATCACCAAGATCAGCCCGTATTCTTCGGCGGCGACCGCGATGATAAAATCCGTATGCGCGTCAGGCAGCGACCATTTCACTTGCCCCTCGCCGACACCAACACCGAACAGCCCACCCTCGCGGATCGCATCCGTGGCATAGCCAAGCTGCGTGCGCGGGTCGACATCAGGCGACAAAAACCCGTCAATCCGGCGCGCAAAATGTTCAGAGTTCGAATAAGCCACGGTGCCCGCAACCACGACCATTCCGGCCATCCCCACCAGCAACACCAGCGGCGCACCCGCGACAAAATACATCACGCCCCAACCGAACAAGACCAGACAGGCCTGACCAAAATCGGGCTGCAACGCCAGCATCAGCACAATCGAAATACACAGCGCAAAAGACCATGTCTTGCCCGGTGGTCCGTTAATCTCAACAGAGGCGGCCATCATCCAAGCCGACACAACCACAAAACCGGGCTTCAAAAACTCGGACGGCTGGAAAGACGCGAAACCCAGCGAATACCACCGCATCGCCCCCTTGCCAAAATCCGTTCCGAAAAACGGCAATAGCGCCAAGGCCACAAAGGACACCAGAAACCCGATCACAGCAAGCCTGCGCACCATGGTCGGCGTCATCATCGATGTCAGCAACATCGCCACAATCGCCAGAAATCCGAACACGGCCTGACGTTGAACATAATGAAAGGAATCAAACCCGTTTTTGGCAGCCAGTGGCGGTGACGCCGCCAAGCCAAGCAGCATTCCGACGGCAAACAACATGAGGATGCAGAACATGCCCCATTTATCAATTGTCCGCCACCATTTTGGAAGAATGGGTTCGCCGTCCCGTACCGGAACCGCGCCATAGACCATTTCTGTCATGGTTACTGCCTTACACTGCCTCAACACGCCCCTTTTCGGGGTCTGCCTATAATCATAGCGTGAATTGCCCAACGGCGCTAGCCTGTTTTCATGTCGCCCACGCAAAGCTGCCCATGGGGTCTGGGTCTTGACCGCCCTGTCCGCCTCAGGCAAAGCGCGGTACATGCAGTATGATACCGTGATCCTTGGCGCCGGGGCCGCCGGCATGATGTGCGCGGCCCATGCGGGCGGGCGGGTGCTGCTGGTTGATCACGCCAAAGCCCCCGGCGAAAAGATCCGCATTTCAGGCGGCGGGCGTTGCAATTTCACCAATATGCACTGCACTGCTGATGCCTTTATCTGCGCCAATCCGCATTTCCCCAAATCTGCGTTGGCCAAATATACCCAGTGGGATTTTATCGAACTCATCGACACCCATGGCATTGCATGGCACGAAAAAACCCTCGGCCAATTGTTCTGTGACACCTCGGCCAAGGAAATCGTCGCCATGCTGCGCCGGTTGATGGATCGGGCGCGCGTCGATCTGCGCTTGCAAAGCACGCTGGGTGACATCACCAAAACCGACAGCGGCTATGCGATGACGCTGACCACGCCCGACGCCAGCACCAAAATCACCGCCACCCATCTGGTCATCGCCTCAGGCGGCAAATCGATCCCCAAGATGGGTGCCACCGGCCGCGCCTACGAGATCGCTGAAAGCTTCGGTATTCCCGTCACGCCCACCCGCGCGGGCCTTGTCCCCTTTACCTTCACCGATGCCCGCTTTGCCCCGATCTCTGGCACCGCCACACCGGCCCGGGTAACCGCCGGCGGCACGTCGTTTGACGAGGCGCTCCTGTTCACCCATCGCGGCCTATCAGGCCCCGCTGTCCTTCAGGCCTCCAGCTATTGGCACGATGGTGACCCCATCACTCTCAACCTGCTGCCGCAAAACGATCTCTTCGCCAAACTCCGCGATCAGCGCCAAACCTATGGCCGCCGCAACCTGACGACGGAACTGGCCAAACACCTGCCCTCGCGGCTGGTCGATCACCTCACCACCCAATTTGATCTGACCGGCAACCTTGCCGATTGGTCCGATGTCCGGTTGCAAAATCTCTGCGACACGCTGGCAAACTGGGAAATGACCCCGTCGGGCACCGAAGGCTACCGCACCGCGGAAGTCACCCTTGGCGGCATCGACACCGATGCGCTGTCCTCCAAAACGATGGAGGTCAAAACCACACCCGGCCTCTATTTCATCGGCGAGGCCGTTGATGTCACAGGCTGGCTCGGCGGGTATAACTTCCAATGGGCATGGTCATCGGGCATGGCCGCCGCCCGCCACATCTCAAAACGCACTTAATTTCCAAATGGACTAAAATCCCGGGGGCGCAGCCAAAGGCTGCGGGGGCAGCGCCCCCATACGACCTCACAAAAACTTCTGCACCTGTGCGACAAAATCATCCCCGCGCCGCTCGAAACTGTCATATTGATCGAAACTCGCCGCCGCAGGGGCCAACAGGATCACATCCCCCGCTTCCGCCTCTGCCACGGCGCGCGCCACTGCGACCTCCATGGTGCCACAAACCTCGGCCTCGACCCCCAGCTTCATCGCAAACTGCGCCGCCTCGCGCCCGATCACATAGGCCTTGCGCACGGTCGGCAGGGGCTTGGCCAAATCGCCCAAGCCGCCCTCTTTCTCAAGCCCGCCACAAATCCAGCGGATGTTCTGAAATGCCGCCACCGCTTTGACCGCGCTATCCACATTGGTGGCCTTGCTGTCATTGACAAAGCGAATGCCGCGCAGCTCGCCCACCGTCTGGCTGCGATGCGGCAACCCGCCAAAGCTGTGAAACGCAGCCTCAATCACCTTGGGCGCAAATCCCAAGGTCCGACACGCCGCATAGGCGGCACAGGCATTCTGGTGGTTATGCGCCCCCGGCAGGCCTTCAACCTTGCGCAGATCGATCGATGCGACCTGCTTGCCATTGCGCATTTCGGCCAAGAACCCTTTGCGCGCAAAGACATTCCACCCCAAACCCGCCAGCTTGCGATCCACCGACACACGGATAACGCGGTCATCCGCCGCCCCCTCGCTCAGCTGACCGGCCAGAAAACGCCCCTCGGCCTCGTCCACGCCAATAATCGCACGGTCCGGCCCACCTTCGGCGAACAAGCGACGTTTGGCCGCGAAATAGCCGCCCATGCCTGCATGTCGATCCAGATGATCGGGGCTGAGGTTGGTAAAGACCGCCACATCCGGCGTCAGGTTACGCGCCAGATCGGTCTGATAGCTCGACAGCTCCAGCAACACGACTTCGCCATCAATCGCAGGATCGATATCCAAAACACCGCGCCCGATATTGCCCGCCAATTGCGTCGGCCGTCCCGCATGCTGCAAAATGTGATGGATCAACGCCGAGGTCGTCGATTTCCCGTTCGACCCCGTGATCGCAATCACCTTGGGCATCTGGTCAAAATTATCCCAGCTCTGTGTGGCAAAGCTTTGGAAAAACAGCCCAATATCGTTATCAACCGCCACGCCCGCATCTTGGGCGGCAACGATCACCGGATTGGGTGCCGGATAAAGATGCGGAATACCGGGGCTGACGACCAGACGCGCCACATCGTCAAAGGCCCCCGCCTTAAGCAGATCAAGACATTCAAACCCTTCGGCCTGCGCCTTTTCACGCGCCGCCGGGTTGTCATCCCAGCATACCGGCACCGCCCCGCCCGCGACCAAAGCCCGCGCCGCAGACAGCCCCGACCGTCCAAGGCCCAAAATAGCGACCCGTGCGCCCGTCAAACCCTGAACTGGTATCATGCCCGATCTCCTGCTAGCGATGCCCCTCAATGCGCCTTAGGAGCCTGATATGTCCCCTCTGCCAGATATTCTGTCCCAGCTCAACGATGACATGCGCCGCGATGATGACTGGGGCGCTGTGGCCAGCTATATCCCTGAACTCGCCCACATCGACCCCGCGCAATTCGCCATCGCCGTGACCACAGCCGATGGCGAGGTGTTTACCGCAGGCGATGCCGACACGCCGTTTTCTGTGCAATCGATCACCAAGGTCTTCACCCTGGCCATCGCTTTGGGTCGCTCGGGCGACCAACTCTGGCGGCGCGTGGGGCGCGAACCCTCGGGCAGGGCGTTTAATTCGATCGTCCAGCTCGAACAGGAAAACGGACGTCCGCGTAATCCCTTCATCAACGCCGGCGCGATTGTCACCACCGATGAAATCCTCACCGGTCGCCTCCCCCGCGAAGCACTGGCCGAAATCCTCCAGTTCGTCCGCGCCGCAGCGGGCGATGACAACATCCACATCAACAACGCCGTCGCCAGCTCCGAGAAAGCCCACGGCCACCGCAATTTCGCGCTGGCGCATTTTCTTGCCTCCTGCGGCAATCTCAACAACACGCCCAACAAAACCCTCGGCACCTATTTCCACCACTGCGCAATCGAAATGTCAGCCCGCCAGCTTGCCATGTCCGGGCGTTTTCTGATCGAAACCACAAAACTGCCCCGGATGATCCTGCCCCAACGCATCCGGCGGCTGAACGCATTGATGCTGACCTGCGGGCATTACGATGGCTCCGGCGATTTCGCCTACCGCGTCGGCCTGCCTGCCAAATCAGGCGTGGGTGGCGGTATTCTTGCCATTGTTCCCGGCGTCGCCAGCGTGGCAGTCTGGTCGCCGGGCCTCAACCGTTATGGCAATTCAAAAAAGGGCACCGAAGCCATGGCCAGCCTCGCCCGCGACATGGGCTGGTCCATCTTCTAAAGCCGTTTCATTTTGCCAAATAAACTCCGGGGGGATCGGCCAAAGGCCGATGGGGGCTGGCCCCCTCTTCTCCCCGAAAAAATGCGAACGGCGTGCGCCTAGCGCACTTTCAACGTCGCCAACCCGATCATCGCCAGGATCAACGAGATGATCCAGAACCGGATCACGATCTGCGGCTCGGCCCAGCCTTTTTTCTCATAGTGGTGGTGAATCGGGGCCATCAGGAACACGCGCTTGCCGGTGCGTTTGAAATACAGCACCTGAATGATCACCGACAATGCCTCGACCACGAACAGGCCGCCAACGACGGCCAGCACCAGCTCGTGCTTGGTGGCAACCGCAATCGCGCCCAACGCCCCGCCCAAAGCCAGCGACCCGGTGTCGCCCATAAACACAGCCGCAGGGGGCGCATTATACCACAAAAACCCAAGGCCGCCGCCAAAGATACCGGCGGTAAAGATCAGGATTTCGCCCGTCCCTGGCACATAATGCACATCCAGATATTCGGTGAAATCGACCCGCCCCACGGCATAGGCAATCACGCCCAAGGCCCCCGCTGCGATCATCACAGGCATAATCGCCAGACCGTCCAGACCATCGGTCAGGTTCACCGCATTGGCAGACCCTACAATCACGATCATCGAAAAAGGAATAAACAGATAGCCAAGGTTGATCAGCGTGTCCTTGAACACTGGCAGGGCCAGCTGGTTTTGCAGATCAACAGGGTGGTACTGCGCGGCCCAGAATGCGGCGATACCGGCGATGATAAAGCCCAGCAAAAGACGCAGCTTGCTTGAGACACCCGCCACAGTTTGTTTGCTGACTTTGGCGTAATCATCCGCAAATCCAATCGCGGCAAAGCTGATGGTGACAAACAGGATCATCCAGACAAAGGGATTGTCCAACCGGGCCCACAGCAGCGTCGAGGTCAACAATGCCCCCACGATCAGCAGCCCGCCCATGGTCGGCGTGCCCGCTTTGACAAAATGCCCCTCGGGGCCATCATCGCGGATCGGCTGGCCTTTACCCTGACGTCTGCGCAGAACCGAGATCAGCGGCTTGCCAAACAGGAAACCGAAAATCAGCGCCGTCATAAATGCGCCACCCGCCCGAAACGTGATGTAGCGGAAAAGGTTGAAAAAATCGCCGCCATCCGACAGCAGGGTCAACCAATAGAGCATTTTGCGCGTCCTCACTCAAAATATTGCGGGCCTTAGCCCTGTTCTTTGTTTTCCACCGGATGGCCCATTTTACGGATCGCGTCAACGATCAGGCCGAGTTTCATAGACAATGACCCCTTGGCCAACACCACATCGCCACTGTCCAAATGGCTTGCCAATCCGGGCAGCAACTCCGCCGATGTCTCGGCCCATTCGCCCCGTTGATGCGGGGGGATCAGATCATATAGCGACCGCATCAACGGCCCCACGCAATGGATCACGTCCAGTTTCTTGGTCGCGTCCAGATGGGCCAGCCCGGCGTGCAGGGCGATCTCGTCGGGGCCAAGCTCTTTCATATCGCCCAGATAGGCGATCCGCCGGCCCTTGCTGACGCGGCCGATGTCATGGGTCACGTCCGATGCGGCCAACACCTCAAGCGCTGCGGCCATCGAGGTGGGATTGGCGTTATAGCTGTCATCGATCAGGTTTAACGTCATCTGTGTCTCGACTGGATCGAGGTGGATCACCTCGCGCACGCCACGGCCCTTGTACGGGGTCCAGCGCCCCAAAGACGCCGCCGCCAGCGCCAGATCAGCGCCCATCGCCTGTGCCGCAGCAAGCGCACCAAGGGCGTTCATAGCAAAATGCCGCCCAGGTGTGCCGATCTTGAACAGCAGCGGGGTACCATCGGCATCGGCCTGCACCACCGTCACATCGCCTTGAACCTGCACGTCCAGCAATTTGAACTGATAGCCGTGTTCGCCGAACTCAACCTCGCGCAGACGGCAATCAACCGCTTTGGCCATCAAAATCGCCGCATGTTCGATGTCGGCATTGATCACGGCCACGCCGCCCGGTTCCAGCCCGTCGAAAATCGCCGCCTTTTCAACGGCAATGCCCGCGACATTATCAAAGGCCTCAAGATGCACCGCCGCGACAGTCGTCACCATCGCCACATCCGGCTTGGTCAGGATCGCCAGCGGAGAGATTTCACCGGGGTGGTTCATGCCGATCTCGATCACGGCAAATTCGGTATCTACCGGCATCCGCGCTAATGTCAGCGGCACGCCCCAATGGTTGTTATAGCTGTCCACGGATGCATGCGCGCGCCCTTGATCCGCAAAAATCGCCAGCAGCATTTCCTTGGTCGAGGTTTTGCCAACACTGCCCGTCACCGCGACCACTTTGGCCTGCGTGCGGGCACGGGCAGCAGCCCCAAGCGCCTCAAGCCCCTGCAGCACATCGTCAACGATCAGCAAAGGTGCATCGGCGGCCACACCGTCGGGCACGTGGCTGACCAAAGCCGCCCCTGCGCCCTTTTCCAGCGCCATCGCCACGAAATCATGACCATCGCGCACATCTTTGAGCGCCACAAACAGATCGCCCGCCTGAATTGTGCGCGTATCAATCGACACGCCGTCGCAGGCCCAATCGCCGATTGCTCGGCCTCCGGTGGCTTTTGCCGCCTCTGCTGCTGTCCACAAGCTCATGTCAGTCTCCCGTCCAGTGCCGCAACGGCAACGCTGGCCTGTTCCACATCATCAAAGGGCAGGATATCATCACCGATGATCTGCCCGGTTTCATGGCCCTTGCCCGCGATCAACAAGGCATCACCGGGCCCGATCACATCGATCCCGCGCAAGATCGCCTCGGCGCGGTCGCTGACCTCGGTCGCATGCGGTGCGCCGGTCATGACCGCCGCACGGATCAGCGCCGGATCTTCCGAGCGCGGGTTATCATCCGTCACAAACACCAAATCCGCATGTTCAGCCGCCGCCTGCCCCATCAAGGGGCGCTTGGTCGTGTCACGGTCGCCGCCTGCGCCCACAATCGCCACCAGACGGCCCATCACATGCGGGCGCATCGCCTGAAGCGCCGTGGCGATGGCATCCGGTGTGTGGGCGTAATCAACAAACACCGCGCCGCCATTGTCGCGGGTCGCGGCCAGCTGCATCCGGCCCCGCACGGTTGTCAGATGCGGGATCGTGTCGAACACATCGGCAGGATTGGCCCCGCAAGCGATAACCAGCCCGCAGGCCAGCAAGATATTATCGGCCTGAAACCCGCCAATCAGGTTCAGCCGCTTTTGATAGGTTTTGCCACGCCAGTCGAACCGCAGGTCCTGTCCTGTGGCGTCAAAGCGTTGGCCCGTGAGATGCAGATCGCCACCATCCCGACCGACGCTGATGACGTCACAGCCCCGCGCACGGGCAATGGCCGCCATATCGACGCCTTTGGGATCGTCTATGTTGATGACCGCCGTGCCGTCTTCGGGCAATACGCGCGAGAACAAGCCCGCCTTGGCATCGAAATACGCCTCGAATGTCTCGTGATAATCCAGATGGTCTTGGGTGAAGTTCGTGAACCCCGCCGCTTTCAACGTCACGCCATCAAGGCGGCGCTGATCCAACCCGTGGCTCGACGCCTCCATCGCGGCGTGGGTGATGCCGTTGGTTGCTGCCTCGGCCAAGGCGCGGTGCAGGGTAATCGGTTCGGGCGTGGTGTGGGCCAGCGGGGCGGTCCATGCGCCTTCGACCCCCGTGGTGCCAAGGTTTACGGCGGACAGCCCCATTTCGATCCAGATTTGGCGCACAAAAGTACTGACGGAGGTTTTGCCGTTCGTGCCGGTTACTGCGATCATCGTGGCAGGCTGCGCGCCAAACCAAAGTGCGGCAGAGCGTGACAGCGCCTCGCGCGGGGCATCGGTGACCACGACGGCAACGCTAGCATGGGCCATCACATCGGCGGCAATCGCAGCGCCCTTGGCATCGGTCAGCACGGCTGCTGCGCCCATGCGCAGCGCATATTGAATGAACTCGGCACCGTGCACCGTGCTGCCGGGCATGGCCGCGAACAAATATCCGTCTTTAACCTGACGGCTGTCCACGGCGATGCCTGTAATATCGGGATTGGCCTCGCCCCTCGCGGTCAGACCAAGTGAAGAAAGGGGGACGGCCTGTGAGCCCATGGGGGACGCTCTTTTTATCAGTTGCTGCTGGACAGCGTTATATCAGCGACACTGCCCGGTTCAACAGTTGGTCGAAGCCCCAGCAAGGGCGCGATCCGGCGGATCATCTCGGCGGCGACGGGCACAGCCGTCCAGCCAGCCGTGCGGCGTGGTTTTTCACCCGATGTTTCAACAGGTTCATCCAAGGTCACGATCAGCACATATTTGGGATCATGCGCGGGGAACATGCTGGCAAAGGTGTTGATCACCTTGTCTTCTAGGTATCCCCCACGGGGGCCGGGTTTGTCCGCCGTGCCGGTCTTGCCGCCCACCTGATAGCCGGGCACCTCGCCAAAGCTGGCGGTGCCTTCGGTCACGACAGCGCGCAGCATCATCCGCGCGTCGGCGGCTGCGCGTTCAGACATCACCCGTTCGCCCAGTTTGGGGCCATTTTGTTTCAGCAAGGTCGGCGCGATTTTGCGCCCACCATTGGCAATGGTCGCGTATCCAGCGGCAAGATGCATGGGGCTGGACGACAGCCCGTGCCCATATGAAATCGTGACTGAGCTTAGCTCTTCCCAGCGTTTGGGCAGCAAGGGCTTGCCGCCGGATGCTTCGACAATCTCGAACGGGGTGGGTTCAAAGAAACCTAGGCTTTTCAGGAATTCTTGTTGCCGCTCTGCGCCGATCTGCAAGGCCAGACGGCCCGAACCACGGTTTGAGCTGTTCACGATAATGCCGGTAACCGTCTGTTCGCCGTAGTTTTTGTTGTGGAACTCACCGATCCGGAAACCGCCGACTTTCATCGGACCAGAGGTATCAATAACCGTATCAGCCGTCACCAGCCCCAGATCAATCGCCTGTGCGGCGGCGAAGATCTTGAACACCGACCCCAGCTCGTACACCCCTTGGACCGAGCGGTTGAACAGCGGGCTGTCCGACGCGTCCCCGGTGATCGCCGCGTGCGGGCGGTCATTTGGGTCAAACGACGGCAAGGACACGGCGCTGATTACCTCGCCGGTGCGCACATCCATCAAGACCGATGTCGCGCCCTTGGCGTTCATCAGCTTCATGCCGCCATACAAGATGCGTTCCGACGCCGCCTGCACCGTCATATCCAGCGACAGTTCCAGCGGTTTGTTCCCGTTCGCAGGGTCCCGCAGATAATCGTCAAAGTATTTTTCCGCACCGGCAACGCCAATCACCTCGGCCCCGTGCACGCCCTCTTTGCCAAAGCTGGCACCACCCATGATATGCGCGGCCAAGGCACCGTTGGGGTACAGACGCATGTCGCGCGGGGCGAACAGCAGGCCCGGCTCACCGATTTCATGCACGGCTTGCATTTGCTCTGGGCTGATCTTCTTTTTGATCCACAGAAACTTACGTTTCCCGGTAAAATCACGCACCAGACGTTCCTGATCCAGATCCGGGAACACCTTCATCAGCTTTTTCGCCGCACGTTCCGGATCAATCATGTGATGCGGTTGGGCGTAGAGGGCGTGGGTCTCAAAATTCGTGGCCAGCAGGTTGCCGTTGCGGTCAACGATATCGGCGCGGGTGGCCGAGATGACCGAACCGGGGGCCGCCGCGCGTGGCTCTGTCGGGTCGGTCGTTGCCATGACGCCCATACGCGCGCCCACCACAGTAAAGGCGCAGAAAAAGAACACGCCCAGCACCAGCAACCGCCCTTCGGCACGCTGGCGCGCGCTGTCGCGCATCTGTTCATGACGAATGCGTGTGTTTTCGCGTTCAATCGCGTCGGGGTTTTCGCCTTTTTGGCGGGCCTCAAGGATACGGGCCAATGGACGCAGCGGGGTGCGGATCATTCTGTGGCCTCCATCGTGGACACATCGACGCCTTGACTGATTTCAAACAGCGGCAGTTCGGGCAGCGGCGGATAGCCGACCTGATCAATCGCGCCAAACTGATCCGGGTGCAGCGGCAACAGGCCCAGCCGGTCAAAGTTCAGCTCGGACAGATCGCGCAGACGCTCGGGGCGGTTCAGATAGGCCCATTCGGCACGCAATACTGCCAACCTGCTATGGGCTTGGCGGATTTCCTGGCGCAATTCGTCCGTATCGCTAAGCGCTTGTTGCGTGGCATAGTTTTCGCGGTAGGCCCAAAAGGCCAAGCCAATGACGGACAAAGTGGTCAGAACGTAAAGCACGGCTCTCATGACTGTATTCCTTTGACCATGGGCATGCCGAGCGATTTCGCGTCAACGGAACCGGCAGGCGCATCGGTGCGAATGGCAACGCGCAGCTTGGCCGACCGGCTGCGCGGGTTTTCCTCAAGCTCTTGCGCGTCAGGCCCGATGGCCTTGCGTTTAAGTATCTTGAATTGCGGCGGCACGTGCGTCGCCTCGGGGGCAAAGCGGTTGGCGTTGCCGCCTGCCCCTGCGCGCGCCGTAAGGAAGCGTTTGACCATCCGGTCCTCGACCGAATGAAAGGTCACCACGGCCAATTGCCCGCCGGGTTTTAACGCGCGTTCTGCGGCCATAAGCCCCTCGAACAATTCGCCATATTCGTTGTTCACCGCGATGCGCAGCGCCTGAAAGCTGCGGGTCGCAGGGTGCGACTGACCGGGTTTTGAACGGGGCAAACACCCCTCGACCAATCCTGCCAATTGCAGGGTCGTGGTGATTGGCGCATCTTCGCGGGCGCGGACAATCGACTTGGCAATGCGGCGGCTGGCGCGTTCTTCTCCGTATTGGAACAGAATATTCGCGATGGTTTCTTCTTCGGCCTCGTTGACGATATCGGCGGCGGACGGGCCTTGCTGGCTCATCCGCATGTCCAGCGGGCCGTCGCGCATGAAGGAAAAGCCGCGTTCGGCCAGATCAAGCTGCATCGACGACACGCCCAGATCCAACACAACCCCGTCAAGGTCTTGGGCATAGGTGTCCATTTTGGAAAACACGCCCTGCTGCATGACGATCTTGTCGCCATATGCCGCCGCCCAGCTTTGCGCCATTTCGAACGCCAGCGGGTCACGGTCAACGGCAATCACCTGATCCGCACCGGCATCGATCAAACCACGGGTATAGCCGCCTGCACCAAACGTGCCATCCAGCCAGCGCCCCGTGACGGGGGCAACTGCTGCCAAAAGGGGGCGTAGCAGAACCGGCGTGTGAGGAGCTGAGGGGGTGTCAGAGGCAGCGGTCATATCGCTTATGCCCCCGGCTTACCGTCCAGGAAGGCCATGGGATCGAAGTCTTCTGGCAGGTCATCCAGCCATTCTTCTTCGCGGGCTTTTTCCTCGGTCTCATAGGTTTCGGGCTTCCAAATCTGGAACGTGTCACCGGCAGCGATAAAGAACGCCTCGCCTTCCAGATCGATTTTGCTGCGCAATTTGGCAGGCAAGACCAGACGGCCGGTTTCATCAACAGATGTCGGGAAGGACTGGCCGTGGAACAGACGTTGCAACATCTTGCGTTCCATGGATCCACGCGGCAGCGCGTCGATTTTATCATCGACCTCGTCAATCGCCTGCATGGTATAGCATTCAAGGTAGCTGCGGCGGCTGTCGCCATAGACGATGACCAGCTCGGGCGTGCCACCGTTTTGCCAATTCGGATCACCGGCTTCCAACACACGACGAAAAGAGGCTGGGATAGACACCCGCCCCTTCGTATCGACCTTGTGTTGGCTTTCGCCTCTGAACCTGCGGCTCACGTGTGTGTCCCTGACTATGACGCGTCTTGCGTCTAAAATTTCGTTTCCCCGGCGGTAAATGTAAAAACGGCGGGCTGATCTGCTGCCACTGATCAACCCGCCGCCGTCCCGCTTTGCGGGGAAGTCCGACTGCGCGCGCCACCTGGGGGGATGTCTGCTCGCTCACGCGCCGGATTCTTGGTCTGATGAAAGCGAGGTGCCTGTATGAACCTGCTAGAGTTTTATTTGGTCGATGGGGTCGTTTGGTGCCCCTTGTCTCGTTCTCATCCGATGCACTAGGGATGCCATGGGAATTCATGGGCGTCTACAGTTTTCTTTGGGAAAAGACACAGGATATGGTTTTGCACAGGGTTACAAAACAACATGTAGGATATCTTTAAGGCCAAAATATCACTTCATGATGGGAAAATTGTATATTTGGGCACAACATGTAGTGCCGACTAAATCGATCCAAAATTTCCCATCAAATCCCAATAAAAATAAACCCTCAGATTTATCCACAAGGGATGTTCGCGCCTTGTTCTGGAATTGGGCAATACTGTGCAACCACTTTCAGGGCTAAATACATCAATTCCCATGCAAATCGGCGGCTTATGGCCGAATCACCTGACGGCCGGCGCAGCAGACACGTCGATAATTCCCATGAAGTCCCACGAGGGGGATCACCGGAGGCCATAAAGTGAGAAAATTGACCGTAAATAGGTGTTGCGCGGATCAGTGGCGATGCGCGGCGCTATAAAACGAATATAACCGCCCGCAGGGGCGACGGCCGTCTTAGGCCATGCCGCCCTTGATCAACCCGTCTGCGATGCGGGCGTAGGCCTGCGCCATCGGGCCATCGCCCGCTGCAATCGGCGTACCCGCATCACCCGCAAGTCGGGTTTCCAGATCAATGGGCAAACTGCCCAGTAATGGAACGCCGATCTTCTTGGCCTCGTCCGCGACACCGCCATGGCCAAAAATCTCATGCTCGGACCCGCAATCGGGGCAAACGAACATCGACATATTCTCGATCAAGCCAAGAACAGGTGTCTTGAGGGTGTTAAACATATCGATCGCCTTGCGCGCATCAATCAACGCCACATCCTGCGGGGTCGAGACAATAATGGCCCCCGACAATTCGGACTTGGTACATAGGGTCAGCTGCACGTCGCCAGTGCCAGGCGGCAGATCGACCAGCAATACGTCAAGCTCGCCCCACTCGACCTGCCCCAACATCTGCTGAAGCGCGCCCATCAACATCGGGCCACGCCAGACAACGGCCTTACCCTCTTCCATCATAAAGCCGATCGACATCAAGGTGACGCCATGGGCGTGCAGGGGAATGATCGTTTTGCCATCCGGCGACGCGGGGCGTTTGTTCACCCCCATCATGCGCGGCTGGCTGGGGCCATAAATATCTGCGTCCAACAAGCCAACCTTGCGCCCTGCCCGCGCCAAGGCCACGGCGATGTTGGAACTGACCGTTGATTTCCCGACGCCACCCTTGCCGGACCCGATGGCCAGAATACGCTTTACCCCGGTCGGTTTGGTCGGTCCGTCTTGAGGCTTTGGATGGCCGCCGATCTTAAGGCTGGGTGCCGGTGCCTTGGGGGCCGGGCCGTGTGCGGTCAGGGCAACGGTAACTGTTCCCACACCCTTTATCGCCTTCACCACCTGCTCTGCCGCGTCGCGCAAGGGGGCCATCTGCGCGGCGACTTGCGCATTCGGTGCCTCGATCACAAACCGGACGGCATCACCCTCAACCGTCAAAGCGCGAACCAGATCATGCGCAAGGATGGATTTCCCATCTGGCAAGGTGACTCGCTGCAGTTCCGCTTCGACTTGGGCTTTGGTGATCGGCATCGACTTTTCCTTCTAAACAACAGCTTTGACATGGCAGTTTCTACGTAAATCACAAGAGGGCGTCACAGTACTGCGCATATCGCCAGCAAACCCGTCAAATTTCGCCTAAAAATTAGCCATTTCCGCAATGTTTGTGCTGCATAGCAGCATTGCAAAATTTTTTATTGTGCAGATGCAGCAATTAGGTCAAAAAGGTTTCAGGAAAGCGCTAGTCGCTAACCAACAGAAAGACCAGACGCATCCATCCTCCTCCCGGATGTTTCTGTTTAGGCGGCGACACCTTCCTCCTCCCTGGTGTCGTCGCCATTTTTTTACTTTATCACCAATTTTCAGGACGTTACGTCAACTTTTCGTATGCATTTGCTGCATAGCAGCATTGTCGATCTGTCTATTGTGCAAGTGCAGCATCTTCCTACATATTGGTCACAACAGAACGAAACGCAGATCAAATGAAAGAGGTGCTGAGATGGCATACCTTAACGCAACTACCGCTCCTTCCCTGGCAGATCGCTTTAACGCTGTCGTGTCCATGATCGCCACGCGCCGCAAGCAGGCTCGTGTGTACCGCGCCACTTTCAACGAGCTGAGCTCCTTGTCGAACCGCGAATTGGCCGACCTCGGCATGTCGCGTTCGCAAATCCGCAGCATCGCTCTGGAAACAGGCCGCAACGCTGCCTAAATGAATTGAGATCGGACACACGCTTCCTCCCGGATGTGTGTCTGTAGAAGGCCGGCGGTTTCTTCCTCCTCCCTGAAACCAAAGGCCTTTATAAACGTCTCCTTCCTCCTTTCCTCCCGATTGGATTGGAGACGTCGATAAAGTCGGCGGTGCTTTCCTCCCAAAGCACCGCCGTTCTTGTATCTGGAGGATGCATATTCCCTGCGTTTGGCTTTGAGCCCGTCATTTATGTGTCGGTGTAGGGTCTGCTGCCGGGACTTAGCTGCCGTTGAAGAATAGACTGCTCATCAGTAGGAAGACGAGATGACTGAGAAAATTCTGTCTTACGCCAAGACTTGATTAATGGAGCGCCCAGTGAACCTTAAACAACAAGCAGCACTGGTTCCAGAACTGTCTTGCTCTGACTTTTCAGCCACCTTGGACTTCTACTTGCGAGTATTGGGTTTTGAAATCGCGTTCGAACGCCCTGAACGCAAGTTCGCCTACCTTACCCTCGGACAAGCGCAAATTATGGTAAAACAGGCCAATGATTTCTGGAACACTGGAGAAATGCAAAAACCATATGGGCGTGGGATCAACTTCCAGATCAACGTCGACGACGCTTCAGGTCTATCGGAAAGAATTGAGGCCTTTGGGTTTCAGCTTTTCGAACAACTGGAAACATCATGGTATCGGATTGATCGGGTCGAACGTGGGGTGACGGAATTTTTAGTGCAAGACCCTGATGGGTATCTACTCAGATTCAGTCAATTACTCAGCGACAGGCCAGTAGCTTAGGGCTCGAACCTGACCTTCACAATCCGCGGAAGAGCAAGTGAACCCGGTAACAGATCAGAAAACCAACACCAGCATCCCCCTACCGCCGTTCAGCACGTTTGCTAGGCAACCTCGGCCAACACCGATCCAAAAACCTGCACCCGCTGAAAAATCTGTTGGTTTTGCCCGCCAGCCGTGGTTAAACCTGCATATTACCTTGGCAATAAAGGCATTGCGCGCTGCTGCTTGGGTGAGCGGAGCCTTTCTGCTCACACTCCGGCCCTCTCGGCCCCGCGCGTGCAACTGGCTCCTTTCATATGTCATCAGGCGGCGCGCCGCCAAAGTCGAAGGGTAAGACCATGCTACACAATGATAATCTTGAACAATGGGACCGCGAGAATTTCTTTCACGCCTCGACCCATCTTGCTGAATTTGCACGGGGCAACATCCCACAGCGTGTGATCAAAACCGCGTCCGGCGTGCATATCGAGGACCGCGATGGCAACCGGATGCTGGACGCTTTCGCCGGATTGTATTGCGTGAACGTCGGCTATGGCCGCCCCGAGATCGCCGAGGCGATTGCCGATCAGGCCAAAGAACTCGCCTATTACCATTCCTATGTCGGCCACGGCACCGAGGCGTCGATCACCCTTGCCAAAATGGTGATGGACCGCGCACCCGATCACATGTCCAAGGTGTATTTCGGTATGTCCGGGTCCGATGCAAACGAGACCAACGTAAAATTGATATGGTATTACAATAACATACTGGGTCGCCCGAAGAAGAAGAAAATCATCTCGCGCTGGCGTGGCTATCACGGTTCGGGCCTGATGACCGGATCGCTGACGGGGCTTGATCTGTTTCACAAGAAGTTCGATCTGCCGCTGGCGCAGGTGATCCATACCGAGGCACCGTTCTATTTCCAGCGCAAGGATCTGGGCCAAAGCGAAAGCGAATTCGTCGCCCATTGTGTGGCAGAACTTGAGGCGATGATTCACGCCGAAGGGGCTGACACAATCGCGGCCTTTATCGGGGAACCCGTGTTGGGCACCGGCGGCATTGTACCGCCCCCCGCCGGCTATTGGCCCGCCATCCAAGAGGTGCTGGACCGTCACGACATTCTGCTAGTCGCAGATGAAGTTGTGACCGGTTTTGGCCGTCTGGGCACGATGTTCGGGTCCGATCACTATGGCATGCGTCCCGATCTGATTACGATTGCCAAGGGTTTGACATCTGCCTATGCGCCGCTGTCCGGGTCGATCGTGTCTGACAAAATGTGGGCCGTGCTGGAAAAAGGCACCGATGAAAACGGCCCTATCGGCCACGGTTGGACATATTCCGCACACCCCATCGGGGCTGCTGCGGGCGTGGCGAACCTCGAACTGATCGACAAACTGGGATTGATCGAAAACGCCGGTACGGTCGGCACATATCTGAACACCCAAATGCGCGCCGCCCTTGCCGACCATCCCCATGTCGGCGACATCCGTGGCGAAGGGATGCTGTGTGCTGTCGAATTTGTGGCCGATAAAGACAGCCGCACCTTCTATGACGCCGCCGACAAAATCGGGCCGCAGATCGCTGGCAAACTGCTAGAGCAAAGCAATGTCATCGCCCGCGCCATGCCCCAAGGGGACATTCTCGGCTTCGCCCCGCCGTTCTGCCTGACCAAGGAAGAGGCTGATCAGGTCGTTGCCGCAACCCATCAGGCCGTGACAACCATTTTAGGCTAAAATTGCGCCGACATACTCATGGGGCGTGGCATCGACCGCGCCCCATGAGCCAATCCTTTAAAACGGCACGTCGTCCGATCCGGTCAAAAACCGCGACACGACCTTTTTGATCCCGGCCTTCTCAAACTCGACCTCCAGCTTGTCGCCCTCGATCCCGATCACCGCGCCATATCCGAATTTTTGATGGAACACGCGTTCGCCCATGGTGAAACTACTGACCGCCGCCATATCGATGGTGACATTGCGGGTTTCCTTGGGCTGACTCATCCCGCGATCATTGCTGCGCGATTGCAGACGCCGCCAACCGGGGGAATTGTAAACATTCGCCTCGGCGGCCTTTTCGTGCAGATCGGATTTCGGCATGGCAGCACCATATCCACCGCCATAGAGGCCAGGCGGGGTCAGTACCTCCACATGCTCTTCGGGCAATTCGTCGATAAACCGCGACGGCATCGCACTTTGCCATTGGCCAAACACCCGCCGGTTTGCGGCGAACGAAATGGTGCAAATTTCCTCGGCCCGGGTGATGCCAACATAGGCCAAACGCCGCTCTTCCTCGAGGCCCTTGATACCGCTTTCGTCCATGGACCGCTGCGAGGGGAACAACCCATCCTCCCAGCCCGGCAGGAACACGGCGGGGAACTCCAAGCCCTTGGCAGCGTGCAGCGTCATGATCGATACCTTGGCCCCACCATCGTCGCTTTCGTTGTCCATAATCAGGCTGACATGTTCGAGGAACCCTTGCAGATTCTCGAACTGTTCCAAGGCCTTGACGAGTTCCTTAAGGTTCTCAAGCCGCCCCGGTGCCTCTGGCGTTTTGTCGTTCTGCCAGAACCCCGTATAGCCGGATTCGTCCAGGATGACCTGCGCCAGCTCCACATGGCTCATCTCGGGCGGGCCATATTCATAGCGGGCGGTCGGCGCGCCATCATCAATCACAGAATTATCGTCAATCTCGGTGCGAATGCGAGGCCCGCGCGCCATCTCGCCCCAGCGTTCGATGCCGTCAATCAGCAGCCGCAACTGCGCGGCCCCCTTGCCACCGATCCCGCCATTGGCCAGCAAAATCCGCGCGCCTTCCACAAGGTTCACGCCGTTTTCACGCGCCGTTTTCTGGATATTCTGTTGCGCCTTGTCGCCCAACCCACGTTTAGGCGTGTTCACAATCCGCTCAAACGCCAGATCATCATCAGGCGATGTCACGACGCGGAAATAGGCCATCGCATCGCGGATTTCCAAGCGCTCGTAGAATCGCGGGCCGCCGATCACGCGATAGGGCAAACCGATGGTCAAAAACCGGTCCTCGAACGCGCGCATCTGGTGCGACGCACGGACAAGGATCGCCATATCGTCCAACGAAAACTGCCGCAAATCACGGGTGCCACGCTGCATGGATTCGATCTCGTCCCCGATCCAGCGCGCCTCTTCCTCGCCGTCCCAATGGCCAATCAGCCGAACCTTTTCACCGTCCTGTGCTTCGGTCCAAAGCGTCTTGCCCAACCGTCCCTCGTTGCCCGCAATCACGCCGGATGCAGCGGCCAGAATATGCGGGGTGGACCGATAGTTCTGTTCCAGCCGCACCACATGGGCCCCGGGAAAATCCGTCTCGAACCGCAGGATATTGCCCACTTCGGCCCCACGCCAACCATAGATCGACTGATCATCATCGCCCACGCAGCAGATGTTTTTATGCCCCGACGCCAGCAACCGCAGCCACAGATATTGGGCCACGTTGGTATCTTGATATTCGTCCACCAGAATGAATTTGAACCAGCGCTGGTATTGCTTCAGCAGGTCCTCGTGGGTCTGGAAAATCGTCACCATATGCAGCAGCAGATCGCCGAAATCGCAGGCGTTCAGCTCTTTCAGGCGCGCTTGGTACTGCGCATACAGCTCGGTGCCGCGGTGGTTGTACAACCCCGCATCGGCACTTGGCACCTTTTCAGGCGTGAGCGCACGGTTCTTCCAACCGTCGATAATCCCCGCCAACAGGCGCGCGGGCCAACGTTTGTCGTCGATATCCTCGGCCCTGATCAACTGCTTGAGCAGGCGCAACTGATCGTCTGTGTCCAGAATGGTAAAGTTCGATTTCAACCCCACCATTTCCGCATGGCGGCGCAGCAGCTTGACGCAAACCGCGTGGAAGGTACCCAGCCACGGCATGCCCTCGATGTTTTGCCCCAACATGCCGCCAACGCGGTTCTTCATCTCGCGCGCGGCTTTGTTGGTGAATGTCACCGCCAAAATCTCGTTCGGACGGGCGCGGCCGGTGTTCATCAAATGCACGATCCGCGCGGTCAGCGCCTTGGTCTTGCCGGTGCCCGCCCCCGCCAGCATCAATACAGGTCCGTCCATCTGCTCAACGGCGGCGCGCTGTGCCGGGTTCAGCCCGTCCAGATAGGGTTGCGGGCGCGCGGCCATGGCGCGGGCTGATAAAGATGCGCCCTCAAAGGCGTCCATTTCGTCGAAATCATTCATGGGCCATAACCTAGCGCGCAAAACCACCAAATGAAAGACGCGTTCGCAAAATGTTCTGGGCGGGAATATGCCCAATTGCGCCCTCTTTATCCGGCCCCAGCCATGCCCCATTCCTTGCAAAAGGCGGCTGGACAATAGCCCCACGCCCTGAGCAAATACGCCCATGGATTTACACGCGAACTACCCCGAATTAGCTGACCTGCGCCGCCGTGCCAAACGGCGTATCCCGAAATTTGTCTGGGAATATCTGGACAGCGCCACAGGGGCCGAAGCGACCAAGCAACGCAACCGGCAAGCGCTGGACCGCATCGGGTTTATGCCATCGATATTGCACGGCGAATTCACCCCCGACCTGAGGACCCCCTTGTTTGGGAACGATTTCCCCCTGCCCTTTGGCATTGCCCCCATTGGTATGTCCGGCCTGATCTGGCCCGATGCCGAAGGGCACCTTGCCCGCGCCGCCGCCCGCGCGAACATCCCCTATTGCCTGTCCACCGTCGCCACCCAAAGCCCCGAAGACCTTGCGCCCCATATCGGCGATAACGCGTGGTTTCAGATGTACCCGCCGCGCGATCCGGACATTCGCACCGACATGCTGAACCGCGCCAAAGCGGCCGGCTTCAACGGGTTGATCCTGACCGTTGATGTTCCCGTCGCCAGCCGCCGTGAACGGCAAACGCGGTCGGGCCTGACCAATCCGCCCCGCCTGACGCCACGCCTAATGGCGCAGGTGGCGATGCGCCCGGCTTGGGCTGCTGGCATGGCACGACGCGGGATGCCGCATATGCGGATGCTCGATAAATACAAAAGCACCAGCACCGAGGGCCTGTCCTCAACCGCGCATGTCGGCTATCTGCTGCGCACCTCGCCGGATTGGGACTATGTCAAATGGCTGCGCGACGCCTGGGAGGGGCCTTTCATCATAAAGGGTGTGCTGCGCCCTGAAGACGCCACCGCGCTGGAGGCCATCGGCGCAGACGCAATTTGGGTGTCCAATCACGCAGGCCGGCAATTCGACGCGGCCCCGGCTTCCATCGATATGCTGCCCGCGATCCGCGCCGCCACAACCCTGCCAATCCTCTTTGACAGCGGTGTTGAAACCGGCCTCGATATTCTGCGCGCCTTGTCTTTGGGGGCGGATTTCGTGATGATGGGCCGCGCGTTCCACTACGCGTTGGCGGCCCTCGGGCCACAAGGCATTGATCACCTGATAGATATCTATACCAAGGATCTGATCGCAAACATGGGCCAAATGGGCAGTAAAACACTGCGCGATTTACCCCAACCCGTCGATCTTGCGCAGCCCGAGTTGTTTCCAAATGGTCTAAAATCCCCGCCGGAGGCATAAACTTCCTTGCACCTCGCGGCAAACAAACGCAACTATGCTGCACTGCCGCAAAAACCAACCCGGGCCCGGCCCCTCCGGCCGCGCCCCAGTCAGCGTAACCAAGGCGAGGCCCGATGACCGACTTCAAAAAAATTCTGATTGCTAACCGTGGTGAAATTGCCATTCGCATCATGCGCGCGGCGAATGAGATGGGTAAAAAGACAGTTGCCGTCTTTGCCGAGGAAGACAAACTGGGGCTTCACCGTTTCAAGGCCGACGAGGCTTACCGCATTGGTGCAGGGTTGGGGCCCGTGGCGGCATATCTGAGCATTGATGAAATCATTCGCGTCGCCAAGGCCTGTGGTGCGGATGCGATCCACCCGGGCTACGGGCTGCTGTCTGAAAACCCAGATTTCGTGGACGCCTGCGAGCAAAACGGCATCACCTTTATCGGGCCGCGCGCCGAAACCATGCGCGCCCTTGGCGACAAGGCCAGCGCGCGCCGCGTCGCAGTCGAGGCTGGCGTGCCCGTCATCCCCGCCACCGAAGTACTGGGCGACGACATGGATCTGGTGCGTAAACAAGCGGCCGAAGTGGGCTATCCCCTGATGCTCAAGGCGTCTTGGGGCGGTGGTGGGCGCGGCATGCGGCCAATCAATTCCGAGGCAGAGCTTGAGGAAAAAGTCCTCGAAGGCCGTCGCGAGGCTGAAGCCGCCTTTGGCAATGGCGAGGGCTATCTGGAAAAGATGATCCTCAAGGCCCGCCACGTCGAGGTGCAAATTCTGGGCGATAAACACGGCGAGATTTACCACCTGTTTGAACGGGATTGCTCCGTGCAGCGCCGCAATCAAAAGGTCGTTGAACGCGCCCCTGCCCCCTATCTGACCGAAGAACAGCGCGCCGAGATTTGTGAATTGGGCCGCAAAATCTGCGCCCATGTGAATTACGAATGTGCGGGTACTGTCGAATTCCTGATGGATATGGATGACGGCAAATTCTACTTTATCGAGGTGAACCCCCGCGTTCAGGTCGAACACACCGTCACCGAAGAAGTCACCGGTATCGACATCGTACAGGCGCAAATCCTGATCGCCGAAGGCAAAACCATCGCCGAAGCGACCGGCAAAGCCAGCCAAGCGGATGTGCAATTGAACGGCCACGCGCTGCAAACGCGGATCACGACCGAGGACCCGCAAAACAACTTTATCCCCGATTATGGTCGCATCACCGCCTTTCGCGAGGCGACGGGCATGGGTATCCGTCTGGACGGCGGCACCGCCTATTCTGGCGGCGTGATCACGCGCTATTACGACAGTCTGTTGGTCAAGGTCACCGCCAAGGCGCAAACCCCCGAGCAAGCCATCGCCCGCATGGACCGCGCCCTGCGTGAATTCCGTATTCGTGGCGTCAGCACCAACATCGCCTTTGTCGAGAACCTGTTGAAGCACCCGACGTTCCTCAACAACACCTACCACACCAAATTCATCGACCAGACGCCGGAGTTGTTCACCTTTAAAAAGCGCCGCGACCGCGCGACCAAGGTGCTGACCTATATTGGCGACATCACGGTGAACGGGCATCCTGAAACCAAGGGCTTTGAACGCCCCGCCGCCACCGTGCGTGCCCCTATGCCGCCCGCCCCAAAGACCGAGCCGCAGATGGGCACCCGCAACCTGTTAGAGCAAAAAGGCCCGCAAGCCGTTGCCGACTGGATGGGCCAGCAGCGGCAATTGCTGATCACCGACACCACCATGCGCGACGGGCACCAGTCCTTGTTGGCCACGCGGATGCGCAGCCATGACATGATCAAGGTGGCCCCCGCCTATGCGGCGAACCTGCCAACGCTGTTCTCGATGGAATGTTGGGGCGGCGCAACATTTGATGTCGCATACCGGTTCTTGCAGGAATGCCCGTGGCAGCGCCTGCGCGACCTGCGCGCCGCAATTCCGAACGTCATGACGCAAATGCTGCTGCGCGGATCGAACGGCGTGGGATACACAAACTACCCTGACAACGTGGTGCAAGAATTCGTACGTGTCGCCGCGACCGAGGGCGTGGATGTGTTTCGCGTGTTTGACAGCCTGAACTGGGTTGAAAACATGCGCGTGGCCATGGATGCCGTGATTGATAACGGCAAAATCTGCGAAGGCACCGTGTGCTATACCGGCGATATCTTTGACCCAGACCGCGCGAAATACGACCTGAAGTATTACGTGGCTATGGGGAAAGAGCTGAAAGCAGCCGGCGCGCATGTGCTGGGTCTGAAAGACATGGCCGGCGTGTTGAAACCGAACGCGGCCAAAGTACTAATAAAGGCGCTGAAATCCGAAGTCGGCCTGCCGATCCACTTCCACACCCATGACACGGCTGGCGTTGCAATTGCCACCATCATGGCCGCCTCAGAAGCTGGCGTTGATGCGGTCGATTGCGCGATGGACGCGCTGTCGGGGAATACGTCGCAGGCCACGCTGGGTTCTGTCGTCGAGGCACTGAAACACACCGACCGCGATACCGGCCTGTCGATGGACGCGGTGCGCGAGATTTCAAACTATTGGGAAGAAGTCCGCGGCGAATACGCGGCGTTCGAGACCGGCATGCAGGCCCCGTCTTCCGAAGTTTACCTGCACGAAATGCCCGGTGGCCAGTTCACCAACCTCAAGGCGCAGGCCGCCTCGATGGGGCTGGATGACCGCTGGCCCGAGGTCGCCAAAACCTATGCTGACGTCAACCAGATGTTTGGCGATATCGTCAAGGTAACGCCATCCTCCAAGGTCGTTGGGGATATGGCGCTGATGATGGTATCCCAAGGGTTGACCCGCGCGCAGGTCGAAGACCCTGAAGCGGAAATGTCCTTTCCTGACAGTGTCATCGACATGATGCGTGGCAATCTGGGGCAACCTCCGGGCGGGTTCCCTGCCAGCATCGTCGACAAGATCCTGAAGGGCGAGAAACCCAACACCGACCGCCCCGGCGCGCATCTGCCCCCCACCGATCTTGAGGCCACCCGCGCCGATCTGAAAAAGCAGCTTGAAGGGGTCGATATCGAAGACGACGATCTGTCGGGCTATCTGATGTATCCCAAGGTGTTCCTTGATTACATGGGCCGCCACCGCACCTATGGTCCCGTGCGGGTTCTGCCCACGCGCACGTTCTTTTACGGCATGGAACCGGGCGAGGAAATTACCGCCGAAATCGACCCCGGCAAAACCTTGGAAATCCGCCTGCAAGCGCTGAGCGAAACCAACGAGGATGGCGAGGTCAAAGTGTTCTTTGAACTCAACGGCCAGCCCCGCGTGGTGCGTGTGCCAAACCGTCTGGTCAAAGCGACCACGGCACAGCGGCCCAAGGCCGAAACCGGCAATCCCAACCACATCGGCGCGCCAATGCCCGGGGTTGTGGCATCGGTCGGGGCGGTCGTCGGACAGCACGTTAAAGCGGGCGATTTGCTGCTAACCATCGAAGCGATGAAGATGGAAACCGGCATCCACGCCGAACGTGATGCCGTCGTCAAAGCGGTGCATGTCACCCCCGGCGGCCAGATCGATGCCAAGGATCTGCTGGTAGAGTTGGAGTAGGCGCCATGCGCCTCTCCGCCCTCACCCTGATCGTTCCCAGTTACGACGAGGGCATCGCGTTCTACTGCGGTGTGATGGGGTTTGAGCTGACCCAAGACGAGGACCAAGGTCATAAACGCTGGGTCCGCGTCACCCCGCCAGGCGGCGGCACGGGGTTTATTCTGGCCGAGCCAGGGGATGCTGCCCAACGTGCGGCCATCGGCAACCAAGGTGGGGGTCGCGTCTGGCTGTTTCTGGAAACCCAAGACTTCGCCGGTGACCACGCGCGCCTTTTGGCCGCTGGCGTGATATTTGAAGAAACACCTCGTCACGAGCCCTATGGCACCGTTGCCGTCTTTCGCGACGCATTTGGCAACCGCTGGGACCTGATCGAACCGCGCTGAACATTACGTCTAAGTCGTTCACAGCCCTTCCCAAACCGGCCAGATGCAATCTGTCGCATTGTTTGGTGCCCGATCTGCCCTAAGTTAGGAACGCAACACAGGCTAACCGGACCCGCCACATGCCCTATGAATGGAAAACTGCGCCAACGGCCCACCGGCAGGAACTGCGGCTTTGGCCGCATCAGTCGCTGCCGCCCAAAGGGTTTGCCGCGTTCATTCTGGTAACATTTACGTTAATCCTAATCCCGACGCTGCCCTTGCTGGGCACAGCGCTGCTATGGGGATTGTTACCATTTGTGCTGGCGGCGGTGGCGGGCATGTATTTCGCCCTGCAAGGCAACCATAAATCCCGCCAGATCGAGGAGGTTTTCACCCTTACCGACGACACGGTGCACCTGACCCACATCACGCCAAAGGGCGACGTCAAAGAATGGGATTGCAACCGCTATTGGACGGTGGTCACGAAATACGAGAAAGACGGCCCCGTGCCCCACTATGTTACCCTGCGCGGCAAGGGCCGC
This sequence comes from Sulfitobacter sp. AS59, assembly GCF_038899995.1. Lineage (NCBI taxonomy): Bacteria > Pseudomonadati > Pseudomonadota > Alphaproteobacteria > Rhodobacterales > Roseobacteraceae > Sulfitobacter > Sulfitobacter sp. AS59. The sequence continues at coordinate 147,168 of NZ_JBBMQK010000002.1, forward strand.
GAGGTCGAGATTGGCAAATTCCTAAGCGAGGACGAGCGGATCGCCCTGTTTGACGAATTGAACCGCGCGCTTTTGCGGGCTTAGCTCAGGCGGTCTTTGACCTTGGGGCCAACAGCGCCGAAATCCATCTGGCCGGTGTATTTGCCCTTAAGCAAACCAATCACCTTGCCCATGTCACGGATCGAAGTTGCGCCAACTTCGGCAATGGCATCATCCACAGCTTTGGCGCTTTCTTCCTCGGACAATTGACGCGGCAGGAATTCTTCGATGATCGCAATTTCTTCGCGCTCGCGGTCAGCAAGGTCCAGACGACCCCCTTCCTCATAGGCGCGCACCGATTCCATCCGCTGTTTGGCCATCTTGCCAAGGATCGCCAGAACCTCAGGATCGCCAACGCCGTCATCCCCACCATCTGCGCGCGCAGCGATGTCTTTGTCCTTGATGGCAGCGTTGATCAAACGCAACGTAGAAAGCCGATCGGCGGCCTTGTCTTTCATCGCCTGTTTCATCGCGTCCGTGATGCGTGTGCGCAGTTCCATTGCTATCGTCCTTCGACCAATGCGGTGTAAGCTGCCCAACATAGACAATTCCCACAAAACAGGCAATGGTTCAGACCTTAGGTAAGCTGCTGTTTTAAAACGATATATCATTTTTCACATGGTATTGACCCGGCCCGCCCACGGCTTTAGATTGCACCCGTTTAGCCCCACCTATCTGCCTTCGGAGGCCCCTCCCATGACTGCGCCAGTATCCACCCGCCCGACCGCCTGCCTAGCACTTGCGGACGGATCGATTTTCTACGGCATGGGGTTTGGTGCAACCGGGCAAACCGTGGCAGAGCTGTGTTTTAACACAGCAATGACCGGCTATCAGGAAATCATGACCGATCCGTCCTATGCGGGGCAGATTGTCACCTTTACCTTCCCCCATATCGGCAACACCGGCACCAATCCCGAAGACGATGAAACAGGCGATCCGGTTGCCGCGGGCATGGTTGTTAAGTGGATGCCAACCGACCCCAGCAGCTGGCGTTCGGTTCAACCACTGTCCGAGTGGCTGGCCAGCCGGGACCGTATCGCAATTGGCGGTATCGATACCCGCCGCCTGACCCGCGCCATCCGTCAGCAAGGCGCACCCCATGCAGCCCTCGCCCACGATCCCGACGGCAATTTCGACATCGAAGCACTGGTCGCAGCGGCCCGCGGCTTTGCAGGCCTTGAAGGTGCCGATCTGGCCAAAGACGTGACCTGCGCGCAATCTTACCGCTGGAACGAAATGCGGTGGGCTTGGCCCGACGGTTATGCCCCGCAAACAGAGGCAAAATACAAGGTTGTTGCCGTGGACTACGGTGCCAAACGTAACATCCTGCGCTGTCTCGCGTCGGCTGGCTGCGACGTAACTGTGTTGCCTGCATCCGCCACATATGAAGATGTGATGGCCCATAACCCAGATGGCGTGTTTCTGTCCAATGGCCCCGGCGATCCGGCGGCGACAGGCGTGTACGCCGTCCCGATGATCCAACAAGTGATTGCTAAAACCGATCTGCCAGTGTTCGGGATCTGCCTTGGTCATCAGATGCTTGCGCTGGCCCTGGGCGGCGAAACAATCAAGATGAGCCACGGCCATCACGGTGCCAACCATCCGGTTAAAGACATGGAAACCGGCAAGGTCGAGATTACGTCGATGAACCACGGCTTTGCGGTTGATGCGCAATCCCTGCCAAATGGCGTTGTCGAAACCCACCGGTCGCTGTTTGACGGATCGAACTGCGGTATCCGTATGGAAGGCCGCCCGGTCTGGTCCGTCCAGCACCACCCCGAGGCAAGCCCCGGCCCCCAAGACAGCTTTTATCTGTTTGAACGTTTCGCCGCTGCGATGGCCGAACGCGACCTCCAGACCGCCTAGTTTATCTGCTGTTAAGGGCTGATTAAGCCTACCCGCCGCATCCTGTCCCCTTGTATCTAAGGGGATTCGCGGTTGAGCGATCTACATCTGCAATTCACCACGCCCGAACCGGCGGCACCTGCCCAAGCGCAGCTGCCGCTCGGCCGGATACTGGTGAACTCAGGCGCGATTGATCAGGCCGACCTTGTGCGCGCGCTACAAGATCAGGAACGGCTGAATGTGCCTTTGGGGGAATGCCTGATCGCAAGCGGTGCCATTTCCCCTGCACAGCTATGCGCCGCGCTGGCCGCGCAGCATAACCTGCAACATATTGATCTGGCCGTTGACCCGCCAAAACCAGCCATGGCGCAACATCTGGATGCCCATGATTGCCTAAAATACGGCATCGTGCCGTGGCGATCCTTGGGCGATACAATCATGGTCGCCATCAGCAATCCCGATCAATTTGAACACATCGCCCCATCGCTGACCCGTGCGGGTGTTAGCCTGCTGCCCGTGGTCGCCGACAAAAGGCAAATTTCCGAAAGCATTACAGCGCTGTACGGCACCGAGCTTGCCCAGCGTGCGGCCATTCGTGTGCCCCCGATTGAAAGCTGCCGCACATGGCGTGCAGATGCCAAAAGCCGACGTGCATGGGCCATGGGTATTCTCGCGTTGATGGCCATCGTGCTGGTGCTGGAACCGGCTTGGGGCTTTACCCTGATCCTGTTTTGGGCGCTGTGCAGCAGCGTCATGATCGTGTCGTTGCGCACAGTGGCCCTGTTCACCCATGTCTTCTTGCAAAAAATTCCGCCGCGCCCCCCGCCGGAACACGAACCGGGTCGTAATTTCCACCCCCATGTGTCCGTGCTCGTGCCCCTGTTCCGTGAAAAGGAAATCGCCGGGGCGTTGATCACGCGGCTTGCGAAACTGACCTATCCCAAATCGCTGCTTCAGATCGTGCTGGTGCTTGAGGAAGGCGACGACATGACCCGCGACACCATTGCGCGCACCACGCTGCCCGTCTGGTTTGACGTGATCGAGGTGCCGCAGGCGAACAATCTGCGCACAAAGCCCCGCGCGATGAATTATGCTTTGGACTTTTGCAAAGGCAGCATTATCGGCGTTTGGGATGCCGAGGACGCACCCGAAGTGGATCAAATTGACCGTGTCGTTAGCCATTTTGCCAACGCGCCCAAAAATGTCGTCTGTGTTCAGGGAATGCTGGACTATTACAACGCGCGCACCAATTGGATTTCGCGCTGCTTTACCATCGAATATGCCGCGTGGTGGCGGGTTGTTCTGCCAAGTATTGCGCGGCTTGGGTTTATTGTCCCTCTGGGTGGGACGACCCTGTTTTTCCGCCGCACCGCGCTTGAGGAATTGCGCGCTTGGGACGCCCATAACGTGACCGAAGATGCCGATTTGGGCGTCAGGCTCGCGCGGCATGGCTATAAAACCGACCTTTTGCCCACCGTCACCTATGAAGAGGCGAATTTTCGGGCTTGGCCATGGGTCAAACAACGCTCCCGCTGGCTCAAGGGGTTTTTGACCACGTGGTGCGTGCACATGCGACAACCGATCAAGCTGGTAAAACAGGTGGGGTTTCTGCGTTTTCTCGGGCTGCAGATCCTGTTCTTGGCAACGGTCAGCCAATTCCTCTGCGCGCCGCTGTTATGGACGCTTTGCATTACCTTGATTGGCCTATCCCATCCGGTCGAAACCGTCCTTGGCACACCAATGCTTTTGGGATTGTTCTATTACTTTATCTTTGCCGAGCTTATAAACATCTCTATCGCGCTTTGCGCGGTACGCCGCAAAGAGCACAGGCATTTGATACCTTGGGCCTTCAGCTTGCCGTTTTATTTTATCCTAGGAACATTCGCGGCTTATAAGGCCTTGTATGAATTCATCTTTCACCCGTTTTATTGGGACAAAACCGAACACGGCGTGCCCCATAAAACAGACGAAAAGACCAAGCTCGCAAGCCCTGCCCCCACCGGCTAGCCCTCTTCTTCGCGCCGCGCGGCCTCTTGTTTGAGACGGGTCGTGAAGGCGACCGAGATATGCAAACGCAGCGCTTCGTCCGCACCATCCTCATCGCGCTGTTCGATCATGCGCACGATCTTGTCATGCTCTGCCTGCGCGATATGGCCGCGCCCCTCGACCGCAAGGGATGATGTCGCCATCAAGGCCATCGACCGATGCACCAAATCCAATTGCTGCACCAAATATCTGTTGTGTGATGCCAAATGAATTTGCTTGTGAAACCGTCGGTTCGCCCGCGCCAACGCAGCTGGGTCATCGCGCAGGTCATTATCCGCCTCGACCATATCGCGCAGCACGCGGACTTCTTCGACGGTGGCATGGCGTGCTGCTAGCCGCGCAGCCAGCCCCTCCAACTCCCCGCGCACGACATACAGCTCTGCCGTCTGGTTATGATCCAGCGATGCCACGATCAGGCTGCGGCCATCCCGTGCCAGCAATGATTGCGTCTCAAGCCGTTGTAATGCCTCGCGAATTGGGGTGCGCGAGACGCCGAACCGTTCCGCCAATTCGCTTTCCACCAAACGATCCCCCGGCCTGTAGGTGCCCAAATCGATCGCCTCTAGGATCATGGCATAGGCATCTGTCGGTCCGGGTCTGGGCGCGCTCATCGGGTCACTTTCATTTTGGTTGGGGGCACTCTATCCCCCGCGTCCATTTGCGCAAGCCCGCGATCTTGCGCATGGCTGCGACGAAGCGTAGCTAGGGCATATGCCAAAGCACGCTTTTTCTCACGTGGATACATGGGTCTTTGACCTTGATAACACGCTTTACCCGCCCTCGGCCCGCCTGTTTGACCAGATCGAACAGCGGATGACCAGTTGGGTGATGAACGCACTTGATGTGGACCATACCCGCGCCAATTATCTGCGCAAACACTACTGGCACAGCTACGGCACCACGCTCGCCGGGTTGATGCGTGAACACGCAGTGGATCCCGGCCCCTATCTGCATGACGTGCACGATATTTCCTTTGACGCGCTGGTGCCCGACCCCATGCTGGCCGACCGCATCCGCGCCCTGCCCGGACGGCGCATTATTTTCACCAACGGCACCGCGCCCTATGCCGAACGCGTGGTCGCGGCACGTGGCTTGGACGGGGTATTTGATGCAATCTATGGCGTTGAACATGCACAGTTTTTACCGAAACCCGAACGCGCCGCGTTCGAGCATGTTTTCACCACTGACAAACTGGACACCACCAAAGCCGTGATGTTCGAGGATGACCCGCGCAATCTGGCGGAACCGCATGCCATGGGCATGGGCACGGTCCATGTCGCCCCAGAGCCTGAGGCCGCCGACCACATTCATTTCCACACCGATGATCTAAGCACTTTTCTTGGGCGGATCACGGGCTAGCTTTCGGGGATGACCATGGATTGTGATATTCTGATTTCGGGCGGCGGTATTGCCGGGTTAACGGCGGCAGCGGCCTTTGGCAGCGCGGGTTTCAAGGTGATCTGTGTTGATCCCACCCCGCCGATCACCGATGGCGATGCCGACGGTGCCGATCTACGCTCCACCGCGATGCTGCAACCGGCGCGCCGCGTGCTTGAGGCGGCAGGCATCTGGACCCATCTTGCGGACCATGCCGCCCCCTTACAGATTATGCGGATTGTCGACGCGGGCGGTGCCGAAGCAGAGCCCCGCGTTACCCGAGAATTCAACGCAGCCGAAATTTCGGATCAGCCTTTCGGGTGGAATTTCCCCAACTGGCTGCTGCGCCGCGCCCTGTTGGAACGGTTAGCCGATCTGCCAAACGTCGATTTTCGCCCCGGCACTGGCACCACATCGCTGTTCACCCGCACCGCCGAGGCCCGCGTCGGCCTTAGCGACGGCAGCCGCATTACAACCCCTTTGGTGATCGCCGCAGATGGCCGCAACAGCCCCATGCGCGAGGCGGCGGGCATCGACATTACCACGTCCGGTTATGGCCAAAGCGCCGTGGTATTCGCGGTCACGCATCCTGTGCCACATGAAAATGTATCAACTGAGATCCACCGCACCGGCGGGCCGTTCACCCTCGTGCCCTTGCCCGACCGTGACGGGATGCCCTGTTCTGCCGTGGTCTGGATGGACAGCGCCGCAGAATGCAAGCGACGCATGGCGCTGGATGCAGATGCATTTTCAGACGAGGCCACCCTGCGCAGTTGCCATCTGTTCGGCCCGCTGACATTGGCGACCGCCCGCAACGTCTGGCCGATCATCACTCAGCACGCCGCGCGTCTGTCGGGCGAACGCATCGCCCTGATCGCAGAGGCCGCCCATGTCATGCCTCCGATTGGCGCGCAGGGGCTGAACATGTCGTTACAAGACGTCGCGACCCTGCTTGAACTGGCGCAGGCAAGCCCCGCCGATCTGGGCAGTCAGAAAATGCTGGATGCCTATCACAAAGCCCGCTTTGCCGACATTATGCTGCGGGTGCGGGGCATTGATCTGCTGAACCGCGCCAGTCAGGCCAGCGCGCCGATTGCCCGCGATGCCCGCGCGACGGGGCTGAATGCGCTATACGCGATGGCCCCCGTGCGCAAAATGTTGATGGAGATGGGGTTGGGCATGCGGCAAGGGTAAGACCCCGCCGCAACGCCGTGATTTTATAGAACCTTATCGACCACACGTGCCAGACGCGCCAAGGTCGCATCGACGTCATACAGCTTATCCAAGCCGAACAGTCCCAAGCGGAATGTCTGGAAATTATCCGGCTCGTCGCACATCAGCGGCACGCCTGCGGCAATCTGCATTCCCTCCGCCGCGAACGCCTTACCGTTTTGCACCGACGGGTCGGTGGTATAGCTGACCACAACGCCCGGCGCGCCAAAGCCTTCGGCGGCAACCGAAACCACACCGCGATCGGCCAGCATCTTGCGCACGCCATCGCCCAAACGCCACTGGGCCTCTTTCAGACGCTTAAACCCATAGGCTTGGGTTTCTTTCATGGTGTCGCGGAAGCCGCGCAGCGCATCGGTGGGCATGGTCGAATGATAGGCATGCCCGCCATCCTCATAAGCTTTCATGATGCTATGCCATTTGCCCAGATCAAGCGAAAAGCTGTCCGACTTGGTTTCGGCCAACCGCGCCACGGCACGCTCCGACATCATCACCAATCCGGCAGAGGGCGACGCGCTCCACCCCTTTTGCGGGGCCGAGATCAACACATCCACGCCAAGCGCCTTCATATCCACCCAAGCACAGCCCGACGCGATACAATCCAGCACCATCAACGCGCCCACCTCATGGGCCGCATCCGCCATCTGCCTGATATAGTCATCTGGCAGGATCACCCCGGCGCTGGTCTCTACATGGGGCGCGAACACCACCTGGGGCTTTTGGGTCCGGATCGTATCGACCACCTCATCAATCGGGCATGGCGCAAAGGGCGCGGGCGTGCTGTTGCCCTGCATCCGCGCCTTAAGAACGGTGGTATTGCCGGTCAGATCACCGCTTTCGATGATCTGGCTCCAACGGTAAGAAAACCAGCCGTTGCGCACCACAACAACTTCGGCATTGCGGGCGAACTGGCGGGCCACGGCCTCCATCCCGAACGTCCCGCCACCGGGCACAATCGCCACGGCATCGGCGTTATACACCTCTTTCAGCATGGCGCTGATGTCGCGCATCACGCCTTGAAACGCCGCCGACATATGGTTCAACGACCGGTCGGTAAAGACGACCGAGAATTCTTCAAGCCCTTGCGGGTCAACAGTATTCAGCAAAGCTGGCATGGGTGTCTCCTTTTCCTTTAAGCGCAAGATACAGCGCCGCCTGCCAAAGTTATAGGCCCAATGGCCCCGCAAGACGTTCTTCGCTCAGCAGCACATTCGCCTCGACCGCCCCTGCCCCCGGCAAGGTCATAATCCGCCGCCGCAAGACCCGTTCAAAATCGGCCAGATCCCGCGCAACAACCCGCAAGCGATAATCATAAAGCCCTAAAACATGTTCAACCGTTTGCACTTCGGGGATCGCACTGACCGCACGTTCAAAATCCTCAAGGCTCACACGCCCTTTGGTCGCCAGCTTGACGCCCAAGAACACCGTCACGCCAAAGCCTAACGCCTCGCGGTTCAGCCGCAATCGCTTGCCGCGCAAGATACCTGCGTCCTCAAGCCGTTTGATCCGCCGCCATGTGGCAGGCTGGGACAGCCCCAAATGCCGCCCCAAGGCCCCCGCACTTTGCGTCGCGTCGCGCGCCAGTGATCGGATCAGATGATGGTCAATCTCGTCTAACTGAATCATAGCGGCAGCGCCTCGTCCGATTTGATCCGCGCCACATGCATCAGCGCCTCAATGTCGGCGATATGCGGCAGGGTCAGGATCTTGCCGCGGTAAATCGCCTGATAATGTGCCATGTCACGGGCAATGATCGACAGCCGCACATCCACACGCCCCAGAAACGTCTGTATTTCGATCACTTCTGAAACGGCGCGTGCTGCGACCAGAAACGCATCAAACGCATTACCTTGCGTCTTATCCAGCGTGATCCGCAATGACACTTCGACGGTATAGCCAAGGGCGGCCCAATCCACGATCATGCCCACACCCTCGACAATCCCCGCCTCTTGCATGCGCACAATGCGCCGCGCAACCTTGCCGGGGCTTAACCCAACCCGATCTGCCAGCTCGCCCGGGCTCAGCCCTGCATCGCCCTGCCAATGACGCAAAATGCGCCGATCCTCATCATCAAGCATGACTTTTCCATATTTTTACCAAATCACGCATTACCATCTTCATTTTGCCAAATAAACTCATAATCCGACAATGGCATCACCCGATCCATCAGCTATAACACACTCAGATTTCAACGAACCCGAAAGGACGCCCCAATGCGCGTTTATTATGACCGTGACTGCGACGTTAACCTGATCAAGGATAAAAAAGTCGCCATCCTCGGCTACGGCTCCCAAGGCCACGCCCACGCCCTGAACCTGCGCGATTCCGGCGCGAAAAACCTCGTCGTTGCTCTGCGCGAAGGCTCTGCCTCGATCGCCAAAGCCGAAGGCGAAGGCCTGAAAACAATGGGCATCGCCGAAGCCGCCGCTTGGGCCGACGTCATCATGTTCACCATGCCCGACGAATTGCAGGCTGAAACCTACAAAAAATACGTGCACGACAACATCCGCGAAGGCTCCGCCATCGCATTCGCCCACGGCCTGAACGTCCACTTCGGCCTGATCGAACCAAAGCCCGGCGTTGACGTGATCATGATGGCCCCCAAGGGCCCGGGTCACACCGTACGCGGCGAATACTCCAAAGGCGGCGGCGTGCCTTGCCTCGTGGCCGTTGACAAAGACGCCTCCGGCAAAGCGCTGGAAATCGGCCTGTCCTACTGCTCCGCCATCGGTGGCGGTCGCTCCGGCATCATCGAGACCAACTTCCGCGAAGAATGCGAAACCGACCTGTTCGGCGAACAAGCAGTTCTGTGTGGCGGTATCGTTGAACTGATCCGCATGGGCTTTGAAACACTGGTCGAAGCCGGCTACGAGCCCGAAATGGCCTATTTCGAATGCCTGCACGAAACCAAGCTGATCGTTGACCTGATCTATGAAGGCGGCATCGCCAACATGGATTACTCCATCTCCAACACAGCCGAGTATGGCCAATACGTTTCCGGCCCGCGCATCCTGCCATACGCCGAAACCAAAGCCCGCATGAAGGATGTTCTCAGCGACATCCAATCCGGTAAATTCGTGCGCGACTTCATGCTTGAGAACACAGTGGGCCAGCCCACACTCAAAGCATCGCGTCGCTCCAACGACGAACACCAGATCGAAATCGTCGGCGGCAAACTGCGCGACATGATGCCATGGATTTCCGCAGGCAAAATGGTCGACAAAGCTAAGAACTAAAATTCAAAAGGCCCGGGGGTATTCCTCCGGGCCTTTTCTACCCGCGCCCCTTAGGGCCAACATTAAAACGACACGTCATTGCAGGTCTCAAGTCCGCGACGAAAGCTTGGCTTTGCCCACCAAAGGTCGCCCATGCATAACACCCCCAACATCACCGCCAGCAGCTGGCTGATGATCGCCTTGCTGGCGTTCATCTGGGGCGGTACGTTCATGGTCACCGAAATCGCCCTCACCGGCATGCCCCCGTTCTGGATCGCCGCCAGTCGCGTCAGCCTCGCCGCCCTCGTGATGACCGCAATCTGGTCCCTGCGCGGCTTCCATCTCTTCGCCGTGCCACCAACCAAAACAGACATCACCGCCCTGCTCTTCGTCGGTGCCGCCAGCTCTGCCGTGCCCTTCAGTCTGCTGGCGTGGGGTCAGCAATATGTGACATCCGGTTTTGCTGGTGTCTCTATGGCCGCCGTTGCCCTGATTATTCTGCCGCTGGCGCATTTCTTCGTGCAAGGCGAACGAATGACACCGCGCAAAACACTTGGCTTCGTCATCGGCTTTATCGGCGTCACAATTCTGATCGGTTCCCAAGCGTTCGAAAGCACAGGGGCCGCCTTCGAAACCGCTGGCCGTTTCGCCTGTCTCGGTGCGGCCAGTTGCTATGCCCTCAGCTCCCTGGTGATGCGCCGCCTACCCCAAGTCGACGCCATCGGCCTTGCGACGATCCTACTCATCATCGCCAGCGCCATCACAATCCCCCTCGCATTCCTGATCGAAGGGCTACCACCGCTACCGTCCGCCAAAATCCTAGGCGTGCTCGCATTTCTCGGTCTCGTCCCGACAGCCGCCGCAAATTTCCTGCGCGTCTTGGTGGTGCGCAGCGCAGGCCCGGTCTTCATGTCTCTGGTCAACTATCAAGTGCCGGTATGGTCCGTCTGCCTGGGCGCGCTGATCCTGGGCGAACCCCTGCCCGCCTCGCTCATCTGGTCCCTCGCCCTGATTTTGGCAGGCGTCGCGCTCAGCCAATACGGCGCGCTCCGCAGGTTGTTCACCAACCCGCAGACCTAACTCCAAATGGCAAAAAATCCTCGCCGAAGGCATCCGCACGCAAGACACGGACCAACCCTTTGAACCGGCACGACAACGCCGCCCCGACCCCGCCCAAATAAATCGAATGCGCTTTTGCGCGCCTTTAGGTCCGGACCGATTGGGTCATGGCGTCGACAACCATATCCACCGCCCGCGCCATCAGGGCAGCATCTTCATGCTCGGCCATCACGCGCACCAATGGCTCGGTGCCCGATTTGCGGATCAACAAACGCCCTTGCCCGGCCAGATCAGCCTCGGCTTGTGCAATCGCTGCCTTGACCTGCGCGTCATCCAATGGTGTCTGTCCCGCGGCAAAGCGCACGTTCTTCAATAGCTGGGGCACCGGATCAAAGCTGTTCAACAATTCCGATGACGGCTTACCGGACCGGATCATTTCCGCCAAGAACTGCAAGCCCGCCATCAACCCGTCGCCGGTGGTGGCGTGGTCCGTCATGACGATATGACCCGACTGCTCCCCACCCAAGTTGAACCCGCCTTCGCGCATCCGTTCCACGACATAGCGGTCACCGACGGCTGTGCGTTCCAGCTGCACGCCCTGGCCTTGCAAAAAACGCTCAAGGCCAAGGTTGCTCATCACCGTGGCCACCAGCGCATTATTCGTTAAGCGCTCTTCAGCCGCCCAACGCGACGCCATCAGTGCCATGAACTGATCGCCATCACCGACTTTCCCGTTTTCATCAATCAAGATGACCCGGTCCGCATCGCCGTCCAGACAGATGCCGACATCCGCCTTATGCTCGATCACGGCCGCCGCCGCCCGTTCAGGGTGCGTCGATCCGCAATTATCGTTGATATTAAATCCGTTCGGCTCAACGCCGATGCGCACCACTTCTGCACCCAGCTCCCATAGGGTTTCGGGGGCCACGCGGTGCGCGGCACCATTGGCGCAATCGATGACCACCTTTAGCCCGTCTAGCCGCATGCGACGCGGAAAGGACGATTTCACACGCTCAACATAGCGGAACCGCCCGTCGTCAATCCGTTTCGCACGGCCAATCTTGTCGGAGGGGATCAGGTCGACACCATTGGCGATCAGGTGCTCGATCTCGGCCTCGACCGCATCGCTCAGCTTGAACCCGTCGGGGCCGAAAAACTTGATCCCGTTGTCGGTGGCGGGGTTGTGGCTGGCCGAAATCATCACACCCAGATCCGCGCGCATCGACCGCGTCAAAAGACCAACCGCAGGGGTCGGCACGGGCCCAAGCAGCAAGACATTCATTCCTGATGATGTCAGCCCGGCGGTTAGTGCGCTCTCGAACATATAGCCCGACAGCCGCGTATCTTTGCCAATCACAACCCGATGTGCGCCGCCCCGGCTGCTGCTGAAATAGCGGCCCACCGCTGCGCCGATTTTCAAAGCGACCTCGGCGGTCATAGGGTGGACATTGGCCGTGCCGCGAATACCGTCTGTTCCAAATAACTTCGTCATAAAATACTCCCAGAATATGCAGCACGCCAAAGCGAAACAGCTTGGCGGGTCTCAGCCACGTCATGTACACGCACCAATTGCACACCTTGCGCCAACCCTGCAAGGGCGACGCCAATTGACCCAGCCGCGCGGTCTTTCGCCTCGGGTGCATTGCCAAGAGTACCGATAAACTTTTTCCGTGACGCCCCCAGCAAAAGCGGCGTGCCAAGCGCATGAAACAAGCTGATCCGCGACAGTAACGCCAGATTGTGGTTCAGATTTTTCCCAAAGCCGATCCCAGGATCAGCAAGGATCGCGCTGCGCGCCATTCCGCCGACCTCAAGCATGGTAATCTGACGCTCAAGCGCATCATAAACGTCCAGCAATACGTCTGAGTAGTTGGGGTTCAGATGCATCGTTTCGGGATCGCCCTGCGCATGCATCACGCAGACAGGCAGTTGATGCTTTTGGCAAAACGGGCCAAGGGCTGGGTCATAGGTGAACCCAGAGACATCATTCACCAGATTGGCCCCCATGGCCACGGCGGCCTCGGCCACCGCCGCTTTGCGCGTATCGATTGAAATTGGCTGGGTCAGCCCGGCGGCGCGCAGGGCGCTGATCGTGGGCGCAGTGCGGTTGATCTCGACCTCAATCGGGGTAGTCTGCGCGCCGGGGCGCGTGGATTCACCGCCGATGTCGATGATATCTGCGCCCGCTTGCGCCATCGCCAGCCCTGCGGTCACAGCATCGGCGACGCCCTCGTGCTGGCCCCCGTCCGAAAAACTGTCAGGTGTTGTGTTCAATATGCCCATGATGCGGGGCCGGTCCAAGGACATGCCTGCAATGGGGGGCCGTGGTGCCGTCAGTCGGTCGGCCACATCTGCGGGCAGTTCATTTGCCGGGATCACCTGCGCTGGCGCGTCGCGTGACAGGACCTCCACATGGGTAAACCAGCCCCAGCCGCCCGCCAGTTGTACAGACGTTTCGGGGCGTGCAGGCCCGATCTGAACAAGCGGTCTGAAATAGTCGGTCATGGCGCTAAATTTGTTCCTGATCGACAGCCACCATGCGCAAAGGCACGGATGCCTGTTTGGGCAGGTCACTGCCGAACACCAGCATCTCTGTCGCGTCGAATGTTGCGGCAAACCACGCGGCCAAAGCAACCGCATCACGCGGTTGTGCCGATGGGATATCAACACTGTCCAACACGATTTTCGACGGGGCCCAAACGCTGGTTTGGCCATTCTTCATCGCCCAGTCCAGCTCCGTGCGGGTCGATACAACGACACATCGATTGTCCTTAGACGCCAAAACCCATGCGTTCTGTTCAATCGCCAGCAAATCAATCCGCCGCTGCGCCATCTTATGCGCGACCTGCGGGGCGGGCGTATCAGACGCACCAACACACAGGATCAACGGACGCCCCAACTGTTCAAGCTGGTCCAGCCACCCGGTTAGATAGGGAGAGGTAATTGCGGCATTGCACAGATATACCAATTCGGGGTGCGGCACCTCTGCGGCCTCGGACCGCGCGTCGGGGGCATCATCGCGGGCACGGGCAATTTCAACGCCCAAGGCACCGGGGCCCCGGTCCAGCTTTTCGATACGGACGAATACGCGCATCGCCTGACGTTCCAGCAAAATCCGGTCGGCCACGCGTTCGGCAAGGGTTTCCAGTAGGTTCAGCCGTTCGTCCGACAGTTCATGGGCAATGGCTTCGGTCACGCGGTCATAGGACAGGATGCGATCCACGTCGTCGTCCACAGGGCCGGTCAACGGCTGCACCTCGACCACGATGTTAAAGCATATGCGCTGTGTCACACCGCGTTCAGCTTGAAAGGCACCGATTTCAACCTCGACGATATGGTCGCGCAGGGAAATACGGTCTAAAGGTTCCGGCCCAGCAGTGGCGGCAGCGCGCTCGGACGGGTGCGCAAAGGCAAGCCTTGTGTCGGTGGTCATCATGCGGGCCTTTACGTTTCGACGGTCAACACGATCCTAGACCGTTTACCCGGATGTAACAAAGCCAGTTGCGGCTGGCCAGACCTCAAAGACGACGGCGGCCAGCGCTTAGTTGGAGGCGGTACGCACGCCATCACGGTAAAACAGATGAACGCCGATTTTCGCAGTGCGGGTAAAGACACGCGACCAACGCGGGCTAACGGCAGTGGTGTGATAATATGTGGCACCATCCGTCAGCGACGGCACTTTGCCATCAAGCACTGCGCGCGCGATCTTGCTTACGCGGTCATAGGCGCGCGGCTCTGAAATCACTTCGGCATAGCCGTCACAGGTATAGGTGAACTGGCACTGGTACTTTTTGCCGGTTCCCTGATGGATCACGTTGCACAGCGACCCGGGGAAATCATCGGATTTGACCCGGTTCAGGATCACCTCGGCAACAGCGAACTGGCCCTTGACCGTCTCGCCCCGCGCTTCAAAGTAAAGCGCCTCGGACAAGCATTTCCACTGTTCGCCGCCAGATGCTTTTGGCTGCTCTGCCAGCCAGCTGCGGGTAAATTCGATCTCGTTTGCCGATGCACTCTCTGCGATCATACGTTCCAGCCGCTCTGATCCGACTGCTTGCAATCCTTTCGACTCGATCTCGGCCAGTGTTTCGGCCTGTTGAGAATTGGCGTAAGCGGCCAATGGTGTCGAAATGGACAGCGCCGCAGCAGCGCAAAGGGATAGGAAGGTAGAATAACGCATTGAGCGCCTCGCAGGTAATTTCAGAGACGCCGATTAGACAATGCAGCCCCTTACGTAAACCCTAAGCACGGCAATTGCGCGATTAACCGCCCAACAATACCACATATTGACGTGATAATTCCAAAAACTACCCTATCTTGTGTTCAATTGCCAGTTGAGCCGCCGCGAGTCTGGCCACGGGAACCCTGAAAGGTGAACAAGAAACGTAGTCGAATCCCGCTTCTCGGCAGAATGCAATCGATTCGGGGTTGCCGCCGTGCTCTCCGCAGATCGACAAAGTGATACCCGGTTGGGCCGCCCGACCGCGCGATGCGCCCAGTTGCAACAGCTCGCCCACCCCGTCTTGGTCCAGCATATGGAACGGATCTTCGGGGAACACGCCCTGCTGCACGTAGGTCGACATGAACCGCCCCGCGTCATCGCGGCTCAGGCCGTATGTCATCTGCGTCAGGTCGTTTGTCCCAAAGCTGAGGAACGAACAATGCGGCGCGATTTCACCGGCCCGCAGCGCGGCGCGTGGCGTTTCGACCATGACCCCCAAACGATAGGTAAAGGTGGCACCGCGTTCGTTGCGCACATCCGTGGCGATCTTGTCGATGCTGGCCTTGACCAATTCAACCTCGCGCTTGGCCGAAACCAGCGGGATCATAATCTCGGGCACCACAGGGTCGCCATCACGGCTGGCCTCGATTGTGGCCTCAAAAATCGCGCGCGCCTGCATTTCGTAAATCTCGGGCACAGTCACCCCAAGACGCACGCCGCGCAAACCCAACATCGGGTTATATTCCGACATCGCCTCGATCCGGCGGATCACGTCGGACAAGGGCAAATCCAACGCTTCGGCCAGATCACGCTGCCCTGACCGGTTGGCGGGCAGGAATTCATGCAGGGGCGGATCGAACAACCGGATGCACACGGGCTGTCCCTGCATAATGCGGAAAAGCTGAATGAAATCATCGCGCTGCATCGGCAACAGACGTTCCAACACCGCCCGACGCTCTTCGCTGCTGTCGGCAAAGATCATCTCGCGCATCACGGTCAAGCGGCTGGGATCAAAGAACATATGTTCTGTCCGGCATAGACCGATGCCATGGGCGTTGAAATTGCGGGCCGTCTGCGCATCGGCGGGGGTGTCGGCATTGGCGCGAATGCCGATATCTGCCGCCTCCTCCGCCCAATCCATCAATTTCTGGAACGTCGCATCCAGCAGCGCCTCAAGCATCTGCGCGGCCCCTGCCAGAACCTCGCCCTTGGTGCCATCAATCGTAATCTCGTCACCGGCTTTGAACACACGGCCATCGGGGGCGGTAATTTGTCCTTTGACCAGATCAAAGGTCATCGACGACGCGCCCACAACACAGGGCAGACCCATACCGCGCCCGATCACGGCGGCGTGGCTGGTGATCCCGCCGCGTTCGGTCAACACCGCTTGGGCCGCATGCATGCCGCGAATATCCTCGGGCGATGTTTCGCGCCGCACCAAAATACATTTTTCGCCCCGTGCCGCGCTGGCCTGCGCATCATTTGCGTTAAACACGATTTTACCCGTCGCGGCACCGGGGCTGGCGGCAATACCGCGCCCGATCAGATCCCGCTTGGTCCGTGGATCGACCTGCCGGTGTAGCAGTTCGGTCAATGTGCGCGGCTGCACCCGCATCAATGCTTCTTCACGCGAAATGATACCTTCCTCGGCCAGCGCCACCGCAATCCTGACCGACGCGCGTGACGACCGCGACACCCGCACACCGTCGAGGATAAACAGCTCTCCGTCCGAGATCACAAATTCCAGCTGCATTTCAGCGCGCAACCGCACCCTCATCAATTCGGCGTTTTGCTTTAACGTTTCAAAGGCTTCCGGCGCGTGTTCCTCTAGCGAAGGCCCCCGTGGATCGCGGGTCAGATACATCGCGTCGGCATCGCCCTGCAACGCGTCACGCCCTTGGGACTGGCTTAGATAGCGACCCGTGATCTGCGGCAGCCCGGTGTCGCTATCGACCAATTGCAACACGCCCGACCCGCACAGCCCCGTGCCAACACCAAATGCCATTTCCTGAACGATCAACCCCAGCCCCGCATCCGCAGGCGCACCTTTGGCCTGCCGCAACAGCCGTGCCGAGGTGCCCTCCCACGCGCGGGCCATAGAGCTTAACACCGCCGTTAACTGGGTCACGCGGTCTTGGGGGAATGCTTCTTCGGTCTCAAGCTCGTAGGCGCGCAGGGATTGTTCCAACGCCTCGCGCC
Organism: Sulfitobacter sp. AS59; assembly: GCF_038899995.1. Taxonomy (NCBI): domain Bacteria; kingdom Pseudomonadati; phylum Pseudomonadota; class Alphaproteobacteria; order Rhodobacterales; family Roseobacteraceae; genus Sulfitobacter; species Sulfitobacter sp. AS59. The sequence goes on from NZ_JBBMQK010000002.1 coordinate 164,400, forward strand.
CGTCGCCGATCACATCGTCGAACATGTCAGGGTCAAGCCGCGCAATGTTGACGGCATAGGATTGCACGAACCGCGTATACAGCGCGGATGCAGGCCCCTCGCCCATGCGATCGCAGTAATCTTTGAACCGCGCATCGTTCATACCGATGTTCAACACTGCCCCCGGGCCGCCCCAATCGGGGTCTTGGCTGGACGGGCGCACACAGAGCAACGCCCCTTTGGGAAATTCATCCGCGACAGCTTGCAAATCCGGCATCCGGCCATTCGCGATCTCGTGCACCACATTGAAGGGCAGCGTGACCGTACGCGGCACCGGCAGATCAAGACGCACCAGACGTTGCAAACATTTTGCCCGCCCGCCATGGGTTTCCGTGGCGATGGGGGCGGTCTGGGTCACCAGCGTTGTCATGGGCGTTTTCTGCACTGCGGCACCTTTTTGGTCTGTCCGCAGCATAGGCTTTCGGTGTTGTCTGGCAAGGCTTGATGCGCCCTGCCAGACCAAAGAAGCAGACTGTTAGCCGTCGATTTTGGTCAGGTCCGCGACCGAGGAACAGATGGTGCGGATGCGGCTAAGCAGGTTCAACCGGTTGCGCCGCACGGTGCTGTTGTCGGAATTCACCTGAACCGCATCGAAAAACGCATCAATCGGGCCGCGCAAGGATGCCATGGCGGACATGGCGGCGGTAAAGTCTTGCGCCGCCATCGCCGGATTAATCTGTGCTTCGGCCTTATCAAGCGCGTCGAACAATGCGCGTTCTTCGTCAGTCTCAGCGAATTTGATGTCTGCACCATAGGAGTATTCGACCCCATCCGCCGCTTCCGCTTGGGACAGGATGTTATTGGCGCGCTTGAACCCTTGGATCAGGTTTTCACCGTCATCGGTTTTCAGCGTTTCGCTAAGGGCTTTGGCACGTTTGACCAGAAGGGTTAGATCGTCGTTCCCCTCCATCGCGATGCAGGCATCGATGATATCGTGACGGACGCCTTGGTCCTTAAGGTAAACCTTCAGGCGGTCGTGGAGGAAGGAGAGGAGGTTTCGCGCGTCAACTCCAATAAGATCAATATCAGAAAGATCTATATCGCCAAAAACCTCATCCATTTTTTCCTTAAACTTTTCAGGGTTCTCAGTCGCGGAAATAACCCTCCCGGTCTTTTTGCGAATTTCGTTCAATCCTGAAAGTGAAACACCCATGTAGCGAGCAACATCCATCTCATAATCTTGTTCCTCGCGGCTAATCTGGTCGTGTTCTTTTCTCTGTATTTCATAGATGGAGTCAGAGAATATGCTAAGGAGGTTTATTTCGACCGTGTTTTCCAAAAGAATCCGAATAACACCCAACGCCGCGCGGCGCAGCGCGAACGGGTCTTTCGACCCCGTCGGCTTTTCATCAATCGCCCAGAACCCCGTCAGCTTGTCGATCTTTTCGGCCAGTGCCACCGCGATGGAAACCGGCGCGGTTGGCACATCGTCCGACGGGCCAAGCGGCGCATAGTGGTCTTGCGCGGCGGCGGCGATGGCGTCGGATTTGCCCGCCGCTTTCGCGTAGTAGCTGCCCATGAGCCCTTGAAGCTCGGGGAATTCATAGACCATTTCCGACGACAGATCAGCCTTGGCAAACCGTGCGGCCTCGCGGGCCTCGACTGCATCGGCACCGACCATCGGGGCCAATTCGCCTGCCAGTGCTTCCATCCGTGAGATCAGTTCGGCCTGTGTGCCCAGCTTGTTGTGGAAGGTCACGTTTGACAGACGGTCGACCCAAGTCTGCATCCCTGCGTCAGATTTGGCGATGCGCAGGTCGTTTTCCCAAAAGAATTTGGCGTCCGATAGACGTGCGGAAAGCACCTTTTCATTGCCCGCCAGAATTGTGGCCCCGTCATCAGCGGTGGTGCGGTTGGCGACAGTGATGAAACGCTCAATCCGGCCGGACTTGGGGTCGCGCACGGAAAAGAACTTTTGGTGCTCTTTCATCGAGGTCTGCAAAACCTCTGGCGGCAGATCAAGGAAATCGTCGCCGATCCGCCCCATCAGCACCACAGGCCATTCGACCAGCCCTGCAACCTCGGCCAGCAGGCCAGCGTCCTCGACAACCTCAAGCCCGTTGGCAAAGGCCATATTGGTCGCGTCATGCCAGATCGCATCGCGACGCTCGGCCGGGTCCAGCACGACAAAGGCGCGTTTCAGCTTGGCAGCGTAGTCGTCGAAATTGCTGACGGTGATGGTGTCGGGGGCAAGGAAACGGTGGCCACGCGTGGTGGCCCCCGCTTCGATCCCGTCAACGTTCATGGGCACGACCTGCGCGCCGTCCTCCGCCGTCAGGATGCACAGGATGGAATGCAGCGGGCGCACCCAGCGCAAGGAACCGGTGCCCCAGCGCATGGATTTCGGCCATGGGAAAGTGCGGATCGTGGTTTCAAGCACTTCGGCCACGATCTCGGCTGCGGGGCGGCCCGGCTTTTTGATCATCGCGAACAGGATGTTGCCCTTGGACGTTTCGCGTTCTTCCAGCTGGTCGCGGGTCAGACCGGCACCGCGCAAGAACCCTTCGATGGCTTTTTCGGGCGCATCGGCTTTGGGGCCTTTGCGTTCTTCGGTGATCGACGGGCTGGCGTCCAGCATCCCCTCGATCGTCAGGGTCAAACGGCGCGGCGTCGAAAATGCGGCGGCTGAGGCATAGGTCAGCCCCGCCTCGACCAAGCCGTTCGTTACCAGTTTTTTCAAATCATCCGCAGCCCGCGCCTGCATCCGGGCGGGAATTTCTTCTGAGAAAAGCTCAATCAGCAGGTCGGGCATCAGTGGTACCTTTCGGTTGCCGCATTACATAGCACGGCTAAGAATTTTTGCGCTTCGCGCGAGGATATTTAAGAGCCAGAGAAGGCCCTATTGGCTGGGCTGTTCCGGGCAGGTTTCGCCGACAACGGTGCCATCATAAGACTTTTCGCCACAATCGTTCAGCTCGTGCCAGATATAGCCGTGACCGTCTGATGTGATGGCGACAACGCGGTCCACGCCAAAGTGGACGTTCTTTTGGCTTAGGAACGTCTGGGCGGTACCCGCGTCAAGCGCTGCGCCGATGGATTTGGCATCGAAGCAGTCAAACCAACCCGGCGCATTGCGCGGCTCGATCTTGTCGGTCGCCACATAGGTTTCGGACAGCGTGGCAAGGCTGTCTGTGGTGTCAAAACACGCACGATACCGGATCGGAGAGCTGTCCGCGTCAATGGCACGAAAGTTTTCTGTCGCGATGGGTTCAGGCTGGCCTGTTGAAAGCGACACCAATTCGACCCCGTTTTCGGGTGTTGGCGCATCGTGATAGTAGCCGTAGATTTGGACGTAATAGAGCGTCATGCCCGCAATGGCAGCTGCGGCCAGGATAGCGCCGCCGACGATTTTACCGTTCATGCTGCGTCCTCGGTCCAGCCGCCAGCGCGGGTTTGAACGAATGCGTCAGCGCAGGCTTTGGCCAAGGTCCGCACACGGCCAATATAGGCCTGGCGTTCAGTGACCGAGATAACCCCACGTGCGTCGAGCAGGTTAAAGATGTGGCTGGCCTTGATGCACTGGTCATAGGCGGGGTGCGCCATGATGATGCGTTTGCCGGTTTTGGGGTCAAGGGCCTCTTGCGACAGGATCGCGTTGCATTCGTTTTCCGCCTCGACAAAGTGATCCAGCAGCACCTCGGTATTGGCCACGTCAAAGTTCCAGCGCGCGAATTCTTCTTCGGTTTGTTTGAAGATGTCGCCATAGGTCAGCGGGATCGGCGCGTCAGGGCTGTTGAACGGCATGTCCATAACGTGATCGACACCCAGAACATACATCGCAAGGCGTTCCAGACCATAGGTCAATTCGCCCGATACCGGGTGGCAGTCATGCCCGCCGACCTGTTGGAAATAGGTGAATTGCGACACTTCCATGCCGTCGCACCAGACTTCCCAGCCCAGCCCCCATGCGCCCAAGGTCGGGCTTTCCCAGTCATCCTCGACAAAGCGGATATCGTGCAGTGCCATATCGATGCCGATCGCCTGAAGCGAGCCGAGGTACAGTTCCTGCAAGTTGGGCGGGCTTGGTTTGATCAAGACCTGATACTGATAATAATGCTGCAAGCGGTTCGGGTTTTCACCATAGCGCCCATCGGTCGGGCGGCGCGACGGTTGCACATAGGCCGCAGCCCACGGGTTGGTGCCCAAGGAGCGCAATGTGGTTGCCGGGTGGAACGTGCCTGCGCCGACTTCCATGTCGTAGGGTTGCAAGATTGCACAGCCCTGCCGCGCCCAATAGGTTTGGAGAGCAAGGATGATTTCCTGAAAGGAACGGGGACGCTGAACCGGGTCGGACATGGGATAAGAGCCTTTACTACTGCGCGCCTTTCCTACGGCGCGCTCGGCCAAGGGTCAATTGGCAGCTTTATGATGATTTCATACCCAACGGCCATGGCATTTTACCCGCGTTCCTGTTTATCTACTTTGAATTTAAATGCACGAGAGCAATTTCACCATGAAGCGATTGATCGCGGCCCTGTTTGCCACCCTACTTCTGACCCCTTATTCCTTGATGGCCCAATCCGCGAACGACGTGGTTTGGCTTCAGGTTGAAGCACAGCCCACCCTATCCGCCGCGACCCAGCGGGCGCAGGCCTATAGCAATAACATCGAAGATGTGAACGGGTTTTCGCTGGGCGGTGGCTGGTATGCGATTGTCGTCGGCCCCTATCGCCGCGACGATGCAGAATTACTGCTGCGCCGGTATCGCCGCGAGGGGTTGGTGCCCGGTGACAGCTTTGTGCAGATATCAAGCCGGTTTCAACAGCAGTTCTGGCCAGTCGGTGCGAATGTATTGAACATCCCCCTGATTGCCCCGGTCGCGCCTGAAGTGACAGCCGAAGCCCCAGCAGCCCCCATTACCGAGACGACGCTGCCCCCTGTCAGCGAAGAGACCCCCACCGTTGCAGAGATTTCCCAGCCCGAGCCACCCATAGACGAGACGGTATCGGAAGCACGCCGCAGCGAGCGGGCGCTGTCGCGCGAGGAACGTCAGCAATTGCAAATCGCGCTGCAATGGGCAGGATTCTATGACGGTGCTATTGACGGCGCATTCGGACGCGGCACGCGCGGGTCGATGACCGACTGGCAAGCCGTCAACGGCTATGACCCCACAGGCGTGCTGACCACATTGCAACGTGCAGCGCTGAACAAACAATATAACGCCGTGCTGGAGGGCCTTGGCCTGAAGCGGGTCAGCAACGCGGACGCGGGTATCGAGATGCTCTTGCCCACCGAAGTTGTGGCCTTTGAAAAGCTGGAGCCGCCATTTGTGCAGTACAACGCAACGGGCGATATTGATGCGCGTGTTTTGTTAGTCAGCCAAGCAGGCGATCAAGACACGCTGGCCGGTCTTTACGAGATTATGCAGACCCTTGAAATCGTCCCCCAAGACGGGCCGCGCGAACGCAAATCGAACAGCTTTGAGCTGATCGGGGAAAACGGCAGCATCATAAGCCAGACCCAAGTGTCGCTGGAAGATGGCGAGATCAAAGGCTTTACCCTTGTTTGGCCAGCAGGTGACGAAGACCGCCGCCGCCGCGTCATGTCTGAGCTGTCTCAAAGTTTCACCCGCATCCCCGGCGTGTTGGATGCAGCTGCGGGTGGTGGGGACGATCAGGCGATTGATCTGGTGTCCGGCCTGCAGGTGCGCCTGCCCAAGCTCTCAAGCTCGGGCTTTTTCATCGATGGTGCGGGGATTATCGCGACCACATCGCAAGCGGTGCAAAACTGTGGTCGCATGACGCTGGAGGATGAAACGGAGCTAAGCGTGGTTGTGAATGACACCGCCAATGGCATTGCCCTGCTCAAGCCCAGTGATCGTCTGGCACCGATGGAAGTTGCGATGTTCAACCCGCTTTTGCCCCGTCTGCAATCCGAGATCGCGGTTGCCGGTTTTCCCTATAAGGGCGTGTTGGGCACGGCGACTGTGACCTACGGCGCGCTGGCCGATGTGCGCGGATTGCAGGGCGAGGATAATGTCGTCAGGCTTGAACTTGTCGCGCAATCTGGTGATGCGGGCGGACCCGTTTTTGACAGCAATGGTCAGGTGTTGGGCATGCTGTTGCCCCGCAACGATGGCGCGCAGCAACTGCCCGAAGACGTGAACTTTGCCGTCGATGCCGCGCAGATCAGCGATGTTGCGCAACAGGCGGGCATTGCCGTGCAAACGACCCAAGGGTCAGGCACGTTGCACCCCGAAGATTTGCGCGCAAAGGCCAAAGGCATGACCGTGCTGGTCAACTGCTGGGAATAACACAGGCGACGGGGCGCGGAATTTTCAAAAATTCCGGCCCGTTTTCTTCAAAGAAAACGTCTTAGCCCGTGATGTCAGGTGTGAGATAAATCAGCGTCGGGCGACCGGCGCTGAACGCTTCATTTAGAACCTTCGGCAGATCATTCAGCGTCTTGGGGGCCGCCGACAAGGCACCAAAGGCCTCGGCCAGTTTACAGAAATCCGGATTATGCGCGACGACTGCGTTTGGCGCGATCTGTGCACGGACCATGCTGTCTTCGATCTCGCCCAGTTTGCCATTGTCCCACAGGATGATGGGCAGCGACAGGCCCAGCTCAACCGCCGCGCCGAGTTCCTGCATGGTATAGTGAAATCCATAATCGCCGATGATCGCCAACGTGGGCGCATCGGGCCGCCCAATCGCGCCACCAATGGCGGCCGGGGTCGCATAGCCCAATGTGCCGAACCCATAGGGGTGATGCCAGTGGCCGGGCGCGTCCATATCCCACACTTCTTTGGCGGCATAGGCAAATTGGGTCATGTCGGAATAGATCATCGCGTCTTTGGGCACCGCTGCTTTCAGGGCGTCGATCACCGGCAACAGCCCGGGGCGCTCGGCCTTGATCTCTGACCGCCAGCGCGCGCGTGCGGCTGCGACCTCTTGCGCGGTCCATCCCGACTGGGGCCGATCAATGCCCATCTCGCACAAGCCAGATACAAACGTAGCGGCATCCCCTTGCACCTGAACCTGCGCGCTTTGGCCGTCGGTCAGCACGGTTGGGTCAAGATCGACCCGCACCAAGGGCGCTGTGTGCCCAAAATGCGCGCGCCAGATGTCCACCTCGGCCAGTTCGGTGCCGACAGCGATCACCAGATCAGCGCTGGCGATCACATCGGCGCTGCCGGGCCGCGCCAAGGTTGATCCAAAGTGCAAAGGCGCATCCGGTGCCACCACGCCACGACCGGCGTAGGTGGTGAAGGACGCAGCCCCCACGCGGCGCAGCAGGGCATTCACGTCACCTGCCCCCTTTGCACCGCCGCCGAAAACGAACAGCGGACGCTTGGCGGCCATCAAGAGATCACAGACCATTGCGATATCCTGCGGCGTTGGGCCCAAGGGGCGGGTTGTTTTGTCCCCGGATGGGGCATGGCCCTGTGCTGAGGCTTCTAGCACTCCGATGGGCACCTGAATGTGCTTTGCGCCGGGGCGCTGCGTGGCAAATTCGCTCAGCGCGCGGTCGATCAGCGTATAGGCGGCGCTGGCGTTGCGGGCTTCCTCGGACCAGTCACAAACTGTCGCGGCGGCGGCTTGTTGGTCCTTCATCTGATGCAGCTGACCTTTGCGGGCTGCGGTTTCATCCAGACAAGAAGACAGCACCAGCAGGGGCACAGAATCGCTGGTGGCCTGACCCATGGGGGTCATGATGTTGCACAGCCCCGGCCCGGTGATCACATAAGCCACACCCGGCTTCCCCGTCGCCCGCGCATAGCCATCGGCCATAAAGCCGGCACCCTGCTCGTGGCGGGCCAGCACATGGGTCAGGCCGGATTCTTCGATCCCGCGGTACATTTCCTGATTGTGCACGCCGGGAATGCCAAAAATCACCTCGACCCCGCGATCCTTAAGCATATGCGAAATCTGCGCACCCAAGGGGCGCGTTTGCACGGTCGTGGTCTTGGCCATCAGGCTCTCCAGAATTTAAAGGTGAGGATGACGTAAACCGCCATCAGTTCCAGCCGTCCGAACAGCATTGCGGCTGTAAGAATCCATTTGGCCGGATCGTTCAGCGTGCTGAAATTACCCGCAGGTCCGATGATATCGCCCAGACCCGGCCCGATATTGGCAAGTGCGGCCCCCGCCCCCGATACCGAGGTCACGAAATCCAGCCCCGTCATGCTAAGCGCCACCGCGACAAGGCCCAGCGTCAGGGTGAAAAACATGAAAAACGACATCACCGATATCATGACATCGCCGCTGATCGGGCGCCCGTCATAGCGTGGGGTAAAGATGCCGTGGGGTGACCGGATACGCTGCAACTGTGCGCGGATCGATGCGAACAGCAGCTGATAGCGGAAAATCTTGATCGAACAGGCGGTCGACCCTGCGCAGCCGCCAATCAATCCGGTGAAAAAGAACAGCGCGATGGGAAACGACCCCCACTGCATATAGTCCACCGACGCATAGCCCGTGCCCGAAATGATCGAGGTGATGTTAAACAAGGCCTCGCGCAGGGATTGTTCCCAATGCTGCGGAAACACCCCTTGGATCGAGATAAAGATCAGGACCACCAGCACAAATACCACCATGATAAACCCACGCACCTGCGGGTCGCGGTGCAACGCCATGGGGTGACCGTTCAACAGCTGCACATAGCGTACAAAGGGCAACGCCGCGAGGATCATAAAGAACGACGCCGCATACTCAGCTGACCCAGAAAACGCCCCAAAGGACGCGTCGTAGTTCGAGAACCCGCCCGTCGACACCGTCGTGAGCGCATGCACCGTCGCATCAAACAGCTCCATCCCAAGCGCCAGATAGGTCAGCGTACAGGCAAAGGTAAGCCAGACATAGATAACCGAGATTTGACTGGCGATCTGCCCCGCACGTGGCAGGATTTTCCCAAAGGTATCAAACGCTTCGGATTTGAAAATCTGCATACCGCCGACCCGCAATTCGGGCAGGAACACCATCGCGACCACGATTATACCGATCCCGCCCAGCCATTGCAGGATACCGCGCCACAGCAAAAGCCCCTTGGGCAGGTCATCAAGGCCGGTGAAAACCGTCGACCCTGTGGTGGTCAGGCCCGACATCGCCTCGAACACCGCATCGACAAACCGTGCCTCGGTCGCGCCCAGCATAAACGGCAAGGCCCCAAACAGCGGCAGCATCACCCAAACGCCGGTGGTCAGCAAAAATGTCTGCTGGATTGTCAGGCCTTCTTTGACGCCATTGGCGCAGGCCAGCGCAATCATGCTGCCCCCTAAAAAGGTGATCAATCCCGACTCGACAAACACGGGCCAGTGGCCGCGCCCCTCAGCGATATCGACCAACATCGGCACAATCATCGCGATGCCAAGCACGGCAAGCAAAAGCCCGATCACATATCCAACTGGTCGCATGTCCAACATAGGGGCAGCGTTGGCGCGGCAAAGCGGCGGTGTCAAGGATCAGGACACCTGAAAACGAAAACGGCCCGCGCTGATGTCAGCGGGGCCGCATTTTCTGCAGGGGTGGACCTGTTTAGATGTAATACAGGTCACGGAACACGTGGTGCACGATATCATCGCGCTTGATGCCCATTTCCGCCAGCTCTGCGTCGGATTTTGCGTTCAGCATCTCAACCTTTTGCAAGCGGGCAGAGTTGCTGCTGGCTGCGATCATTGCGTTACCAATGGCGGCGAAGAATGCCCCGATTGCTGCAAATGGTGTTTTCAGGGAGAAGCCACCGGTGTGGGAAATTGTGCTGCTATATGCCATGATAGACCTTTCTTTGCTAGGCATTTCCGCCTGTTACGCTCTGTTGACTTCAATATATAGCGTTCAGCCGGAATGAGAACTGACCATTCTGCATAGCAGCATCCCGATTGCGCTGCACCGCAGCATAAAGACTGCCAAAAATGCGACAGAGGCACCAAAACACCGCCCAAAACGCGGGCAGTGTGAAAACTTGGGCTATTTAAGGCGCGAATTTACCCGACGTGAAACAGCGTGGTGAACAGCTTGGGGTCGATGCTTTGGGCGGCAAATGTGTCGCCTTGGGTCAGAATACTGATCGCATCATGGCTGTGCAGGCTTTCCTGGTGGCTTGCTACAACGCGGAAATCACCAATACGCGGGTCCGCTTGCAACTGCTCGCAGAACAGTCGCGCCGCGTCTTCGACAAAGATCGGGTTTGCGGCGTTCAGTTCGGCAAAAGCCTGTTCGTCTTCGCGCTTTACCATCACTTGGGTCTCGGTTGGCACAGCGCGGCGCGCGGCCTCGATCAGGTCTTCGAACCACAGACAATCGGCGTCGTATTTCACATCGACCGAAATGCGCGCCACCGACCGCTGCGAATGCGGTGTGGCCAGTTGTCCGCGTGTGGCGCGCGCATGTTCGGACAGTTCCAGCGAACAGGGGCAGGTCGATGAATAGACGTAATCCAGATGCATGATCTTTTTACGCACACCTGCGATTTCAACCAGTTCTAACGCGATGTCATAATACTGGTAGCCCGACAGACCGGAGCGCAGGCTTTCGATCTTCATCGGAAAGGAAAACCGCATTTGGATGCGCGCATCCAAGCTTTCCAGATCGGTTTTATAGTCATCAAGCGCCGCTTCCATGACCTCAAAGCTGAATGTCTGGTCACCATGTTTATAAAAGCTGCGCATGATGCGGGACATGTTGATGCCCTTTTTATCCGCCTCAAGGCTAACCGATCCGGTCACCGAGGTTTCAAGCGTCAGATCGCCATTATCGCGGGTGTGAAAGCGCAGCGGCAGGCGGAAGTTCGAAATTCCCACATGCTGGATCTGCTGTTTGGCCCCCCGGATCAGACTGGACGGGCCGTTTTGCAAATCCGGCAAGGTTGCTTTGTAATTATCACCAACGGCGAAATCGTCGGGGTAAATGCGGTTGAATTCGGGGTAATCATCAACCTTGGTCAACAGCCGCGCCAATGCAGGGTCCAGCGCGTCCATCTCCGATTGACTGGCCGCTGCCGCCCAAGCGCGCAAAGTATCCAGCGCCGCCGTGGCGGCCGCGCGGTCAGGCTGTGTGGACCCAGGTGCGATGACATTCATGATAAGCCCCCCTTGGTAGCTGGACTTTATATAGGGCAATCACCGCACCGTTTCCATGAAACTGCTGACAATAGTGCGCAGCCGCATCCGAATTTTACGCCGAGCGGTCCAATGCCTGTTTGATATCCGCGATCAGATCATCCACGTCCTCAAGCCCCGCTGACATGCGCACTAGGCCATCGGTAATGCCCAACACGTCTTTTTGGTCTTGCGGCAACCGCTGGTGCGTCGTCGTGGCCGGGTGCGTCGCGATCGATTTCGCATCGGCAAAGTTATTGGAAATGGTGACCAGTTCCAGCGCGTTCAGGAACTTGAAACAGGCGTCTTTGCCGCCCTTCACCTCGATCGCGAAAACGGTGCCGCCAGACGGCGCTTGCGCCAAGGCAAGGGCGTGCTGCGGGTGCGATGGGTGTGTAGGATAGCGCACGGCGTGCAGGCGTGGATGGCCGTCGAGCGCATTCGCCAGTTTCAGCGCCGCATCAGATTGCGCCCGCACGCGCAGGTCGATGGTTTCAAGCGCTTTCAGATGGGTCCAGGCGGTGAAGGGGTTCATCGCGCCGCCGGTGTGCTTCATATAGGCCTCAATCGGGCCGCGGATCAGGTCTTTGGTCCCGCAGATCGCACCACCCAGCAGGCGACCCTGCCCGTCCACGTGTTTCGTGGTCGAAATGATCGCGATGTCAGCCCCACATTCCCGCGCATAGGAATAGACCGGCGTGGCCATCGCATCATCGGCCAGCACCAACGCGCCAACGGCATGGGCCTTGGCCACCACATGGCGCATGTCCACGACTTCCAAGGTCGGATTCGAGATGCTCTCGAAGAACACCAGCCGCGTGTCGGGCCGGATTGCTGCATCCCATTCTGCATTGTCGGTGCCGTCAACCAATGTGATTTCAACCCCGAACCGCGCAAGGATGTCTTCGAGCACGTACAAGCACGAGCCGAACAGCGCGCGGGCAGCAACCACGTGATCACCTGCCTTCAGCAACGCCGTCAGCGCCCCGTTAACCGCCGCCATCCCGGATGTGCAGGCAAAGCAATCCTCGTATCCCAGCATGCCGGCAATACGGTCTTCGAACATCCGCACGGTGGGGTTGCCGTAGCGCGCATAAATAAATTCATCATCGCCCAGCGATTGGAACCGTGCCTCGGCCTGTTCGGCACTCTCGTAGACGAACCCTTGGGTCAGAAACATCGCTTCGGACAGTTCGTTATACTGGCTGCGGCGGGTGCCCATGTGAATGGCCTTGGTGCGTGGCTTCCAATCGTTGCTCATCTTTATCATCCTTCCGGCCCGACAGTGCGGGCATAAAAAAACCCCAGACGCGGTCAAGCGAAAGGGGGCTTTCATCCTGACCTTTTAGCGGTATTTCAGCAAGTCGCCCTGCCCGTGGCCCGCAATCCGGTAACAAATCGCCACGCGACATCTGCTACGCCTGTGCGCGCGCCACGTCAACAGCCTGCGTTATAGCAGGCCGCGCTTTCCCTTGCGGGTGCCACCGAAACCGGCAGTATGGGGCCAACACTGCATCCAAAAGGTACCTATGCCATGTCCGCACCGATTGATCTGTATTACTGGCCCACGCCGAACGGCTGGAAGATATCCATCGCGCTCGAGGAAATGGCCCTGCCCTATGCCACTCATCTGATCAACATCGGTTCCGGCGATCAATTCGCGCCGGAGTTTCTAAAGATCGCGCCCAACAACCGGATGCCCGCGATTGTCGATCCTGATGGACCGGATGGTGCGCCCATCTCGATTTTTGAATCCGGTGCGATCCTGCAATACCTTGCCCGCAAGACAGGTCAGTTCGGCGGCACGACCGAACGTGAAAAAGTCGCGGTCGAGGAATGGCTGATGTGGCAAATGGGCGGGCTGGGGCCGATGGCGGGGCAAGCGCATCATTTCCTGAAATACGCCCCACATATGGATCCGCCCAACGATCTGCCCTATGCGAAAGACCGCTATCGCAGCGAAACGGCGCGCCTTTATGGCGTGTTGGACCGGCAGCTTGCCAACAATGAATTTGTCGCAGGCGATTTCATCTCGATCGCGGATTTCGCCATCTGGGGCTGGGCGTCCCTGTGGGAAGGTCAGCAGCAAACGTTGGACGACAAACCCCACATGGCCCGCTGGCTGGACCTCGTGGGCGCGCGCAAGGGCGTGCAGGCAGGTCGTGCGCTATATGCAGAAAAGCGTGCCGATTTCCGCGCCGACAAAGACGCGCAATCGACCTTGTTCAAAACCAAATGATGCCAGCCGTGGCGGGCGCGCGTCAGGTTTCGTCTTGTTCGATGCTGTAGGTTTGAAACAACTTGCCCTGCGCCATGAAAAACGCAAACACCGCCGCCGTCAGGCCAAAGGTCTTGAAGTAAACCCATGTTTCGGTGCTGGCAAAACGCCAGATTACTTCATTGGCCAGCGCCAGCCCGAAAAAGCAGAACATCAACCGCTTGGTCAGGATCATCCAGCCGGCGTCTTGCAGGGGCATCATTTCTTCCATCACGTATTTCAGATAGGATTGCCCGCGCGCCAGACCAATGGCCAGCAAACCGCCGAACAGCAGGTAGATCGCGGTTGGTTTCATCTTGAAAAACCGCTCGTCATTCAGCCAGACCGACAGCCCGCCAAACAAAGTGACCAAAATCACTGTGGCCACCTGCATCCGGCTGATTTTGCCCGTCAGCGCCCAAAGCGCGCCCGTGGCGGCGATCAGCAGCGGAACAAAGGCCGCCGTAATCAGGATAAAGCCGCTGTATTCCGTGCCCCAGACCGTGAACACATCATCCTTATAGCGTAGATAGGCCACGAAAAAGATCAGCACGGGCCCGAACTCTAGGGCCGATTTCAGCAGCGGGTTAATCTGGCGTTTCTCGGTCATCTTACTCTCCAATTATCCGCCCATTTCGACGATCACAGCACCTGCCGCGATCAATGCCATCAGCGCCACACGGCGCGGGCCTACAGTTTCTTTCAGGACCAACCAACCGATGACGGCCGCAAACACGGTCGAGGTTTCGCGCAGCACTGCGGCCTCGCCGACCTTGTCCAGCCGCGTCGCCAGCATGATCGATCCAAAGCTAAAGAACGCCACAAATCCACCCGCAACACCGCGTGTCATCAGCGGGCCAAGCGCGGGCGGGTTCGGCATGGTCACATAGCGCCGCCATGCGATAACAGGCATCACCAGCCCGTCGATCATGAAAAACCACGCCAAAAAGGTGAACGGGCTTTGCGTCGCGCGAATGCCGTAGGCGTCAAAGGTCGTATATAGCGCCACGAACAGTCCGGTCAGAACCGCCAATGCCAGCGCCACGTTCAACGTGTCCCGTTCGGACACCAGATAGATCATATTATACAGCGCCAGCCCGAAGATGCCTGCCATCAGCACCCCCACGCCCATCCACTGCACTAGGGTAAAGCTTTCATTGAAAATCAGATAGGCACCGATCACCGTGAACAGCGGCCCGGTGCCACGCACCACCGGATATACGACCGTATAGGCCCCCTTGGTATAGGCCCAAGCCTGCAACACTTTGTAGACGACATGGATCGCAAACGCGCCGGCAAAGATCACCCACATATGCGGTTCGGGCCAAGGCACGACAAACAGCGCAAAGGGGGCCGCCATCATACCATAGGAAAAATCAATCGCGCCGCGCGTCAGCCACGGGTCATGCCGCCCCTTTTGCAAAGCGCCGAAAACCGCATGCAAAAATGCCGCCAGCAACGCCAGCATTAGGGCCACCTGATGCCCCGTCGGTGTGCCTTCGATCTGGGCAAGCCATTCGGTCACGGGCATGTGCCCCGCTTGAGAGTATTCACTGAGGGTCCAGCCCCATCAACGCATCCGCGAATTCCTGCGGGTCAAACGGCTGTAGATCATCGATCTGTTCGCCCACACCAATCGCATGGATCGGCAGGCCGAATTTATCGGCCAGCGCCACCAGAACACCACCCTTGGCTGTGCCGTCCAACTTGGTCATCACAAGGCCGGAGACATCCGAAATCTCTTGAAACACCTTAACCTGATTTAGCGCATTTTGGCCCGTCGTCGCGTCCAGCACCAACAGCGTGTTATGCGGGGCTGACGGGTCTTTCTTGCGGATCACGCGCACGATCTTGGCCAACTCCTCCATCAGGTCGCCGCGGTTTTGCAGCCGCCCCGCCGTGTCGATCAGCAGCAGATCAGCGCCATCGCGTTCGGCTTGGCCCATGGCATCAAAGGCAAGGCTGGCCGGGTCCGACCCTTGGGCTGCGGTCAGCACAGGCACGCCTGCGCGGTCGCCCCAGACCTGCAATTGTTCAACAGCAGCAGCGCGGAATGTATCGCCCGCCGCAATCACAACGTTCTTGCCCGCCGCCTTGAACTGGCTGGCCAGCTTGCCAATCGTAGTGGTTTTGCCGGACCCGTTCACACCCACAACCAGAACCACTTGTGGGGTCTTGGCATAAAGCGGCAAGGGCTTGGCAATCGGGTCCATGATCCGCGCGACCTCGGCCGCCAACAGCCGTTTGATTTCCTCAACCGACAAGCGTTTGCCAAAGCGCCCTTCGGCCATGTTTGCCGTGACGCGCAGCGCCGTATCAACGCCCATATCGGTCGAGATCAGCAGCTCTTCGAGCTGTTCGAGCATCTCGTCATCCAGCACGCGGCGCACGACTGGCGCGGCCGCGCTGCGCCCCATCAAACGGCCCATCAAGCTGGGTTTTGGGGCCTCAGGCTGGGCTGGCGCGGGCGATTGCAAATCCGTGACCGCTGGCTGGATGGTTTCACGAAGAGGCACGGGTTCGGGTGTTGGTGCCTCCTCCGCCGGAACATCGGCGGGCAGCGGCGCGGGTTCATCATCGACGGCCTCCGGCAATGCCTCAACCGCGATGTCTGGCGTGTCCATCACCTGATCTACGGGCAGCTCGTCAATCGTTTCGGCTGCGTCAACAGCGCCGCCTTCCTCAACGATGGCCTCAAGGCCTTCGTCGATCTTTGACGATGATTTGAACAGTTTGCTTTTCAGTTTCTTGAAAAAGGCCAAGCGTCGTCTCCGCGAAAAGTGTCAGGCGTTTGCTATGATCTATAGGCTCATATGGCCAGAGGGAAGGGCACCCGCCCGAATTGCCCATTTCTACGCCCCAGTGCCCCAATCGAACAGGCATCCGGACATGGTATTTCCGCCGTTTCTGATAGGGCTTAGGGCTTATTCTTTGGACGATTTACGTTTGATGCCCCGCGCCGAAACAATCGCCTTCACCAGATCATCCGCACCAAACGGTTTTTGCAGCAAGGTCACCTTGGGGTCCAAGCGCCCGTTCTGAATAATCGAATTTTCGCTAAAGCCCGACATAAAGATCACGGCCGCCTTTGGGTACAGCGGGCTTAGGCGTTTGACCACTTCGTTACCGTCCATGCCGCGCGGCAGGATCACGTCGCTTAGGATCAGATCAACATCAGCAAGCGTTTCCGCCATTCTCAACGCCTCTGGCCCATCCTCGGCGTCATGGACAACGCAGCCCATCGACACGAGCATGGTTTTGAACATGGCGCGCAAATCTTTGTTGTCTTCGATCAAAAACACCGCCATCCCGGTAAAATCCGGGCGCTGTTTGCTCCGGTCGCGGTCATCCAGTGTTGCGTTTTCTTCGCCTGAACGCGGCAGGTAAAGCTTGACCGAGGTGCCAATTCCCAATTCGGAATACACCTCAAGATGGCCGCCCGACTGTTTCGCAAACCCAAAGGCCATCGGCAGGCCAAGCCCGGTTCCCTTGCCAACCCCTTTGGTCGTGAAAAACGGTTCAATCGCATGTTGGATCGTCTCTTCGGACATGCCGCAGCCGGTATCGTTCACCGAAATGCGCACATATTCGCCGGGGACCACATCAACATGGCTGGCGGCGTAATCCTCGTCCAGTTTGCAATTGGTGATCTCAATCGTCAGCAGCCCCCCGTCCGGCATCGCATCCCGGCTGTTAACCACCAAATTCAAAAGCGTCGTCTTCAGCTTTTCCGGATCCGCAAAGGTGCCCCAGAGGTCGTCATCCGCGACAATTTCCAGATCAATTGCTTCGCCCACGGACGACCCCAGCAGCGCGCTGGAATCCCGCATCAATTCAGCCGCATCAAAATGCGTTGGCGACAGCGGTTGCTTGCGCGCGAATGACAGCAATTGCTGGGTCAATGTCGCGCCACTGCCCACCGCCGATAGCGCCACTTCTAGGAATTCGCGCTCTTGCGGGCTGTCTAGCGCCAAAAGCGTCAGTTCAATATTGCCCGAAATAATGGCCAGCAAGTTGTTGAAATCATGCGCAACCCCGCCCGTCAGCATGCCAATCGCATCCAGCTTTTGCGCCTGAAGCAACTGTTCTTCGACGATCTTTTGCTCGGTCACGTCCAGAATAATAATCTCAAGCACGGAGTTACCGGTCACCTGATCAATAAAGGGCCGTACAATATGCCGGAAATACCGTATTTCGTCGTTCTTCAACGTGAATTTCAGCACCCCTTCGGACATCTTACCCTTGTGAAGAAGTGCGCGGATGGCCTCCAATCTGTCAGGGTCTTCATCCCGCAGGAATGCGCCCAGAAATTCGCCCCGTACATCCACGTCCAGAACCTCTTGGACCGTCATTTTAAAGGCACTGGCAAACGCCGGATCGCATTCGATAAACCTGTCCAGCGTGGCATCAAGGGTCGCATAGCCAAGCCGCGCAAACAGCGCCACATGGGTCAGCTTGGTCATCGACGCCTCAAGCACCTCTTGAGAGGATAAAATTTGGTCGCGCATCCCATGGATCGCATCCACAAGTCCGGTCAGTTCGTCCCGCCCGCGTGGCGACGGCCCATCGTTCAAGTCGATGTTAAGCGCGCCCCAATCCCCCGAATGGTCCTTGAGCGTGTTCGAGATGGTCAGCACGGGCTGCAACAGGGTTCGATCCAGCAATCGCAACGTCAGAAATGCCGTGAAAAACACAAAAATGGCCGAGGTCAGAATGGTGGCCGCGATGCGCACCAAAATGAATTCCCAAATCTCGGATTTAGAGACTTCGAGGCGCAAGGTACCAATTTCGACATCGCCCGATTCCCCGCCCCCATAAAGCGGCAGTTCAAGGACATACCCAGCCACATTATCGCCCAAAGTGCCCGCCGTCAGATCGATAAACTTGCCATCTGACACTTTGGCACCTGTGACGGCCCCAAATTTCACATAGCTGTCCAGCAACTGCTGCGCGTCCTCAAGGTCGTATTGCCAGACGTGGTCTTGCATTGTGGCCAAGGTGGCATTGGCCAGATTATCAACCCGCTCTTTCAGCCGCGCCTCGGCGATACTGAAATAGATCAGCGATGGCAGCAGGCAGGCCACCATAAGCAGGCCCAGCATCGGGCCAAGTATCGCCCGCCAGATTTCGCGCCTGATGCCCGTTGTAAAACTGCGCAGTTTCATTTCGGGCCCCACTTCATCATTGCCGGGGCCAAAATATTTTCCAGTGTTCCGTCCGCCTTCATCAGCCGGATCGCCGTCGCCAGATCAAGCGCCAGATCAGCGTGCTCTGCGCTTAGATGGATAAACAAATCCGTATCAAAGGTATGTTCCGAGAATTTGAGACCCGTAACCTCATGTTGTTGGGCCTGATACCGTGCCTGCAAAAAATACATATAAGCCACATCAATGCGGCCCTTTATCAGCATGTCCATCAACCGGCCCGAGCTGTCGGCCGCGTAAGTATCTGGAACGTCATGCAAATCATCCTCGGCCTGTTTCCAGCCTTCGACATAACCAACGCGGTACGACTTTAGGTATTCCTTGTTCATCATCATGATGTCGTCGCGCAGATACACGCCGCCCGCCTTGCCGGTATAAATCCGCTCGGGGACACGCACCAAGGGGGCCAGTATAGGAACGTCCAGCTCTGGCGTGGCAAAGTAGCCGTCAAATTCGCCGGTAAGGCTGCCCATTAATCCGCGCGCGGGGGACGTGGCCTGATAGGTCAGCCCAATACCCGCGCGGGCAAAGGCCTCTTGCACGATACGGTCCAGATATCCGTCTTTCGCGACGGTGGTCAGGGGCGGATATGGCGCTGCGGCAAGGTTTAGATGCCGGTCAGATGCCTGCGCTGCTGGCACCGCAAGCCAAACCGCGCAACACAGCGCAAGAGCAATGGCACGCGCGCAAAACGACAGCGCCGCAATTGACCCTGCCCCCATGTCAGCGCGCAGGTAGGATGTGGCCATGCGCAAGGGGGTCACCATTATTACGACATCTCCGCAAAGTAACTCTCGCCAAAGAGACGTATTCGAGGCAAGTTTCAGCGTCAAACTGCCCCAAAGACCTTCAAAATGCAACTTTCTGCGACGAATGGTCATCCTCTAGCAAAGAACAGGCAAATCTTGTGCAGTTGCGACCATTCCTGTCGTTCCGCTGACACCAGGCACGCCATATGTGCAGACCCGCTGAATGAGCCTTTCCTCTCATCCGTCGCGGCCATGTTCGGCGCGGTTTAAGATGCTATACCTCGTCGGGGAAATGCTTCATCACCAGCCGGATCGGATTGGGTGCAGCCTGCCCCAACCCGCAGATCGACGCATCGACCATGGCTTGCGACAGTTCCTCAAGCAGCGGTTGATCCCAGCGGTCCGCTTGCATCAGCTTGACCGCCTTTTCACAGCCCACGCGGCAAGGCGTGCACTGACCACAGCTTTCATCCTCAAAAAACCGCAGCATATTCAGTGCCGCCGCTTTGGCGCTGTCATGTTCAGACAACACCACAACCGCCGCCGATCCGATGAATGATCCGTGTTCTTGCAAAACATCAAAATCCATCGCGATATCGGCCATTGATGCGGGCAACAAACCTGATGACGGTCCGCCCGGTTGATAGGCCTTGAACACATGGCCGACGGCCATGCCCCCTGCGACCCGGATGATGTCGGTGATGGTGGACCCTGCTGGCATGACATACATGCCTGGTTTCGCCACGCGCCCCGAAACCGAGAAACTGCGCAGCCCCTTGCGGCCATTCTTTTCCGTGCTGTTCATCACTTGCGGCCCCTCGCGGCACACCCGCGTGACCCAGTGCAATGTCTCAATGTTATGTACCAATGTCGGACGGCCAAAGATGCCGACCTGCGCCACATAAGGCGGGCGGTGACGCGGCATGCCCCGCTTGCCCTCGATGCTTTCGATCATCGCGGATTCTTCGCCGCAGATATAGGCCCCGGCCCCGCGCCGCAGATCGATATACCCCGGTTCGACCAGTCCCGCGTCTTCGAGCGCCTCGATTTCTATCCGTAAAAGCGCCAGCACCTGCGGATATTCATCGCGCATGTACAAGAACACCTTTTCCGCCTCGACCGCCCATGCGGCGATCAGCATACCCTCAAGGAATTGATGCGGCACGCGTTCCAGATACCAGCGGTCCTTGAACGTGCCCGGCTCGCCCTCGTCGCCGTTCACGGCCATATAACGTGGGCCCGGATTTGCCCGCACAAACCCCCATTTCTTGCCCGACGGGAAACCCGCCCCGCCCAGACCACGCACGCCGGCCTCAAGCAATTGCTCTTGCACGGCTTCCCAATCTCCACTTTTGCGCAGGGTCTTGAGGGCCTCATACCCGCCAGCCTCTACATAATCGGAAAACACTTCGTAATCAGGCAGATGCACATGGGTGTCACCCGCATCAATCACCGCTTCGACCTTTTCCAAGGTCGCGTTGTCGACAAAGTTATGGCCGATCTCAAGCGCGGGTGCCGTATCGCAGCGGCCCATGCAGGGCGCGCGCACAACGCGCACCTCGGCGGCATCCAAGCCATCCTCAAGCGCCGCCTTCAACGCTTGCGCGCCCGCCATTTCGCAGGCCAGTGAATCGCAGATGCGGATGGTCAGCGCGGGCGGCGGTGTCTCGCCCTCTTTCACCACATCGAAATGCGCATAGAATGTCGCGACCTCGTACACTTCGGCCATGCTCATCCGCGTCTCTTCGGCCAAGGCGCGCAGGTGGGCGGCAGACAGGTGGCCATATGCGTCTTGGATCAGGTGCAGATGCTCGATCAGCAGATCGGCGCGGCGGGGCTTTTCCCCCAACAGCGCGCGAACTTCCTCCCAAGCCGTGTCATCCAACTGGCGGCCCTTGGTGTGGGTGCGCCCCTTGCCTTTGCCGGACTTCCACACGCCTTTTTCGGGGCCTTTGCCTCCGGATTTTTTGTGTTCATCCAATGCCATATCGGCCCCCTCACCTTGATGTTCCGGCTAAGCTAGCAAACTTGCACCGCCCCTCATAATCAAAAAACGACCCTTCCCTAATACTTTGCGCGGTGCTTGTGACGGGTTGCACCCTTTTGCGCGCCCGCATTTCGCTTATAAGAAACTTGTAACCCACAAAGGGAGCCGCCCTGATGATTTGGTACGCCATCGCCAGCCTGACCCCCGCCGTGCTTTTGGCGTTGGCCTGCCTTTTTGGCGGGGTCTGGCCGCTGACCGCGTTGCTGTCGATCACGCTGCTGGTGTTTACGCTGGACCGCATCACGCGGCAGATACCAGCGCGTGACACAACCGGGCGCGGCATCAGCCTGACCTTGGCCGCCGCGCATTTTGTGCTGTTGCCCTTGGGGGTGTGGGCGTTGGCGGGCAATGATTTAGGCGCATCGGATAAGGTACTGATCTTCCTAGGTTTGGGCATGTACTTCGGGCAGGTCTCAAACTCCAACGCGCATGAGCTGATCCACACCAGCAATCGCTGGACGCGGCGCATCGGCACGGCGATCTATTGTTCGCTGCTATACGGGCATCACGTCTCCGCGCACCTGCGGGTGCATCACATTCACGTCGCCACGGATGCCGATCCGAACTCGGCCCGGTTGGGCGAAGGGTTCTATGCCTTTGCGCTGCGCGCGCTGCGGGGCGAATTCACGTCGGGCCTGCACGCGGAAACCAAGCATCGCGCGCGCAGCGCAGCGCTGCCGATCTGGTCGCATCCCTATGTGGGCTATGTTTCAGGGGCCGCGCTGACGCTTGGCGTTGCCGCGATCATCGCGGGCTGGGGCGGTGTGGTGCAAATGCTGGCCCTCGCAGCCTATGCGCAGATGCAATTGCTGCTGTCCGACTATGTGCAGCATTATGGGTTGCGCAGAAAACCCCGTGCAGATGGCCGTATGGAACCCGTTGGCCCGCAGCACAGCTGGAACGCGCCGCAATGGTATTCGTCCGCGATGATGCTGAACGCGCCGCGCCATTCCGACCATCACATGCGCCCGGCCCGCGCCTTTCCCGCGCTTGAAGTCACCCCGGACACCATGCCAATTTTACCGCGATCCTTGCCGGTGATGGCCGCGCTGGCGCTGGTGCCGCCGATCTGGCGGCGCGTCATGGACCGCCGCGTCGCCCGCTGGCAACAAACCGCGTAACCGCTGGATCAGCCGCATGGTTTCTGGCAAGCTTGCCTTATGAAACATGTCCTGACGTTCATTGCCTTGCTCATCACCACCCCGTTGGCGGCGCAAACCGCGATGACAGCACAGGAATTTGATGAGTATACCCGTGGTAAAACATTGTTTTACAACAGCAATGGTCAGGCCTATGGCGCTGAACGCTACCTCAGCAACCGCCGCGTTGAATGGTCGTTTCTGGATGGCGAATGCAAGCCCGGGTCCTGGTTCGAGGACAATGGCCAGATTTGTTTCACCTATGACGACAACCCCGATCCGCAATGCTGGACGTTCGAGAAATCCGCGCAAGGCCTGATCGCTCGGTTCGAGAATGACCCCGCCACGACCGAGCTATACGAGGCCGAAGATATCGATGAAAAGCTGCTGTGCCTCGGCCCCAGAATTGGCGTTTAGTATCGGTGTTTAAAACAGATTGCCTTGCTCTGGCGGCTTTTTCGTGGCCTTGCGCGGCCCCGCCTTGCCGCCGATTTGCATGCGGCCATCGGCGAATTCGATCTCAAGCGATGTGGCGTCTTGAGCGGCCTTTTTAGTGGTAACCAACCCGCCATCGCCGCGCACCACAGCATAGCCGCGCGCGAGGGTTGATTTATAGCTCAGCATTTCATGCAGGCGGTCCAACCCCGCAATCTGCTTGCGCCATCCTTGGGTTTGACGTTGGCCCGCATCTGAAAGACGCAACGCAAGCGCTTGAAACGCATCGGTTTTGCGCTTGTGATCTTGCACCAATGCCTCGGGCCGGAACCGCGATGAGAGCGCGGCCAACCGCCGCTGTTCAGACTGCAAGCTGCGCGTTAACGTACCGGGGCGCAGCACGCCAGATATATCTGCCAGCCGCACTTTGCGTTTCTGAACGCCAGCGGTCAGCGCAGGCCCCAATCGCCCGCCCAGAACATCCAGCTTTTGCCGTGGCCCATCCAGCAAGGTTTCGGCCCGTGGCAAGGCCCGCGCCATATCGCGCAACCGCTGATCGCGCCGCAACAGCCCTTGGCTAAGCGCGCGGGTCATGCGTGCCTCTTGCCCGTCCAGCAAGGCGACCAGTTCATGACGTACAGGCACAGCCAGTTCCGCCGCAGCGGTCGGCGTCGGCGCGCGTTTGTCAGACACATAATCGATCAGGGTCGTATCAGTTTCATGGCCTACAGCAGATATCAGCGGAATATCCGACGCCGCCGCAGCCCGCGCCACGATCTCCTCGTTAAATCCCCAGAGGTCTTCGACCGAGCCGCCACCGCGTGCGATAATCAGCAAATCGGGTCGCGGGATCGCCCCGCCGGGCGTCAGTTTGTTAAACCCTTCGATGGCACGGGCCACTTCGGGCGCGCATTTCGCCCCCTGCACGGCCACGGGCCAAATCAGCACCTTGCGCGGGAACCGGTCGCGCAAGCGGTGCAAAATATCGCGGATCACAGCGCCTGAGGGCGATGTAACGACCCCGATCACATCAGGCAAATAGGGCAGCGCGCGTTTGCGTTCCGGTGCGAACAATCCTTCTGCCGCCAGCGCCGCCTTGCGTTTTTCCAGCAGCGCCATCAGCGCGCCCATGCCCGCCGGTTTAATGTCTTCGATGACGATCTGGTATTTGGACTGCCCGCCAAAGGTGGTGATGCGGCCCGTGGCAATCACCTCCATCCCCTCTTCGGGTTGGGTTTCCAGACGGGCGGACACGCCTTTCCAGATCACGCCGGAAATCACCGAACTGTCATCCTTGAGGTCCAGATAGATATGCCCCGAGCGCGGTCGGCTGACGCGGCCAACTTCGCCGCGAATCCGTACATGGGCGAATTCCCCCTCGATCACCCGCTTGATCGCGCCAGAAAGCTCGGTCACGGTGAATTCGGGGCTGTTTTGACCCTCGCGAGGGTCGTCGATCAGGTCCATGCGGCTGTCCTTTGGGTCTTGGCTCTTATCTGGGCTCGTGTCCGGCTTGTGTATTTCACAGCCCCAGCTTAGAACGCGCAGCAACCAAGGCCAAGGGAGCGCATTCATGAATATCCTCATTTTGGGCAGCGGCGGGCGTGAACACAGCCTTGCCTGGGCCGTTTTGCAAAACCCCAAATGCGACAAGCTGATCGTGGCACCGGGCAACGCAGGCATTGCCGCGATTGCCGAATGCGCGACCCTGGACATCAACAATGGTGCCGCTGTGGTCGGGTTCGCAGATGAAAATAGCATCGATTTCGTGATTATCGGCCCCGAGGCACCGCTGGCCGCTGGTGTAGCCGATGATCTGCGCAATGCAGGGTTCTTGGTGTTTGGCCCCTCCAAAGCCGCCGCAGCGCTTGAGGCGTCAAAGGCCTTCACCAAAGAAATTTGCGATGCCGCGAATGCGCCTACAGCCGCCTATGGCCACTTTACCGATGCCGCATCTGCCCGCGCCTATCTGGCCGACCACCCAGCCCCCATCGTGATCAAGGCCGACGGTCTGGCCGCTGGCAAAGGCGTGATCATCGCCGAAACCGACGCGGAAGCGCTGGCCGCAGTTGATACGATGTTCGATGGCACCTTTGGCGACGCGGGGACCGAGGTGGTGATCGAAGAGTTTATGGACGGCGAAGAGGCATCATTCTTTGTGTTATGCGACGGCGATACCGTGCTGCCCATCGGCACCGCCCAAGATCACAAGCGCGTGGGCGACGGCGACACAGGCCCCAACACAGGCGGCATGGGGGCCTATTCCCCCGCGCCGGTTTTGACCGACGCAATCGCCGAACGCGCCTTGGCCGAGATTATCCGCCCGACGATGGCCGAAATGTCAAAACGCGGCATGCCCTATCAGGGCGTGCTATACGCAGGCCTGATGATCAAAGACGAGGTGCCTCGGTTGGTGGAATATAACGCCCGCTTTGGCGACCCTGAATGTCAGGTGCTGATGATGCGGCTGGGTGCGCAGGTTCTTGACCTGCTGCATGCGGCGGCTGAAGCCCGTCTGTCCGAGATGAAAGTGAACTGGGCCGATGACCATGCGGTCACGGTCGTGATGGCAGCATTGGGGTATCCCGGCAGCTATGACAAAGGCAGCGTGATCGCTGGTTTGGATGCATTGCCCGAGGACAGCCGTAACATGGTGTTTCATGCAGGCACAGCGGAGAAAGACGGCCAGATCGTCGCCGTGGGCGGGCGTGTGTTGAACGTCACCGCGCGGGGTGACAGCCTGGCCGAGGCGCAAGCGCGGGCCTATGAGATGGTTGAAGCCGTTGATTGGCCCGGCGGTTTCTTCCGGCGCGATATTGGTTGGCGTGCGCTGAACTAATCGGGTATCGGACCGGGGGCTAGCCCCCGGACCCCCAGGATTTTGGACCATTTGGAAAATACGTGTGTGGCTGAGCCTATTCAGGATGGATGGTGCAGTTTTTGGCTTTTGCAAAGTTCTGGGGCGTAAAGGGTTCTTTGAACGGTGATACCTCAAGCGATCCGTTGGACAGGCTGACCGCAACCATTTTGCTATCCCCCGATTTACGCCATGGCATTTTAGCCAAAATCATCTGCGGGGTATTTTGGCAGATTCGAATGCCACCCGCGATATCCGGGTCGCCGATGCGGTGATTGGTCAGGCCGCTGGTGCGTGCGATGAGGGTCAGGTTGCTGCCGTCAAAGGCCAGTAGATCAACCCTGCCAGCGAGATGTGGTGTCATCACCATCGCGATTTCCAACCGACCATCGCCGGTGAAATCAGCGGCACCGACGGGGGCAAGCCAGCGGTTCTTGCGGCCGATATAATCGGTCATGGCAAGGCGGCCGTTGGGGCCATAGACGGTCAATCGCGCGCCAGCTGTTAGGCTGCTTTCGACCACGATCACTTCGGGTGACCCATCGGCATCCAGATCGGCGAGCCTTGGGGCCGTATCCTCGAACACCAGTGTTTCGGGCAGGATGAAGCGCCTTGTGGTGCCATCATCCAACGTGATCTCAAGCGTGCCCCATTCGACGGCATCGCCCAGAATGCCATGGTCGTAGCGCGTCGTCGGGTCGGCGTAGCGTGCGGCGGTAATCGTTTGCGCCGCAGCCCAGCCGGGTGCCAGCACCATCAGCGCCACGCACAACAGCCGCTGTGCGTGGCGTGTAAAACGCTTGGGCAGGTGCGCCAGCTGACGCCGCGCCCCCGCCGGCATCAGATTTGCTTTTCTGGCATCTGCACGCGCAAACCGTCCAGCGCGTCGGTGACTTTGATCTGGCAGGTCAGGCGCGAGCGTTCTGGGTCGGGCTCATAGGCGAAATCCAGCATGTCTTCTTCCATGTCGTCCTTGGCCGGTACTTTGTCGACCCACGCAGGGTCCACATAGACGTGGCAGGTCGAGCAGGCACAGGCCCCGCCGCAATCGGCCTCGATCCCCGGAATGTTGTTGTCGCGCGCACCTTCCATGACGGTCATGCCATTGGCCACATCCACCACATGCTCTGTGCCGCTGTGTTCTACGTAGGTGATTTTGGCCATCTTGACCCCCTGTGCAATAAATATCGCTGTATATGTAGCCAGCCCTGCCCCCCTTCGCCACCCCCTTTTGCGCGGTAGTTTACGCATGAATTTGTCAAACCCGCAGCGTTTGGGCATTGCGCTAGGCATCGCCGGAAAAACGGGCTAGATTGCGACGAAACCCAAGACCGGTAAAGGCAGGGCAGACAGGTGATTTCAGGGTCAAACATGTTGATGGGCTGCATGGGCGTACTGTGCTGTATTGCGGTGTCGGGCTGTGATGTTTCGCCCGCCGATACCGCACCGCCAGAGCCGGGCGTGATCGAGGCAACCACCCAAGGCCCCGCAGGCGCACAGCCGGGATCGTGCTGGGGGCGCACCGTTTCCCCCGCTGTGATTGAAACCGTGACCGAACAGGTGCAGGTTCAGCCTGCGCAGATTAGCTCAACCGGAGAGGTTCAGGCCTTTCCCATCTATCGCACCGAAACCCGGCAGCAGATCGTACAGCCCCGCATCGACAACTGGTTCGAGACCCCATGCGCCGCGCAAATGACGCCGCAATTCGTCGAAACCTTGCAGCGCGCGCTAGAGGCGCGTGGCATATATACTGGTCCGGTTTCAGGCAGTTACGATGCGCCGACACGCGCCGCGATGCGCGCGTATCAGATCAGTGCGGGCGGACCGGACAGCCCTATTTTGGCGCTAAGCACCGCACGACAATTGGGTTTGATCGCGGTCGATCGCGCCACATTGGAGTGAGCGTTGACCTAGCTGCATCAACCGTCAGCGTTGATCAGCCGTGGAACGCCGCGACGGTTTTCAGTGTTGAAAAACCATACAACGCCGCGAACCCCTTTTCGCGGCCATGGCCGGACAGGCCGACGCCGCCAAAGGGCAGTTCCACCCCACCGCCAGCACCGTAGTTATTCAGAAACACCTGACCCGCACGCAATTGCTTGGCCAGCCGCATTTGACGTGCGCCGTTTTGCGACCAAACCGCCGCGACAAGGCCAAACTCTGTGCCATTGGCGATGCGCAGGGCGTCTTCCTCGGTATCGAAGGGGATGATCACCTGAACGGGCCCGAATATTTCCTGCTGGGCCAGCACATGGTCTGGCGCGACACCTGCAAACAAGGTCGGCGCGACATAGGCACCGTTTTCGGGCGCGTCAGGCATGATCTGCCCGCGACCCACAACCTCAAGCCCGTCGCCTTGCTCAAGATACCCGCCCACGATGGTTTTCTGCCGGTCAGAGATCAGCGGCCCGACATCCAGATCGGCCAAGGCGGGACCGACGCGCAGCGCGTTATACCGTTCGCCCATCTGCGCCACGACACGGTCATAAACGCCGCGCTGCACCAATATCCGCGAGGCCGCCGAACAGGTCTGGCCCGCGTTCTGGATGCCGGAGTTCACCAAAAACGGCAGCGCCGCATCAATATCGGCATCGTCAAACACCAGCTGCGGGGACTTGCCCCCCAGCTCAAGCGTGACTGGCACCACGTTGCGGGCCGTTGTTTCTTGGATCAACTTCCCAACACCAACCGACCCGGTGAACGACACATGATGCACCCCCGGATGGCGGGTAAGCGCGGCACCCGCCTCGGCCCCCAGTCCCGGCACCACGTTCAGCGCACCGGCGGGCAGGCCCGCCGCATGGGCGATCTGGGCAAAGGCCAGCGCTGTCAGGCAGGCTTCCTCGGCCGGTTTGAGGACGGCGGCATTGCCCATCGCCAGCGCGGCCCCGACCGAGCGCCCGATGATCTGCATGGGGTAATTCCAAGGAATGATATGCCCCGTCACCCCATGCGGTTCACGCAAGGTATAGACGGTGTACCCTTCAAGATATGGGATCGTTTCGCCGTGTAATTTATCGCAAGCGCCTGCGTAAAATTCCATATAGCGGGCCAGCGCCAAAACATCGGCGCGCGCCTGTTTCAGCGGCTTGCCCACGTCCAACGCCTCAAGCTGGGTCAGCTCCTCGACGTTGTCCAGAACACCCTGCCCGATCTTGGCCAGAACCCGCCCCCGTTCGGCAGCCGTGGCGCGCCCCCAATCCCCCACCAGCGCTGCACCCGCAGCCTGAACGGCGCGGTCGATATCTGCATCTGAACCGCGCGCGATCTCGCATAGATGCGACCCATCAGACGGGTTCAGCAGCGACAGGCGCCCCGACCCAAGCGATGGCACCCACGCCCCCCCGATAAAACAAAGCGTCGGGTCCAGACCGAGGGGCGTGATGGGCATTGTGGTTTCTCCGTATTCAGACATTCACGCGCACATCAGCACAGATTGGCGGGCTTCGCGAGGGGGGAATATGGTGGATCGGCAAAATCACTCACGCTGGCGTGAACCTTTTGCGCTGTTGGCGCGTTTGATCGGTAATCCTCTATGCATTGGAAAACCTTGTGGAACACCTGCCCTCGATCCGGCGCTCTTTGCAAATGCTGGTCCTGATCTCGTTATTTGTGACGGCCTATTTTGCCAAAGACCTTATCCTGCCGATTTTGCTGGGCTTTTTGCTTGCCCTGACCCTTAGCCCGGTATCGCGCGGCCTATACCGCATTGGCGTTCCCCATGTGGTTTCGGCATTCGTTTTGGTGCTGGCAACCGCGTTGGTGATCATGTCGATCGTGGTTCTATCCGCCGGAACCGTCGCATTATGGAGCGACGAAATCCCGCAAATGGGCACCGAGATCAAACAAAAGCTGAGCGGTGTGAGCGAGGCGGTCGAAAACATGCGGTCGGCCAGCGAAGAGGTGGAAAAAATCGGCAATGGCGGTGTTGAGGACCCAAAAGAGGTTGTGGTCCGCCAGCCCGGCCTGCTGGATACGGCGATGGATACCGTCAGCACCACCGGCGCATCGCTGGCTGTGATCTTGATCCTTGCGTTGTTCCTGCTGTCGTCGGGGGAAATGTTTTACCTCAAGCTGGTGCAATCCATGCCAACCATGACCGGCAAGAAACGTGCGCTGCAAACGGTCTATGACGTGGAAAAACGCGTGTCGCGCTACCTGCTGACCATCGCGTCGATCAACGCAGGTCTTGGGATTTGCGTCGGGCTGTATCTGACGGCCCTAGGCCTACCCTCGGCTTATATCTGGGGCATTGCCGCGTTTATGTTGAACTTCTTGCCATATATTGGCGGGTTTGGCGGCGTGTTGCTGGTGGCCGGCTTTTCAATCGTGACCTTTGACAGCCTTGGCTATGCCCTGCTCGCCCCGTTGGGCTATCTGATGCTGACCATGATCGAAGGGCAGATCGTCACGCCGTGGCTGGTTGGCAGGCGGCTTGAGATGAACACGGTCGCCGTGTTTCTAACGGTCGTCTTTTGGGGCTGGCTGTGGGGCATTGCAGGTGCCCTTGTTGCGGTGCCGTTTTTGGTGGTTTTCAAAGTCATTTGCGAGAACTTTGAGCCCCTGCATACCATCGGGCATTTCCTGTCCGCAGAACAGGTCAAACCCGAGGATAGCAGGGAACAACAACGCGCCGGTTTAGCCAGCGAGTGAAGGCAACCAAAGTACGATAGCCGGGAAGGCCACGAGCAAGCCAATTGTCACAGCATCGGCGACAAAGAACGGCATGACACCTTTGAACACGTCCTGAACGCTTAGATCAGGGCGGACACCCGCGACGACAAAGCAATTCAACCCGATGGGCGGTGTGATCAAACAGAACTCGGCCATTTTGACCACCAGAATGCCGAACCAGATCGCACACATCGGGCCAGACATGCCAAACGCACTGTCCGCGGCCGATACAAATTCGCCCCCGTTCAACGCCATGACGGCAGGATACACCACGGGCAAGGTCAGCAGCAGCATGCCAATGGCATCCATGAACATGCCCAGCACGGCATAGGCCAATAGGATACAGATCAGGATCAACGTCGGTGACGCCTCAAGCCCGGAAATCCAATCGGAAAACGCACCGGGAAGGTCGGCAAAGCCAAGGAAGCGCACATAGATCAAAACGCCCCAGATGATGGTGAAAATCATCACCGTCAGCTTGGCGGTTTCCAGCAGGGCGTCCTTAAGCTCGGTCCAGCGCATACCGCGATACAGCGCCATCAGGAACACGATGAACGCGCCCACGGCACCGCCTTCGGTCGGGGTGCCCCATGCGTCGCCAAAGGGGTTATAGACAAAGAAAATAATGATGATGACAACGGCAAAGATCGGCAAGGCCGCAGGCAGGGATTCAAACCGCTGCCGCCATGTAAAGCCGCCAACGGGGGGGCCGACGTTCTTCCAGATGGTCGCAATACCAACGATCAAGATCGCATAGATCACGGCGGAAAACGCACCGGGAATAAAGCCCGCCAGCAACAGCTTGCCCACGTCTTGTTCAACGATAATGGCGTAGATCACCAAAATAGCGGACGGCGGGATCAAGGATGCCAATGTACCACCTGCAGCAACCACGCCTGCCGCGAATTTCTTGTTATAGCCGATGGCCAACATCTCGGGAATGGCGATCCGCGCAAACACCGCAGCCGTCGCCACCGATGCACCCGACACGGCGGCAAAACCGGCGGTCGCAAACACGGTCGAAACAGCCAAGCCGCCCGGCAACCAAGCGATCCAGCGTTTCGCGGCCTCGAACAGCGCACGGGTCAGACCAGCGTAATAGGCCAGAAACCCGATTAGAATAAAGGTCGGTATCAGGCTAAGCGTTTGGCTGGACACTTTGGAATGGGGCACCTGCCCTGCGGTTTTGATCGCAACCGTGAGTGCCCAATCCAGCTCGGACCATTGCATGCCCTTTTTGGCCCAAAATATCCAAACAAGGCCGATCACCCCTGCCAATGCGGCGGCAAAGGCCACGCGCATGCCCAGAACGACCATCAACAACATGCCGCCGGAAACCCATAGGCCGATTTCAATAGAATCCATGATCAGTCTCGCCCATCCAAATGTTCAGCTTCGGCCATCGCCTGCTCGGCGGCAGATTGTACCAGCGGTACAGCAACAGGGCGTTCCAGCCCTAACACGAACGCGCGCCCGTATCCCCAGATTTGCAGCAACAACCGCAGCGCCAGCACACCAAAGGCAAGCGGTACGATCAATTTTGCAGGCCAGATCGGAATGCCGATATCGATCGAACTGTCCCGGCTCCATAAGGGGGCTGCGAAATCAAAGCTGCGTTGGAAATGCGCCCAAGATCCCCAGATCAACGCCAGCATCAGGATGAAAATCAACACCACCGAGAAAAACTCGGCCGCCCAAAGCGCGCGACCCTTAAGCTGGCCAATCAGAATATCCATTCGCACATGGCCGCCGTTTCGCTGGGTATAAGAAATCCCCATAATGGCGATCAGCGGCATGGCAAATTCGATCCAGTCGACATAACCCGCCAAGGGCGTCGCGAAAAACTTGCGCCCGCCCACCGACCAAACGGCCAGCACCATCAGCATGAAAACCGCGATGCCCGACGCGAGGGCAAAGGCAGTTTCAAGTCGCAAAAGACCCTTGTCGAGACGGCTGAGCAAGCTGCCATCTTCGAGCACGGCAGAGGAACCGGCCATGATGCTTTCCTTTCAAAAAGGGGAATAAAACGCAAAAAGGGGCCGCGCCTGTGCGCAGCCCCCGTGACACACCTTAGTTAGAGGCGCGCTCTTTTTCCAATGTGGTCATCACAAGGTCATACAGTTCCTGACCCGGGATGCCTTGGGCTTCCATGTCCTTGATCCATGCTTCGCGGGCAGGGTCGGCAGCCTTGGCTTTGAATTCAGCGATGACTTCAGGTGCAAACATCACCTTTTCAACGCCTTTTTCTTCCAAAACGGAATCCCAACGGGCCAGCAATTCGCCGTAGTTGGCAAGGTAGTGATCCAGCGCCTCGTCGACCGAGCTGTCGAGCGCGGTTTTTTCAGCGTCAGACAACGCGTCATAGGCGTCGATGTTCACGACAACCGGGCAGTTCACGGTGCCGGGGTTCAGGTTCGCGGTCCACCAGTCGGCTTTGTTGATCGTACCAAAGCTAAGATGCGCGTGCTGGGCAAAGGCCACCGTGTCAACAACACCGGATTCCATGGCGTTATATGCCTCGGACGATGTCACGGATGTCGGCACCGCGCCAACAGCTTCGAACGCTTTGCCCAGACCGCCGGTTGCGCGCACGCGCATGCCGTCAAACTTGGCCAATGTGTCGCGCGGCTCGCCCGTGCCCACAAGGTTATATTGCGGCATTGGCGACGTCATCAACATGCGTGCATTCCACTGTGCCATCTCTTTAGTCACAGCAGGGTGCGCATAGACGGCGCGGGATACCGCGACTTCTTCTTCCAGATTGCTTACACCCAAGAATGGCAGCTCAAGCACGGTGATCGCGCGGTTCTTATCCGCGTGATAGCCGGCACAGAACTGGGCCATCTCAAAGGCACCGATGGAAATACCATCCAGGTTGTCGCGGTTCTTGGACAGGCCGCCATAGCTGACGTTGATGGTGAATTCGCCGCCGGTTTTCTCGGATACCAGCTCTGCGATTTTTTCAACATGCTCGGTAAAGGCGCGGCGCTTGCCCCAAACAGACGCGTTCCATTCGGTTGCGGCAGCTTGCGATGCAAATGCAAAAGTCAGGGCGCAGACAGCTGCGCCGTTCAAAAGGTTATTCATATGGTTTCTCCCTAGATGCGGACCTATGTGTTCCGCTTGCGAAAACATTAACCGCCGATGGCAGCTCTGCCAACCCCAGAACACCAGCACGCGCTTGCCAGCATACAAGGTTTGCACGGTTGAGGTTTTCGCGGCCCCTTGCGCAGGTAAAGCCGCCGGATATTGTTAACATGTAATCGGCGGCAAAACCGCAAGATTTTGCCGTGCAGCCCCCGATAATTTACAAAAAACCACCTGGTACGGAAAAAACTTTACAGACAAAGCCCGCCATTACAGATACTTATTCCCTTCTTTTCAGTTGCCGCTATGATCCGACCCGGGAGGACCGACAAGCCGTCAGGCTAAATCGGTCATTTGAGTGTTAAGATCCTTGAGGGAGGAAACGATGTCCAACGCAGCCAAAACCTATCCGCCGTCTACCGAAATGGCTGAGGGTGCTCATGTAAACGCGGCAAAATACGACGCGATGTACAAGGCGTCGATCGAGGATGCAGACGGGTTCTGGCGCGAGCAAGCGCAGCGCGTTGACTGGATGACCCCCTTTACGACCGTCAAAGATGTGGATTTCACCTTGGGTCAGGTGAAAATCAACTGGTTCGCGGATGGAGAGCTGAACGTCAGCGCCAACTGCATCGACCGCCATTTAGAAAACCGCGGCGATCAGACAGCGATCATTTGGGAACCCGACAACCCCGAAGAAGCCGCCCAGCATATTACCTACCGTGAACTGCATGCGCAGACCTGCAAAATGGCCAATATCCTGCGCGACTTGGGCGTGGGCAAAGGTGACCGGGTCGTCATCTATCTGCCGATGATCCCCGAAGCGGCCTATGCCATGCTCGCCTGCGCGCGGATCGGTGCCATTCATTCGATCGTCTTCGCAGGCTTTTCGCCCGATGCTTTGGCCTCAAGGGTCAATGGGTCAGAGGCCAAAGTCGTCATTACCGCCGATTACGCCCCCCGCGGCGGCAAGGCCACACCGCTGAAAACCAATGCCGATCAGGCGCTTTTGCATTGCAAGGACAGCGTCAAATGCTTGGTCGTCAAACGTACCGGCGGTCAGACAACTTGGACCGAGGGCCGCGATTTCGATTATAAGGCGCTGGCCAAGGATGCCGCCGACACCTGCGCGCCCGAAGCCATGAACGCCGAAGATCCGCTGTTCATCCTCTATACCTCAGGCTCGACCGGTCAGCCCAAAGGCGTGGTGCATTCCACAGGCGGCTATCTGGTCTATGCCGCCATGACCCACGAGATCACGTTCGATTACCACGATGGTGACGTTTATTGGTGCACGGCTGATGTCGGCTGGGTCACGGGTCACAGCTATATCGTCTATGGCCCGCTCGCCAATGGCGCGACCACACTGATGTTTGAGGGCGTGCCGACCTATCCGGACGCCAGCCGTTTCTGGCAGATCTGCGAAAAGCACAAGGTTAACCAATTCTACACCGCCCCCACCGCGATCCGCGCGTTGATGGGCAAAGGCGCCGAATTTGTCGAAGGGTGCGATTTAAGCAGCCTGAAACTGCTTGGCACCGTGGGCGAGCCGATCAACCCCGAGGCGTGGAACTGGTACAATGATGTCGTCGGCAAGGGCAAATGCCCCATCGTTGACACGTGGTGGCAAACCGAAACCGGCGGCCATTTGATGACCCCCCTGCCCGGTGCCCACGCCACAAAACCCGGTGCCGCGATGAAGCCGTTTTTCGGCATCGAACCAGTCGTACTGGAGCCCACCACCGGCGAGATTGTCGAAGGGGACGGCGTCGAAGGTGTGCTATGCATTGCCGACAGCTGGCCCGGTCAGATGCGCACCGTCTGGGGCGATCATGAACGGTTCGAAAAGACCTATTTCAGTGACTACAAGGGCTACTACTTTACCGGTGATGGCTGCCGCCGTGACGAAGATGGTGATTACTGGATCACCGGTCGCGTCGATGACGTGATCAACGTGTCGGGCCACCGCATGGGCACGGCCGAGGTCGAAAGCGCGCTGGTTGCCCACCCGAAGGTCGCCGAGGCAGCGGTGGTTGGATACCCCCATGACATCAAAGGCCAAGGCATCTATTGCTATGTGTCTTTGATGGCGGACGAAGAACCTAGCGAAGAGCTGCGCACCGAGTTGCGCAATTGGGTCCGAACTGAGATCGGCCCCATTGCGTCGCCCGACCTGATTCAATGGGCACCGGGTTTGCCAAAAACCCGTTCCGGCAAGATCATGCGCCGTATTCTGCGCAAGATCGCCGAAAACGACTTTGGCGCGCTTGGCGACATCTCGACGCTGGCAGAACCCGAAGTGGTGGACGAGCTGATCGAAAACCGGATGAACCGCTAACGCCATTTGCGGCGCGGAAAGTTATTTATCTAGACCACAAGGGGCATCTTATCGGGTGCCCCTTGGCTTATCTGCGATGCTCAAGCACAGAATGGTCACCGATAAAGCGCGTGAATTTTATGGACCCCTTCATCGTCCAGGGGTTTGAAAACATAGCCGTTGATCGACGCAAGCTGCTCTGCCTGCTCCATATCGCGCGGGTTGCTAGAGGATGTCAGCATCATCACAACCATGCTTGGTCGCTGGGTACCGGCCTCGATCAAGCTTTCAAGCTCAACTATCGT
This sequence comes from Sulfitobacter sp. AS59, assembly GCF_038899995.1. Lineage (NCBI taxonomy): Bacteria > Pseudomonadati > Pseudomonadota > Alphaproteobacteria > Rhodobacterales > Roseobacteraceae > Sulfitobacter > Sulfitobacter sp. AS59. The sequence goes on from NZ_JBBMQK010000002.1 coordinate 200,548, forward strand.
TTCAAAGCCGGTTTTGCGCGGCATGTTGACGTCCATCAAAATCAGCAAAGGGGTATCTCGCACCTCCGCCTGGAAATCGCCGTTTTTGAGTTGGCCCAGAAAATCGTCGCCGTTATCCGCTTCGAATATCTTGCCAAAGCCACCGGCCTTGGCCAAACGCCTGCGAACGATATAGCGATCCGTTACGTTGTCATCGACAATGACCACCGGAATGTCAGTCACAGGCAGGCTCCATGATTGGGAGGGTAAAGGTAATCGTGGTTCCGTCCCCTTCGACGCTGGTTATATCAATCGACCCACCCAGCCGTTCGACCTGTTTTTGGACCAAGGAAAGCCCCAAACCATCACCGCTGCGGTCATCCAGCCTTTTGAACATTTGAAAGACCTTGGGCAAATTCGCTTGCGAAATGCCAATGCCGTTATCCGAAATAGAAATCTTAACACCGCAAGGATCGGGTTCGCTTTTCACGCAAACCTGATGCTTTGGTTTCGACGCATCAACATAGCGCAGCGCATTGGACAGCATATTTTCGACGATCACCTTAAGTGTCGGCAATTCAGTCACGACCGGCCCTTGATGGGTGAAATCAAGCAGCAGTTCTGTGTCACTGGTGTCGCCTGTCAGATCGACCCAAATTTCCTGAATAATCGTGCTAAGCGAAACTGCCGTGGCAGGCATCCCATCGCGGCCCGCGCGGGCGATCTGCAAAACGCCTTCGACTTTGCTCGCACTGCGGCGGCTGATTTCAACGACCTTGCACAGGTTCTCGCGTACGTCCTCAATGCTCCCTTCATCCAAATCCTCGATACATAGGGTCAAAAGCCCGGTGATTGAGGATAAAGGCGCCTTGAGGTCGTGGCTGGCACTATAAGCGAAATGGGACAGCTCGACGTTCAAGGCGGCCAGTTCGGCGCTTTTCTCTGCGACTTCCTCGGCGGCAGCCACACGCTCTGACAAATCCACGATCGTGCTCATCACCAAGGTGCCCGTGGGGGCATCAACAGGGGTCAGTGAAATTTCAACGGGAAAGCGGGTGCCGTCACTGCGCCGCGCAAATAGATCCCTGCCCAGCCCCATAAACCGTTCCGTGCGGTTGTTCATAAAACTTTCGATATAAACCGGGTGGGCGCGGCGGAATTCTTCGGGGATCAGCATTTCGACGGTGTGGCCCAGCAGGTCGTTTTCCTCGTATCCGAACAACCTAGATGCGGCTTTGTTGACGAAAACGATTGTACCGCGCCCGTCGACCATCACCATGGCACAGGCAGCAGCATCCATTGCGCGGTGCATCCGTTCTTCGTGAATTTTGCGGTGCCGGATGTCGATTGCAGCAACCAGTGCCATCGTCTCGACCCCGTCGGTGACCGGTTCAAGGCCCAGTTCAAGCGGGATCACCTTGTTGGATTTGGTCACCCCATACAGATCACGCCCGGCGCCCATGCTGCGTTTGGTCGATGCGCGGCTATAGGCATTGCGCAGCTCTGGATGGTGGGCGCGGATCGATTCAGGCACCAACGCCTCAACGCTAAGCTCGCGGATTTCCTCTATCGTATATTCAAAAAGCTCTAGAAAATCGTCATTCGCCAGCAACAGCTTGCCATCGCTGGCAACCAAGAGCATCGGCACAGGGGAAATATCAAAGGCCAGACGGTACTTTTCGATAATCGACACGCGGTTCCCTTCAGCAACGAGATGGCTGTTCCAACGATGGTTCACCATTCAGCTAAGCCGTCACAGTTAATATTTCGTTGGTTACAGCTGCCCCGACGCACCCCCGCCCCTGATGTTTTGTCGTCTGGACAATCGCGCCTGCCCGTGGCACCGCTGCGTCATGACAGATCGCTTGCATCACTTTGACCCCGCCACGAACGACACGGCAGACCTGCGCCGCGCCTTTGGGCGGTTTGCCACAGGTGTGACGGTCGTTACTGTTCAAACGCCACAGGGCCCGTTGGGAATGACGGCGAATTCCTTTTCGTCGGTTTCGCTGGATCCGCCCTTGGTGCTTTGGTCGCCCGCGATATCGTCAAAACGCCATGATGCTTTCGCCGCAGCATCGCATTTTGCCGTGCATATCTTGGGCGCAGATCAGCAAGCCCTAGCCGATCATTTCGCCGCAAATGGCGACGGGTTCGATCAGTTCGACTGGTCCGCGGGGCCGAATGGCGCGCCGACCCTCGGCGGGTGCCTGACCACGTTTCATTGTGATACATTCGCGGTACATCCCGCTGGCGATCATTCGGTAATCCTGGGGCAGGTCACCCATGGGTCGTATAGCACCGACGTCAATGCGCCTGCGCTGCTGTTTGAGCAAAGCAGGTTTGGCAGTTTCAGCGCGAGTAACCGCCTGACTTAATAGTCTTTTTCAAAGAATACCCCGATACCTGTATTGCCATCTGATCCGACCGTGCCTTTGGCGGTCAGGCTTTTGCTGATGTCCAGATTGATCGAAATATCGGCTGACCCATCCGACGCCGCTGTCACATCGGTATAGACGTTGTCCGAGATATATTTCCCCGCGCGCACGGCGGTTGCGCCATCGTCCGTGGTGGTCACATCCAGATCATCCAGACCAAACCCGGCCCGCAGGTTCGAAATCACCCCCGCCCCGCCACGGCCCGCAAGCGTCGCAACGGCGTTGGCCAGTTGCAGCGCCTGAAAGGCTGAAATCTCGGATATATTACGCCCGAACAACAGTTGCGCCAGCACCTCGTCTTGCGGCGATGCCGGGGTCGATTCAAACGACACCTCGGGCGATGTTGCAGGGCCCTCGATGATAATCCGCACCTCGCCGGTTTGGGTGGTCGTGGCGGTGACAAAGCGCAGATAAGGCACCAGATCGCCCTGAAACTGCACCGCGCCCTCGGTCAGGTCAAACCGCTTGCCCAAGATATCCAGCCGCCCCCGGATCAGGTCGAAACGGCCCGCCGAAATCATGCGGTTGGTGGTGCCGGTCAGCAAAAGGCTGCCGCCCAGTTCCGCATCCAAGCCGCGCCCACGAACGAAAATGCGGTTCGGCGCGTTGATCCGCACGTTCATGCCATAGCCCGGCCCGCTGCTGGTATCGGTCGCGTCGGAGCCTGCGTCAGCGCCGTTCAACCCGGCCTTATGTCTGGTCGCGATCACATCAGCCGGTGCGCCGATAAAATCGATCTGCGGGATGTCACCAATACTGGTCAGGCCCGTCGATGGGACGGTCACGCTGGTTTCGCCCACATCAATCTGTCCTTCAATCCGCGCCCCGCCACTCAGAGGGCCGGCAAACCGCAAGTTCCCATTCAGCGAGGTGCGATAAAGCGAGGGATCAATCAGCACCAGATTGTTCAACACAATCTGCAAATCCGCCGTCATAGCCCCGGTCAAGATCACCGCACCACCGACCGTGATCTGGCCACCCTCGGCGCTGTCCGCCGACAGATCAACCTGCGCGCGGTTGTTGCCTATATCGATACTGGCCGCGATACTTTGCAGCGCAACCCGCAGGTTGGGCGCAGAAAGGGACGCATCCGAGGTGCGGATCGTGCCCGTCACCGACCCCAGCTGCGGTGGACCATTCACGCTTAGATCAAATGTCGCCTGCCCCTGCAGGATGCGCGGCGCGGTAAAGGGGGCGGACAGGCCCAGCGGGGCATTCCCGTTGATATCGATGTTCACCGTGCCATCAGTCCCCACCACGCCCGCAATTGTCGCCTGCGTGCCAGCGGGGCCATCGGCATTGGTATTCAACCGCCAGCCTGCATCCTCTTGCTGCGCGGTGCCGGAAACATTCAGCGGGCCGTTTAACTGGGGCACCAAGGCGGCCAGATTGGGGATCGTCACATCATAGGTTAATGCCGGTGCCGCGCCGGTCACCAGCCCTTGCACCGACGCGCGGGCGGCATATGGCCCGGTTGCATTGGTATCGACCGCTATACCATCCGGCGTTTGCCGGATCGATCCGGTGGCGGCCAGCGGGCCGGATACACCCGGCACCACAGGCTGCACATCCGGCACAGATACATCAAAGGTCAGCGACATATCAGGGCCGGTTGCCAAGCCTTCAACCATTGCCCGCGCGCCATAAGGGCCCGTGGCGGACGTATCGATAAAGAAGCCTTTGTCGGTCTGACGCAGCCGTCCCGTAGCATTCAACGCGCCATTCACCTGTGGCACAACACGGTTCACCTCGGGCAGCGCTGCATCAAACGAAATATCGATCATCGGTGTCAAGGCACCCTGCACAGCAAGCTGCGCAGCATAGGGGCCAGACGCCTGCGCATCGATCACAAAACCCTCATCCGATTGCTTCAGATTGCCTGTCGCGGTCAGTGGGCCGTCTACCTGCGGCGCAAAGGCCTGCACGCGTGGGATGTTTGCCTTAAAATCTATATCAAGCGGCGTCAGCAAGCCCTTGACCGTGGCCGATACATCCTCCGGCGCTGCGGCATTGGCATCGACCTGCCAGCCTGCGGGCGTTTGGCGCACTATGCCGTCTAGGGCCACCTTGCCTCCGACCGGTGCATCGGGAACGAAATCTTTGATTTCAGGCACTTCGGCGGCGAAGTTAAGCACCGCATTCGGCCCTGTTGCCAGCCCCTTGGCCGTTAGCGCGGTATTGTATGGGCCGTCAGCGCTGGCATCGACGGTCCAACCACGGGTGTCTTGATCAGCACTGACGTTTAGTGTCACGGGGCCGGAATACTGCGGCGCAATCAACGCGATATCCGTCAGTTCAGCCATGAACCGCGCTTGCGAATTATTGCTGCGCAGTTCTGCACCACCGGTGGCCGTCACCGCCGCATTCTCAAGCGATAAATCCCGCACGAATGTGCCCGTCTCATCGCGCGAGGTTGCAACGCTTAGGGTCGTTTCACCGACCAGCACGGCATCCGCTTGGTCAATCCCAACCTTCAGATCGCGCGTCAGACCAATAATATTCAGATCAAACATGCCATCCAGCGGCTTGATCTGCCCCGCAACATCGACATGTGCCGCGCCGCCCAGATCGCGACCGGAAAGGGCGGAAAAACGGCTTATATCATCAGCTTCCAGCCGCATCTTAAGCTGCGTCAAAAACTTGTCGGACGGGCCGGATATGCTGGCATCGCCGGACAGGCCATAATCGGCACCTGCCAGATCAAGCCCACTGATCTGCACCGGCTGGCCGGTAGTATAGGCAATATTGACGCGGCCATTTAGTGTCTTTCCCAAAGCTTCGGAAATGGCCGCCTTGGTCAGGGTCAGCCCCGAAGTAGAAAAACCAACATCGCCGTCAAATGCCCCTACCGTGCCGGACTGTTCCGCCAGCGTCCCGGTCAGGTCCAGACGGCTGCGATCAATGGCCAGCGCGTCTGTCGCCAACCCATCCACGTTAAACACCGCCGTGATCGCATCGCCATCATCGGCGTTATACTTAACGTCCAAATCCATCCGCCGGACATAGGTGCTGGCCCCTGCCACAGGCAGCAACACACGTTCACCATCCGTCGCGGCGACGGTTCCCGTAATATCAATCACGCTTGGCCATTTGTTGCTGTTCAGGGTGACCTTACCCCGCAGCCGCGCCGCTTGGGCGTTCAGGGCGAAATCGCTGACCTCAAACCCGCCATCTGCCTGCACCACCGCATCAAAGGTCAGCCCCACATCGGTGCCAAAAAACGCGCGATATTGCGACAAGATCAATGCCGTTACATCGCCGCGCAGATCGGCCTGAATACGGCGATCGGGATCATCCGCCGCGCCTTGTTCGGCCACGTTAACCTGGCCGGCCAGACGCGCGGCCCCATCGGTCGACAGGTTGATATCAGCATTGAAATCCGACAACGGCCCCTGCCCCGCAACCGTCAGCTCAACCGACGGCTCGTCTGGGATGTTAAGGGACCGTGAAAGGATGCCTTGTTGCTCTTCCGAGAGGTTAATCAGAAGGTCCAGAAATCTGTCACTGCGGTTCAGGTTTGCCGAAACCTTGAACGCGCCTTGCTTTCCATCGGTGCGCACCGCGTCAACATCAACGGTCGCCACATCGTCGTTCAGTTTCGCTGTGGCCCGCAGGCTCATCTGCGCGGCCTCGCCCAGAATAGGTGCGCCCAGCAAAATCTCCTCGACCTCGAAATTCGCCACATCAACGGCGACGGGCAGATCGGGGATCGTTGGAAAGCTGAACGGTTTCGCCTCGGGGTCGGGCAATGTGTTGTCTTGGGCAGCGGGCAAACGCGGCACCGACAGGCGCTTGGCGGTCAGCGCTTGAACCTCAAGCCGCCCGCGCAGCAGCGCAGACCGGTTCCAGTCCAGCTCGACGCCTTCGAGGGTCAGCCACACCCCTTGATCATCGGCAATCGTCATCTGATCGAATGTCGCACGCGAGCTAAGCGCGCCTGCGAAACCATCGATGCTGACTGTCCGGCCCGCCCCGCTTAGCGCGTTCTGGATGGTGCGAGTCAAAAAGCCTTTGTCATCCTCTTGGGCTGCAACCCCCGAGGCCAAAAGCATCATGCAGGTGAAGATTAAGCTGCGCAGAAAATGGATCAAAACGATTGTCCAATGCCGATATAAACCTGAAAATTTTCGTCCGTTTCGGGCCCGGATGTTGGCACCGCGAAATCGACGCGGATCGGCCCGATGCCCGTGGCATAGCGCAGACCGATCCCCGCGCCCGAATGCCACCGGCCCGAGCCGTCAATGAACTGTTCGGACCCGACATAGCCCGCATCGACAAAGGCCACGACGCCGATTTTGTCGCGCAGGGCCACGCGTGCCTCGGCTGACAGACCAGCGAAACTGCGCCCGCCGACGGTGTTACCACCCCCAAGATCAACGCCAAGCGTCTGATAGGGGTGCCCGCGAACACTGCCGCCCCCGCCCGAGTAGAACAGGTAATCCGCCGGCGACTGCGCCAGCGTTGGCCCGTAGACCGACCCAAGCTGCCCGCGCAGGGCGAATGTTACCGGGCGTGTGGTGCCAAACGTCTTATACCCGCGCAGATCGACATAGCTGCGCACGCCGTTCGCCGATCCGGACAGGGCAACAAACGGGGTCACGCTTGCCTTGGCATAAAACCCGTCTTTGGCGTCCAAACGGTTGTCACGGTAATCATGTTCGGCGGTCAGCGGCAGCGTCAAAAGCGTGTATTTTTGCATGCCGAACGCATCACGCGTTTCCGCCGTGCGCAGGCCGACGCCCAAGGTATAGGTCCGCTCGGCGCTGGCGATCCGTTCGATCCCCGTCTCAAGATCAAGCTGACGGGAAAAATAATTCACTTCGTCCAGTTGTTCGATCTCGGCAAAGGCATAGAAATTCGTGTCGGCATTAAAGGTCGCGGGGCGTTCAAACCGCGTCGACAGCCGGTAATCCGTACCACCTGAACTGCCGCCAATGCCAGATACTTCGCCCTCGACCCGCAGGTTTTCCGCGCCGCCCAAAAGGTTACGGTGCATCCAATAGCTGCTGACGCTCAACCCTTCGAGGGACGAAAGCTCGGCCCCGAAGCCAAACCGGCGTGGGGGTGCGTCGGCGATTTGGGCTGTGATAGGCAGAATGTCAGGCGCTGTGATCTGGTCCGCCTCGATCATTGCGACCGAACTAAACGCGCCAGTGCGGCGTAGTCGGGTGGCTGCCAGATCAAGCTGTTCTTGGGAATATACCTTGCCCGTGGGCAGGCCGGCGATCTTGAGAATACGGTTGCGGCGCACGGCACTTTCGCCTTTGACCGTCAGCGCGCCAAAGCGCAGGCGCGGACCGGGGTCCAATCGTAACCGCGCGCTGATCGTGCTGTAGGTGACCCGCGCAGTCAGCTGTTGTTCGGTCAAAGCCGCCTTAGCGTACCCTTGATCCCGCCAGCCGGTGATGCCCCTTTCGACCGTGGTTTGCAAAATACTTAAACGCGCAGGCTGGCCCACGGCGAACCCTTCGGGCAGTTCGGTATCCGGGGCGACAGGCGCGATATCGGCCTTGGCAAAGGTAAATTTCTTGCCGGGCTGGATGGCGATCACAGCGCGGTTGATCTGTGCAGGTGGCGATACAGGCGCGATGGCAGACACATCGACGCCATCGACAGTGATCTTGATGACAGGGGCGAAATAGCCCTGATCATACAGCACGGCCAACACTCTGGCATAGTCGGCTTGCGCGGCGGCGAGGAGTTCTTGGGTCGATGGGGATGCGTCTTCTGCGGTTTGTTCACGCAGCAGCGACCCGCCCAGCACTGCATCATAAAGGTCAGACCCTTTTTCGATACCCGTCACATCCAACGACGCGGCATGACCGACCGAGCTGCCCCAGACAATTGCCACAGCAGTGCCTGCAGCCCGCAAGCCCCTGAAAAAACCGTCTGGTGTTGAACGCGCCATGCGCCCCCCTCGTTTGCGAAGACCGAAACCTGATAAGCAACAGCTAGTCCGATTAACCGGTGCGTCAGCATATCGTGAAATAATACTTTGCTTCATAGTTCAAACGAACTGCTGGCAGCAAACACTCTGCTGGGCCAAATCACAATTGTGAACGCGTAATCTGTTATTTGCCGTCGGATGGGCGGGTTCCTGCAGATACGCACCATATTAGACAGGTTTAGAACGTAAAACGCCCGCCAAGGCGATGCTTGGCGGGCGTTCTTAAAGGTATCGTTCGGACCGATCAGGCAGACTTGGCCAGATCGCGCAGAACATAGTGCAAAACGCCACCGTGTTCGATGTATTCAATCTCGATCGCGGTATCGATGCGGCACTTGATCATGATTTCTTTGACCGAACCGTCGGCCATTGTGATCGTGCAAGGTACTTCTTGCAGCGGCTTGATCGTATCCAGACCGGAAATCGAAACGGTTTCATCGCCGGTCAACCCAAGGGTTTTGCGCGTGTCGCCGTTGGTGAATTCGAACGGGATAACGCCCATACCAACAAGGTTTGAGCGGTGAATACGCTCAAAGCTTTCGGCGATCACGGCCTTGACGCCCAGCAGTGCGGTACCTTTCGCCGCCCAGTCGCGCGAGGACCCGGCACCGTATTGTTCACCACCAAAGATCACCAGCGGCGTGTCAGTATCCTGATAGGCCATTGCCGCGTCAAAGATCGACGTTTGTTCGCCGTCAGGCCCCTTGGTATAGCCGCCCTCGACCCCATCCAGCATCTCGTTCTTGATACGGATGTTGGCGAATGTGCCGCGCATCATGACTTCGTGGTTACCGCGGCGCGAGCCATAGGAGTTGAATTCACGCACTGGCACTTGATGCTCAAGCAGGTACTGACCGGCAGGTGTGGTTTCCTTGAACGAACCCGCCGGGCTGATGTGGTCGGTTGTGATCATGTCACCCAAAACGGCCAGTACTTTGGCCCCTTCGATATTGGTGATCACGCCCGGCTCTGGCGACATATTTTGGAAATACGGCGGGTTCTGCACATAGGTCGATGCAGGTGGCCAGTCGTAGGTCTTGGCGTCCGTGGTCTCGACCGCTTGCCATTTTTCGTCGCCTTTGAACACGTCGGCGTATTTCTCTTGGAAGGCTTCGCGCGTCACGGTCTTTTCAACCAGTTCGGCAACTTCCTGCGTGGTTGGCCAGATGTCGCGCAGATAAACATCGTTGCCGTCCTGATCCTGACCCAAAGGTGCGTGTGCCAGATCGACGTTCATGTCACCCACCAGCGCATAAGCCACAACCAGTGGCGGCGACGCCAGATAGTTGGCGCGCACGTCAGGGGAAATACGGCCTTCAAAGTTGCGGTTACCCGACAGGACCGACGTACCGATCAGGTCGTAATCGTTGATCGCCTTGCTGATCTCAGGCTCAAGCGGGCCAGAGTTACCGATACAGGTCGTGCAGCCATAGCCAACAAGGTTAAAGCCGATGGCGTCCAGATCTTCTTGCAAGTTTGCGGCCTCAAGATAGGCGGAAACCACTTGGCTGCCTGGTGCCAGCGACGTCTTGACCCAAGGTTTGCGGGTCAGGCCAAGCGCGCGCGCTTTGCGTGCGACCAGACCGGCACCGATCATCACGTATGGGTTCGATGTGTTGGTACAGGATGTGATCGACGCGATCACGATGGAACCGTCGTGCAGCTGGTAATGACCATCATCGGTCATCACATAGCCGCGGTTGTGGTTGCCCTCGTCGCCGGGAATATCCTGTGGCTCTGGCTGACCGCCCTCGCCTTCCCAACGTACCTCGGAAGCGTGTGACGCATCTTTGCCTTCGCGGACACCTTTGACGTAATCCGCAAATGCGGTGTGTGCAGAGGTCAGCGCGATGTAATCTTGCGGACGCTTGGGGCCGGAAATCGCAGGCACGATGGTGCCCATGTCCAGCGACAATGTGTCGGTGTAGATTGGTGCGTAATCCGCGTCGCGCCACATGCCGTTTTCCTTGGCATAGGCTTCGACCAGTGCAATGCGGTCTTCTTCGCGGCCCGTGGTGCGCAGGTAACGCAGGGTTTCGCCGTCAATCGGGAAGAAACCACAGGTCGCGCCATATTCAGGGGCCATGTTGGCGATGGTCGCGCGGTCGGCCAATGGCAGATGGTCCAAACCTTCGCCGTAGAATTCGACGAACTTGGAAACCACGCCTTTTTCGCGCAGCATTTCGACGACTTTCAGCACAAGGTCGGTACCGGTGGTGCCTTCCATCATGCGGCCTGTCAGCTCGAACCCGACAACTTCGGGGATCAGCATCGAAATCGGCTGGCCCAGCATTGCGGCCTCAGCCTCGATCCCGCCAACGCCCCAGCCCAGAACGGCCATGCCGTTGACCATGGTGGTGTGGCTGTCTGTACCCACAAGCGTATCAGGATAGGCCACTTCGACGCCGTTTTGGTCTTTGTCAGTCCAAACGGTTTGCGCCAGATATTCAAGGTTCACCTGGTGGCAAATGCCGGTGCCGGGGGGCACAACGCGGAAGTTGTTAAACGCCTTCTGGCCCCACTTGAGGAAGGTATAGCGTTCGATGTTACGCTCGTATTCACGGTCAACGTTCATTTGGAACGCGCGCGGGTTGCCGAATTCGTCAATCATAACCGAGTGGTCAATGACCAGATCAACAGGGTTCAGCGGGTTAATCTTGTCAGCGTCACCGCCCAAGGCAACCAGACCGTCACGCATCGCGGCCAAGTCGACAACCGCCGGAACGCCGGTGAAATCCTGCATCAAAACGCGCGCCGGACGATAGGCGATCTCGCGCGGGTTCTGGCCGCCCTTGGCGCCCCATTCGGCAAATGCCTTGATATCGTCGACGGTGACAGTTTTGCCATCCTCGAAACGCAACATGTTTTCCAACACCACCTTCAACGCAGCGGGCAATTTCGAGAAATCACCAAGCCCGGCTTCCTGCGCGGCAGGAATCGAATAATAAGCGATAGATTGGTCGCCTGACGTCAGCGTCTTGCGTGTCTTGGCGGTGTCCTGCCCAACAATAATGGTCATGGAAGCTCCCTTCGGTGGGTTGATAAGATTGGTGGCTTGGGGCCTAAATGCAGTATTGCGCGGCGCGTTTCAACAGTTATCCATCATGTAAATCGCTTTTGTATACCATTGTGTACAGAAATTGACGCAAATTCGATAAAACCTGACGTTACAGCGCTTCAACAAAGCTTGAGTGGTAATTAATCCGCACCCGGTCTACAAAAAACCACCTTGTGAAAGTGGCCTGATCGATGAAATTCCTGTTTTCCTCCCTCCTCGTTTTGGGCCTTGCGTGTACGGCACCGGTACATGCCCAAGATCGCCCCGTGGTGGTCGAACTGTTTACCTCGCAAGGCTGTTCCTCCTGCCCGCCAGCAGATGAGATATTGGCCGAACTTGCCGGGCGCGACGACGTAATCGCGCTGGCGCTGCATGTCGACTACTGGGATTACATCGGCTGGAAAGACCAGTTTGGCGACCCCGATCATGCCACGCGCCAGCGGGCCTATGCAGTGGCTGGTGGCAGGAAATCGATTTATACGCCCGAAATGATTATCAATGGCATAACGGATATCGTGGGCGCAAAACCCATGGCCGTGGCCCAGGCCATCGTTGACCATAAAAATGATCCAGCACTTGTTGATCTAACCCTGACGCGCAGCGGCGATAGCTTGCAAATCAACGCCGAAACGCTGCCCGGTGCCAAGGGGCCGTTCACGGTGAATTTGCTGCAATACATCCCCGCGCAAAAGATCCATATCAAACGTGGTGAAAACGCAGGTCACGCCTTTTCCTATCATAACATCGCCAAAGACTGGTCGATTTTGGGTGATTGGGCGGCGAATGCCCCGCTGATCCTAACCACCCCGATTGACGGCGGCCTGCCAGCAGTTGTGATTATCCAGCAAAGCGGTGCAGGCCCCATCGTGGCAGCGGCCCGCGTAAAATAATCGGGTAAAAACTTTAATCTTCGTTCGGGCGCCAACGCCGATGCACCCAAAACCACTGCTCCGGATGCGCCTTTACCCGCGCGGCCAGACTGTCGTTCAGCGCTTGCGTCATGGTGGTTGCATCAGAATGCGGGATCGGTGCCTCAAGCACGGCGTCAAAGGACACGCCATCTGCCTGTCTGATCCCATAAAACGGGATCAAAAGCGCGTCATACCGCAGGGCAAGCTCAGCGGCTGAAAGCGCCGTATTGGCAGGTTGGCCCAAAAAATCGAGTTTTGGTGCGCCAAAGACATGTTGATCGAACAGCAAAACAAGCTGCCCATCGTCCTTGAGGTGGCGCACGAAACCGGCAGTGCCGCGCCGCCCCTGCGGAAAAACCGGCCCACCAAAGGCTTCCATCGTTTTCACGTAATGCTCATTGAAATAGGGGTTTTTCATATCGCGGTATAAACCGCCGATGTCATAGCCCCGTGCGACCAGACAGGCGCGGGTCGCTTCGTAATTACCAAAATGCCCCGTGACCAGAATAACAGCCTGCCCTTTTTTGGCGGCACTTTCCAAGGCATCGAAACCAGGCCCCTGGGGGATATTCAGCGCCATGCGGGCAGGGAAATCATCGGTCGAGTAATTTTCGATAAAGGTACGCCCAACGTTGTTCAGGCACCCCGCAACAATTTCATTCCGGCGCTTTTCGGATACATCGGGCCAGACCATCGCCACGTTTTGTAGCGCGCGGCGGCGGTATCCTGCGGCGGGGCCGATAATGTGCTGCACAACCCAGCCCACAAACGCAAGCCGCGCCCGAAAGGGGATCAGCAAGGCGAATTTGATAATCCCGACAATCAGCGCGTTGGTCAGATAGTGACCAGTGCGGCGGGCCAGCGGATCTTTGGGGGGAAGCTTGGGATCGGCCATATACCTCTGCCAGATGACTGCATCGCGTGGTGCTGTTTACAGTGACCGCACGCAAGCAACAAGCGTGATCAGGTGTCGTCCTCCTCCTCCTCAACGACCAATTGCAAGTCGCCCTCCGCCTCCATCTCGCGAATGACCGAGACGAACCCCGCCATCGCCTCCTCTGCATCGGCGGGTTTTACGGTGCCTGCATCGGTAATATCCTCGCGCAGTTGGTCGGCCATACGGCCCGACATGTTTTCAAGGATGAAGTCAGCCACGGTTTGCATCCCTGCCGCCTCTGCCCCGGCCAGGGCGATCACCAGCTGTGGTTGGTCGGCGCGGCGCAGAATGGCGGGAATGTCACGGGGCATGATCCGGCCCGGGATATTCGCGAAGGTAAAGATCGCCTTGCGCACGGCAGTTGCAAACCCCTCGTCGGTCTCTTCCAATCCGCTTAACATATCGTCGCGGGTCAGTGTCGTGGACGAGTTCAAGATCGCACCGACCCGTTCCACCGCCCCTGTGTCGAACGCCATAACCGGCACGAAATCCAGCTGGCTGGCCAGTGAAAGGCCAATGCGTTCAACGGCCTCTGGTGTAACCGTGCTGGTAAGGGAAACCGCATAGGTGATCTGGCGTGCTTTGGGTCCGGGCAACAGACCCAACAGTTCAGCCGCCAACCCGACCTTGAGCTTTGACAAAACCACGGCCGCCACTTCGATGCTTTCGTTTTCGATCATCGGCAAAAGTTTGGCCGCCTCAAGACCGCGCAGCCGATCCCACGGATCGCCCATCTCAAGCACGCCCGCCTCTTTGCGCAGGCGTTCGGCGGTTTGTTTGCTGATTTTGCCATCCAACGCCGAAATCGCGCCGGCGATCCCGCCCGGGAACGACAGGCCGATGCTGTCCAGTTCTTGTGCGAATTCATCGACAACAGCGGCAAGCGTGTGGCGGTCAACCGTCCGCATCGCGCCCATTTGCTGCGTCAGGCTGGCCTGAAGCGTCTCGGGCAGTTCCTCAAGCGGGATATCGGCCCCTTCGTTCAACAGCAAACGCACCACAATCGCGGCCTTTGCACGCCGGGTAAGTCCGGGTGCTGCCATCATGCCTGGTCTAGGCATCTGAACAGGTTGAATTTGCCCTAACGTTGCGAGTTCATTCATAAAATATCATCTCTGCCTGTCACCATGCCTGTCAGCGTTGTGGCAGTCAGAGATAAACAAAGAACGAATAAAAACCCGTTCAATAATTAAAAGTCTGTCCAGTTGCGATGGCCGTGCGCAGGGATGTTTCGGCCCATGTTCCGGTACCACCATAGGCCCTGATCGCGCGCAGTTGTTCCAATGCGTCCGCGATATTTCCCTCCTCGACCATGCCCTGCCCCATATAGGATCGCGCTAGGATATTGCCGGGATTAACTGCTAAAGCGCGGGTATAGAACGCCATCCCCGCCGCGGCATTACCCATCTTGCGATTGGTAAACCCCATATAGGTTAGGGTGCGGTCATCGTCCTGTGGCATCGCGGCCAGAATGATCTGCGCACCCACATAATCCCCCGCATAGGCCAATTCACGAACAGTTTGAAATAAGTCGTCCGGAGTTAATCGGCTATCCTGCGCCGGAATGCATTTCTTGGTCTTCTTATCGTAAACCATGCCCTGCTCACAGGTGACCGTGGGCTTTGGGGCGGCCGGTTCAGGCCCGTTGGCAAAAAGGCTGCAAGGTAAAACGGCTGCAAGGGCTGATATTAAAAGGACACGCATCGTACTCTCCCGATCAGATGAGGGTCGGATGTTAAGACCCGCGCAGACCAAGTAAAGCGGCGCGGGTTCAACTTTGCGTGTTGTTTTATGATGTGGCCGCAGCTACGCAGCTTGCCGTTTGGGGGTCATACACGCTGCCTTCGGCGCAAGACATCGCATGTTGTTCCCATCCGCATTTGGCAAAGCCAACCGCCGGAAGGGCCACAAGGACCACTGCAGAAAGTGCAATTCTAAGTTTCATCATACTACTCCTTTGAGATGCAACATAAGCGTACAATGGCTTGGTGCATTCTCAAAGGAATATTGTAAATCACGTTAGCCGATCGGTTAACCGGCCAATAATTTAGTCTTTAAAGACGCGGGCAAAGATCGTGTCGACATGCTTGGTGTGGTACCCAAGGTCGAATTTCTCTTCGATTTCTTCAGCACTTAGCGCCTTTAGAACTTCCGGGTCGGCCAGCAGTTCGGTTTTGAAATCCTTGCCTTCTTCCCAGACCTTCATCGCGTTGCGCTGCACCAGCTTATAACTGTCTTCGCGGCTTACCCCTGCTTGGGTCAATGCCAGCAATACCCGCTGGGACATAACCAGACCGCTGAACTTGTTCATGTTGGCCAGCATGTTGTCAGGATAGATCAGCATTTTGTCGATCACGCCGGTCAAACGGTGCAGGGCGAAATCAAGGGTGATCGTGGTGTCCGGCCCGATCGCACGCTCGACGGAGGAATGCGAAATATCACGCTCGTGCCACAGGGTAACGTTTTCCATCGCGGGGATCACTGCCATGCGGATCGTGCGCGCCAGTCCGGTCAGGTTTTCGGTTAGAACGGGGTTCTTTTTATGCGGCATCGCCGACGAACCCTTTTGACCGGCCGAGAAGAATTCGGCCCCTTCCAGCACTTCGGTACGCTGCATGTGGCGCACTTCGGTGGCGACGTTTTCAATGGAGCTGGCAACAACGCCAAGTGCGGCAAAGAACGCCGCGTGACGGTCGCGCGGGATCACTTGGGTGCTGATCGGTTCGGGGGTCAGGCCCAATTGCTCGCAGACGTGTTCTTCTACGCGGGGATCGATGTTGGCAAATGTCCCGACAGCGCCCGAGATCGCACCGGTAGCGATTTCATCCCGCGCTGTTTTCAGCCGGGCAAGGTTGCGGTCCATTTCAGCGTAGAAACGCGCGAATGTCAGGCCCATTGTCGTTGGTTCTGCGTGGATGCCGTGGCTGCGGCCCACACGCAACGTGTCTTTATGTTCAATCGCGCGGCGTTTCAGCGCGGCCAAGAGCTGCCCCATATCCGCGATCAGGATGTCAGCCGCGCGGGTCAGTTGGACGTTGAAACAGGTATCGAGCACATCGGATGATGTCATGCCCTGATGCACGAAACGCGCCTCGTCACTGCCCACATGTTCGGCCAGATGGGTCAGGAACGCGATAACGTCATGCTTGGTAACCGCTTCGATTTCGTCGATGCGCGCCACGTCGAATTCAACATCCTTGGCTTTCCACACCGCGTCGGCATTGGCCTGCGGGATGACGCCCAGCTTG
Organism: Sulfitobacter sp. AS59; assembly: GCF_038899995.1. Taxonomy (NCBI): domain Bacteria; kingdom Pseudomonadati; phylum Pseudomonadota; class Alphaproteobacteria; order Rhodobacterales; family Roseobacteraceae; genus Sulfitobacter; species Sulfitobacter sp. AS59. The sequence continues at coordinate 217,066 of NZ_JBBMQK010000002.1, forward strand.
GCCATGGCATCACAGGCATGTGCCTCGATCTCGAACCAGATGCGGAACTTGGTTTCGGGGGACCAGATTGCGACCATCTCGGGGCGGGAATAGCGGGGAATCATGTGGTGATACCTTTATCTAGGGGCATGAGGGTTCGGGCGCGGCATAGACCGCAAAGGGGTAAAGAACAAGGCTCAACAGGGGTTTGGAGCCTGCAGATGCGGCATGTGGCGCGAGGGTGGGACGCCTCCGGCGGGAGTTTATTGGGCAAAATGAAAGCGAACGTGGCGTTCATTCATTTACAGGCTGGCAGTTTCACAAGGGTCCGGTTTAGGTGTAGGGGATTGAAAACAGGTCATCTTTGAGGAGCGGCGTGCGCCATGTCTGATACGTCTCGATTGAACCCAGCCACCATCGCGGCACAGGCCGCCGGAGCCGTTGATTTGCAAAGCGGCGGTGTTGTGCCCCCGTTGCAAATGGCCACCACCTATTTGCGCGACACCGAATACGCGCCGCTGCGTCCCGACAATATCTATCTGCGCGACCAAAGCGATATCATCCGTGTGGCCGAAACCGTTCTGGCGCAGCTTGAAGGTGCCGCGGAGGCTTTGCTGTTTCCATCTGGCATGGCCGCGATCGCGGCAGCGTTTCGCACCGTCCCCAATGGCGGCACTGTTCTGGTGCAATCGCAGATTTATTGGGGCACCACCAAATGGCTGCGCGATTTCTGCACCCGGCGCGAGATCGCCCTGCACGAGGTTGAGGCGTCGGATGCAGCCGCGTTTGATGCTGCCTGCGCCGCGTTGAAGCCGTCGCTGGTCTTGATTGAAACACCGTCAAACCCGTGGTTGCGGGTGACCGATGTTGAGGCCGCGGCCAAGGCGGTTCACGCCGTTGGCGGGCTGTTGATGGTCGATAGCACCGCCGCAACGCCAGTGTTGCAAAAGCCGCTGGCATCCGGCGCTGACATTGTGATGCATTCGGCGACCAAGGGCATTAACGGCCATTCGGATGTCTTGGCGGGTGTCTTGGCGACCAACGACACTGAGGCGCAGATCTGGACGGACATCAAAGCCGACCGTCACGATGCGGGCGCGGTTATCGGACCGTTCGAGGCATGGCTGTTGGTGCGTGGCATGCGCACCCTGCCCCTGCGAATGCGGGAAATGTCGCGCAACGCGCAAGCACTGGCCGAATTTCTGGACCAACATGATCAGGTGGAGGCCGTGCTCTATCCCGGCCTGCCTGCGCACCCCGGCCATGACATCGCCCTGCGTCAGATGAAGGGTGGCTTTGGGCCGCTGTTGTCCTTCATCATCAAGGGCGGGGCCGAAGCCGCATTGGCGGTCGCAGGCAAGCTGAACCTGTTCCACCGTGCAACCTCGCTTGGCGGGGTTGAAAGTCTGGTGGAGCATCGCCACACGATCGAGCCACACACCGGCATTCCAGAAGGGTTGTTGCGTGTATCGGTCGGAATCGAAGATGTTGAGGATTTGAAGGCGGACCTGGTTCAAGCCTTGGCCGTCTAGACCGAGGGGCATTTTACAAAGCGCCTTTAGCCCTGAACGCGTTCACCGCAGGACGGTTCATTGCAAATCTCGGCGCGCTGCATTTAAACTGCCCCCTGCAGGCAAGGAGCACGGGCTTTGCAGGCAGTTTTGCGCAGACGAACCATGGGGCCAAAATGAACACTTCGAGCGAAATGCCCAATTTCTTGGGCCGGCGGCAGCTTTTGGCGGGGTTCGGGGCGACAGCCGCATTGGGGGCCTGTTCCGGCACAGCGCGGCGGGCTGCCATCAAGCGCCCGCCCCTTGACCGCGATCCATTGGCGCGGTTCCGTTTGTTTGCCGATGCCAGCCAGCAAAAATGGGAGGACCATCTGGCAGAGCCAGCCGCCGGGCGCAAGCTGCGCGTGTTGGCCCTTTCCAGTGGTGGCGAAGAAGGCGCGTTCGGGGCCGGTGCGCTGGTCGGGTGGTCAGCGACGGGTACGCGCCCTGAATTTGACATCGTGACGGGTATTTCAATCGGCGCGCTGATCGCGCCCTTTGGGTTTATTGGCAGTTCCGTCGATGCTGAGCTAAAGCGCATTTTTACCGATTTTGGCACCGAAGACATCGTAAAGTTCAGTCCTTTTAATGGCCTGTTTCGTGAAGCGCTGTATGACACGACCAAGCTGGACCAGTTGATCACGCGGTCGACGCCGATTGAATTCATCGACCGCGTCGCGGAACGGCACGCAACAGGCGCACGGCTGTTCATCGTCACCTCAGAGCTGGAAACCGCGCGCGCGTCGGTCTGGGATATGGGCGAAATTGCACAGGCGGGCGAATATACGTTGTTCCGGGCGATCATGCGGGCCTCTGCCGCGCTGCCGGGGCTGTTTTCGCCGGTTGATCTGAAATTCACCGCGAATGGCGTGACCTATAGCGAAACCCATGTGGATGGCGGCGTTCATATGCAGTTTCTGGCCATTCCGGCCTTTGCCTTTACTACCGCGCGCCATCGCGAATTCCCCGATGGGGAGATTTATTTGTTGATCAACAACACCCTCGACCCCGCCCCCGTCGCAGTTGCACGCAATCCGCTGGCGATCTCGCAGCAGGCATTGACGACATTCGCACGGGCCAGCGCCCTGTCATCCATCAACGCCACCAGCTTGTTTGCCCGCGCAAACGGGTTGGATTTGTTCGTGACATCGATCGATCCCAAATCGGGGATCGTCTATGACCCGTCTGACCGGTTTTCGCTGCCCTATATGACCGAGCTGTTTGAATACGGTCTTGAGCGCGGAAAAAGCGGCACGCTTTGGTCGCGCGGTTAAGCTGGTACAGGGCAACCCCACCCGGTGCGGCCCCGCGACATCGGTTTGCCAAAGTACCGCCTGGGTAGAGTTACGGTACGTCAATTACACATCTTGGCGCTGTCATCGCCATTGCAGCGGTTGCCACCCGTAAATCCCCCCTTCTAACCTGATGCTGTCCGCATAACGGGCAATAACATCTGGGAGGAGTTATTATGAAACGGTTGAAATCAGGCCTGTCGGTCGGGGCAATTGCGATTGCTGCGGTGCTGGCCAGTGTAACGGGGTCTTGGGCCCAAAACTTGCCACGGGGTGATGCCAAAGAACTGGGGTTTGACCCGGCACGGCTGGCGCGGATGGACGCAACATTTGGCGCATTGATCGACAAAGGCATGACACCGGGCGCGGTGATTATGGTGATCCGTGATGGTCAGGTCGCGCATCTATCCGCCATGGGCAAGCGCACCCCCGATGGGGACGCCATGACCGAAGACAGCATTTTTCGCATTTATTCGATGACCAAGCCCATCACATCAGTCGCCGCGATGATGTTGGTCGAAGAGGGCCGGTTGATCCTGAACGCGCCAGTGGCGACCTACCTGCCCGCGTTTAAGAACATGACTGTGGTGACAGGTGAAAAAGACGCCGATGGCAATGCAGTCACGCGCCCCGCAAAGGGTACCATGACGGTGCAGGACTTGCTGCGCCACACATCCGGCCTGACCTATGGGTTTTTCGGGGCCGGCCCCGCCCGCGAGGCATATAAAGCCGCCGAAGTTGCCAGCGCGGAAAACACAGGGATCGAGCAGGCAAACCTGCTGGCCAGCCTGCCGTTGGAACATGATCCCGGCACCGTTTGGGAATATTCCCGTGCGACGGATGTCTTGGGTGCCGTGGTCGAAGTCGTGTCCGGGCAAAGCCTTGAAGACTTTATGAAGGCGCGGATTTTCGATCCTTTGGGCATGACCGATACGGCGTTCTACGTGGATGACGAAGCTGACTTTGACCGCATCGCGGAACCCTTTGCGGATCAAGGCACGCTTGGCGGCAGCCCCCTGTTCGATCCGCGCGTGCGTAAACCCAACCAATCGGGCGGCGGCGGTTTGATGTCCACCGCGCAGGATTACGCCAAGTTCGCGCAGATGATGCTGAACGGGGGCGAGTTGAACGGCACGCGGCTTTTGTCGCCCAAAACGGTGCAGTTGATGACCTCCGATCACTTGAAGGGGATTAAACCCGGTAAATACTATCTGCCCGGCGCGGGGTACGGATTCGGCCTTGGCTATGCGGTGCGTCTTGACGATGGCAATGCCCCGTCATTCGGAACGGCTGGCGATTACAATTGGGGTGGTGCTGCTGGCACCGGCTATTACACCGACCCCAAGGAAAACATGATCGCACTGTTGATGATCCAGTCCCCCGCAAACCGTGGGCCGCTGCGGCTGATTTTCCGCAACCTGCTCTATCCAACAATCGCGGAAAGCCGCAACGACGACTAACCACAACAAAGGCCCCGCTCTGGAATGATCGGGGCCTTTCGTCGGCTTGCTGTATCTCTCAGGCGGTTTCGCCTTTGGTACGCCCCCCCCCCCAACCGTCATGAAACATTCACATTTCAAACCCATAAAACAATTGACTCGTGTTCTATATTTTAAATATTCATGAAATATGGAAACAGCGCTCATAAACCGCCTCTCGATCCTTAGTCATCCGCAACGGATGGCAGTCTTTCGTTTGCTGATGCGGCGCTGCCCCGATGCCTTGCCCGCCGGTGAAATCGCCCAAGCGCTATCCCTCAAGTCCAGCACGGCATCCGTCTATCTTGCCGCCCTGACCCAAGCTGGCATGATCTCTCAGCGGCGCGATGGCACGCGGCTTTTGTACTCGGTAAACCTTGATGCGGCGCGAGAGGTTGTCTCGAACCTGTTTTTCGATTGCTGTCGGGGGCGCGCCGACGTCTGCCCGCCTCAATTTTCTGATCTTCTCAAGAGCATCTCTCCCATGTCTGACAAGAAGTATAACGTCCTGTTCATTTGCACGGGCAACTCTGCCCGGTCGATTTTCGCCGAAACCATTCTGCGCGACATGGCTGGCGACAAATTCAACGCCTATTCCGCAGGCACCAAACATCAATCCGCGCTGAACCCGCTTGCCGTGGAAATGCTGAAAACCAAAGGCCATGACATTAGCCCCCTTCGGTCAAAGAATATCAGCGAACTTCATAGGCCGGGTGCGCCGAAAATGGATTTCGTCTTTACCGTCTGTGACCACGCCGCGAACGAAGAATGTTCAACCTGGCCCGGGCAGCCCGTTTCGGGGCATTGGGGCATGGCCGACCCGGTAAAGGCCCAAGGCACCGATGCGGAAAAACGTCTGGCCTTTCAGCAAACCTATGGCGCGCTGCACAACCGGATCAGCGCCTTCACCTCGCTGTCGTTCGAAGCGCTGGACCGCGCGGCCTTGCAAAAACACGTCGACGACATCGGCAGAACCAAACCCACAGGGGACTAAATCATGACAACTTATGCACTTAACGGACTAGGCCGGATCGGCAAACTTGCCCTGCGCCCGCTGCTGGAACGCGGTGCCAAGATTGCGTTTATCAATGACGCCGTGGGCGATCCGGCCATGCACGCCCATCTGCTGGAGTTTGATTCCGTCCACGGGCGCTGGCCTGCCAAATTCGAGGCCGATGCCAATTCGATCAGCATCGATGGCACGCGCATTCCGGTCACCAGCACCCGCAATCTGTCAGAGCTTCCATTGGACGGCGTTGATGTGGTGATCGACTGCACCGGCGCGTTCAAGAGCGAGGCCAAGCTGGCCCCGTATTTTGCGGCAGGCGTGAAAAAGGTCATCGTATCGGCACCGGTCAAAGACGGCCCCACCGCGAATATTGTGTATGGCGTTAATGACGATGTCTATCAGCCAGACGCCCATCACATCGTGACTGCAGCCAGTTGTACAACGAACTGTCTGGCCCCGGTGGTCAAAGTGCTGCTTGAGGGGATCGGCATCAAGCATGGGTCGATCACGACGATCCATGATGTGACCAACACACAAACAATCGTGGACCGCCCCGCCAAGGATATGCGCCGCGCGCGGTCGGCCTTGACCAACCTGATCCCGACCACGACCGGATCTGCGACAGCCATCACATTGATCTACCCCGAACTGACCGGAAAGCTGAACGGCCACGCCGTGCGCGTGCCGCTGCTGAATGCCTCCATCACCGATTGCGTATTCGAGATGGCCCGTGAAACCACTGTTGAGGAAGTCAACGCCTTGTTCGAGGCCGCAGCCAATGGCCCGATGAAAGGCATCTTAGGCTATGAAACGCGGCCCTTGGTGTCGTCGGATTACACCAACGATACCCGCAGTAGCATCATCGATGCGCCATCAACCATGGTGGTAAACGGCACGCAGGTGAAAATCTATGCGTGGTATGACAATGAATATGGCTATGCTTACCGGCTGGTCGACGTGGCCCTGATGGTGGGTGGCAAGCTGTGACACGTCCGGCAGGTTTCACAGCATATATCACCGTAACAGCAGCCTATTGGGCGTTCATGCTGACCGATGGTGCCTTGCGCATGCTGGTGTTGTTGCATTTTCACACGCTCGGTTTCTCGCCGGTGCAGCTGGCCTATCTGTTTGTCTTGTATGAAGTCGCAGGCGTTGTAACCAACCTGTCGGCGGGCTGGATCGCCGCGCGGTTCGGGCTGACCAAAACGCTTTATGCGGGGCTTGCGTTGCAGGTCGTCGCATTGCTGGCCTTGGCGCAGCTTGATCCGGCTTGGGGCATCACGGCGTCCGTTGCCTTTGTCATGCTGGTGCAGGGCATGTCCGGCGTCGCCAAAGATTTGGCCAAAATGAGCGCAAAAAGCGCGGTGAAAATCCTTGCCCCGACGGGTGGTGGCGGATTGTTTCGCTGGGTGGCGTTGCTGACCGGATCAAAGAACGCCGTGAAAGGCTTCGGTTTTCTGCTGGGGGCGGCGCTGTTGGCCGTTCTTGGCTTTGTGCCTGCGGTCCAAGCAATGGCGGCGATCCTGTTCGTCATCCTGATCGGCGTCGTACTTGGCATGCCAAGAGGCCTTCCCGTCGGGCGCAGGGGCGCGAAGTTTTCCGACGTGTTTTCCAAGAACCGCAACATCAACTGGCTGAGCTTGGCACGGCTCTTTCTATTCGGCGCGCGCGATGTGTGGTTCGTCGTCGGCATCCCGATCTATTTCTATGCGGTGTTGTCTGACGGGTCCGAGGCCGGAAACCGCGCCGCGTTCTTTATGATCGGGTCATTCATGGCAGTCTGGACGATCCTGTATGGCTTTGTCCAAGGCTGGGCCCCCCGCATCTTGCGCGCATCATCCCGCGACGAGGCCGAAATTCTGGCGCAGGCCAGAATATGGGTGGGCATGCTGATGGCGGTCCCCGCCGTACTGGCCGCCATCGTCTGGATCACGCCCACGCCCTCCACCCCGCTGACGGTAACGATCATCTTGGGGCTTTTGGTGTTTGGCGGGATATTCGCAGTAAACTCGGCTCTGCATTCCTTTTTGATCCTCAGCTTTACCGATGCAAAACGGGTCACGATGGATGTGGGCTTTTACTATATGGCCAATGCCGCAGGCCGTTTGACTGGCACGATGCTGTCCGGGCTCACCTACCAACTTGGCGGGCTTCCGCTGTGCCTTGGTACGGCCGCTGGCATGATCTTTTTCAGCTGGCTTGCAACATCGCAGCTTCGCGAGAATACCCAGACGCAGGTGCATTCACACCCTTAATGCAAAAGAAAAAGCGAAGCCTGCTGGCTCCGCTTTCTCTCGCTTTACAACGCGGTCGAATTTAGCCGCTGATGCTTTTGGCTGACGCCATACCGGGGGCTTTGGATTCGCCGCCAATCTTTTCCCGAACGGCGATTTCAATCCGGTCACCGATTTCGCTGTCGATGTTGCGCCAGTATTCAAATGCCCGCACCAGAACCTTTTCGCTGACGCCGTCAGCCAGATGGCCCGCCGCGTTGCCAACCAGACGCTCGCGCGCATCGTCATCCATCACTTCGCGCACCAGAATGCCAGCTTGGGTCCAATCGTCGTCCTTGGGACGCAGCGTATAGGCTTGGCGCACCATATCGCCGTCAGCATGCCACAGGCCGGCCTCGCCGCCCGGCTCTGGCTGCGCTGCCGGACCGCCATAGGAATTTGGCGCATAGACTGGATCGGTCACGGGGACAGTCCGCCCTGCCCCATCTTTCGAGTAGCTGTGAACAGGCGATTTCGGCGTGTTCACCGGGATCTGTTTGTAGTTCACACCCAAACGGGCACGGTGCGCGTCCGCATAGGAAAAGCCGCGCGCCAGCAGCATTTTATCTGGCGACAGACCAATGCCCGGCACCATATTGTTCGGCTCAAACGCGAGCTGTTCGATCTGGGTGTGAAAATCGGTTGGGTTCTGGTTCAACGTCAGTTTCCCAACCTCGATCAGCGGATAATCGGCATGCGGCCAAACTTTGGTCAGATCAAAAGGGTTGATGTCATAGGTCTTGGCATCCTCATAGGGCATGATCTGCCATTTGAGGGTCCAGCTGGGGTAATTACCTTCGTGGATAGAATCGAACAGATCGCGGCGGTGGTAATCGCCATCCATGCCGGCCATTTTATCGGCTTCATCTTGGCTTAGATACGCATTGCCGTCGCCCTGATCGGTGTGAAAGTGGAACTTTACCCAAAACTTTTCGCCCTCGGCATTGATCAGTGAATAGGTGTGGCTCGAATAGCCGTTCATTTCGCGCCACGTTCTGGGAATGCCACGATCGCCCATCAAATAGGTTACCTGATGCGCGCTTTCTGGTGACAGCGTCCAGAAATCCCACTGCATATCATGGTCGCGCATGTTGTTATCCGCGCGGCGCTTTTGGCTGCGGATAAAGTGCTGGAATTTCATCGGATCGCGGATAAAGAAGATCGGCGTGTTGTTCCCGACCATGTCGAAATTGCCGTCTTCGGTGTACATTTTTACGGAGAAACCACGCGGGTCACGCCATGTGTCCGGGCTGCCGCGTTCACCGGCAACGGTCGAAAAACGCATTGCCACGTCGCATTTGGCACCAGGCTGGAAAATCTTGGCTTTGGTATATTGCGACACATCTTGCGTCGTCTCGAAGGTCCCAAACGCGCCGGACCCTTTGGCATGGGGTTGCCGCTCAGGAATACGTTCGCGGTTAAAATTCGCCATCTGCTCCAAAAGATAGTGATCATTCAACACAATCGGGCCGTCGGGGCCAACGGTCAGTGAGTGTTCATCACTTTGCACCCTGATACCGGCATCGGTTGTTGTGGGGGGAACGTTTTTCTTCTCGGTCATCATCACTCTCCAAAGCTTGCCTAGTTGGACAACCCAAGGAAGTGCGAAAAGTTCCAAAGTGGCATTCGGCTTCGGTGCGCATCAAAATCTGCTGCACGCATACGGATGATAAAATGGGGAGCATTACGAGAGGGCAACCATGGAGCCCAAACAGTCTAAATCGACGGCTTGATAAGTTGGTGCGGTCGGAGAGACTCGAACTCTCACGGGTGTTACCCCACAGCGACCTCAACGCTGCGCGTCTACCATTCCGCCACGACCGCACGCCATGGATGGTGTCGCTCGTTTAGACAAAGATGATCCCCTTGTGAAGAGGCAATCCTCATCATTTTGAACAACGGCATTTTCTGCAGGCACCCCAGCCTAAATTTGGCCGCCCCCCTTGAAATACGGGCGCAAAACCTGACTTTAGGGGCAAGAAATTAAAACAGGTGATCCCCCGTGCCCAATGATGTGCCCCCACAAACCGCCCCTGCCCTGCAAATCGACATCGTATCTGATGTGATGTGCCCTTGGTGCATTGTCGGGTATCGCCAGTTGGAGCAGGCCCTTGCGCAAACCGGTGTGGGTGCTTTCATCCGTTGGCATCCGTTCGAGCTGAACCCCCAAATGCCACCTGAAGGTCAGAACACGGCCGAGCATATTATGGAAAAATACGGCGCGAGCGCCGAGCAGTCAGCACAGAACCGCGCGCATCTGGTGCAAATTGGCGAAGGGTTGGGTATTGATTTCAACTTTACCCCCGACAGCCGCATGGTGAACAGCTTTGCCGCGCATCAGCTTTTGCACTGGGCCCAGGAACACAACCTTCAGCACCCGTTAAAGCTGGCGCTGTTCAAGGCGCATTTCACACAAGGGCGTGATGTGTCTGATCAGGGCGTTCTGGTTGATGTAGCCGAAGACGTTGGCCTTGACCGTGCGAAGGCCGTCGAGGTTTTGGAAAGCGGCAGCCACGCAGATGCGGTGCGCGAGCTTGAAGGCACGTGGACGGGTCAGGGAATCACTGGCGTGCCTGCGATGGTGTTCGAAGGCAAATATCTGGTAACCGGCGCACAAGGCGCAGAGAACTACGGCCAAGTCATCCAGCAAATCATGGCGGAAAAGACAGCCGCCTAATCATGCAAATAGAAAGCGGGGCGCAAAGCAGCTGAAAATGGTGGAATGGATCATCTCTGATGGCTTGACCGATTTCAGAACCGCCGAGGCGTGGATGGAAGACCGTGCAACCCAGATAGCGGCGGGCACGGCTGATGAATGCATTTGGCTGGTGGAACATCCGGCGCTTTATACCGCAGGCACCTCGGCCAAAATCGATGATCTGACTGACCCTGACCGATTTCCTGTCTATGATACCCGCCGCGGCGGGCAATATACCTATCACGGGCTGGGCCAGCGAGTTGTCTATGTCATGTTGGACGTGGGCAAACGGGGCCGCGACGTGCGCCGCTTTGTACAAGAGCTTGAGGCCTGGGTGATCGCCACCCTCGACAGCTTTAATGTCACCGGCGAAATACGCGAAGGTCGGGTTGGCGTCTGGGTCGAACGACCTGACAAGCCCCTGATGGCGAATGGTAATACAGCAGAAGACAAAATCGCGGCCATCGGCATACGATTGCGTAAATGGGTCAGCTTTCACGGCATCAGCATCAACGTTGATCCCGACCTGAGCCACTTTGACGGCATCGTGCCCTGCGGGATCAGCGGCCATGGGGTCACGTCGCTGGTTGATCTTGGGTTGCCCGTTACGATGGATACACTCGACGTTGCATTGCGCGCGGCGTTCGAGACAGTTTTCGAAACGCAACGATAGGGCTTTCGATTCGCGGAATCTGCTCCCCGAGCGATATCTGACCACCCCCGGTCATTCCCCACGAAGTTGCCAAGCACGTACCGCATAAAATAGCGCTCGCAGCGTCTTTTTGAGGAAAAGATATTCCGAAATTTACATATGTTTCACTTCTTTCATCTTACTTGTCAGATGAAAGGTCCGAAAAACACAGTTAAAACAGCCTCGATTTCCAAAACCGGCCTACCTGCCACGCGCTTGCTTTTTTGAGAAAATACCGCCCCTGCGGCAATGGGGGCCATTGCCCCTTTGGGCAAGGCGCACTAAAACGAATGATAATCCAGCGCGCGTTCCCTGTCGGGGCGTGGGTTGACCAACCAATCTCAGGAGGCACCGCATGGCCGACGCAGCCATTCACGGGCAAGACCATCACGACGAGCGTGGATTTTTCACACGCTGGTTTATGTCCACGAACCACAAAGACATCGGTATTCTATATCTGATCGTCTCAGCCCTCGTTGGCTTTGTTTCTGTCTGTTTTACCATCTATATGCGACTAGAGCTGATGCACCCAGGTGTTCAGTACATGTGTATGGAAGGTGCGCGTTTTATTGCTGATAGTTCGGCAACATGTACGCCAAACGGCCATCTCTGGAACGTTTTGATCACCGGTCACGGCATCCTGATGATGTTCTTTGTGGTTATCCCCGCCCTTTTCGGCGGCTTTGGTAACTACTTCATGCCGCTGCAAATCGGCGCGCCTGACATGGCGTTCCCCCGTATGAACAACCTGTCTTTCTGGCTGTATGTTGGCGGTACAACGCTGGCAATCTGTTCGGTTCTGACACCGGGCGGCAACGGCCAACTGGGGTCCGGCGTTGGCTGGGTTCTGTATCCACCGCTGTCCGTCCGCGAGGGTGGGATGTCGATGGATTTCGCGATCTTCGCGGTTCACGTATCCGGCGCGTCCTCGATCCTTGGTGCGATCAACATGATCACCACATTCCTGAACATGCGTGCCCCCGGCATGACCCTGTTCAAGGTGCCATTGTTCAGCTGGTCGATCTTTGTCACCAGCTGGCTGATCTTGCTGTCCCTGCCCGTTTTGGCTGGCGCGATCACCATGCTGCTGATGGACCGTAACTTTGGCTTTGCGTTCTTTGACCCAGCAGGCGGCGGTGATCCGGTACTGTACCAGCACATCTTGTGGTTCTTCGGTCACCCCGAAGTGTACATTATCATTCTGCCTGGCTTTGGTATTATCAGCCACGTCATTGCGACGTTCAGCCGCAAACCGATCTTTGGCTACCTGCCAATGGTTTGGGCGATCATCGCCATCGGCGCGTTGGGCTTTGTTGTGTGGGCGCACCACATGTACACAGTCGGTCTGACCCTGAACCAACAAGCATATTTCATGCTTGCGACCATGGTCATCGCGGTGCCGACAGGCGTCAAAGTCTTCAGCTGGATTGCCACCATGTGGGGCGGTTCCATTGAATTCAAGACGCCAATGCTTTGGGCCTTCGGCTTCCTGTTTCTCTTCACCGTTGGTGGGGTTACAGGGATCGTTCTGTCCCAAGCGGCTGTCGACCGCTACTACCATGACACCTACTATGTGGTTGCGCACTTCCACTATGTGATGTCGCTGGGTGCTGTATTCGCGATCTTTGCAGGTATCTACTTTTACCTGCCCAAGATGTCGGGCCGCATGTACCCTGAATGGGCGGGCAAGCTGCACTTCTGGGCGATGTTCATCGGTGCAAACCTGACCTTCTTCCCACAGCACTTCTTGGGCCGTCAGGGCATGCCACGTCGCTACATCGACTACCCAGAGGCATTTGCCTACTGGAACCTGTGGTCCTCGATCGGCGCGTTCCTCAGCTTTGCATCCTTCATCTTCTTCTTCGGCGTCATCTTGTACACATTGACCCGAGGCGCACGGAGCACGGCTGCGAACCCATGGAACGAATATGCAGATACTCTTGAGTGGACTTTGCCAAGCCCACCCCCAGAGCACACTTTCGAAACCCTGCCAAAGCAGGAAGAATGGGACAAGCAGCCAAGCCACTAAGGTTAGGCCGTAAAATACAAGGGGCTCCAACGGCGGTTGGGGCCCCTTTTTCATGCCCAAGCTTCACCCGAATGCAGGCCCTGCCCGGACGCCTAAAACAGCAAACGCTTTTGCAAACCGATTTTTGCCCTAAAGTACCATTTGAACCTGACCCGAATGGACATCTTTTATGCCCTTACACATCACATCAATCTACGCGGCATTAACCGCTTTGATTTTTCTGACCCTCAGCATCCGCGTTATCATCTATCGTCGTGCCAACATCATTTCGCTTGGCGATAGCGGCGACAAGAACTTGCTGAAACGGATGCGCGCCCAAGCAAACTGCGCCGAATATGCGCCGTTGGCATTGATCCTCTTGATGCTTAGCGAACTGGCAGGTGCACCCTCACTGGCCCTGCATGTGCTGGGCGTCTTGTTGGTGGCGGGGCGTGCGCTGCATGCCATTGGTTTTGCCTCCACCCCGCAGAAAATCATTCTGCGTCAGCTCGGGATGGCGATGAACATTACCATGATCACCTTCGCGGCCCTGGGGCTTTTGGGCCACGCACTGCTTTAACAGGCCCCAAAAACCGCCGCTGAAAAAAACTTTGAAAAAAGTGCATTCAAAGCTGATTTCCCTCTTGCAGACACAGCGCCCTATGGGTATCTCACGCCCTACCAGAGGATGCGGGCGTAGCTCAGGGGTAGAGCATAACCTTGCCAAGGTTAGGGTCGGGCGTTCGAATCGCCTCGCCCGCTCCAACTGGTTTCTGCAACCCCAGCAGATAAAAACAAGGCCGCCTTCGGGCGGCCTTTGTGTTTTCAGCGACAGATATTTTCGACGCAGAAACGCCCCCTTCCCACAGCCGGGCCATAGGTGTTCCGTGAAATTGACACCGTACAGCGGACCTAAATGCACCGTGCACTGCCTCGCAAATTTCGGTTCGTGCAACCGCCCGCCACCCTATGCCCTGAACCAATCGGCGGAAAAACGCGCCCGTTCTTGGCCTCGTTAAATAACGCACTATGTGTAGGGCACGAATGTTTCTTTGGCCGGTTACGTGGCGGCAGCAGCCTTATAAAACAGTAAGAAAACAGGCCTTTGTCATATTCTTGCCTAGATTGAAACCTAGCGTCGGCACTACCCAGTTACACATGTGTCAAATTCGATGCAAAAGCGATAAATCAAGGACGAGGCAAGTCATGAAAATTCTAGTGGTAGACGATGATCCATTCATTCTTGAATTGTTCCCCGAGATTTTTGAGCTGGCCGACCTAACGGATATCCACACGGCCGTTGGCGGGCCTGAGGCCTTGGAACTGATCGCATCTGAAAAGCAGCCGTTTGATTGCTTTGTTTTGGATGTTGATATGCCCGAGATGGACGGGATCGAGCTGTGCCGCCGCATCCGCGCCCTGCCCGGTCACGACATGACCCCGATCTTGATGCTTACCGCCCGCACCGATGCCGTTTCGATCGAAAGCGCTTTTGCCGCGCGCGCGAACGACTACATCTCGAAGCCGTTTAACCTGAAAGACGTCTATAACCGTATTCGCGTTGCAGAACGGCTTAGCGAAGCTGCGAAAACTGTGGTCACCATCGACGCGCTTGATATTTCTGATGAAAATCCGATTGGCACGCATCCCTTTGACCTGGCTGAAAAGCTGTATTTCTCCAATGTGGACCGGCTGATCCTATCCTTTTCGCTTGGCAACTACCTTACACAACTTGACCGCAAAACCTTGAACGGATGCAAAGTGTTTTGCGTGTCGCTCGATTCCGCAGAACAAGTGTATGAGACCACGACCTCGGCCGATTTTGCGAAGCTTTTGTCTGATCTGGGTGAAAGCATTTACAGCGTCGTCGAAAGTCAGCATCTGCTGATGTCTTACGTGGGCAACGGGCAATTCATTTGCATCAACCGCGAGACTGAGCTTCCCGATTGGGAGGTGCTGGAAACTGAAATCCAGCGCAGTATTGAAGAGACGTCGTATGGCTTGAAAGCGGATGATCACATCGCGATCACAGTGTCGGTCGGCACCCCGATTGTACCAAACGCGAACCGGACACAGCGTGTGAAAAACACCTTTACCCGCGCGATCTGCCGCGCGGAAATGCGCGCGTCGAACAAGGCATCCGTCGCCGTGAAGTCTAATTAATCGGAAACTGGACCAAACATTTGGCCGCATTCAGGCGGTAATCTTCTAGCGTGGCGTCGATGTCGCGCCGGTCGCGCACGATGCCCATTGCGGCCTTCTTTTCGGCCCGCGTACCAGTGACATGACGTTCGAGGATCAGAACGGTAATGCTAAGCATGACGTTCTTTTGATCCTCGTCGATCATATCCGCACGCGCCAACGTCACCGCCGTATAGGCCAGCATATTGGCACAGCGCAAAGCCGCGGCTTCCTCGCCCTCATAGGTGCGGGCAGCAAAGGTGGGGGTGGCACATAACAGCGCCACACACAGGGCGATTAACGTTTTCAAAATACTTTGAAGGTCATCGTCGTCAAAGACCGCTCGATCCCGTCGATATCCAGCAAATGATCGTTGATATAGACGCCGACATCTTCACGTTTGGGAATATACAGCTTCATCAGCAGGTCAAAATCGCCAGATGTGGAATACAGCTCTGAATGGATTTCGCGCAGGGCGATTTCTTCGGCAACGCGGTAAGTTGTGCCAGGGCGGCACCGTATCTGGATAAAGACGCAGGTGGACATGAAAAGGCCTTCGGCTGATTGCGATGCTAACACGCTGTCATAGCAGGGTATGGGCTGCAATCCCCTATGAGACGCAAATCCGTTTTGCAGGCCTTGGCGTGGCCGCGCGCACTGCTATAAGGGCAACAACAGCCGGAGAATTCCCAATGCGTCAAGCCACCATCAGCCGTTCCACTGCCGAAACCCAGATCGTTGTCGAGATCAACCTTGATGGCAGCGGGGCCTATGACAACAACACTGGCGTAGGTTTCTTTGACCACATGCTGGATCAATTGGCGCGGCACTCGCTGATTGATATGAAGATCACCGCCAAGGGCGACCTGCATGTTGATGACCACCACACTGTCGAGGACGTGGGCATTGCAATCGGTCAGGCGCTGACCCAGGCCTTGGGCGACAAACGTGGCATCCGCCGGTATGGCGCATGCCTGCTGCCCATGGATGATGCATTGGTGCGCACAGCCCTCGATCTGTCTGCCCGCCCCTTTCTGATTTGGAACGTGGCTTTGCCCTCGGCCAAGATCGGGAGCTTTGACACCGAACTGGTGCGCGAGTTCTTTCAGGCGCTGTCCACCCATGGCGGCATCACCCTGCACGTGGACATGCTGCACGGCCTTAACAGCCACCACATTGCCGAGGCGGCGTTCAAATCCGTGGCCCGTGCGCTGCGCGAAGCAGTCGAGGTCGACACCCGCAAGGCAGGCGATATCCCGTCCACCAAAGGCGCGCTGTAGGGCATGTTAACCGCGATTATTGACTACGAATCCGGCAATCTGCACTCCGCCCACAAGGCGTTTGAACGCATGGCCCGCGAAGGCGACGCAGGCGATGTTGTCGTCACGGCCGACGCCGACGTGGTTGCCCGCGCCGATCGCCTTGTGCTGCCCGGCGACGGGGCGTTCCCGGCGTGCATGGCATCCCTCAAGGGGCACAGCGGGATTTACGCCGCCATGGTCGAGGCGGTCGAGGTCAAAGGCCGCCCCTTCTTGGGCATTTGCGTGGGCATGCAGTTGATGGCCTCTTGGGGCCGCGAATACGAAGATACCCAAGGGTTGGGCTGGATCGAGGGCGAAGTAACCAAGATCACCCCAGCTGACCCCACGCTAAAGGTGCCCCATATGGGCTGGAATGATCTGATCATCGACCATCCGCACCCGGTATTCGACGGTATAAACACCGGTGATCACACGTATTTTGTGCACAGCTATCATATGGTCGTGACCAACCCTGCCGAGCGTCTGGCCCATGTCGATTATGCAGGCGATGTTACCGCCGTGATTGGCCGTGACACCATGTTGGGCATGCAGTTCCACCCAGAGAAAAGCCAAACCACCGGCCTGCGTATGATCGCCAACTTCTTGAAGTGGCGACCATAAGTTTCACGCACCGGCCCGCTATCCGGGGCCGGGTGCGCCATACGGCACCCCAGCTTACTTAAGCCGGCTCCAGTTTTGTTTTGAGCACAGCAAACCGCCCGCAATGCAACCGGACAGCTTTAGGTTATCGCCCGCAACGGTCATCTTGCCGATATAGATTTTATCGTTCGAGGGCCGCCAGACCTTGCCCGCATAATTGCCCTTGCCATCCGGTGCCATGCCGATGACCAACTGTTTACCAAGGTTAGGCGACTTATATTCGCCATCGTCGTTAAACGTACGCATCATCGTGCCGCAAATTTCTGCGCCGCATGGTGTCATTTTCACATGCGCATAGGCCCCGTCATCCGGTTGTGTCTTCCAAACGCCAACAGCAGGATCCGCCGCCATCGCAGCGCCTGCTGCCATGACACTTAGTGCCGCTGCCAAAATCAGTCTTTTCATGATATATCCTCCCGATACGCGGATAGTCTGGCGCATATTTGTCTCTTCAGGCAAGGTTGACGTAAGGGCCGCACCTGCTGCGTTGCACATTTACGCCCATCATGCGATTTCACCTTCAACACCCGCAACCCAAGGCGAGCCATATGATCCTTTACCCCGCAATCGACCTCAAAGACGGCCAAGCCGTGCGCCTTGTGCATGGCGACATGGAAAAATCCACGGTTTTCAACGACGACCCCGCAGCCCAAGCCCGCGCTTTTGTTGATGCTGGCTGCACTTGGCTGCACCTGGTGGACCTTAACGGCGCATTTGCAGGCACCCCCGTCAACGCCGCCCCGGTCGAGGCGATCTTGAAATCTTGCAATGTCCCCGCCCAACTTGGCGGCGGCATCCGCGACATGGCCACGATCGAGGCCTGGCTCGACAAGGGGCTGGCCCGCGTCATCCTTGGCACCGTTGCCGTTGAAAACCCCGATCTGGTCCGCGAAGCCGCCCGTGCCTTCCCCGGCAAAGTTGCCGTTGGTATCGACGCCCGCAATGGCCGCGTCGCAACCAAAGGCTGGGCAGAAGAGACCGATGTGATGGTCACCGATCTGGCAAAATCCTTTGAAGATGCAGGCGTCGCGGCGATCATCTACACTGATATCCTGCGCGACGGGGCCATGGGCGGCCCCAACATCGATGCCACAGCCGATCTTGCCCGCGCGGTCAATATCCCGGTCATCGCCTCCGGCGGCGTCAGCTCCCTTGATGACCTCAAAGCACTCAAAGCCACCAACGTCATCTCCGGTGCCATCTCGGGCCGTGCCCTCTACGACGGTGCTATCGATCTCCAAGAAGCCCTCAAAGCGCTCGCCTGATGTTCCAAATGGCTAAAAATCCTCGGGAGGTCTGGAGGGCAGACAGCCCTCCAGCCGCTTGCCACCTGCACATGCGCCATCTAAAGAATACCCATGCTTAAAACCCGTATCATCCCCTGCCTTGATGTCGCCGATGGCCGTGTGGTCAAAGGCGTGAATTTCGTTGGCCTGCGCGATGCGGGCGATCCCGTTGATGCGGCCATCGCCTATGATGCTGCCGGCGCGGACGAACTGTGTTTTCTCGACATTCATGCCACCCATGAAAACCGCGGCACCATGTTTGATCTGGTGACCCGCACCGCTGAACATTGCTACATCCCCCTAACCGTGGGCGGCGGTGTGCGGACGGTGGCAGATGTGCGCGCCTTGCTTCTGGCCGGTGCCGACAAGGTCAGCTTTAACTCCGCCGCCGTTGCAGATCCTGATGTCATCGCACGGGCCGCCGATCAATTCGGCAGCCAATGCATCGTCTGCGCCATCGATGCAAAAACCGTTAGCCCCGGCAAATGGGAAATATTCACCCATGGTGGCCGCAAACCCACCGGCATCGACGCCGTGGAATTTGCCAAGCTCGTCACGGCCAAAGGTGCGGGTGAAATTCTGCTCACCTCGATGGACCGCGACGGCACCAAACAAGGCTTCAATCTCCCCCTGACCCGCGCCATCTCTGACGCGGTCAGCGTGCCGGTTATTGCCTCGGGCGGCGTTGGCAATCTCGATCACCTCGTTGACGGCGTCACCAAAGGCGGTGCCTCTGCCGTGCTTGCCGCCTCGATCTTTCACTTTGGCGAATATACGGTCGCGCAAGCCAAACAGCATATGGCCGCCGCCGGCATCCCGATGAGGCTGACATGACCCTAGATGACCTTTACGCCACCATCAGCGCCCGCAAAACCGCCGACCCGTCAAGCAGTTGGACAGCGCAGCTTCTGGCCAAAGGCCCGGAAAAATGTGCCGAAAAATTCGGGGAAGAGGCAATAGAAGCCATTATCGAAGCCGTGAAGGACGACAAAAAGGCGCTCACATCTGAGGCCGCCGATGTGCTTTACCACCTGCTGGTCATGCTCGCATCACGCGATGTGCCGCTCACAGATGTGTTGGATGAACTCGCGCGCCGCCAAAACCAAAGCGGTATCGCTGAAAAAGCATCCCGCTAGGCTTCTCTGGCTCTTAAATATCCTGGGGGGAAAGCCGATATATCGGCTTGGGGGGCCAGCCCCCCTTCCCCGCCGCCGCAGGCACTATGACTCTATTACAGCTTGCTCGAGATCATCCCCGTCGCAAAACCGCCCATGCGCAACTCGGAAAACAGACGCTGATACTCAATCTTCGGACAGCGGTTCTGGATCACCGTGACACCGCGCGCCTCTGCCAAGGCCGCAGCCTCCGCATGTTCCACACCAATTTGCATCCAGATCGTCTGTAACTTGGGAAAGCTCGCCAACGCCTCTTCGACGATCTCCGGCACAGCTTCCGAGCGGCGGAAAATATCGACCATATCCACATCACCCTCGATGTCCGACAGCTTTGCGACAACCTTGGCACCGAACAATGTCTCGCCCGCGTGGCCGGGGTTCACGGGAATCACCTCGAACCCCTTAAGCGATAGATAACGCGCCACAAAATAGCTGGGGCGCACCGGGTTCATCGACACGCCGACAACCGCAACACGCTTGGTCCGGGTCAGCACATCTTTCAAAAGGGCATCTGAATATATCATCGCCTACATCTACACCGATTCGGGCGAAAAAAAAGAGCGCCCGTCAGACAAAGGTCCGAGGGCGCTAAGGTATGGAACGAGGGACAGTTACAGATCGACGGGTGTTCCATACCCGCCGCCTTACACATGAAGTAAGAACTCTTTGCGCTATTCAAAGACCGTCTAACAAATCCGTGAATAAAACCTAAAGATTTGGGCAGAATACCGCCCAATGCCCGAGACATCGCCTCAGTCGAAAATGTCTTCGACAACGTCAAAAACCTCGCTGGCAAGTTCTTTCAGCCAAGATTTACGGCGTTTCGAATGCTTCACCTTCGGTTTGGATGCCCGTTTGACAGGTTTAGCGGCCGGGAACCGCCGCAAGGCTGGCGGCACACCGACGCCCGTGGTTTTCGCCTTGGGCGCCGGAATTTGCTTTAAATCATGCAGCGGCGCGCCACATTGCGCGCAGGACAGTTCGTGGCGGCCCACATCCAGCGTCAAAGCCGCTTTGCTGCCGCAAAAACAGCAGGTTGCGATCTTTGTTGGATAGGCCATTGCGTCTTTCCCCTAGCGCCGGATTTACCCGTGCGGACGAGACGCATATAGGGCGATTGCCGCCGCGTTCGAGACATTGAGCGAGCCAAATCCGCCATCTGCGTCAATCCGCACCAGCATATCCACCGTTTCTTTGGTCTTTTCACGCAACCCCGGCCCCTCGGCCCCCAGCACCAGTGCAACGGGGCGATCCCGCTTTCCCTCCAGTGCGGCCTCGACCGTCATATCGGCCTCACCATCCAGCCCAAGCACCAAATACCCCATATTCTGAAGCTCTTTGATCGAATCCGCCAAGTTACGCACCCGCAGATAGGGCTGACGCTCCAACGCGCCGCTGGCCGATTTCGCCAGCGATCCGGTTTCAGGGGCAGCGTGATGGCGCATGCCAATCACGGCGGACGCGCCCAAAACCTCGGCCGAGCGCAAGATTGCCCCAACGTTATGCGGATCGGTCACGCGGTCGAGCAATAACACACGCGGTGCCTCTGCCCCGATGCAAACCTCGGCCAACGATCCCCATGCCAGCGGCTTGACCTCTAGCACAGCGCCCTGATGCACCGACCCTTGATCAAGCGGCGGGCGGAATTTGCGCGGGTCCACGACCTCTGGCTCGATTCCCGCTTTTGCGATCGCCTCTTCCAGCTTGATCTGCGCATTTGGCGTGACCATCAGCTTTAGCTTCTCGCGTTTGGGATTCTCCAGCGCGTCACGCACAGCGTGCAAGCCGAATAACCACACGGTTTGGTTCGCCTCGACCTTTTTATCTTGCTCTTTTTGCACGACCCACTTCGGTTTTTTCATGCCCAGACCCTCTATCATATGCTGCAAGGATCATTTCCCTGCCTTTCGCCTAGGTTTTCGCCTTGACGCCTATCAGGACCGCTTGTAATCACGCCTTCACATCCGGTGCAATGCACTGGCTGAAAGTGGGCGACAGGCCGCAAGGTGTGGCAGGGGACTGTAACTCCCTCGCGGAGACGCACGCCTGGTTCGATTCCAGGGTCGCCCACCACTTTCACATCAGATGTCCGATTGGGTCAAACCCCGCCCTTGGGGGTAGTGTAACCGCCGCATTTATTTGGCATCTTTTGCGAAACGCCCTTTGCCCCTATAGTTCGACAAAATGGCAAGAGGCAGCGCGTTGACCAATCCCCCCGCCCCATCGCAGGACTTTAATATTGTCGTCGTCGGGCAACAGGGCCGTCTGGCATACGAGGCATTGCTGTTTGCCGCGTCCCTGCGCCACAGCAGCCCCGATTTTCGCGGACGCCTTTTGGTGGCCGAACCGCAGCCCGGGCACCAATGGCCAAACGACCCCAATATCAAAAGCGATGAAATTCGTACCGCTCTAACCGATTTGGGTGCCGAGATTATCCCGTTTCACTCGGAACATTTCGGTGCATCCTATCCCTATGGCAACAAGATCGAGATGCTGAGCGCCCTGCCCAAAGGCGAACCCTTTGTCTTTTTCGACACCGATACGCTGATCACGGGCGACATCACCCAAGTTCCGTTCGATTTTGACCGCCCGACCGCATCGCTGCGCCGCACCAACACGTGGCCTGTGCCCCAGCTATACGGGCCACAATATACCGGGCTGTGGAAATCGCTGTATGACATGTTTGATCTTGATTTCGAAAGCAGCCTCGATCTCAGCCAGCCGGACGAATACTGGCAAAGATACCTCTATTTCAACGCAGGTTTTTTCTTTTACCGTTGCCCGCATGAATTCGGTGCCAAGTTTTTGGAATATGCGCTGGCGATCCGCGACACGCCGCCGGAGGAGCTTTGCGCACAAAGCTTTGACCCGTGGCTGGACCAAGTCGCCTTGCCACTGGTCATCCACGCATTGGGCGGCGGACGCGACACCCTGCCAGAGGGCCTGCTAGATGGCAGCGTAAGCTGTCACTACAGGTTCCTGCCCCTGCTTTATGCGCGCGAAAGCCAAAGCGCGGTTGATGTTCTGGAAACGGTCGCGGCCCCGAACAAGTTAAAGAAGGTCCTCAAGGGCCACGACCCGATCAAACGGATGATCTATCAAGGGCGCGGTCGGAAAGCGCGGGCGCTGTTTGACCAGGATAATTTGCCCCGCAAAGAACAAGCGATCCGGAACCGTCTAAAATCCAACGGCTATTGGATGCGCTAGACCCACATCGGGCGGCGGAAAATTCGAATTTTCCGGGTCGGCATTTTTTGAAAATTCCGTCTCCCCCCGCGACCGCTGCACAATCACTTGTACCGCAATGCCCATTCCAATATCTCTTTCTCAAACAATCCACGGGAGGATGACCATGACTGACGGCCCAACATACGGCTTTGACACGCTGCAAATTCACGCAGGGGCCAAGCCTGATCCAGCCACTGGCGCGCGCCAGACGCCGATCTACCAAACCACCGCTTATGTGTTCCGCGACGCCGATCATGCGGCCGCATTGTTCAACCTGCAAGAAGTCGGGTTTATCTATTCGCGCCTGACCAACCCAACCGTTGCCGTGCTGCAAGAACGCATTGCCACGCTTGAGGGTGGCGTCGGCGCTGTTTGTTGCTCTTCCGGTCACGCGGCGCAGATCATGGCGCTGTTCCCGTTGATGGGCCCCGGCAAGAACATCATCGCCTCGACCCGTCTGTACGGCGGCACGGTCACCCAGTTCAGCCAAACCATCAAACGTTTCGGCTGGTCCTGCAAATTTGTTGATTTCGATGATGTCGACGCGGTTAAAGCTGCCGTTGATGACGACACCCGCGCCATCTTTGGCGAGGCGATTGCAAACCCCGGTGGCTATATCATGGATGTACGTTCCATCGCGGATGTGGCCGATGCTGCCGGTATCCCGCTGATCATCGATAACACCACTGCCACACCGTACCTGTGCCGCCCCATTGAACATGGCGCGACGCTGGTCGTGCATTCCACCACCAAATACCTGACCGGCAACGGCACTGTCACCGGCGGCTGTATCGTGGATTCCGGCAAGTTCGACTGGTCCGCGAATGACAAATTCCCGTCGCTTAGCCAGCCAGAGCCTGCGTATCACGGCCTCAAGTTCCACGAGACCTTTGGCCCGCTTGCCTTTACCTTCCACGGCATTGCCATCGGTCTGCGCGATCTGGGTATGACCATGAACCCCCAAGCCGCGCATTACACGTTGATGGGCACCGAAACCCTGTCCCTGCGGATGGAGCGTCACGTCGAGAACGCCATGAAAATCGCGCAATGGCTCGAGAATGACGACCGCGTCGATTACGTGACCTATGCTGGCCTCGAATCCTCGCCGTATTTTGAACGCGTCAAAACCGTGTGCCCCAAGGGTGCTGGTGGTTTGTTCACCTTCGCGGTCAAGGGTGGCTATGACGCTTGCGTCAAACTGGTGAACGCCCTGGAAATCTTTAGCCACGTCGCCAACTTGGGCGACACACGATCACTGATCATCCACTCGGCTTCGACCACGCACCGCCAGCTTAGCGCGGAACAGCAAGAGGCCGCAGGCGCCGGCGCAAATGTTGTGCGTGTGTCCATCGGGACGGAAGATGCGAATGATTTGATCGCGGATCTGGATCAGGCGCTGGCCAAAGCCACCAGCTGATTTAGCGATACTGACAATAAAAAGCGCCCGAAGGACCATCGTCTTTCGGGCGCTTTTGCATTTTCAAAGATGTTTATCGCGCGTCTAGTCTTGCGCGATGGCGAATTGCATATTCACCTGCGCGCGCACGCTGACCTCGCCTGACTCGATTGGCACGTCCATGCTGCGCATCTGCGACGCCTTCATTTCCATCGGCATGTATCCTTGGCTGGATTCCGACATTTGCAGGACATCCCCCAACTTTACCCCCGCCGCATCGGCAAGCTGATTGGCGCGCGCCATCGCATCGGCGACCGCACCTTTACGCGCCTCGATCAACGCATTGGCATTATCTTGCAGCCCGAACTCCAGACCGTTGAAGTTATTCGCCCCTTCGGCCACCACGGCATCCAGCAGCGCGCCCAGCTTGCTCAGGTCGCGCACGGTGATGCTGACCGTGTTCCCCGCCTCATAGGCCGCCACTTGGGCCGGGCCGTTATCCTCGCGGGGGCGATTGTCATAGACGGGGCGCAGGTACAGGCCACTGGTCTGACGATCCAAACCCGCCACCTGAATGCTGTCCAACTGATCCAAGATGCCCCGCACCTTTTCCGACGTTTGACGCATGGCGTCAGATGCGGTCGCCGCGCGTTCCGATACGCCCAGCCGGATTGTCGCCATGTCAGGGGCCATTGATACGACCCCCTCACCGGTAACACTGATTCCCCGCGCACCGTCTTGAGCCACAGCACCTGTCGCCAACGCGATCCACATCACAGCAACCCATTGCAAAATTCGCATTATTTCAACCTTTGGTTTGATAAGTTCATCCTCGCCAATGTTTGGCGGTCCAATGCCTATACCGCAAGCCCCGTCGCCCCGCGGCCCTTTCCATAGGCAAACTACTGCTATAATCTTGGTGAAGTTCAGGCGCTCTGTTTTAATGAGCGTGTACATGCTAAAACTTCTCTCACAACCGCCCGGTCAAAAAGCGTCGATATGAAGCCAAATTTTGCACTGTCCCTGTCCGTCGAAGGCATCAGGCTATTGCACCGCTCCGCCGGGGGCTGGCACAGCATTGGCAATGTGCCTTTTGACGCCGAGGACATGCCCGCCGAACTGGCCATGCTACGCAAAACGGCAGCGGCACTGGAACCCGGCGGTGTTCGGACAAAGGTGCTGATCCCCAACGATCAGATCAAGTATATGACGCTTGAGACGCCTGATCTTTCCGACGCAGACCGCCTGTCCGAAGCCCGCCACGCGCTGGAAGGGGCAACCCCTTATGCCGTCGAAGATCTGGCATTTGATATCAGCAGTGACGGCGCGCAGACACATATTGCCGCCGTTGCGCGCGAAACCCTGGCCGAGGCTGAAGCCTTTGCAACGTCGCACCGTTTCCATCCCGTAAGCTTTGTCGCGCAGCCTGACAGCGATGTGTTTCAGGGCGAGCCGTTTTTTGGTCAAACGCAGGCGGCTGAAACCCTGCTTGAGCCCGGAGATACGGTAGAGCCGGACGAGGATGCCGTCGTGGTCCTTGGTCCGGGCGCGATACCTGTCGAGGATGAAGAAACGCCGGAGCCTGTTGCGGAGGCGTCCGATCCTCAGGCCGAGGATGAAGATGAGGCAGAGACCTCACCAGCGGCCCCGCCAGAGGAAGCTGAGCCGGCGGCAGAGGTGGAGCTAGAGGCTAAGCCAGCCGAGACGCAGCAACCTGTGGCGGAGGTCGTTCAAGAAGCCCCAGAGGCAGAAGAACCTGAAGAACCCGCACCTGTACCCACTACATTCGCAAGCCGCCGCGCGGCCACCGCGTCATCGACCACAGCGCCATCGGCGGGTGCCGCCACGCGCGGCGCGGCAGCAATGCCTGCCCCGCCCGGTTACACGCCGGTTTCAGGGGAACGGGCCGCTGCCAAACCGGCAATATCCGCCGATATCTTTCCCAACCCGATACCGGACAGCAGGTCACTCAGCACGGCAACGGATGAAGCAGCGTCACCCAAAAAACTTCGGTTCCTGAGCAGGCGGACAAAGCGCCAGCCAGCCGCCGCGACCGCCGTCAAAGACGTCACCTACACCCCAAGCAAGCCCGCGTCCGAAGCCGAACAGATGACGATCTTTGGCGCGCGCAAATCCAATGACGTGGGCGGCAAGCCGCGGTTCCTTGGGCTTTTGCTGACTGCCGTCTTGTTGGTGTTCCTTGCGGGCGTCGCGGCTTGGGCGTCTGTGTTTTTGGACGACGGCATTTCACTGTCGCGCCTGTTTTCCAACCGTGACACCACGGCGGTCGCATCGACACCCCTGAAAGCCGCTGATCCCGCCGTCACCGCCCCAGCGGTTGAAGCGACAATCGAACCACCCGCGGTGCAGGCCGTATTGGTACCTGCCCCCACACCCCAGCCTGACGAGGAACGCGTTGCCGCGTTAGACAGCAGCCTGACGGATGAAGACGGCGCGGTGCTCGACGCGCTGCGTGTGCCAGAGCGGCCCGAACCGCGCGCGCTGTCCCAACAACAAATCGAAGCGCGATATGCCACATCCGGCATCTGGCCGCTGGCACCCGACACGCCGACCGTCCCCGCGATGGTATCCCTTGATGACCTCTATATGACCAGCATCGATCCGGTCAGCACAGCAAATGACGCGGTGGCACTGCCCGCGCTGGCATCTTTTGGCGGAGATGAATTCGAGTTTGCACCATCATCACCCGCGCCGTCGGGCACCACATTTGCGCTGGATGACAGCGGCTTGGTCATTCCCACCCCTGAGGGGGCGTTGAATGCGGATGGCGTCAAAGTGATTGCAGGTCGCCCCCCCGTTGCGCCCCCCCCATCCGTGATACGCAGCGCACAAGCACCCGAAAGCCTAGACGACGCGCCGCAACGGCAGGCCCTGCTTGGGGTTAGACCCGTGGTGCGGCCAGAGGGGTTGATCGAAAGCAACGAGCGTTCAAACCTCGGCGGGCTGACACGCAACGAACTGGCCAGCCTGCGTCCGTTATTGCGCCCCGTATCCCTTCAACAAGCTGCTGCAGCTGCGGCGCAAGAAACGCCCGCCCCCGTCGCGGGCCCGGTGTCAGCCAATGCGTCGCTTGCATCAGCATCCCTTGCCGCAGCGTCGGCAAGACCCCCAGTGCCAACATTAGCAACGGTCCCCCTGTTTAATAATGCCACCCCGAATGCGATTGAAACGTCGCTGCGCCCTGATACGCGGCCAAAAGGTTTTTCAGCGATTGTACAGCGTGCAGAACGCGCCACGCCCGAACCCACCCAAGTGGCCACGACTGCATCTTTGGTGCCGCGCACCGTAAAACCCGACCTGCCATCAAAAGCATCAGTCGCCAAACAGGCCACGGTTAAGAACGCGATTAAGCTGCGCAAAATCAACTTGATCGGGGTGTATGGCCAGCCGTCCAGCCGCCGCGCGCTGGTTAGGCTTGCCAATGGCCGCTACCAAAAAGTGACTGTTGGTGACCGCCTGGATGGGGGCCGTGTGTCTGCCATTGGCGAGAGCGAGCTGCGCTATCGCAGAAGCGGGCGCGATGTCGTGCTGAAAATGCCGCGCGGCTAAGGGTGGTGCAGTTTAGGGGCGCTGCCCCCCGCCGCCTTACGGCGGCTCCCCCGGGATATTTAAGAGCCAGAGAAGCAATGGGGCCACACGGTGAGGTGCGGCCCTGAATGGTTTTGATCAGGCTGATGTCAGCTCGCCACTGTCGATCTGCTCTTGCTCGATGCTTTCGAACAGGGCTTTGAAATTGCCCTCTCCGAATCCGTCGTCGCCTTTGCGTTGGATGAATTCAAAGAAGATCGGGCCAATCACTGTTTTCGAGAATATCTGCAACAGGATGCGTGTTTCCCCGCCATCGACCACGCCTTCGCCGTCGATCAGGATCCCGTGCTTTTTCATACGGTCCAGCGGTTCCTCGTGGTCTTTCACCCGGTCCTTGCTGAGTTTGTAATAGGTATCAGGGGGACCCGGCATGAACTTGAGGCCGTTGTCAGCGATTTTGTCTGTGGCCTCATAGATGTCGCGCGCGCCCACAGCGATGTGTTGGATGCCCTCGCCTTTGTATTTTTTGAGATAGGCGACGATCTGACCTTTTTCGTCGCGATCCTGATTGATCGGGATCCGGATGCGGCCGCAGGGCGATGTCAAAGCGCGCGATGTCAGGCCGGTAAACTTGCCCTCGATATCGAAGAAACGGATTTCGCGGAAGTTGAACAAATCGCCGTAGAATTTGAACCACACGTCCATGTTCCCCTTGAACACATTATGCGTGAGGTGATCGAGGTAGTAGAACCCGACGCCAGCCGGTTTCGACTGTGCGATCCAATCGAATTCCTCGTTATAGGGGGAGGTGTCATAATACTGGTCCACGAAATAAATCAGCGAGCCGCCGATCCCTTCGATGGCGGGGACATCCAGAACCTTGCCCGGCCCGGTGTATTCTGTGGCCCCTTTCGACACCGCGTGGGCCAATGCGTGCTGCGCATCGACAACGCGCCATCCCATGGACGACGCACAAGGACCGTGTTCGCCCACAAATTTCGCGGCAAAGCTGTCGGGGTCGGCATTCAGCACATAGGTGATATCACCCTGCTGCCACAGTTCGACCGCCTGTTTTTTGTGATTGGCCACATGAGCATAGCCCATGCGCGTGAACAGGTCGCGCAATTCCTGCGGGTTTTCGCTGGCGAATTCAACGAACTCAAAGCCATCGGTACCAGCCGGATTTTCATCAGTGATCTGAGACTTTTCTGCATCGTGGGGAAACGGACCCATGGGGATTCTCCTATAGCTGGGATATTTTGCCCAACCTATCGGCATAACCCCGCTGGATTTGCGCAAAAATGACCTATGTCATAGAAGTATACGCGCGAAACCCGCATATTGAGATGAAACCAAGCGAGAAACCCGCATGACATTGGACGAAACAGATAGCCGCCTGCTGGAAGCCCTGCAAAAGGATGCGCATCTAACGGCACAGGAGTTGGGCGAACGTTTGCACCTGTCGCCCTCGCAGGCCGGGCGCAGACGTCAACGGCTTGAGAGCGAAGGATATATCGAAGGTTACCGTGCCAAGCTGAACCCGATCCGGTTGGGGTTGGCGGTTCAAGGTTTTATCCAAGTACATCTTGGCACCCACGGGCCGGACCATTCGGCCAGCTTTGCGCGGCTTTTGGCCACCCGGCCCGAGATCGTGAGCGCCTGGACCATGACCGGGGATGCGGATTACCTTTTGCGGGTTTATTGCACAGACCTGTCCAGCCTTAACCGGTTGATACATGATGTATTGCTGCCCCATGGCGCTGTTGCGAAAGTGCATAGTCAGATCGTTATGGACCAACTAAAGCATGACGGACCCCTGCCCACTTAACGCCCCCTAGCCGGCGAACCACCGGCCCTATGAAAGAAGACATCCCATGGAAGGTTTCCTGTTCCAAGCCACGATCTATTTGGCCGCTGCGGTTATTGCGGTGCCCATTGCCTCGCGGTTGGGGCTTGGATCGGTGCTGGGCTATCTGGCGGCGGGTATTCTGATTGGGCCTGCCTTGGGCCTTGTCGGGTCCGAGACCAAGGACCTTCAGCATTTCGCGGAATTCGGCGTGGTTATGATGCTGTTTCTGATCGGGCTTGAGCTGGAACCCCGTGCCCTGTGGAACATGCGGCATCGCTTGTTGGGGCTTGGTGGCTTGCAGGTACTAATCTCTGCAGCCGCACTTATGGGCATCGCCATGGCCTATGACCAACCCCTGGGCGTAGCAATTGCGATCGGTCTGACGCTGTCGCTGTCATCGACCGCGATCGTGCTGCAAACCCTGTCGGAA
Source organism: Sulfitobacter sp. AS59 (assembly GCF_038899995.1). Lineage (NCBI taxonomy): Bacteria > Pseudomonadati > Pseudomonadota > Alphaproteobacteria > Rhodobacterales > Roseobacteraceae > Sulfitobacter > Sulfitobacter sp. AS59. The sequence goes on from NZ_JBBMQK010000002.1 coordinate 247,099, forward strand.
AAGGGGTTGATGCAAACCGCCGGGGGGCGGTCTGTGTTTTCTGTCCTGCTCACACAAGACATCGCCGTGATCCCGATCCTTGCCTTTCTACCGCTCTTGGTCACGAAAATGGCGGCTGAGGTTTTGCCTGACGGGTCTATCTCAATCGCGGGGAATGATCATGCTGCGTCGGCTGCAGGCCATGGCGGCGGCGAACATGTGGGCCAAGGGGCCGAGGTCGCCTATGCCGCGATCTCGCTTATTCAAGGGTTGCCCGGCTGGGGCATCACCCTTGTGACCATCGGTGCCATCGCGGGCATCATCATCACGGGCGTGTTTTTCACCCGACCCGTGTTCCGCTTTATCCACGCCGCCAAACTGCGCGAGATGTATACCGCCCTTGCCCTGCTGATCGTCGTCGGGATTTCGTTTCTGATGGAGCTTGTCGGCCTGTCCCCCGCATTGGGCGCATTTTTGGCGGGCGTGGTTCTGGCCAGTAGCGAATTCCGCCACGAGCTGGAAACCGACCTTGAACCATTCAAAGGGCTGCTGCTGGGGCTGTTCTTTATCACTGTCGGTGCGGGCATCAACTTTGAGCTGCTGTATGCAGACACGGTGATTATCATGGGCATGGCCCTGCTGGTGATCATCGTCAAAGGCGTAATTTTGTTTGGCCTGGGCAGCTTGTTCCAACTGCGCGGGCGCGACAGGTGGTTGCTGGCCTTGGGTCTGGCGCAGGCGGGTGAGTTTGGCTTTGTGTTGGTCAGCTTCTCGGTTGCGACCGGCGTGATGCCCAACGACGTTGCAGAGGTTCTGCTGCTGGTGGTCGCCCTGTCGATGCTGATCACACCGCTGTTGTTCATTCTATACGATCAGATCAGCAAACGGTTTGACACCAAGGCCGGCCCCATCGTCGCCGATGAGATTGACGAACAAGGCACTGTTATCATCGCAGGCGTCGGCCGGTTCGGTCAGATCGTGAACCGTTTGGTTCAGGCGTCGGGCTTTCGCACCGTGGTGCTGGACCACAACCCCGAGACTATCGCCGTCATGCGCCGCTTTGGGTTCAAGGCGTTCTTGGGTGATCCGACGCGCCCCGACATCCTGCGCAAGGCCGGTCTGCGTGATGCCAAGGTGCTGGTGGTGGCGTTGGACGATCCCAAATCAGCGCTTCAGCTGATTGCTTATGCTCGCAAGGAATGCCCCGATCTGCATATCGTCTCCCGCGCCCATGACCGCACGGATGTGTACCTTCAGTATCAGGCAGGGGCCAATGACATCGTGCGCGAGATGTTCGACAGCTCGCTGCGTGCGGGGCGCTATGTGTTGGAAAATCTGGGCCTGTCCGATTACGAGGCCGCCGAGGCGCAGCGCATGTTCTATAGCCATGACCGTGCATCGGTGCGTGAACTGGCAGCGCTATGGCGGCCCGGTGTTCCACCGAGCGAGAACAAGGCCTATGTCAGCCGCGCGAAAGAACTGCAAAAGGATCTCGAGACCGCGTTCATGAACCGGATCGAGGAAGAGGAAAAGAAACAGGCCTAGCGCCAGACACGTAAAAGCCGCGGCTAGGGAAACCTGCCGCGGCTTTATCTAGTGCTTGATCGGGTCGCTTAGGCGGCGGCGACGCGGCTTTCCAGCACGTCACCGATTTGCTTGGCAGCGGCCAATTCATCGCCACCGGCAACGGCAGACACTTCGCGTGTCAGACGCTCAAGTGCCGCTTCATAAAGTTGACGCTCGGAATAGCTTTGCTCACGTTGATCATCGGTGCGGTGCAGGTCGCGCACGACCTCGGCAATGGCAATCAGATCGCCCGAGTTGATCTTTTGCTCGTATTCCTGCGCCCGGCGCGACCACATGGCACGCTTCACCTTGGCTTTACCCTTGAGGGTTTTCATCGCGTGGGTGATGGTGTCCGGGCTGCTTAGCGCGCGCATCCCGATCTCGATCGCCTTGTGGGTTGGCACGCGCAACGTCATCTTGTCTTTTACAAAGGCAATCACGAAAAGTTCCAGCGTGATGCCCGCGACTTCCTGCTCTTCGACCGATACGATTTGCCCGACGCCATGCGCAGGGTAGACGACGAATTCGTTGGGGCGGAAATCTAGCTTTTTCGACTTGCTCATAAACATGGCTCCTTGGTCGCGGGACATAACCCGCAGGGGTAGATTGTCTTTTCACAAAGACAAAAGCTGCCCGGCCCGAAAAGACCGACAGCTAAGATTCATAACTTCAGAATTACAATTTCAACCGCAGCGAAGAGGTTGAGAGATGGTAAAGATGTAAGTTCATTGGAGAGAATATACCACAAAAACGGCCCTACCGAAAGCGATGGCAAGGCAGTTCTTGATCAAATTATCGCGCCGTAGGGGTATTTTACGTCAATTAACTGACAAATTCACCCACCAATGGCGCGTCTTGCGAATCGCTTAACCGCCCTCGCCCGGCACCTCAGAGAAGTATTTCTCAAGCTTGCCCTCTTCACCGTCGCGTTCCTCTGCCTCGGGCAGCGGATCTTTCTTGGTGATGATGACCGGCCACAGTTCGGAATACTTGCGGTTAAATTCGACCCATTTTTCCATATCCGGCTCTGTATCGGGGCGGATCGCATCGGCCGGGCATTCAGGTTCACAAACGCCGCAATCGATGCATTCATCGGGATGGATGACCAACATGTTCTCGCCCTCATAGAAACAATCCACGGGGCATACCTCGACGCAGTCGGTATATTTGCACGCAATGCAGGCGTCGTTAACGATATAGGTCATAGGGTCATCTTTTATAACGGATTTGGCGCATTGCTAAATCAGCGCAGCACATCATTCAAGATGGCGCGCCCGAGAAAGATCAAGCACACGCCTATCCCGCTTACTGGGGCGACCTTTTCCCTCAAAAGCTGGATTTTCAGGCGGTTTTTTCTCGGACTTGGGCGCAGGTGGGGACAGATCGGTATAAAGTTCCTGCGCCTCGGGGGCTGGCCCGCGCCGCGCGCCGATCCCGTCGATCTGTATCACACGAATGTCATCGCCCATCGCAAAGGTTAAAACGTCACCGGGCACAATGATCGTTGCCCGTTTTTGCGCGATACTCCCGTTCACCCGGACGGCACCCGCTTGCACGCGTGCCGCCGCCAGTGATCGTGTTTTAAAGAACCGCGCATGCCACAGCCATTTATCCAGCCGCAGCTTTGTGGCCGCTTCAGACAATTACTTGTTCTTGAGACCCATCAGGGCCGCAGCAAAGGGATTGTCGGGATCGATAGGCTTTTCCGCCTTGGGGGGACGTGCGCTAAAGTTTTGCGATTTATTGCCGCCTTTATCACCGCGCGGGCCACCTTTCTTCCCACGTTGGGCTGGTTTGCCCTTACCTTGTGGACGATCACCACCACCACGTCGCGCATTTTGATTGGCGCGGGGGGCACGGCCCCATGTGAAGATATAGAACACCTCGGTCTCGGCCCCGGCAAGGGATGCGTCGGGCGCAGTACCCTGCGGCGTTTCGCCTTTTGCCGTATCGCCGGTGTGGTCAGACACCTCGGTGCTTTCGGCTTCTTCCGAGATCATCGGCGCGATGCCTTCGTCGATCATGCCAGCTGTTTCGGGCACAATATCAGCAGGTTGTGCGGGTTCTGGATCAGCAACGATGCCGCCTGCGGGTTGTTCAGCGGCAATGTCCATAACGGGCGTGTCCGCATTTTCATCGGTACTGGCCGCAAACGGGGAATCGTCATGCGGCATCACCGTATCAACGGGTTTAACCTTGGTACGCTCAGCCTTTTCGGCCTTGTAGCCCAACCCTTCCATAAGGGCCGCGAACTGTTCAAGCGTCATGCCTGTGATCGACAGCATGTCAGCCTTGGCCTCGAACCCGCCGCGAGAATCCTCGGACCGCAGCATATCTGCCAGACGCTCAAGCATATCGATGCGGATCGCCCGCGTACCAGCGTTGCGGTAGCCCGACATGGTATCGGCACCCGCAGGGGCACCGGCATCAACCGGGATCGTCACCAAGCCGGGTGGTGGCGATTCAGGAAATTCTTGCAGGCCTTTCGACAGCGACCACAGTACCAGACGCAGGCGCGTCGGCGCGGGCTTCAGCAGCGCCTGCATGAAGATGGTGAACTGACCAAAGCGAATGCCGTGCTTGCGCAGGGCGCCGCGTGCGTCTTGGTCCAGCGCCTTCACATCGTCGGCGATGTCAGCACGTGGAATAATCCCAAGGTTTTCAACCATGCGGAACGCAAAACCACGGGCAAGACCCGTCAGCGCCTCGTCCTTGGACAAGGCGACCAGCGGCTCGAACAGTGCCGCGACCTTGCGATCAATAAAGTGCTGCAAACGCCGTTGCACTTTTTGTGCAACCTCGGGGCCCGCGACATCGTCGACGAAAACCTCGATCCCGGGTTTCAGCGCGTCAGGGCCAGCAACCAGCTTGCCCACAGCCGCACTGCCCCACATCAGGCCGCCCTGCTCTGTGAAATCAATCTCGGTATCGGGTGCATTGTAAAAACGGTCTGCACGCAAATGGAATTGCGGGGCCAAAGCCTGCAATGACGCGGTTTTGATCGTTTTGTCTTCCGCGACGCCAGCGCCTTTGTCTTGCCGGAAGCGGAACCCGTCCAACTTGCCTACAAATTCGCCTTCAACGGTTACTTCACCGGTCTCGTTTACTTCGGCCACCATGGCTTCCTTCTGTCCTAGTCGGCGCAAAAGCACGGATGTGCGCCGATCTACAAATCTTTGGGTCAAACGCTCGTGCAGCGCGTCCGACAGTCTGTCTTCTACGACACGCGCTTCGTCTCGCCAATGGTTTTCGTCACCCGTCCACCCTTTGCGTTGGGTGACATAGGTCCATGTGCGGATAAAGGCCAGTCGCTTGGACAACGCATCAATGTCGCCATCGGTTCGATCTATGCGCTGAATTTGTCGCGCAATCCAATCATCCGGTAAAGAACCACGCTGATGAAGGTAGTTAAAAATCACCTCAAGCAGGCTCGCATGCTCTGCGTGGCTTATACCACGAAAGTCGGGAATCCGGCAAACATCCCACAACAGCTTGACCGACGGCCCGTCCGTGCAGCGCGCCATAACCTCGGCATCCTCGCCCAGCGTTTTCAGCGCCCGCAGATCGTCGGCCTCGCGCGCTTTGAACAGACGCTCGTTATCCGGCGACATCTCAAGCGTCTTGATCAACCGGTCAATCGACCCGAACTGAAGCGACGGGTTGCGCCAGTTGATTTTGTTTTGCGGGGTAAAGTTGTGATCCATGATGGCTTGGGCCACGCCGTCCTCTAACGGGGGCGCATCACCGGTCACGCCAAATGTCCCGCTCTTGAACCCGCGCCCTGCCCGCCCGGCAATCTGCGCCAGCTCATTGGGGGCCAAGGGGCGCATGCGGCGACCGTCAAATTTGCTCAGCGCTGAAAAGGCCACGTGATCGACATCAAGGTTTAGCCCCATGCCGATGGCGTCTGTGGCCACCAGATAATCAACCTCACCGTTTTGATACATCTCGACCTGCGCGTTGCGCGTGCGCGGGCTAAGCGCGCCCATAACCACCGCGGCACCACCCTTTTGACGGCGGATCAGCTCAGCTATCGCATATACATTCTCAACCGAAAATCCGACTATTGCACTGCGTGGGCGCATTCTACTTATCTTTTTCTGACCTACATAGGTCAATTCGGACATGCGCTCGCGTTTAATGAATTGCGCCTTGGGGACCAGCGCCGCGATGGTCCCACGCATGGTGTCAGACCCCATAAACAGCGTTTCGTGCAGGCCGCGCGACCGCAACAGACGGTCGGTAAAGACATGCCCCCGCTCCGGATCGGCGCAGAGCTGGATTTCATCTACCGCAACCAAGTCCGCACCCATACCTTCGGGCATCGCCTCGACGGTACAGACCCAATATTGCGTGCGCGGCGGCACGATCCGCTCCTCGCCAGTGACCAACGCCACCACAGACGGGCCGCGTAACGCTACGATCCGATCATAGACCTCGCGCGCAAGCAGCCGCAGCGGCAAACCGATGATCCCCGTGCGATGCGCCAGCATCCGTTCAATGGCATATGTCGTTTTGCCCGTGTTGGTCGGGCCTAAAACGGCCACGACCCTACCTTCGCCTGTCACCAGAATATTCCCGACGTGTTAAACTGTGCGCCCGATGCCGTCGCGCCGAAGCCCGTCCAGCGCCTTTTGCGCGTTTTCATGGTGAGGGTTAATCTCTAACACCCGGCGATACAATTGCGCGGCGGACCGCAGGTTACCAAACTCTTGCAAGATCGCGCCCAACCCGAAAATCGCATCATATTGCAACGGGTTAAACGTCAAAGTTGATTCTAGATCGTCAATCGCCGGGCCATATAGATCAGCATGAAAATAGGCCTGTGCCCGCAGATGATAGCCTTCGGCGAACTCTGGTGCGTGGTCGGTCAGGGCAGTGAAATGTTCAATCGCCAGTTTCGTATCCCCGGCGCGCAGGGCCTCGCTCCCCCGCTTGAGCAGCAAGTCCATCGTCGCCGATCCGGACCGCAGCCATGCCGCCTGAACGTCACGCTCGATTCGTGCGGCCTCTTCGGCAGGTGCGCTGCGCAGTTTTTCCAGCAATTCATCCACTTGTGACGGGGCGGATTGCGCAAAACATGTACCTGCGAGCAACACCAACAAACCAAGTGCCGCTACGGTATGTTTGAGGTTGACGATGTGATTGACCATAACAATGTTGAATGTAACAGGCTGCCGCCACTTTTCCAGATGTGACGGCTCCATTTGCCAAAAAAGGGCCCACTATGAGTGATATTTTGAACGAAGCGGTAACCGTATTGAATGAAAAGCTGGCAGGCGCTGATTTTGACGGCACAGCAAAATTCGACATCGAAGGCGAAGGCTGCGTGATGATGGACGACGCCGGCGCGCGCGCCGCAGACGAGCCAGCAGACGTTACCCTGTCGGCCGACGCGGAAACCTTTCAGGCTATCCTGTCCGGCGACACAAACCCAACCGGCGCATTCATGAGCGGCAAGCTCAAGATCGACGGCGACATGGGTATGGCCATGAAACTGGCATCTGTACTGGCCTAATGAATCTGGCTTCCGCACCGCTATTTACCGACATCCATCCGGGGCCGGACACCGGCGTGGCCCATTGGGTCGACACCTCTGATGGTAAGCGCGTGCGGATTGCACATTGGCCTGCCGAAGGGGCAAGGGGCACTGTCCTCTTGTTCCCCGGCAGGACCGAATACATTGAAAAATATGGCGTAACGGCTGCCGAGTTCGCTAAACGCGGGTTGGCTGTGATTACGATTGACTGGCGCGGTCAGGGGCTGGCGGATCGCATGTTGCCCGACCGGCGTATCGGATATGTCGACGTATTTTCTGATTATCAAAAAGACGTCGCCGCCCTGATGCGCGCGGCACGCGGGCTGCAATTGCCGCGCCCGTTCTTTTTGCTTGCCCATTCGATGGGTGGCTGCATCGGCCTGCGCGCCGTGATGGAAGGGCTGTCCGTACAAGCGGCTGCCTTTACCGCCCCCATGTGGGGCATCCGGATTGCCCCGCATTTGCGCCCGATCGCCACTGTTTTGTCGCATCTGATGCCGAAAATCGGCCAGGGGCATCGTCTGCCGATGGGAACGTCCCTAAATCCTTACGTCGCGGACGCGCCATTTGACGACAACATGCTTACCACTGACGAAGAGATGTACGATATGATGCGTGACCAGCTTATCGCGCATCCGGATTTGTCTTTGGGCGGTCCCAGTTATGTCTGGCTGCGCGAGGCACTGGCCGAGACCAAACATCTATCGCTCCGCGCCGCACCCAGCCTGCCCTGCATAACGTTTCTTGGATCAAATGAACGGATCGTCCACATCGGGCGGATCAAGGAACGCATGGAAAACTGGAAAAACGGTCAGTTGCAGATGGTCCAAGGGGCCGAGCATGAGATTTTGATGGAAACACCGGCACTGCGTGACGCGGCAATCGATGACATTGCGCGGCTTTTCCTTGGCAATGCAAAAGATTAAAATTCATGTGCTACATGATCTTTGTACGCTATTACATTGATCCGTAACAGATTTGAAAATCCAACAATCGTTTCATCCGCCTGCCCCCTGTTCAAAACCCAAGACGCCGCTATCTGTCTTGCATGACCAAAAAACCGGTTCTTAGCTTTACCGAAAACGGGATCTACTGCGCGGCAGGGGATTTCTATATTGATCCGTGGCGGCCCGTGGACCGCGCGCTGATCACGCACGGGCATTCCGACCACGCGCGGTGGGGCATGGGCCTCTATCTGGCCACCCATGCTGCCCTGCCCGTCATGCGTCACCGTTTGGGCGACATCACAGCCGAGGGGATAGCCTATGGCGAAACGCGGCGGATCGGCGGTGCTGACGTGTCATTTCACCCTGCCGGTCATGTGCCCGGATCGGCCCAGATCAGGGTCGAAGTAGACGGCGAGGTCTGGGTCGCATCGGGGGACTATAAAGTTGTCGATGACGGCCTATCCGAAGCATTCAACCCCATAAAATGTCATCATTTCATCACTGAAAGCACCTTTGGCCTGCCGGTGTTCCATTGGGCCGATCAATCCAGCGTAGCTGCCGAGATCAACAGTTGGTGGGCGGCCTGCGCGGCCGAGGGGAAAACCGCATTCCTCGGCGCATATGCGTTGGGCAAGGCTCAGCGGTTGCTCACCATGCTGGACCCTGAAATTGGCCCGATCCTGACCCATACGGCGACGGAAAACACCAATCAGGTCATGCGCGACCAAGGGATCAAGCTGCCCGATACGATATTGGCAAATGCGGACCTAAAGCCCAAGGATCACCCCGGCGCAATCGTGCTGGCACCGCCATCAGCATTGGGCAGCGCATGGGCCAAGAAATTCGGCCCGCAAGAGACCGCATTTGCCAGCGGCTGGATGGCCATTCGTGGTGTCCGGCGGCGACGTGCGGGTGATCGGGGCTTTGTCATATCGGACCATGCAGATTGGGACGGTTTGCTGTCAGCAATCAAACAAACAGAAGCTGAAAATATATACGTCACGCATGGTTATACGGACATCTTCAGCCGATACTTGAATATTAACGGTTGGAACGCGCAGGTGGTGCCGACGCAGTTCGAAGGGGAAAGCCTGGACAAGGATGCCAGCGAATGAAGCGCTTTGCCCAACTGTTCAACACCATCGACCAAAGCACCAAGACGAACGTTAAGGTCGCAGCCCTTGCCGCATATTTTCAGGACGCGCCCGATACCGACCGGCTGTGGACCATCGCGCTGTTTTCCGGACGGCGGCCAAAACGGGCCGTGACCACGACCAAGCTGCGCGAATGGGCGGCTGAGCGCGCAAATATCCCGCTGTGGCTGTTCGAGGAAAGCTATTCCATCGTCGGTGATTTGGCCGAAACCATCGCGCTCGTCCTGCCGCCAAACACCAGCCAAGACACGCGCAGCCTATCGCAATGGATCGCCGCCCTGCGCGAGGTCTATACCCAAGACGAAGACGCGCGCAAAGCCTTCGTTCTATCCGCATGGGACCAGCTTGGCGGGACAGAGCGGTTTATCTTTAACAAACTGATTACAGGCGGTTTTCGGGTCGGTATCAGCCAAAAACTGATGACCCGCGCCTTGGCCCGTGCCACCCAAAAACCCGAGGCCGAGCTAGCACATCGGCTGATGGGGAACTGGCACCCAGATGATACCACGTGGCACACGCTGGTCATCGCCGAAGATGCCTCTGCAGACGCGTCGCGGCCCTATCCGTTTTATCTGGCCTACGGGCTTGAGGATACGCCGCACGCCCTTGGCGACACATCAGATTGGCGCGCCGAGTGGAAATGGGACGGTATTCGCGGCCAATTGATCCTGCGCGACAGCCAGTATTTCGTCTGGTCTCGTGGTGAAGAGTTGATGACCGATCGTTTTCCAGAGCTGGCGCGCGCCGTGGACTATCTGCCTGATGGCACCGTGCTGGATGGTGAACTATTGGTCTGGCCATTCGGTCAACCGACCCCATCATCGTTCAACGCGCTTCAATCCCGCATTGGCCGCAAAACCGTGCCGAAAAAGCTGCTGACCGAGGCCCCAGTGGTGCTGCACGCCTATGACGTGCTGGAATGGCAAGGTCAGGACATGCGCAACACGCCCTTTGCCGCGCGGCGGGCACTGTTGGAAGACGCCTGTGCAACCCTGCCACCCGAGGCCCCGGTGCGCCTGTCGCCACAGCTGAATTTCACGACTTGGGATGATCTGGCCACGTTCCGCGCCAACGCCCGCACGGCCCAAGCCGAAGGGCTGATGCTCAAACGTGCCGACAGCCCCTATCTGGCCGGGCGCAAAAAGGGCGATTGGTGGAAATGGAAACTGGACCCGCTGACGATTGATGCGGTGATGATCTATGCCCAATCGGGGTCTGGCCGCCGCGCCAATCTGTTTACCGATTTCACCTTCGCGGTCTGGAACGGCAACGATTTGGTCCCGTTTACCAAGGCCTATAGCGGGCTGACCGATGCGGAATTTCGCCAAATTACAGCGTGGGTGCGGAAAAATACCCTCGAACGGTTCGGCCCTGTGCGCAAAGTCACGCCGCATCACGTCTTTGAAATCGCGTTCGAGGGCATCCAGCGCAGCCCGCGCCATAAATCCGGCGTCGCCCTGCGGTTTCCCCGCATGCTGCGCTGGCGGCAGGACAAACCCCTGCAAGAGGCGAACACATTGGCCGATCTGGAAGAGTTATTGCGCATTTACGGCTAATCGCTGGCCTGCCCCGCTTGCTTTGACGCGGTGGCGCGCCTAGGTACTTTAGACGTTAAAAAGAGGTATATGATGTTCCAACTCCCCTTCCCCGTCCGTGATGCAAATGCTGGTGCTGGCACCTCTCCTTTCGGGGACCTGCCAGAATGGAATCTTGATGATCTGTATACCGGTGAAAACGCGCCCGAGCTTAAGCGTGATCTGGATTGGTTGGAGGAAGCCTGCCGCAGCTTTGCCGCTGATTATGAAGGCAAGCTGGCAGATCTAGACGCCGCGGGTTTTCTGGACTGCGTGCTGCGCAACGAAAAAATCAATCAGATCGCCGGGCGCATCATGTCCTTTGCCGGCCTGCGCTATTATCAGTTGACCACGGATGCAGGGCGGGCCAAATTCATGTCCGACATGCAGGAAAGCATCACGAACTTCACCACACCGCTGGTGTTTTTCACGCTGGAACTGAACCGTCTGGAAGATGATCATCTGGGCAAGCTCTTGGCCCAGAATGCTGATCTTGCACGCTATAAGCCGGTGTTTGACCGCATCCGTGCGATGAAAGATCACCAGCTGAGCGATGAGCTGGAGAAATTCCTGCATGATCTGGGCGTTGTAGGGGACGCTTGGGAACGTCTGTTTGATGAAACCATTGCGGGTCTGGAATTCGAGGTCGACGGCGAGCCGCTGAACATCGAAGGGGTGCTGAACCTGCTGACCGATCCCGGTCGGGAGATTCGCGAAGCCGCCGCGCGCGAGCTGGCAGATGTGTTTCAAAGCAATATCAAAACCTTTGCACGGGTTCACAACACCCAAGCCAAGGAAAAAGAGGTCATCGACCGCTGGCGCGGCATGCCAACCCCGCAAACCGGCCGCCACCTGAGCAACGACGTGGAGCCCGAGGTTGTCGAGGCCCTACGCAACGCCGTCGTCAACGCGTATCCCAAGCTGAGCCACCGCTATTACGAGCTGAAGCGCAAATGGTTGGGGCTGGACGTGATGCAGGTCTGGGACCGCAACGCACCACTGCCGATGGAAGACCCCAAAATTGTGGATTGGGACCGCGCCCAAAGCATGGTGATGGATGCCTATAACGCGTTTGATCCGCGCATGGGCGAAATCGCCAAACCGTTCTTTACCGATGGCTGGATCGATGCGGGCGTAAAGCCGGGCAAAGCGCCCGGTGCCTTTGCCCACCCGACCGTGACCAATGTGCACCCTTATGTGATGCTGAACTATCTTGGCAAACCGCGTGATGTGATGACGCTAGCGCATGAGTTGGGCCACGGTGTACATCAGGTTCTCGCCGCCGGTCAGGGCGAAATGCTGTCGTCGACGCCGTTGACGCTGGCCGAAACCGCGTCGGTGTTTGGCGAAATGCTGACCTTCCGCAAGATGCTGGACAACGCAAAGACCAAAACCGAGCGCAAAGTTTTGCTGGCAGGCAAGGTCGAGGATATGATCAACACGGTCGTCCGCCAGATCGCGTTCTATGATTTCGAGTGCAAGCTGCACGACGCGCGCCGTGGTGGGGAGCTGACCCCCGATGACATCAACGCGCTGTGGATGTCCGTCCAAGCCGAAAGCCTTGGGCCTGCATTCGAGTTTATGGACGGCTATGAGACCTTTTGGGCCTATATCCCCCACTTCGTTCATTCGCCGTTCTATGTCTATGCCTATGCCTTTGGCGACGGGTTGGTGAACGCGCTTTATGCCGTTTATGCCGAAGGCAAACCTGGGTTCGAGGACAAGTATTTTGATATGCTGAAAGCCGGTGGATCGAAGCATCACAAAGAGCTGTTGGCCCCGTTTGGGCTCGATGCATCGGACCCCGCGTTCTGGGACAAGGGTCTTTCGATGATTTCCGGCTTCATCGATGAATTGGAAGCGATGGAAGACTAGGCAGATGCGCCGCTGAAGAGAAGAATGCCTTCGGCGAGGATTTTTTGCCATTTGGAATTGAAGACGTGAAGTATTGAACGGGCCTTTGAATATTCAGAAGCCCGTTTTTTCGTTTTACTTTAGCTGGCTGTCTTTGCTGCCCCGGCGATTGATACCGCCGCGTGTTTCGGGACGGTTGTCGCGTTCATTCACGCAGTCGATGCAGAGTTTGACACCGGGCAGCGCGGCGCGGCGCGCTTCGGGGATTGGTTCTTCGCATTCGGCGCAGTGGGTGCGGCTTTCGCCCTGCGGCAGCTTGCGCGCCTTGAGGCGGGCCAGCTCGTCGTTGATCGACGCCTCGATCTGTTCGCTTACTGCGCCGTCTTTTGCCCAACCTCCGGCCATTTTACGCTTCCTCTCGGGTTATCTGGGCCTAGCGTGCTGCATAGGCCATATCGATCATTTCTTGTGTGCCTTTGCTAAATTCGAGCGGGCACGGATAGGCAGCGCCTGTCGTGACCGAGCGGCCAAAGGCTTCGACCTGTTCAATATAATGATTTGTGCCGGGGAAACGTTCCGTGGTGGTTGTATTCTTTTCCGTCTCAAGGTGCAGCTCGGCCTGAGAATGAACGGTTGGATTGAACGGACAGCTTAGACGCAAGACGCCTTTTTCACCGTGAACGACGATTTCTTGGCGCGGAAACATGCGCATGGAAACCGTTGCGGAATAGCCAAAACCGTCAAACTCTGCGGCGACTTGGGCAAAGACATCAACGCCGTTTTCATAGTCAATTTTTGCATAAGGGATCGAAAGCGGTTCCTGCCCTGTCAAAAACCGCACGGAGCCAAAGGTGTAGATGCCGATGTCGGGCAACCCGCCGCCGCCTGCCTCGGGTTTGTTGCGGATGTTGTCCATATCCCCGTTGTAAAACGAGAATGTCGCGCCGACATGGCGCACGCGGCCGATGGTGCCAGAGGCGATGATATCACGGGCGCGGATCATTTGCGGGTGGTGGACGATCATAAACGCCTCGGCCGCGAGCAGACCTGACGCATCGCGTGCGGCGATTAGGCGATCGAATTCCGACGCCTGCATCGTCATCGGTTTTTCGCAGAGCACATGCTTTCCGGCCTCAAGCGCCTTGAGGGTCCATTCAACATGCAGGTGATTGGGCAGCGGGATATAGACCGCGTCGATTTCCGGATCAGCCAGCAATGCGCTATAATCGGGATAGACCTTAATATCCGGCGCGAAAGTTTTGAAACGCTCGGCTTTTTCGGTGCTGGAGGTGGCGAGCCCCGCAAGACGTGCGCCCCGCGCGGCATGGATCGCGGGACCCATATGTTCGTAGGCAAAGTTTGCCGCGCCGATGATGCCCCAGTTCAATGTTTTCATGTCCAGCCTCCTGTTTTGGTGCAGTTTAGGCAGGATCGGCAGACAAGACGAGGGGGAATGAGAAACCCCCGCAATAGCCGGGCTATGCGGGGGCGCGTTTTCCAAGTGGATGGGGCGTTAGGCGTTCGCCATCATCCCTTTTTCGCGGGCCAGTTCGCGCATCCGTTGCTGTAGCTTTTCGAACGCGCGCACCTCGATTTGGCGGATGCGTTCGCGGCTGACGTCATACTGGCTGCTCAGATCTTCGAGCGTAATGGTTTCATCGGACAGACGGCGCTGTGTCAGAATATCCTTTTCGCGGTCATTCAACACATCCAGTGCTTCGGCCAACATCTCGCGACGGGTTTCCAGCTCGTCACGTTCGGCGTAATCGCCAGCTTGATCGGCGTCTTCATCCTCGAGCCAATCCTGCCATTGCATGGTGCCTTCGCCCTCGGACCCGACGGTCGCGTTCAGCGAGGCATCGCCCCCCGACATACGACGGTTCATCGAGATGACTTCGGTTTCGGTCACGCCAAGGTCGGTCGCAATACGCTTAACGTTTTCGGGGCGCATGTCGCCCTCTTCCAACGCACCAATGCGGTTTTTTGCCTTGCGCAGGTTAAAGAACAGTTTCTTTTGGCCCGAGGTGGTGCCCAGTTTCACCAAGCTCCACGAGCGCAGGATATATTCCTGGATCGAGGCGCGGATCCACCACATGGCATAGGTCGCCAGACGGAAACCTTTTTCGGGGTCAAAACGTTTGACGGCCTGCATCAAACCCACGTTGGCCTCGGAGATCACCTCGGCCTGTGGCAAGCCATAGCCACGATAGCCCATGGCGATTTTCGCCGCCAAGCGCAGGTGGGATGTGACCATCCGATGCGCGGCTTCGGTGTCTTGCTCTTCAACCCAACGTTTGGCGAGCATGTATTCTTCTTCAGGTTCCAACAGCGGAAACTTGCGGATTTCCTGCATGTAGCGGTTTAAACCGCCCTCTGGTGTTGGTGCTGGCAGATTTGCGTAATTAGCCATTTTCTTGTCCCTTTCCCTAGTTTTAGGGGCCCATGTTATTGGGCTTAACATAGATATGGAGAGCGCTAACACTGATTTCAAGTGCTCTCTACCGTCAGTTTCTTAATATGGCGTTAATCTTAATGAAGGAAAGTTACACGGCGATGCTCACGCGGACGTGCAGTTTGTGACGATTAAGCCTGCGCCAACCCGACCAGTTCCAGCAGTTCCGTCATATCGCGCGGCAAAGGGGCCTCGAACCGGACCATTTCGCCCGTGACGGGATGTTCAAACCCCAAAACCGCAGCGTGCAACGCCTGCCGTGGAAAGGCCCGCACGGCGTCGGACGCGATTTCCGGCAAGGCCGCCTTGGGCAGTTTGCGTTTACCACCATAGGTTTGATCGCCAACCAGTGAATGCCCCGCATGGGCCATATGCACCCTGATCTGATGGGTGCGCCCGGTTTCCAGCCAGCATTCCATCAGCGCCAGAACCGGAGGATTACCAAAGCGGTGGATCGTCCGGGCCCGTGTAACGGCGTGACGACCGCCCTGAAACAACACCGCCTGACGTTGCCGATCGGTGCGGTGGCGGGCCAGTTGTGTGGTCATCTTGAGGATATTGCCCGGTTCAAAGCTCGCCCCTTTGACGCCGCGCAGACGCGGATCGTTCGCGTCAGGTACACCGTAAACAAGCGCCTGATAATAGCGTTCCACAGTGTGTTTTTCGAATTGTTTGGCAAGCCCGTGATGGGCCGCGTCAGATTTTGCCACCACCAGCAGGCCCGATGTGTCTTTGTCGATGCGGTGCACGATACCGGGGCGCTTCATACCGCCAACGCCAGACAGATCATCGCCACAATGCGCCAACAGTGCATTGACCAATGTTCCAGACGGGCTGCCGGGGGCGGGATGCACGACCATGCCCGCAGGTTTGTTGATCACGATCAGATCGGAATCCTCAAAGATCACATCAAGCGGGATGGATTCGGGGGCGATGTGGCTTTCTTCGGCCTCTTCGACGTCGATGGTGACTTCCTGCCCTTCCATGACGCGCGCACGCGGGTCTGTGACGACAAAGCTGTCGATTTGCACGGCCCCATCCGTGATCAGCCGCAGCAAACGGGTGCGCGACAGGTTCGCATCCTCTGGCACATCGCGGGCAAGCGCCTTATCAAGGCGCGGCGGCGGTGTGTCCGCGATGACAAAGCTGATACGGCGGTGCGACATGACTGATCCTTCCGAGCCCCCAAACATCAAATTCCTGCGGAGGCTGGTGACGGTGCTGACCGCCACAATGATTTTCGGCCTTCTAGTCGTGATTGGCCTGCTTGTCATCCGCTTCTCGAGCACGTCACCAGATTTACCGGAAGTGATCGCACTGCCAAGCGGTGAAAAGGCGACGGCATTCACGCAAGGCCCCGATTGGTACGCCATTGTGACACAGGATAATCAGATTTTGATTTTTGACCGGACGAGCGGAAATTTACGACAAACCGTCGATATAGAATAGCAGGATCATTATTAAATAGCGGGGGGGGGATGATGGTACCACCTCCTGGTCTCGAACCAGGGACCTCCTGATCCACAATCAGGCGCTCTAACCAACTGAGCTAAGGCGGCACTTGCGCCGATCTAACGTCCAAGCAAAAAGATTGCAATACCCTAAGACGTGGGAATTTGATTTGTTCGTCACATTGCCATGTTTGGTGAAACTTGCCTTTCATATGCACCCGCGCTAGGGCTGGCGACAACATTTCGGAGGGACCTATGGGTATCGACACTGAACGCGACATCGAAGCAAATCTGCAAATCGGCCCAACCGATGCAGGCATGGTTCGGCTTTTTATTGAAGCCGAGGGCGGTATTGAGATTCCGATGGATTTCACGCCAGACGAGGCTGTCGAGATCGCCGAAGAAATCATGGCAGCGGCCCACCGCGCCGGTAAAGCCGGCAACAAAAAGCGCTAAGCGCATAGAGCCGGGGATAAGGGGGCCAGCCCCCACCGCGCCAAGGCGCGGCCCCCCGGGATTTAGATCCATTTGGAATTACAGATCAGTCCCAATGCGGGGTCATGTGCGGATCACGCAAGTGGTGGAGCCTGCGCGCTGCGTGGGTTGCAAACCTATGGGTCATGGCCTTGCGGCGGGCGGCGGCAAGGCGGGTTTCCGCGCCCATGCGCAGGACTTCGGCACCGTAGCCATCGGCGATGATCAGGCCGGAGTGTTCTGGCAAAAGATCAGTGTCGAAATCGGCATCAACGGCCCAAAAAAAGCGGTCTGCCCATTCTAGATAGCCCTGCCATTTATTGTCGGTCATGAAATCGGCACGGCTGGATTTGCATTCGACGATCCAGATGTCGCCCTTGGGGCCAAGGGCCATCACATCGACGCGCAGGCCGCGGGTGGGGACCAGTTCCTCAACACAGGCAAAGCCGAGAGCGGACAGGTGGCGGGCCACGCCGCGGGCCAGAATTTGACCGGGCTGAAGTTGTTTGGTGTCGTCAAGCATCATGCCCGCACTTATGAACAATAGGTGAACATGAGGCAAGTCCTGACCTTGCGGCTTGGTAATCTTGCTGTGCCGCCCTATCTTTGAACCCTGAGATAAAGGGGCGATCCATGACAGATGAAACGAGCAATACGTCGGGCAACCAGCGCGGGGCGCGCTATGCCCTAGAGCTTGAGGCGCATCTAAGCTGGCTGGATACATTTTCCGGCACCGCCTTGGGGGTTCTGGCCGTGGCATCGGGGATTTATACCTATCTAGGGGTTTCGTCCTTGCTGGATGACAATGGTGCGATGTCGGCCTTTGCCGCGATTGCCTATTCCATTGCTGTCTCCGTCGGCATCTTTGTGTTCTGGTCCTATATGCTGCGTCTATTCCCTGCTGTGCGCAGTGCGCGGGCGCGTGTGGGGTTGTTGGGGGCGATGGGCCTCGGGTCGTTCGCGATCATCGCAATGTCCAGTTGGTTGAACGCGGCGGCGCTTGCCGGATCGGCGGCGGTTGAGCAGCATCTGGCCGTCACGGTGCAGGAATATCAGGAATCGCTGGAGCGCGCCCACGAGATTGCCCTGTCCGCCCAAGGGTTGGAGCGCGACGTGACCCGCGTGCGCCAGAGTTTTGAAGACCTGAGCGAGCAAGAAGCCAGCGGCGGACTGTCTGGCCTTGCCGGGCGCGGTGCGGTGTTTCGCGTGCTGCGGCAAAAATCATCCGAACTGGCCGGGCTTGAGGCACAGATCGCCACACAAACCCCGCTGGTCGAAGCCGCCTTTGCCGAAGGTAATCAATTGCTCAGCCGGATGCGCGCGCTGACGGTTGAGCCCGGCCCCGTCGAGGCACGGTCGGTCGAGTTTTCAGAGCAGGCCGTGCGGCTTGCCGGTCTGATCGCCCAATTGCGCCAGCTTTCTGTTGCGTCCTTGGTTGAGCGTGCAGCACAGGATTTGTCTGCTTCGGTTGTCCTGCCAGAGCTGGACGGCAGTTCGGCTGAGCAGCGCGGCAATCAGGCGTCCACCATCACATCGGTGCTTGAGGTCTTGGCACAACGCGCCACCACATTGGAGCGCGCAGCCCAAGCCGTGCTGGCCATGCCCCCGCCCACTGAGACCACCTATACCCCCATTTCCAGCGCCGATGCCGTGATCAAATACGCGCGCAACTTTGTGCCATCCTGGGCCGGGGCCATTGCAATTGATCTGTTGCCGGCCGTGTTGGTGTTCATCCTTGCCATCACCCACGGCGCGATCCGCGAGGGGCGCGAAGGCACGTCGATTGAAGAAACCCTGACGCTGGCCGAGCTGCGCGCCGCCGTGAACGCCATGCGTGACGTCGAAGCGTCGATGAAAGGCACGGTGGAGATTGCGGAGGCCACCACCGAAAGCCCGCCCCGCGTCACCCCGTTGAAATCATCATGAGCGACACAGCCGACGCACCCAAACGCAACCCGATTGGCAGGGTGCTGGCTTGGGTTCTGATCTTTCAGCTGGGGCTAGCCGGGTTGCTGTTTTGGGGCGACCTGCGTGACGGGTTACGTCTGCCAGGTTTCGGCCCGCGTGCGCCGGAACTGACAGAACCCGTGCGCCCCGGGGATCAAACCAGACGCTTCCGCCCCGACCGCGCGCCGCCCGGCGGCCAACCCATGCCGTCATCGCCCCTGCCCGACCGGTTGACGTTGACCGTGGTTGAAGGCGGGCAAAGGGCCCTGCTGGAAGGGGGCATTGTGCCGGGTGACGCCGAGCGGATCGAAAAACAACTGGCCGAGCTGGCCCCAAAACCCCAAGGCGTGATCCTAAACTCCCCCGGTGGATCGGTGCAGGACGCGCTATTGTTGGGCCGTTATCTGCGCGATGCCGATCTGACGACGGCATTGCGGTCTGGCGATATCTGCTATTCCGCCTGCCCCTATTTGCTGGCCGCTGGCATAGGTCGCACCGTTCCCGATGATGCCTCCGTCGGCGTACATCAACATTATTTCGGGGAAAGCACGCTGCTGCCTGCCTTTGTCGCGGTGGAGGACATCCAGCGCGGTCAGGGCGAAGTCTTGACATATCTGGATGACATGGGCATTGATCCGCTGGTGATGCAGCACGCGTTGGTCACACCGCCCGATGAAATCTATGTGCTGCTGCCGCAAGAGCTGGAACGCTACCGTTTTATAGAAAAACCGAGCGGCAGCTAAGATAGCCCCTTGTCGTGGGGCCAGCGCGGGCCTACCTGTTGGCTGTGACGGTTCTGCCCTGTTTGTAAAAGTTACATTCCAGTGGCCTTAAGCAAATCCGAGGGAGCTGGCTCTGTTCGAACCCTGGTTCTTTTACCTGGCGCCCACCTGTACATACAGGTCCTCGGGAATATACAACGGTACGGCAGTGGTGGTTCCGTCACACTTTGCAAGCGCGCTGAACCCGCGCCAGCACCAGATTTCATAAACTTGGATTAAAACGCTTCGGGACGCGCTTCGCGGGCCATGTGATCCAGAACCGCATTCACGAATTTCGGCTCATCGCTGCCTTCAAAAAACGCGCGCGCGACGTCTACGTATTCGGTGATCACGACCTTTGGTGGCGTGTCCTGATCGCGTAATTCGGCCCCCGCAGCGCGGAACAAGGCGCGCAATGTCGGGTCAATGCGTGCAATCGGCCATTTCGCAACCAAGGCGCGGTCGGTCATTTGGTCAATCGCGGCTTGATCGTTCACAGCCGTCTCAAGCACCTGAGAGAAGTGGCGGATGTCGCCATCGATCATTTCCTCGCCATCATAAGTGGCCCCGAACCGGTGGTTCAGGAACTCTACCTTCACGGTGTCATAGCTTTGCGATGAATGTTCCATCTGGAACAGCGCCTGCACCGCGTAAAGCCGCGAGGCTGATTTCATCTTGCGTTTTTGATTGCCCGAAAGGCCGGCGGTGGGTGTCATGCTGTCTTGGGTCCGTCATTGTCGCCCGCCATCAGATATTCATCCGAGCGGGGCTTGAAACCGATGTCTTTGCGAATTTCGCCCCACTTACGGGCGAGCGCGATCAGATGCAAGGCCGCAGCAGCAGCGCCGCCCCCCTTGTTTTGCCTGGCAGGATCAGCACGGACCGCCGCCTGTTCGTGATTTTCCACAGTCAGGATGCCATTACCGATGCACAGCCCCTGCAAGCCCATCAATTGCAACGCACGACTGCTGTCGTTGCACACCGTCTCGTAATGGGTTGTTTCGCCACGGATCACACAGCCAAGGGCGACATAACCGTCAAAGTTGCTTTTGCGATCAGAGATGCCGATGGCGGTGGGAATTTCCAACGCACCGGGCATTTCAACCACATCCCATTCAACGCCAGCAGCTTCCAATTCGGCTTTGGCCCCTTTGAGCAACCCATCCGCAATGTCGGAATAATAGGGCGATATCACGATCAAAACCTTAACGGGTTTGTCAAACTGCGGCGTGACCAATGTGGTGTGATTTGTAGCTACCATTGGGATTACTCCGTTGTGATGGGGCGCGTGCCCACGATGCTCAGGTCATAGGCGTCCAGACCCAGATAGCGCGTGTCGGGGTTGTCCGTCAGCAAGACGAGCTTGTGCAGACCCAGCGTCGCCATGATCTGTGACCCCAGACCGGTACGTTTGATGGTACGCGGGCGTTCGTCTTCTTCGTCCTCGAACCGCAGGCGCGGATCGGGGTCACGGAACAGCAGCACCGCTCCGCGCCCCTCGTCTGCGATGATCTGCATTGCGCGGGGCAATTCATCTGCGGGGCTGGGACCAAGGCCCAAGATATCCTCAAGCGCGTTAATGGCGTGGGTGCGCACCAAGACAGGCGCGTCCGTGGTCAGATCGCCCTTGGACAGCACCACGTGATCGGTGCCGCTGATCTCATCGGTAAAGATTTGCATCTTCCATTCACCGCCATAGGCTGAGGTCACTGTACGGCTCGTGCGCTCAACCAGCAGGTTGTCGTGCTTGTGGCGGTAGGCGATCAAATCGCTGATCGTGCCCATCTTCATGTCGTGCTCTTTGCAGAACTCAACCAGATCCGGCAGCCGCGCCATGGTGCCGTCTTCCTTCATAATCTCGCAAATCACGCCTGACGGGTGCAATCCTGCAAGCCGCGAGATATCCACTGCAGCCTCTGTATGGCCCGCGCGCACCAGCACGCCACCATCACGGGCGCGCAGGGGGAACACATGCCCAGGTGTGGCGATATCCGCAGGGCCAATATCTTCGTCAATGGCCGCCTTCACAGTCAGCGCACGGTCACCTGCGGAAATGCCGGTGGACACCCCTTCGCGGGCCTCGATAGACACGGTAAATGCGGTCTCATGGCGGGCCGAATTATTGACCGCCATCATCGGCAATCCCAGCTTATCAATCCGCGCTTCCGTCAGTGGCAAGCAGATCAATCCGCGCCCGTGGGTGGCCATAAAATTGATCGCAGCCGCATCGGCAAACTGCGCAGGGATCACCAGATCGCCCTCGTTTTCGCGGTCTTCATGATCAACCAGAATAAACATCCGGCCCTGTCGAGCCTCTTCGATGATCTCTTCGATGGGAGAGATGGCCGATGACAATTCAGTTTCAACCGGGCCGGGCGTTTCAAATTGCATGGGGCATTCCTCTTGTGTCGCGTGTTCTGGCACATAGCCCACCACACGCGACTTTGCTAGAGCACGGGCACCAAGCTAGAGCACGGGCACCAACGCCCCTGCTTCATTTTGCCAAATAAACTCAATTCCGCCGCGTCATCCGCGCGCAGGTGCCCGCGTTAGGCCCCTGCCCCGAAATAACGCCCCGCCTCAAGATACCCGGCAGCCTTACTTGCGGCAGACCAGTCGCGTTCAATCGCGGTGTCGCCGATGATCAGCACTTGATCGCCTGCCAGCTTGCGGCCCTGTACCGCATCATTCAGATGATCGCGCATGTCTGACCAACTGTCGGTGAACTTCGGGGCCTGACCTGCAAAATCCAACACGGGGTTCGCGCCAGCAATCGTTGCCGGAACAAGTGGACGGTGCACCAGCGCC
This sequence comes from Sulfitobacter sp. AS59, assembly GCF_038899995.1. NCBI lineage: Bacteria > Pseudomonadati > Pseudomonadota > Alphaproteobacteria > Rhodobacterales > Roseobacteraceae > Sulfitobacter > Sulfitobacter sp. AS59. The sequence continues at coordinate 269,605 of NZ_JBBMQK010000002.1, forward strand.
AGCTTTTGCGCCCCTTGAACGGTGTTCAACACATCAGCCTGACGCACGGGCATTTGCGGCGCATCTGCACGTACCACCCGCAGTGCATTGTTCGAAAACAGCAGCGCCAGAATATCACGCCCGGTGGCCTGACGAATGGCCGCATAAGCCTTGTAATCCAACCCCAGCTCGCGCGCCCGTTTGACGCGCATTTTCACGACCATCAGAGGAATCGTCTTTGGCATTGCCGCTTCGCGGGCCTTTTGCCATTGAAAGCTGCGCCACTTATGGCCGCTCTCCATGCTGGGGCCGTTGTTATGACCGATCCCCGCGCTCATGACATTTCCGCCAGCCGCGCGACGTAACGCGCCAAGGTATCAATCTCGAGGTTGATGCGGTCGCCGATGGCCACATCGCCCCATGTCGTTACTTCTTTGGTATGGGGGATAAAGTTGATGCCAAAATCACAGCCGTTGACCTCGTTCACCGTCAGGGACGTGCCGTTCAGGGCAACCGATCCTTTGGGCGCGATGAACCGCGCAAGGGCAAGCGGGGCGCGCAGGGTGACACGGGTGCTGTCGCCATCATCCTGCATCGCGATCACCTCCGCCACGCCATCAATATGGCCCGATACAATGTGCCCGCCCAGTTCATCACCGACCTTCAGCGCCCGTTCCAAGTTCACCCGCCGCCCCAATTTCCAATCGCCAAGGTTGGTTTTATCGACGGTTTCGGCGCTAATCTGCACCTCGTACCAATTGGGCCCCAGATCCACGACAGTCAGGCAGACGCCGTCGCTGGCGATGGACGCGCCCATATCGATCCGGCTTGTGTCATATCCGGTTTCAATACGCGCACGCAGGTCCCCTTCTTGCGTAAGCGTTGCGATTTTTCCGACGTCTGTGATAATTCCTGTAAACATGCGCAGCCCTTTTTGTATCCTCTAAGGAGTTAGCCCCCCGCCCCGATCATGACAAGTCCGCGTAGCTGCCCCATTTTAGCCCCAATTGAATGAATATACCTGAGTTAATCAGTATGAACCGAAAGCCGAGATGAATTCCGCCCCCTCAGAACATAGGGTTTTCTTGTTTTTGCAAGGCCCCCATGGCCCCTTCTTTAACAGATTGGGCAAAATGCTCCGGCTTGCCGGGGCCGAGGTGTGGCGTGTGGGTTTTAATGCAGGCGACCGGGCATTCTGGTTTCATCCGGCCAGCTATATCCCGTTTCGGGGTAAGGCAGACGCCTGGAAAGACACCTTTGTTGGACTGCTCGCCGACAAAGGTGTCACTGATATTGTGCTCTACGGCGACACGCGCCCTATCCACGCGCAGGCCGTGGCCGAGGCCAAAGCCCGCGGCCTAACCGTGCATGTGTTCGAGGAAGGCTATATGCGGCCCTACTGGGTCACCTATGAACGCGGCGGATCAAACGGCAATTCACGGCTAATGGACATGACCATCGACCAGATGCAGGCGGCGCTGGCCAATTCCGATATGGAAGCCCCCTTGCCCCCCGGCCATTGGGGCGACATGCGCCAGCATGTGTTTTATGGCGCGCTCTATCACTGGTTTATTTTGGCGCGGAACGGCGACTATCGTAATTTCCGCCCCCACCGCAGCATTCCGGTTACCAAAGAATTCAGCCTGTATATCAAGCGGCTGTTGCTGATGCCTGTGCTGGCCTTGGACCGGTTGATTGCGACAATGCGTATCCGGTTGGGCGGTTTCCCCTATCATCTGGCCCTGTTGCAGTTGGAACATGACAGCTCGTTTCAGGAACATTCCAAATTCGATACAATGTCAGACTTTCTGCGTCTCGTGGTCGAAGGCTTTGCCAACGGCGCGCCGCGCCATCATCATCTGGTGGTCAAAGCGCATCCGCTGGAAGACGGTCGCACGCCTGTGCGCCGCGATCTTAAACGCATCGCCCGCGAATTGGGCGTGTCAGACCGCGTGCATTACGTACGCGGCGGCAAGCTGGCGCAACTTTTGAACGATGCGCGCACTGCAGTGACGGTGAACTCCACCGCAGGTCAGCAGGTGCTTTGGCGGGGTATCCCGCTTAAGGTGTTTGGCCATGCCGTCTATGCTAAGCCCGAATTCGTGTCCGATCAGCCGTTGCATGAGTTTTTTGCAGGTGCTGCGCGCCCCGACAACAAGGCCTACAAGGACTACCGGCGCTATCTGTTGGAAACCTCGCAGCTGCCTGGTGGGTTCTATGCCGCACGCGGCCGCACCCAGTTATTGCGCCAAGTGGTGGACATGATGCTGGCCGATCACGACCCTTATGACGCACTGGAACAGGGCACCGCGGCCCCTCGGCAACAGTTGCGCGCTGTAACTTAGGCCAATCCCTTCCAAACAGTAGCTTTTTGATCCGAACTGCGATAGGTTATCCCAAATTACGTCGAAACAATCGGCGATCTTGAGGCAGAAATTTGAATAGGTCGAGGAGACCGGGCAGTGAAATCCGTATCTTTTCGGTGGGCACGTCCCATCGCAGTTCTTGCGGCAATCGCCGTGATATCTTCATGTGGCTTGCCGCAAGTTGGCCCGAATAAACGTCAAATCTTTTCCGGTTCCGTGCAGCGCGAAGGCGACGCATTCATTGTCGAAGTCAATGATCGCGTGTCCCGTGCCACCGCCGTGACCCCCGCCTTGGGCTTTAGCCGAGCCTTTATTAATGCGGGCCAAATCGGGTCAGACACGATCAATGCCGGTGATACGCTGGGCCTGACGATCTGGGAAAACGTCGATGACGGCCTGCTGGCAAGCCAAGCCAGCAACGCAACCATGCTCGAAGAGGTCCAAGTGGACGGGGCTGGCTTTATCTTTGTGCCCTATGCTGGGCGCATCAAAGCATCAGGCAATTCCCCCGAAGCAATCCGCCGTATCATCACAGAACGCCTGTCCGAACAAACGCCCGACCCGCAGGTTCAAGTGCGCCGCATTGCGGGCGACGGTGCCACAGTATCCCTGATCGGCGCGGTGGGGGCGCAAGGCGTCTATGCCATTGAACGTCCAACCCGCACATTGTCGACCATGCTGGCACGCGCCGGCGGTGTGTCGATCACACCCGAAATCGCACAGGTCACCGTTCTGCGCGGCGGCCAACGTGGCAAAATCTGGTTCGAAGACTTGTACGAACACCCCGAGCTGGACATCGCCCTACGCGGCGGTGACCGCATCTTGGTCGAGGAAGACACACGGTCGTTCACCGCACTTGGCGCAACCGGATCCCAACAAAGGGTGCCGTTTGAATCGCAAAACCTGTCCGCCCTAGAAGGCATCGCGCAGGTTGGCGGTCTGAATGCACGCTCGGCCGATCCGACGGGCGTATTTGTGTTCCGTAATGAACCCCAAGAGGTCGCTGCACAGGTTCTGGGCCGTAACGATCTGCAAGGGGCGCAACGGCTGGTTTACGTGTTGAACCTGACCAAGCCCAACGGCATGTTCATGGCCCGCGACTTTGTGATCCGCGACGGCGACACGCTTTATGTCACCGAAGCGCCGTTCACCCAGTGGAGCAAGGTCATCTCCTCGATCACCGGTTCCGCAAGCTCGCTCAACAGCGTGAGCAACCTTACCTCGAGCAACTGATCGCAAAAATGGCTTTAGGGCCTGAGATATACGACAGCCCCGCCGCCGGACCTCAACAGGACCGGCGGCTTTTTGTGTATAATGGCGGGTTTCTACGGCAGAAACGGCTGCGACGGATTTTGCAATTGTCGGGGTATTCCATTCATCTTGGCCTGCCACGACAAGGGGACGCCGTCGCGGTTTGGGGCAATTCCCCGACCGCCCATCGCGGCCTTGCGGTAGCTGCAAAACGCACTGCCCCCGTCCTGCGCATTGAGGATGCGATGCTGCGCTCGCTGTTTCCGGGCCGCGCCGGAGAACCTCCGCTAGGGCTGCTGATCGATACCAAAGCTGCGCATTTTGATCCGTCCCGCCCGTCCGATCTGGAAACTTTGCTGGCCACCCATCCGCTGGATGACACGGCGTTGCTAAACCGCGCGCGCGGCTGCATCGCCCGCATGATCGAGGCGCAACTGACCAAATACACCGGCTTTGACACAGACCTGCCCGCACCAGACCCCGGTTATGTGCTGGTGATCGACCAGACCCGAGGCGATGCATCGGTGACCGCATCCGGCGCAGACCGGTCGCGGTTTTTGGAAATGCTGGTTTTTGCCCAGCAGGAAAACCCCGGTGCGCGCATCATCATCAAAACCCACCCCGAGACAGCCGACGGTTACCGTCCGGGACATTTCGGGCCAGAAGATACCAACGATCGGATCACACTGCTAACGGATCCGATCAGCCCCTGGGCGCTGTTTGAAGGAGCTGTTGGCGTCTATACGGTGTCGTCGCAAATGGGCTTCGAGGCGATTTTCGCCGGCCATAAACCGCGCGTGTTTGGACAGCCGTTTTATGCGGGCTGGGGCCTGACGGATGACGAATTTCCCGTACAGCGCCGTCAACGCATACTTACCCGCGCCCAGATTTTTGCGGCGGCGATGATTTTGTATCCCACATGGTATGACCCGCACCGCGACCAGCTTTGCGATCTGGAAACAGCCATCGAAACACTAGCAGCACAAACCCGCGCGTGGCGCGAGGATCACAACGGCTGGACCGCCTCTGCCATGCGGCTGTGGAAACGCCGGCCCCTTCAACGCTTCTTTGGTGGATGGTCGCCAGTCCTGTTCCAAGATGATCCAGCCCGCGCGCGCAAGGCAGGTAAGCCTTGGATGGTTTGGGCCGGTAAAGCTGGCAGTGATCACGACGGGGCAATTCGGGTCGAAGACGGGTTCTTGCGCTCGCGCGGGCTGGGGGCCGATCTGGTACCGCCCCTATCCTTGGTTTGTGACGATCTGGGCATTTACTACGACCCCCGCCAGCCTAGCCGGCTGGAAAAATGGATCGAGACACGGCAAAAAATCCGCCCGGATCAACAGCTGCGCGCCGAGCGGCTGATCGCTGCATTACGCACCAGCGGCGTGAGTAAATATAACCTCGGCGGCGCTGCGGACCTTGCAAAAATTCCCAAGGGGCACCGCATTCTGGTGCCGGGCCAGGTCGAGGATGACGCATCGATCATAACAGGGGCGGGTGCGGTTTCGACAAATCTAGGGCTTTTGCAGGCGGTACGAGCCGCGCATCCCGATGCCATGATCCTCTACAAGCCGCATCCCGATGTTGAGGCTGGCCTGCGCAGCGGCGCTGTTGATACCACCGGTCTAGCGGATGTCGTACTAAGCCATGCTGATCCCATCGCAGCACTTGCCCATGTTGATCAGGTTTGGACCATGACCTCGCTTTTAGGGTTCGAGGCACTGGTGCGGGGGATCAAGGTCGTCACGCTGGGCACCCCGTTTTATGCGGGCTGGGGCCTAACGGACGACCGCGGAGACATACCCCCCCGTCGCCGCGCCAAGGTGACGTTAGAAGGCTTGGTCCACGCGAGTTTGATTGATTATCCGCGCTACTTTGATCCGCGTACAGGCAGCGCTTGCCCTGTTGAGTTGGTCGTGGAGCGGTTGCGCCACGGCGATCTGCCGCATCCCGGTATGGCAAATCGTATGCTGGCCAAGGTGCAGGGGGTCTTTGCCAGTAAAGCGCATCTGTGGCGTAAGGGGTAAATGTTGGACTGGGGGCTGGCCCCCACACAAGCGACCAAGTGGGGGCCAGCCCCCACACCCCCGGGATTTTGGACCATTTGGAAAATTAGGTTTCTGCGCGGTCCCAGATGTGCAGCACGTCGGGGCCGATTGTTTGGGTCGAGTGGAGCCTAAAGCGGGGCGCGGAGGCGAGGCGGGTTATGCCAAGCGGGCCGATCGCAGGTACTCCGTCAGACCCGATCGTGACACCTGCGGTAAAGCCCACGAGGCGATCCACTAGCCCAGCGTTTAGCAAGGTGGCCGCGAGCCCGCCGCCACCTTCGCAAAAAATCCGGGTCAGGCCATGGGAGCCGAGGTTTTGCAAAAGGTCATGCGGGTCGATTTGGCCGGCATGGGTGGCGCAAGGGATCAGGGTTGCCCCGATGCCCTGCCACGCCTTGACCAGTTGCGGGTCAGCGGTGCGCGCGTGGCACAGCAGCAGCGGAATTTCTGACGCCGTTTGCGCCAGTTTGCCGCCCAAGGGCAGATCGAGATGTTTGCTGATCACGATGCGCGCCGGTTGGCGTGAGATGCCAAGGTCGCGGACATTCAGGCTGGGGTCGTCTTTGCGCGCTGTACCGCCGCCCACCATCACCGCATCATGGCGCGCGCGCATGGCATGGACCAAGCGACGCGCCGGGCCTGCCGTGATCCATTGGCTATCACCTGTGGCCGTCGCGATCCGGCCATCAAAGCTGCTGGCCAGTTTCAGCGTGACCATGGGGCGGCCTTGATCAACCTTTGAGAAGAAACCGATGTGATCTACGCGGGCTTGCTCCTCGGACAGACCAACCTCGACCGCGATACCTGCGGCCTGCAACATCGCAATGCCCTGACCGCTGACGCGCGGATCGCTGTCGGTGCAGGCAATGACCACGCGCGCAATCTGCGCATCAATCAAAGCTTGCGAACAGGGGGGTGTTTTGCCGGTATGTGCGCAAGGCTCAAGCGTGACATAGGCCGTGGCCCCTTGGGCCGCGCTGCCCGCTTGGCGCAACGCCTCGGTCTCGGCATGGGGACGCCCGCCGGCTTTGGTCCAGCCGCGCCCCACGATACGGGAGCCCCGCACGATGACACAGCCCACGGCGGGATTGGGCCAGACGGCCCCTTCCCCCCGCTTGCCCAAAGACAGGGCAAGCGCCATAAACCGGGTGTCGTTTGCGGTTGTCACTCTTCTGGCGGAACGTCGGGGCGCAATTCCTGAACGAATTTATCGAAATCATCCGCCGCTTGGAAATTCTTGTAAACGCTTGCGAACCGCACATAGGCGACGGTGTCGATGCGGGCCAAGGCCTCCATCACGATCTCGCCGATTTGCTTGGACCCGATGTCGGTCTCGCCCATGCTTTCGAGACGCCGCACGATGCCCGAAATCATCTGATCAATCCGTTCGGGATCAATCGGGCGTTTTTGCATCGAAATGCGGATGGAGCGTTCGAGCTTGTCACGGTCAAAGTCTTCGCGTTTGCCAGAGCTTTTGATGACAACAAGATCGCGCAGCTGCACACGTTCATATGTCGTAAAACGGCCACCACAGGCCGGGCAAAAACGGCGGCGGCGGATGGACACGTGATCCTCTGCCGGACGGCTGTCTTTGACTTGGGTATCTATATTTCCGCAAAACGGGCAGCGCATTGCCGTTCCCCTTTATTTTCTGATCTGCCTCAATAGTGGGGCTGTTCACCCTCTTGTCTAGAACTATAGGATACCCGCAGGGTTTTGGGTAGGGGCGAATTACATCGCTAAATGTTGTGTTTTGAAAAGTGGCATGAACCCAACAGCTGTCCCGTGCGTTGGCTCCGGAACGGAACAGAATTCAGGAGATCACCATGACCAAGACCCTATTTATTACGGGTGCATCCAGCGGCATTGGTGCCGCAACTGCCAAGGCCGCCGCAGCGGCTGGTTGGAACGTCGGATTATTCGCGCGCAGCGAGGATAAGCTGAACGATCTAGTGGCAGAAATCGGCCAGCAAGCGATCGCCCTGCCCGGCGACGCCACATCATATGAGGCGCAAAATGATGCGCTGGACAAGCTGGCGGAAAAGTTCGGGCAAGTGGACGCCGTGTTTGCCAATGCAGGCCGCGGCACTGCGCAGGGCGGCACCGAAAAGGGTGATCCGGAGGATTGGAAATCCATGGTCGATCTGAACGTGATGGGCGCGCTTTATACCGCGCATGCCGCTATGCCGCATCTGCGTAAAACGACCGGCCAATACATCGTGACCGGATCGGCAGCAGGGCGTCGCCACATCAAGGGATCGATCTATGGCGCGACCAAGTTCTTTATCCACGGTTTCGCGGGTAATCTGGCGGATGAGATGGCCGAATGGGGCGGCCGCTGCATGGTGGTATCTCCCGGCATGGTGAACACCGCATTCTTTGACGAGGCCAAGCCAGACAAGCTGCAACCCGATGACGTCGCATCAGCTGTTATGCACGCGCTTGAGGCCCCGGCCCATGCTGCCGTGCGTGAAATCCATCTGATGCCAGTGGGTTAAACCTTGGGCTAGGACGCCGCAAAATGTGCCGCGACGCGCCTGACATGGGGTGCGTCGCGGTGTTCGAACAGATAAATACCCTGCCATGTGCCCAGCATCATCACCCCGGCTTGCACAGGGATAGACAGGCTGATGGGCAACATTGCCGCCTTGATATGGGCTGGCATATCATCCGGCCCTTCCAAGGTATGGGTAAGATACGACATCGACGGATCATCGCTGCGCGGGACTGCGCGACTAAAGAACGCCAGCAAATCGCGCTGCACATCCGGATCGGCATTTTCCTGTATCAACAACGACGCAGAGGTGTGGCGTACCATCAACGTCAGCAGCCCGTCTGACGAGGCATTCAGCCAGCGCGCCACGTCGCCTGTAAATTCGTACAGGCCCTGCCCGTGGGTCGAAATCTGAAACTCTGTTATCATCAGTTCAGCTTAGGCGCACGATCTGGTGCAGACAACCGCCCGTTAGCGGCTGGGCAGATACAGATCTGGGCAGAACGACAACGCATGCCCCACAGACAGCCGCGACCCCTGACGGTTAAGCGATGGGCCGATGATCAACACGTTAACCGGCGTCAGACCCGTTGGATCAAGCGTAAATGACACGGCGTTAGGTTGGCCAAGCCCACGCACCTGCGGCGCGCTGACATAGATGTCTTGGTCGCTGCGCGCACCAAGTTCATCACGCGCATAATCCACAGCCGAACACCAAATGCCGCGCGCACCATGGCCTGTGTCGCCTTCGATCCGGACACCGTTTTCCAGCGGCGTGAACACGAGCCGACCGTTCGCCGGATACCCTTGGGCCGCCAAAGGGCCCGACATCACCGAGGCGATGACGACTGCTGCGATATTGCGTTTCATAACAGGCTTCATCCCTTACAGGTCGTTCAATTCGATAATGTAATCTTTGCAATACTGGCTGCTATGCCCGATGGTCAGACCAATGCTTTGTTGGTCGACACTGATGGAATAGGATTTTTGCGGCGGGCTTGGCAGATCGTTTGGGTCAGTTGTGAAAACAACGCCGATACGGCCCGCGCCGCTGATCGACGGGCCGCGTGGGGTTTTGATATACATCCGTGTTGAATTGGTTAGCCCAAGGCGGTCCTGCGCGTAGCTTGCTGCAGCGCACCAAATACCGCTGGGGCCTTCGCCTCTTGCCTCGATTACCTCAAAGCTTGACCCGCCCAGCGGAATAACATTCAAACGGTTGATCGCCTCATAGCTTTGCGCATGGGCCGCGAAGGGCACCGTGGCACAGATTACGGCAGCAAGAATTGAACGCATTTGGACATCTCCTGTTCAGCGGCTTTCCTGTTAAGATAGTGCCGCGATACAAATAACAAAATCACAGCTCGGTGACTGGTGCCTTGCAGCTGTGGGCGGGCGGTTTGGGCCCTATTTGACATCCCTTGGTACGGCAGCGAATGTTCGTCTGTTCATTTTGGCATAGATCGGAGGCGCTTTGTTAACCGGAAAAGTCGTTGCCGTGGCAAAGGATAGTGTTCACCGCTTCTCAAAAAAAGTGGTCTCTGAAATTCGCATGATCGACGGCCTGGGCGTCGAAGGTGATGCGCATCTAGGGCGAACTGTAAAACACCGCTCTCGTGTTGCGATTGATCCAGCGCAACCCAACCTAAGACAGGTCCATCTGATCCATTCAGAGCTGTTCGAGGAGGTCGGCGCAAAAGGGTTTAACGTTCATCCTGCTGATCTGGGCGAAAACATTACAACCGTTGGCATCGATCTACTGGCGCTGCCCCGAGGGACCATTTTGCGCATTGGCGACGCGGTGGAGCTTGAAGTGACGGGCCTAAGAAACCCCTGCCACCAGATCGATGACTTTCAGCCGGGGCTTCTGTTCGCCGTATTGTCAAAAGGTGAGCGGGGCGAAATTTTGAGAAAGTCCGGCATTATGACGGTGGTGAAGACGGGAGGGATGGTGAAGGCAGGGGATGTCATCCAGTCCATTTATCCTGAAAAACCGTATTTGCCGCTTGAGAGGGTCTGATGCGCGGGGCGTCAGCAGGTGGCGGATATCCTGCGCCAAAGTTACAGCCCCAGTTCGCGGCCCGCCCAACAACGCAAAAGGGGCGAGGTAATCACCCCGCCCCTTACGCAAAATACTAAAATTCAGCTTTACTGATCCAGGAACGACCGCAGCTTGCGCGACCGGCTGGGGTGCTTGAGCTTGCGCAGCGCTTTGGCTTCGATCTGGCGAATACGTTCGCGCGTAACGCTGAACTGTTGGCCCACTTCTTCGAGCGTGTGGTCAGTGTTCATACCGATACCAAACCGCATCCGCAGCACACGTTCTTCGCGTGGGGTAAGCGACGCCAGAACCCGCGTGGTGGTTTCCTTGAGGTTTTCCTGAATGGCACTGTCGAGCGGCAGCACGGCATTCTTGTCCTCGATGAAATCGCCCAACTGGCTGTCTTCTTCGTCGCCAATCGGTGTTTCCAGCGAAATTGGTTCCTTGGCGATCTTCATCACCTTGCGCACTTTTTCCAAAGGCATTTGCAGCTTTTCTGCCAATTCCTCGGGCGTTGGTTCGCGGCCGATCTCGTGCAGCATCTGACGGCCTGTGCGGACCAGTTTGTTGATCGTTTCGATCATGTGCACAGGAATACGGATGGTACGCGCCTGATCCGCGATGGACCGGGTGATTGCCTGACGGATCCACCACGTCGCATAGGTGCTGAATTTATAACCACGACGGTATTCGAATTTATCAACGGCCTTCATCAGACCAATGTTACCTTCTTGAATAAGATCAAGGAATTGTAGGCCGCGGTTGGTGTATTTTTTAGCGATCGAGATAACCAAACGCAGGTTCGCCTCGACCATTTCTTTTTTGGCCTGACGGGCTTCTTTTTCGCCTTTCTGAACTTGCTGCACGATGCGGCGGAATTCAGAGATATCAAGACCGACATATTGACCGACTTGGGCCATGTCAGCGCGCAACTCTTCTACTTTGTCGGACGAGCGTTCGATGAACATCTGCCAGCCGCGACCGGACTTCTCGGACATCCGCTCCATCCAGTTCGGATCAAGCTCGTAACCGCGATAGTTATCGACGAATTCCTTGCGGTTGATACGTGCTTGGTCGGCAAGTTTCACCATCGCACTATCGATCTGCATGATGCGACGGTTGATGCCGTAAAGCTGGTCAATCAACGCTTCGATACGGTTGTTGTGCAGGTGAAGTTCATTCACCAGCAAAACGATTTCAGACCGGACCTTCTGGTACTCTTCCTCGTCTTTTTTCGAGAATGTACCGTCTTCGTTCAGGGTCGCAGAAATCCGGCTGTCCTGAATTTCGCTAAGGCGAACATAATCGTCAGCGATGATATCCAGCGCCTCAAGCACCTGAGGCTTAAGCGCGGCTTCCATCGCGGCCAGCGACATGTTGGCTTGTTCATCTTCATCATCGTCATCGTCATTTGCAATCGGGTTGCCGTCGGCATCGACTTCGCTTGCTTCCTCGGCGGGCTTGGCCTCGGCTCCCGGAACGACCGGCACAACCGGCGTGGTCTCTTCCTCGCCCATCTGGGTGCCAAACGTCGCCTCAAGGTCGATCACATCGCGCAGCAAAATGTCTTCGGACAACAGTTCGTCGCGCCAGATCGTGATCGCCTGGAATGTCAGCGGGCTTTCACAAAGCCCCGCGATCATGGTGTTGCGACCCGCCTCGATCCTCTTGGCGATGGCGATCTCGCCCTCGCGGCTTAGCAGTTCGACAGACCCCATTTCACGCAGATACATGCGCACAGGGTCATCGGTACGGTCCAGCTTTTCTGAGGTCGAGGCCGACAGCGTGACATCGCGGTTGCTATCCGTGGTGGCAACATCCGTGCCGCCTTTGGCTTCTTCTTCCTCGGCGTCTTCGTCTTCGATGATGTTAATGCCCATTTCGGACAGCATCGACATCACGTCTTCAATTTGTTCCGAGCTCACCTGCTCGGGCGGCAAAACCGTGTTCAGCTGATCATAGGTGATATAGCCTTTTTCACGGGCGTCACCGATCATCTTCTTGACGGCAGCTTGACTCATGTCGAGCGAGTGGCCGGCATCCTGATCGTCAGACTTAGCGTCTTCATTAGTATCTTTGGCGGCCATTAAGCTTCCTCCAGCGAACATAAGCGAATCACACATAGTGATTCGAAATTTTCCGAATCATGCGGGGTTCTGGGTGATTCTTAAACCCGTTACCCTGCTTTTTATTAAACATCCCGGCGAAAAAGCCACGCAGGGGTCATTTATCTTCCTCGGCGCCCTTTCCACGGATCGCCCCAAGCAACGCGTCAAAGGCGCTGCGCTCGTCTCGGCTGATATGCGCACCGTTTTCCGCGATGTCATATTCCGCCGTATCTTCTTGGCCACTGCGCTGCGCACGGTCAGCATTTCGCGCCGCCTCACTTAACCGCCACGTCAGCCCTTCGTCGGCGACGCCGGTTAGATCTTCCATGGCATCTGCAATCTCGGCATCCAACCCGCGCACGGCTTCCAGCTTGCCCAGCTCTTCGGCAACAGTCATTCGGGTCATGTCGGAATTACCGGGGGTCCTAATGCACGGCGTCACTGCAACGTGGCGTTGCGACCGCATATTTTCAAGGGTCTGCTCGCCCAGTGCGCCGTATATCTTTTCGCGCAACGCTGCGGGTTCCAGATGCATGTGGCGCAACATCAAATCCCTGATCCGCCCATGATGGCTGTCCTGGCACTGCATCGCTGCAAGCCCGGTCTCGAATTCCTCGACCAGCTCGGGGCAGCCAAGCAACGCGCACAGGATCACCGCCTCGCGCAGATGCTCTGTCGCGCCCAGCCCGGCAGCGGTCACCAACATCGATGACTTTGCACTGGGCGATGGCCCCTGCGGTGCCGCGTTCCAACGCCCCTGCCCGCCGCTGCGCCCGCCCGGCGTAAACGTCTTTTTCGCCTGCTGCGGCCGGAACAGCTGATAGCGCAGGTCCTTAATTTCCTGACCGTAGTGGCTGCGGATTGACGGGTCCTTGATCAGTTTGATCTTCTCGCGCAGCGCCTTGTCCAACGCGGCCTTGCGTTCAGGGCTGTCAAAGACGCGCCCTTCGGTCTCGCGCTGCCACAACAGCCGCACCATCGGCATGGCCCCGTCCAGCAACCGCTGCAATGCCGGCGCACCATGGGCGCGCAATAGATCATCGGGGTCTTGCCCCTCTGGCATCATCGCAAACCGCAAGGATTGCCCCGCCTCTAACAACGGCAGTGCCAGATCAATCAAACGTAAGGCCGCACGCTGGCCGGCTGTATCCCCGTCCATCGTAATGATCGGTTCGGGCGATATCCGCCACAGCATCTGTAACTGGCTTTCGGTGATCGCAGTGCCAAGTGGCGCAACCGCCGCGCCAAACCCGGCCTCGACCAGCGCGATCACGTCCATATAACCTTCGGCCACCAGCAACGGTTGCCCCTGCCCCGCCGCCGTGCGCGCCTCTTTGACGTTGTAGAGACTGCGGCCTTTGTCGAATAACTCGGTCTCGGGCGAATTCAGGTATTTCGCATTATCGCTTGGGTCCATGGCACGGCCACCAAAGGCTATCGCACGCCCCCGCGCATCGCGGATCGGATACATAATCCGCCCCCGAAACGTGTCATAGGGCCGCCCGCCTTTGGTCGATGGCTTGGCCAACCCCGCGCCAAAAATCAGATCATCCTCAACGCCTTTGGCCTTCAAATGGTCCCACAACCCCTGCCACTGGTCCGCAGCAAAACCGATCTCCCAACGCTCCAGCGCCTGTGCAGATAACCCGCGCCGCGCCAGATAATCCCGTGCGGCACCCGCCGCGCCGGTTTGCAACTGCAAGCGGAAAAACTGAACCGCCTGCTCCATCACCTCGGCCAACTGGGTGCGTTTATCGGCTTTCTGCTGCGCACGTGGGTCTTGTTTCGGCACAGGCATCCCGACCTCGCGCGCCAAAATCTCGACCGCCTCCATGAAGCTCACGTTCTCGGTCTCACGAATAAAGGTTATCGCGTCGCCCTTGGCGTGACAGCCAAAGCAGTAATAAAACCCCTTGCGATCATCTACATGAAAACTGGCAGATTTTTCCTGATGGAACGGGCATGGGGCCCACATATCGCCCTTGCCCTGATTGGACTTGCGCGCATCCCACATAACTTTGCGCCCCACCACCTGTGACAGGCTGGAACGGCTTCGCAATTCATCTAAAAATCCAGGGGGCAGGCTCATAACACTATATATTGGCCCAGCATGGACAGAGTCCAGAACCCACTGCGTGAAACAGCTGTTTCATTTTGCCAAGTAAACTCCGGGGGGATCGCCCATCAGGGCGATGGGGGCTGGCCCCCAAGGGACCTCAGCCAAGATATCAGGCTTATCGGCCCATACACATTTCTTTCCAGGCAGCGCCCAGATCATTGGCTTTCACGTCGCGCATTTTCATCTCGTAAACCCATGGGGTCACCAAAGGCACGATCGCCGAATATTTCTCGGGCCAGCTTGGCGCATTATCCTGAACATGTGCTGCGACTTTGCGTTCTTTGACCCGCGCCAGCCGCGCCTGGCGTACCGCATTGACGACATCCGCCTGATAGGCACAATCGGTTTCCTTTGCCGTCTGCGCCAGAACCGGGGCAGCACTGGTCAAAAGCCCGGCCATCATCGCAACTGTTACAATCTTCATTCTACGTCTCCAAGTCTTTCTAGCGCCGCGGCACGCGCCTTATGCGCGGCGCGCAGCAACAGACTGCATCGCCTGTTTCAGCTCGTGGATCAAGGTAGCCGCCATCGACCGAAAGACAAGGATCATAAAACTGTCCGGCCCTATCCGCGTGACAGACGCCATCATATGCCCGACCTGCGTGCGCACCGTATGCCCCCGTTTAAACTGCGCACGACGTAAATCCACCGGCACCAACCGTGCCAAGACATCCTCCGACGCCTCACCACTCAGCGACACAGCACACCACGCGTCGCTTTGATCCACAATCGCTGCGTAGTCCCGCAGACCGACATCCGCAGCAGTCCCAATCAGCAGCGCCTGATTGCGCCCGAACCAGATGCAGCGGGTTGCGTCTTTGCCGCTGCTTCGGTTCGGTTTTGGAAACGCCACCCCATGCGCTTCCTTCATCGCTGCGGACAGCTCCTTCTCTGCCCCCCACACCATGACCGCTGTCACTGGCCCCAGATCAAGCTCCGCCAGTTGAGCCGATCCAATCTCAAGCGGCAGTTCATCACCACAAGCTGTTCTCGCTTTCAACTCAGCCACGGGCACGCCCTCCCTCAGGGTCAAAGAAAACCGGCGGGCAGATTTCCACCTCGACTTCCAATTCGCGCAGATGATCCACCACGCGCATCACGTCACCGTAACGCTCTGGCCCGTTCTTGACGAACCCCAACCCGATATAGGTGTCAACTTCGGGCGAGAAACAGACCGAGGTGACATAGCCCTCGTCATTCTCCCGCACCGCTTCGGCGTCTTTCGCAAAGATATGCGCGCCCGCACTCAGTAGTTTGACCGCCCCCACGGGCCGCATCCCCACCAACCGCTCACGATCCGCCGCAACCAATCCGGGCCGCGCCGCCATCACCTTGCCGATGCAATCCTTTTTGGCGCTGATCATCCCCGCCATCCCCACATCAAAGGCCGTCGTCCGCCCGTGAATTTCCGAATGGGTGATGAAGCCTTTTTCGATGCGCAACACATTCAGCGCTTCCATCCCATAAGCACCCCCGCCCAACCCTTGGGCACGGGCCACCAATTCGCGAAACAAGCTGTCGCCATAGCGCGCCGGCACCGCGATCTCATACGCATGCTCGCCCGAGAACGATATCCGGAACAACCGACCCTTAACGCCCAAAACCGACGTGTCGCCGCAGGCCATAAACGGCCAGCTGTCATTATCAATGGGCGCGTCCAAGACCCCGTTCAACAAGTCGCGCGACTTTGGCCCCGCCACGGCGAACTGCGCCCATTGTTCGGTGACCGATGTCATCGCAACCTGCCATTCAGGGTGCAGACACTGCGCGACAAACTCCAGATGCTTCATCACAGCACCCGCCGCCGCCGTTGTCGTGGTCATCACGAAATGCTGGTCCTCCAGCCGCGCACAGGTACCGTCATCCATCACCGTGCCGTCTTCACGCAGCATCAAACCATAACGCACGCGCCCGACTTTGAGCGTTGAAAACATGTTAGTGTAAACGAAATCCAGCAACATGGCCGCATCCGGTCCCTGAATGTCTATCTTGCCCAACGTCGACACATCGCAGACCCCAACCGCCTTGCGGACATAGCCGACCTCACGGTCACATGATTCCCGCCAGGTCTTTTCCCCCGGCTTGGGGAAATAGCTGGGCCGATACCACAGCCCGGCCTCGATCATCGGCGCGCCCGCCTCAACACTGGCGCTATGCGAGGTTGTGAACCGTTCAGGCGCGAAGCCCTTGCCTTGCGCACCAGCACCCATCGCCGCGATCGTCACAGGCGAATAAGGCGGGCGGAATGTCGTTGTCCCCGTCTCGGGTATCCCGCGCCCGGTCGCATCGGCCAGTACCGCCAAGGCCCCGACGTTCGAATTCTTGCCCTGATCCGTCGCCATGCCTTGGGTGGTATAGCGTTTCATATGCTCGACCGAGCGGAAGTTTTCGACCGCCGCCTGCTTGATGTCCTTAACGCTCACGTCATTCTGGAAATCCAGCCAAGCACGCCCCTTGCCCGCAACGGCCCACAGCGGTGCCATCCGATACGGCGCATCCTCGGCCTGCGGCAGCGCCACATCGGGCACGGTCTTGCCAAGCATCTCCAGCACCTTACCCGCGACCTGCGCCCCCTCGGTCAAACAGCCATGGGTCGAAAACGTGCCATTACACGCCCCCGCCGTGACCATGCCCGGAATGGCCCCTTCGCTGGGCACAAAGGCCTGAATGTCTGGCCGCCACGTGGGCCGCCCGTTCATGTGGCAGGTCAGATGCGCCGTCGGGTTCCAGCCACCCGACATTGCCAGACAATCGGTCTGGATTTTTTCGACACCGCTGATGGTGCGGATGGAAATGCTCTCCAACGCTTTACCGCCACTTGTGTTGAACACCTGCGCGCCGCGATAAACCGGGAAATCTCCCTTGATATCAACCTTGGTACGGCTGTCCACCACCGCAGCAATGCGCACACCCGCTTCCGCCAGATCACGCGCCGTGCGGTGCGCATCGTCGTTATTGCCAAAGATCGTCAGTGCCTTTCCGGGGCTCACGCCCCAACGGTTCAAATATGCGCGCACCGCCCCCGCCGTCATAATCCCGGGCCGGTCATTGTTCTGAAAGGCAATGGGCCGCTCCAACGCGCCAGCGGTCAAGATGCTATGCTTGGCCACGATGCGCCAAAAACACTCAAGCGGGGCGCCCTCGTCCCGCATGCCATGATGGTGACCAACCCGCTCCAACGCGCCAAAAGTGCCTTGATCATAGGCCCCGGTCACCGTCGTGCGCGACATCAACCGGACATTGTCCATCCCAGCCAACTCGGCCACAGCCTCAGCCGCCCAAACATGACCGGGCTTACCCTCAATCTCATAGGTCTCGGCATTCAACCGCCCGCCCATCAGCGCGTTCTCATCGGCCAAAATCACATCCGCGCCACCCCGCGCTGCCGTCAAGGCCGCCATCAGCCCCGCAGGCCCCGCGCCAATCACCAACACATCGCAAAACGCAAAGGCCCGCTCGTAAGTATCCGCATTATGCGCGCCGCTTAGCCCGCCTAAACCAGCCGCCCGCCGGATCACCGGCTCATAGACCCGCTCCCACAACTTGCGGGGCCACATGAAGGTCTTGTAATAAAACCCCGCCCCCAAAAACGGCGAAACCAGGTTATTCACGGCCATGACATCGAAATCCAGCGACGGCCAGACGTTCTGGCTGCGCACCTGCAACCCGTCATATACTTCCTGCATCGTGGCCCGCACATTAGGCTCGGTTGCGGCTCCACTCCCCACCGTGACCAGCGCATTCGGCTCCTCACTGCCTGCGGTCAGAACACCGCGCGGACGGTGATATTTAAACGACCGCCCCATCAAGGTCACATCTTTGGCCAACAGGGCCGAGGCGACCGTGTCCCCCGCAAACCCGTCATAGCTGCGCCCGTCGAAACTGAACGTGACGGTATTCGACCGATCAATCAGCCCCTTGCCCGCGATCCTCATGCCATGGCCCCCTTCACGTCCGACGCCAGCTCAACCGCCGACACCGCGTGGGTCACCGTATCGCGCGTCACCACCAACCACGCGCCACAGCCCGCCTCGTGGTGCCACAAATCGCGCGTCTGACCCGCCGGGTTATCGCGCAAATGCAAATAACTGTCCCAAGCATCCGCCCCCGCGTCCACCGCAGGACGGGCCAACATCACGGCATCGCCCTGATAATAAAACTCGCGCCGGTCGCGGCTCCCACAAATCGGACAGTCCAGTCTCATGCCAACTCCCCCAGAACGGGCCTTTGCCCCTTCACCCTTTTAAAAATACTCAATTCCAACATTTCAACCAACGCGCCCTAATGAAGGTTATGCTGCGCACCAGTGCCTTCTTCATCCATCAAGCCAACCCCGGTGCGGAACCGGTCCAACCGGAATTTCGCCGCTGGCTCATGGTGGTTACCCGTCGCCATCAGATGCGCCAAACTGAACCCTGATCCGGGCACGGCCTTGAAGCCGCCGTAACACCAGCCGCAATCAATGAACAAACCTTTGGTATCGGTCTTGTCGATGATCGGGCTGCCGTCTGGCGTCATGTCCATGATCCCGCCCCAACTGCGCAACACCTTGGCTTTGCCGATCATCGGCATCAGCGTCATGCCCGCTTCCATCACATGTTCGGCCATGGGCAGATTGCCCCGGCTTGCGTAAGAGGCATAGAAATCCAGATCACCGCCAAAAACCAACCCGCCCTTGTCGGATTGCGAAATATAAAAATGCCCCATGCCGAAACTCACCACATGATCGATGCAAGGTTTCAGCCCCTCGGTGACAAAGGCTTGCAAAACATGGCTTTCAATCGGCAGGCGCATGCCCGCCATGGCCGCCACCTGACCGGAACGCCCCGCAACCACGATGCCGACCTTCTTGGCGCGGATCGCCCCGCGCGTGGTTTGCACACCGCGCACCTGACCGTTTTCGATGTCGATCCCGGTAACTTCGCATTGCTGGATCAGATCGACACCACGATCAGACGCGCCGCGCGCATAGCCCCAAGCGACGGCATCATGGCGTGCGGTGCCGCCCCGCGGATGCAGCAGCCCGCCGTAGATCGGAAACCGCACATTGTCGAAATCGAGATATGGCAGGTATTTACGCACGCCTTCGCGGTCCAGCAGAACAGCATCATCGCCTTGGTTGATCATGCTATTGCCGCGCCGCGCAAAGGCATCGCGCTGGCCGTCGGAATGAAACAGGTTGATCAGACCCCGCTGCGAATGCATGACGTTGTAATTCAGGTCTTCTTCTAGCCCCTCCCACAGCTTTAGGGAATGGGAATAAAACTCAGAATTGCCCTGAAGGAAATAATTCGCCCGCACAATCGTCGTGTTGCGCCCGACGTTGCCCCCACCCAGATAGCCCTTTTCGAGAACGGCAATATTCGTCAGCCCGTGCTCTTTGGCCAGATAATATGCGGTGCTTAGACCGTGACCGCCGCCGCCAATGATGATCGCATCATATTCGGCTTTGGGTTCGGCGTCGCGCCAATGCGGTGCCCATCCCTTGTTTCCGGTCAATCCTTCGCGCAGCACGCGCAATCCTGAAAACCGCATTACGTCCCCCAGTTCATCTGCCGTGATGACAGTGCCTTTGGTCTACTCAATCAAGTCCATTGCAAAGGTGCAATGGCCGGAAAACCAATGGGGGGCATTTTGCGCCGCGGACAGGTCCGTCCGCGACAGTCTTTTAGGCGTTTCGTCGACCTACAATCCTTTTGCGCGGTAACTTGCGGCAACCTTGGTGATGCTCACCAGATAGGCGGCGGTGCGCAGATCAGTCACATCATCACGGCTGTGCCAGATGTTCGCCATAGACCAATAGGCTTCAACCATCGTGTCGTAGAGCCCAGAACGCACCAGCTCCAGCTCGTCCGCCCCGCGCAGGTACTTGTCTTTGAAATTCGGGCTTAGCTGCCAACCGACACCGCTGTCCGAGCTTAGGCGTTCCAGCTCGTCCACCAGCAACTGGTGGCGGCTTTCTTCGTTGCGGCGCTGCATGCGGCCAAACCGGATGTGGCTTAGGTTTTTGACCCATTCGAAATAAGATACCGTCACACCGCCCGCGTTTGCGTACATATCAGGAATGATCACCACACCCTTGGCACACAGGATTTCATCGGCACCGGCGGTGACAGGCCCATTCGCGGCCTCAACGATCAGGGACGCTTTGATCTTATCCGCATTGCCAAGGTTAATCACACCTTCCAGCGCCGCAGGGATCAAAATGTCGCATTCCTGTTCCAACAAAGACGCCCCGTCTTCGACCATTTTGGCGTCGGGATAGCCTTTGATCGTGCCGTGTTTTACGATCCACTGATGAACCGCCTCGACGTCCAAACCCGCGCTGTTATGCAACCCGCCGTCGCGTTCGATGATGGCTGTAATCAGACACCCGTCTTCTTCGCTTAGGAACTTGGCCGCGTGATAGCCCACGTTCCCCAAGCCCTGAACGATCACCCGCTTGCCGATCAGCTTGCCTTCTAGTCCTGCCTTCGCAAGGCCCTTGGCATCGCGGAAGAATGCATGCAGCGCGTATTGAACGCCGCGGCCTGTTGCCTCGGTCCGGCCCTGAATACCGCCCGCATTGATCGGCTTGCCGGTCACACAGGCGACCCCGTTAATGTCGGTCGTGTTCATCCGCTTGTATTGGTCCGCGATCCACGCCATTTCCCGTTCGCCGGTGCCCATATCGGGCGCAGGTACGTTTTGCGCCGGATTGATCATGTCGCGCTTGATTAGCTCATAGGCGAAACGGCGGGTGATCAGTTCCAGCTCGTTTTCGTCGTATTCGCGCGGATCAATGCACAACCCGCCTTTGGACCCGCCAAAGGGCGCTTCGACCAGCGCGCATTTATAGGTCATCAAGGCCGCCAGCGCCTCAACCTCGTCCTGGTTCACGCCAAGACTATAGCGAATGCCGCCTTTCACCGGTTCCATATGTTCCGAATGAACCGAACGGTAACCGGTGAATGTCTGGATACGCCCCCGCAGACGCACCCCGAAACGCACGGTATAGGTTGCGTTACAGACCCGTATTTTCTCCTCAAGACCGGGGGACAGGTCCATCAGGGCAACGGCCCTGTTAAACATGATGTCAACACTGTCGCGAAAGCTGGGTTCATTTACGGGGGTCATAGAGTGCTCCTATTTGGCAATGTGACCTAAGGTAAAATATCACTAGCTCTACCTTGAGCACGGACCACGTGATTTTAGAACCCTCAAAGGTTAAAAAATGCATATAAAATAGGCATAATGAAAACTTTTATCATGCAAATTCTTCGAAAAACGGGATGCAGCGCCGCGCGCTTTAATTCGAAACAATAGCCTTCCTCGGGCCTGTTTGCCCCCTAAACCCACAAAATCGCCTTAATTTGCAGAAAATTCCGCCCCATTTGGGCCATGTTCCAGCTCTACATGACAATGATCAAGGCCTTCGGTATGGACACATGCGCTGATGCCGAATGGGTTATAAGGGATTTGAAATGCCGCCTGTATTGCTGACGATGAAAACGCTGCAAAATGCAATTGCCGCCCGAACACGGCGCTTTGCCCGCGAAGAAGACGGGATCATGACGATCTGGGTGCTTTTCATGGTCTTGATGATGATCATGGTGGGCGGCATCCAGTTGGACTTTATGCGCCACGAGCTTGAACGTTCAAAGCTTCAGGCCGTGTCGGATCGTGCTGTTCTGGCGGCATCCGATCTGGACCAGACATTAGACCCCGAAGACGTTGTAAAAGACTATTTCGCCAAATCGGGCATGACGGATTATCTGTCCAAGGTCACCGTCGACGACGGGTTGAACTATCGCACCGTCACGGTTGATGCGACCAAACCGCTCGACACGCCGTACCTGCGCAAGTTCGGCTTTGACACCTTGGATGTCCCCGCCCACAGCAAGGCCGAAGAACGCGTTGCTAATGTCGAAATCTCGCTGGTGCTGGATATCTCGGGGTCGATGGCACAAGGATCGCGCATCTCCGACATGCGCGATGCGGCCAAGGTCTTTATCGACACTGTCTTGCGCGACGAAAACGAGGATCTGATTTCGATATCCTTGATCCCCTATTCAGAACATGTGAACGCTGGCCCGCTGATTACCAGCCGCATGAAAATGTACAAAAAACACGATTTTTCGTACTGCGTTGAATTTGACGATGACGAATTCAAAAATGCGGCCTTGGACATGAACAAGTGGCACGACCAAGCCCAACATTTTCAGTGGAATTATGATGGTCGGAACAATGACCGCGACGATACCGTCTGCCCACGCTTCGACTATGAGCGCATCAAACCGTTTTCGCAAAACAGCCGGTCGCTGAGAAACCAGATCGATGATCTTAAGCCCCGCGCAGGCACATCGATCTTTATCGGAATGAAATGGGCGGCTGCCATGCTTGACCCGTCCTTCCGCACGATCAGCAATTCGCTGGTATCTGCAGGTGAAATCGACCGCGAATTCCAAGGCCGCCCCGTCGATTACGACGATGTGGAAACGCTCAAGACCGTCATTCTGATGACCGACGGCGAAAACGCCACCTCCAACCGGATCACCAGCCGATACTACAACAGCGACAGCGAATATGTGCAATGGAACAGGTACAATCTGAACTGGTACCTGAACAGATATGTATCCTATCGGGACCGCGACGATTTCCACTGGCGGAAATACGACCGGTCGATTGGGAACCGACTGCTGAACGACATCTGCACCGCCGCCAAGGAAAAACGCATCGTGATCTGGACCATCGGGTTCGAAGTCGAAGACAACCCCTATAGCAACGATGACGGGGCCGATGTCATGCGCAACTGCGCCTCGTCGCCGAGCCATTTCTTTGACGTCGACGGGGTGGAGTTGTCCGAAGCGTTCCGCGCCATTGCCCGCCAGATCAACCAACTGAGGCTGATCGAATGAGCCGCCGCATGCAAAAATCCATCCGGCGTTTTCGCAAAGATGAAAGCGGGGCGGTTTTCATGATCGAGTTCGTGATCCTCTTTCCGCTGATGTTTGGCATCCTCCTCGCCTCGATCGAGATGAGCCTGTATTCATTGCGTCAGGTGTATCTGAACCGTGGGCTAGAGGACGCCGTGCGTTATGTGCGGTTGAACACCCGCGCCGAGATGAACCATGCAAAGATCAAAAATATGATCTGTGAAAAGGCCGGTAACCTGCCCAATTGCAGCGAAACACTGCGCCTTGAAATGGTAAGCGTCGATCCGCGCAACTTTCAAAGACTGCCCACAGATATCGACTGTATTGACCGCTCAGAACCCGTGACGCCAGAACGTGGGTTTAGCCTCGGCCAGCAGCATGACCTGATGGTTCTACGCGCGTGCCTGAAATTTGATCCGATGCTTCCCACGTCGCGTCTGGGGTTCAAATTCGCGGCGGATGGTTCCGGCCAATCGGCCATGTATGCCATTTCGGCCTTTGTGCAGGAGCCAGGGTAATGGGTATGATACGCCTGACGATCCCGAACCTGCGCCGCTTCGCCCGCCAAGACGACGGCAGCGTATCCTTGGAAGCGTTGATCCTGACGCCGCTGGTGTTGTGGATCTATGCCGCGATGTTTTCGATCTTCGAAACCTACGAAGAATACAGCCTGAACCAAAAAGCGGCCTATACAATCGGCGATATGATCTCGCGCGAGACCTTGCCCATCGACGGTGATTATCTGGACGGCGCGCATGACCTTTTGGATTACGTCACCCAGTCTGAGGGGCCATCGACGTTGCGGGTCACCTCGCTTCAGTATGACAAAAGACAAAACAGGTTCTATGTGCATTGGTCCCGCGCACGCGGAGCAGAGCCCGCCGTGACAAACGCTGACGTCGCCGCATGGACAGACCGCCTGCCCAGCATCCCCGACGACGAATATATCGTGGTAACCGAAACGATGACCACGTTCACGCCGCCGTTCAACATCGGCATTGGCCAACCCGAGATCATGAACTTTGTCTTCACCCGCCCCCGCTATGCCCCCCGCGTTCTGTTCAGCGGAAACTAGGCGGGCATGCGGTATTTGTCAGATAGAAGTAGCCATTTCAAACGCCCGGCCGAAGCCCACCAAGGTCACGCAGACACTGATGGCAACACAACCGTTTCATTGACGGTAAGCGTCGGGTAAGCCGTTTCGAAATGCTTCATCACATCGCTGGAAAGCTCAGGGAAGATTGTATTGATCTCCTCGCGCGCCTCTTCAGTCAGACTGTCATACGACCATTTACCCAAGGCAAAGCTCTCTGCCTCAATACCGTCAACGTAGACGATTTGGTGCGCATCAAACAAAAGATGCACGTATTCAATCGTGGAAACCTCGTGATCAATCGCGATGGTATCATCATTAACAAGGCCTTTGGCCGGTACCAGCAGATGAGATTGCGCAAATAGGATTTCGTTGTTCTGATCGCTGTGTAGCAGCCTGTGCTGTTGCGACAGGCGCATGTCCCGACGTGGTTTGCCGGGGCCGAATGCATCTGCTTTGATCTTCACTGGTCGCAAGCACGGGTTCTCGGCCATCTCACCCTCGGAAATGACGCGCTTGTAAACCCAGAGGAGTTTTTGAAACCCATTGTCACGGGTTCTGATGCGCATGCCCGTCTCAAGCTCAGATATCTGGACGATTGCCTCGTCCGTCTGAATGTAAGAGCTTGATGAAAAACAAATAGCGCCTTCAATATCGTCATACTGGGGGGAGTTCCCAGAGACGGTGTTGGCCGATGAATATGTATAAGTTACGCCTGGGACGAGCGGTGCGGATGGCAAATACCCAATGAAAATGCCGTCGCCAGAAGTTGAATTCGGATTTGAATCCATCTCCATATAGTAGACCGTGATTTGGGTACCATCTGATGCAGTGAGTTCATATTGGAATTCGGAGTATACCGTCGTGTTCGATCCGCCGGAAATATAGTTACCGTTTAAGTCCGTAAGCGTCCCGAATTGATTCCTATCGTCGCCGTCTTCGTTCCTGTTCCGGTCACCGCCCAAAATGTTGTCATCATCGTCGTTGATTTCAAGCAATACATCCGTCGTATCATCGTATGACGAAGAAAGCGTTATCGTGGACCCGGTGATATTGAGCGCACCTGCCGTATACATTTGAAACGTATTTATGGGCATGTCTGGGCTCCTCGATACAAGAATTGAGAACTCATCGCTGTTAAGGCATTGCTTTAAGTTGCAAAATTTTACCAGTGCAAGATCTTTATCTCTAATTCCGGATAAATGCTAGTGGGGGGATTTTGGGTTACAGACCCACTGCCTACGTCATCATCCGTCACCGCGCTCGGACACTTGGGCATATGTCCTAGTGCTTTGCAATGATCAGCTAGAGCCTGCCTGTTTCATCCGGCTGGTCACGCACGGCCATCATCGTCGAAATAACCTCGGCCATGTATTTGGTCTGATTGCCCGGTGTCATCCCGCCGATGCCAATCCGGCGGCCCATCCGCCACCAAAGACCGGGACGCCAAACCCTGTCAGTACCTGTGCCCGGTTTTGTACGCAGCAAGAAACCGTTGGACGGTTTGAACGCGAAAACGCCGCGGTCGATGTGTTCGATGTCTTCGACACGGGCGATCAATGTGCCGTCGCTGCCGCGTAACACAGTCGCTGTCAGCTCTATCGTGCCTTCGGTCGCGCGGCGCATAAACTCGGCCATCCAGATTGCGCCGCCACCGGCAACCAGCAAAAACAGCTGCCAGCCCAAACCCGGCGATGACGTGAACGCCACATAGATCAGGAAGATGCCCAGAAATCCAAGCGAAACCAGCCCAATCAACCGCCGCCCCGACGAGGCGCGCGCAGTGGCCAGAACAGTGTCGTCTTCAGGGAATTCAAGCGTCATGGCAAAGCCTCCGGTTCGGGTCGCTTTGCGTACCTTGCCCTGTCCCTGTTTGGCAAGCCTATTGGTCGCTTGACCAGCTTAATCTCTGATCGGTGGCTTGCGGCGGTCCGATTGCCTTTTGGGCGGACGGGACAGCACCTCTTGCAGGCGATCTGCATAAGCCGCGCGGGCGGCGTCATCCATGGTCTCGATCTCTTTCAGCCAAACATCTTGCACGGCCTGTTGAACCGCAACACTTGCGTTGGCCTGTTGATCAAGCGCCGCACGGACGCGGGCAACGTCAAAAGGTTCGGCGCGAATGGTCGACACCACTTCCTCGTAAAGCGCGCGCCGGGCGCGCCGGGTCAAATGACCTGCCGGCTTGTTTTGCCGCAGTTCCTTGAACAGATCGCGCCTGCGTTCATCCTCAAGCGCCATGATGTAAGGGGTGCCATAGGCGCGCATGCTGCTACTGCCACCGCCATGCGGACCGTCAAAGCGGTACGCCGCCCCGACAACCAGTCCAGCGATCAAAAGGTTCACCCCAAGGGAAAGCCCCAACGCCCACCGCATCCATCTGCCGTTTCCTGTCTTTTCCGATGCCATGGTCTATCCTTCTTCAATGTCCCAGCCAAAGGCTGAGAAGTCGGGCAACGAGGTGTCATCGAACGATGCATACTCCGTTCCCGTAATAATCTGTGTCGCGATATCCGGCAGATTGCTGGGCGGGGCCACCCCGATCCAGAACCCGACAGCCGTCGCTGTGACCAACCCGCCAAATGCAGGTGCGCCGCCAATGGCCTGCCAGATGGCACGCCAACCGCCCGACTTGGCCTTGGGCTGCTGCGCCACGGCATCCGCCATGATCCTGTCCATCAGCCCGTCGGGCATGGCAGGCGGGGTCGCCCGCGCGTCTTGGAACAAGGCCTCAAGCATATCTGTGTCAGGTTTTGTCATCATCATATCCTAATGCGTCGCGCTGTCCGGACAACAGAGCAGTCAAAGCGCGTTTGCCCCGCGCTGTCAGGCTTTCCACGGCTTCGACCCCAATATCAAGGATCTCGGCAATCTCTGGGTTGGCCAAACCTTCGATGTGGCGCAGCACAACCGCTTGTCTTTGGCGTTCCGGCAAGGCGTCCAATGCGGTCTGAAGCGCATCTTCACGCGCGCCGCGTTGCAATTTGGCCTCGGCACTCTCGGCGGGGTCTGCGGGCTCTGCGATATCCTCAAGCGGGACACCGCCGCGGCGCTTGCGCAGCCGGTCCGTGCACAGATTTGCCACCACCCGGTACAGCCAGGTTGAAACCTTGGCTTCGCCCGTGCGCCATTGCGGCGCGATTTTCCACAGCCGCATGAGCGCCTCTTGGGTCACATCCTCGGCCTCGGCCCTGTCGCCCAATACCCGAAATGCATGACCGAACACGCGCGGCGACAGTTGTACTGTCAACAAACGCGCGGCAGCCTCGTCGCCCTCTGCATAACGCACCAAAAGCGCGGCATTAGGGTCCTCGACCACATCGTCAATGGAGGCGTCAAAGCTCATAAGCTTAGGGCTAACGGCTGCGGGCGCACCATTCAAGCGCGCCCGCGCCACTAGATCACTCGGACTTGTCGCCGTGGCGCTTGCCGTGATCGTCATGCTTGCGGTGTTTACCGTGCTTGCCACCCATCCGCGCTTTCTCGAACTCTTCTGCGCTTAGGGTGCCATTGCCGTCAGTATCCAGCTTGGCAAACATTTTCTCAGGTGAACGGCGACCTGTCATTTCTTCCATCGACAGTTTGCCATCTTTGTCGGCATCCATCCGCTGCATCATTTTGCCGGACCGCTTGCCCATCTTGCCTTTGCCCATGGCTTCCAGCTCTTCTGCGGACAAAGAACCATTACCATCTGCGTCCAACTTGGTCAGCATACGCTCGGCACGTTCCGTGCGGCGCTCGGCAGCGGCGGCTTGCATTTCAGTCGCGCTCAGAAAGCCGTCACCGTCTGTGTCAGCTTTGGTGAAACGTGCCTCAGCATGCGCTTTCATTTCTTCTTGCGTCAATTGACCGTCGCCGTTTGTATCAAGCTGAACAAAACGATCTTGCTTTGGCGTTTCCTGCGCCACCAAGGCGGTACCGCCCAAGGCAATCAAGCCAGTCAACAATGCGATTTGGAAATTTGCTCGGTTTGTCATTTGTTTTTCCTTTGGTGATCTCAGTTTCACCCACCCTTTTGGCGTGGTGATACTGGGTCAAACGTCGGGGCCGGAAACTTCCGTCGCAAAAAATGTGAAAAACTTTCACGGATCAATTTGCGACATCGCGACGCAATACGGGTATGCCACCTTTCAATTGCATCCAAACGCCCGCATATGAGTAGGGCATCAGGATTGAGAACATGACAGATCACAGCACCGATATTGCCCACACAGATACAGACCAGCGCATGATGGCCCCGTCGCTTTTGCGCGGTTGGCGGCGTAAATGCCCCAACTGTGGGGCCGGCCCCCTGCTCAAGGGGTACCTTAAGGTCAATGACAGCTGCACCGTCTGCCGCGAAGAATTCTTTCATCATCGTGCAGACGACGGCCCTGCCTATCTGACCATTCTGATCGTCGGGCACCTGATGGCCCCCATGCTGCACGTGGTATTTGCGACATGGCGCCCTGAACCTTTGACGCTGTTTACAATGTTTGCGGTTGGCTGTGTCGGCTTGTCGCTCTACCTTCTGCCCAGACTAAAGGGGGCCTTGATTGGTTTCCAATGGGCAAAGGGCATGGGCGGGTTTGGTCGCGAATAACGCGCAACACCGCCCCGGCCCTACTGAGTACAAGAATAAGGGCCACTAGATGAGCATCGATAAAAGCCAGATCCGCAACGCGTCCACGGTAATCGTGATCCGCGACCGCCATGAAAACCCCAGTATCCTGATGGGGCAGCGCGGCGCGCAGGCGGTCTTTATGCCCAACAAGTTCGTGTTTCCCGGCGGCGCGCTGGATGTAGGCGATGCGCATATTCCATTGGCCAGCCCCCTTCCCGACACCTGCCGAAACCGTCTGGCCGAAGATGCAGACGCGTCCCTTGCACATGCTTTAGCCGTCGCAGGTATTCGCGAGCTGTGGGAGGAAACCGGGCTTATCTTGGGTGAAAAAGGCGAATGGCAAGGCACGCCCCCCGCAGATTGGGAAACCTTCGCACAGCGAGGATACCTGCCCAACGCCGCCCCCATGCAATTTGTGTTCCGCGCCCTGACACCCCCCGGCAGGCCCCGCCGCTTTGACGCGCGGTTCTTTTTGGTCGATGCCGATGATGTGGCCACGAACCTTGATGATTTCGACGCCGCCTGCGACGAGCTTTCTCATTTGCAATGGGTCGCGCTGTCGGACGCGCGGTCTTTCGACATGCCCTTTATCACCGAAGTCGTCTTGGCCGAGGTCGAGGCCCGCGCAAAAGAGCTGACCCCGCCAGAATCTGTTCCGTTCTTTAAAAACAACGACGAGGAAAGCCTGTTCCTGCGTCTGCGTGGACGGCCCATGACGGGCTAACGTCGCGCGGCGCATCGTTTTCTTTCAAAGAAAACGGACCGGAATTTTAGAAAAATTCCACCCGCGCCCTCAGGTGATCAGCACCAACATCAGGATTGAACCCACCAAGATCGCCATCCCGGCCCATTCACGGCCTGTGATCTTTTCACGGAAGAACAGCGTCGATGCTGCAACGCTTAGGATCAGTTCAACCTGTCCCAACGCTTTGACATAGGCCGCGTTTTGCAGCGTAAAGGCGATGAACCAGCACAGCGATCCACCCAAGGACATCAGCCCGATCCACACAGCCACCTTGCGCGCCTGCCAAACCGCGCTCATCTGCCCCGGTTCGCGCAGCCTTAGATACACTGCCATGATGGCCGCCTGCATGCACACGACTGCCGCAAGCGTCACCCCCGCCCGCAACACCGGCATGTCCGACAAAACCGCCAATGTCGCCCCGCGATAGGTCACCGCCGAGATCGCGAACAAGAAGCCCGAGGCAATGCCCAAGCCCGCCGCCTTGTTCCCCAGATCGCGCAGACGGAAACCGTTTTCACCTTTCTTGGCGGATAACAGCAACAGCCCCACGACACCCAATCCGATCGCGGCAAAGCCCCAGATTGTCACGCCTTCGCCCAGGATCAACCAACCGGTCAGAACGGTCAGAATAACTTCGGTCTTTTTAAAGGTAATACCGACGGCAAAATTGCGTTGCTTGAACAGCAAGACAACGCAGATCGTTGCCAATATTTGCGCGGTCCCGCCCAGCAAGCCATGGGCCCAGAACCCCGGCCCAATCTGCGGTAGCTGCGTGCCGCTGGCCCCCAGATAGGCCGCCAGCCCCCCGACGATAAACGGCGCAGAATATAGAAACCGCGAAAACGTCGCCCCTGCCGCCGACAGCGTGGCTGTCGCCAGATATTTTTGTAGCATGAACCGCGCGGTTTGAAAGATCGCGGCGGCAAGGGTGACGAGGATCCAAAGATCGGGCAATACGAATGTCATGCGGCACCTTATGCGCTATTCTTTGCCGCGTGCCAGCCTTCAATCAGACTTTGGGATCAGGGTTTTCCGTGTGACCATCCACCGCGATCACCTGCCCCGATACCAGCCGCGCGCCGTCTGATCCCAGAAACACTGCCATGTTCGCGATATCACGTGCTTCGACAAAGCTGCGCATCGATGTGCCCGCCGCGTAGCCGTCATAGACTTGATCGCGGGTCATGCCCTTGGCCGCGGCCTCGCGGTTCAGCACGCCTTCCATGCGCGGGCCTTCGACCGCGCCGGGGCAGATCGCATTCGCGCGAATGCCGAACGGTCCCAGTTCCATCGCGAGGGTTTTCATCAGCCCGATCATCGCCCATTTCGCCGCCGCATAGGGCGTGCGGTTGGGATAGCCATAGATGCCAGCCGTGGACGACGTTACGATGATTGCGCCGCTGCCTGCCGCTTTCATCAGCGATGCGGCATGTTTCGCCGCGATAAACGCGCCTTCCAGATTGACGCTAACGCAGGCGCGGAAGTCATCCAGTGCCACATCTTCGATCAACGCCGTCGGCCCCGCAATGCCCGCATTGGCGCAGAGCACGTCAATATGGCCCATTTCGGCAATGATCGACGCCATCGCGGCCTCGTCGGTGGCATTGGCCAAGCGGTGATGCCACTGCGCTGGACAATGATCCAGAGCCGCGCGGTCGGTGTCGGTCACCCAGACCTCGAACCCTGCCGCGTCGAACGCGTCGCCCATGGCGCGCCCGATGCCAGAAGCACCGGCAGTGATCAGAACCCGTTTCAACGTGGTGCGCCGACAAAACGGCCAACACCCTCGGGCATCGGCAGGCTGGCGTGGCCTTGGGCGAACCGCACCAGTGCCGCCTCGATTTCGGGGCTGGGGTCAGACGGCTTGCGCGTTTGCAAGCTGACGTGCAGCAGGAAATGTTCCCCCGTGGCCAGCAAGCGGTCGCCCTCATACATCTCGTGCCACAGATGCATCTTTTTGCCGGCCCCCATCAACACCCGCGTGCGTATTTCGATCAGCGCGCCGGCGTGTACTTCGTCCACGTGGCGAATATGGGTTTCGGCGGTGAAATAGCTGCCGCCCGACGCGATATAATCGGCATCACAGCCAATCAGTTCCATAAACCGGTCTGTCGCGTCGGCAAAGGCTTGTAGGTATTTCGCCTCGGTCATGTGGCCGTTGTAGTCGGTCCAATCCAGCGGCACAGCGCGGCGCACGGTCAACACAGGCTGGCTGGCATCCACGATATCGTCCGCCCGCGCGGCCAAAACGGTGCCCGCCCGCAATGTCGCCTCGTGAGCTTTCATCAACCGCCCAGCGCCCCAGTCTTGCTGCTTTAGCGCGCGCATCATCGACACCAGATTGTTGTCACGGATACGTTCCAGATCGCGAATGCCGTAAGCGCCGGACTGTTCGTCAGACTGCCCCGCAATCAGGTCCACCAATTCGTCATTGAACTCTGGCACATCCATCAGCTTGGTCCACGGCCATTTCAACGCGGGGCCGAACTGCGCCATGAAATGCTTCATCCCCGCCTCGCCGCCCGCAACGCGGTAGGTTTCAAACAGACCCATCTGCGCCCAGCGGATGCCAAAACCATAGCGGATGGCGTTGTCGATTTCTTCGGTCGTGGCAATGCCATCTTTGACCAACCACAAGGCCTCTCGCCAGACGGCCTCAAGGAACCGATCCGCGACATGAGCGTCGATCTCTTTCTTTAGGTGCAGCGGGTACATCCCGATCGAGGTCAGGGTTTCCTTGGCCTTTTCCACCAGCGGCCCGTCAATGCCGTTGCCCGGCACCAATTCGACCAGCGGCAGCAGGTACACAGGGTTGAAGGGGTGCGCGACCATAATCTGATCGGGGCGCGCCATGCCCTCTTGCAACTCGGATGGTTTAAAACCCGACGTGGACGATCCGATTACCGCGTCGGGATCACAGGCCTGCTGGATCGCACCAAAAGTCGTGTGCTTGATCTCGAGCCGCTCAGGCACGCTTTCCTGGATCCACGACGCGCCCTGCACCGCGTCTGAAATGCTGTCGTGAAAGCTGATCGCACCTTCGTCCGGCAGGGCCACATCGGTCAGGCCGGGCATAGAACGGCGGGCGTTTGCCATGACTTCACCGATTTTGCGTTCGGCTTGGGGGTCAGGATCAAAGACCTGCACGTTCCACCCGTTCAGCGCAAACCGCGCGGCCCAGCCGCCACCAATCACACCACCGCCAATAATTGCTGCAATCTTTGTCATTTTCGCATCCTTAACTGGCTGATGTCATAGCCGTTGAAATCCAATATCTCTTGTGCCGCCTTGATCCGGTCCGCTCCGCCCGTGGGCTTACGGTCCAGTATCCAGCCGAAATCCCCCGCCGGGTTACCGACGACAGCGGTACGGAACCCTTCGTCGGCCCAAAGTACCCAAAGCGACTGTGTTTCGCCGTTTGGTCGGGTCAGGGAATAACGCCCCTGCCCTGTGGACGTTGCCAACCAAAGGCCATCGCAGTTGCCCCCGTCATCACAGACCTGAAAGGCAGGCCCGCCGGTGCTGTCAACAAGGGCAACGGTCGCCGGTGCCGCCGCCTCAAAGCTGCCGCGAACGACCCATGCCCCTTTAAACCGCGCCGCATCATAGCGGCTGGTTGATCCGATCAGCGCCGACGGGTCGCGGTATCCTTCGTTCAGCGTCGGGCCCTTTGCCCCGCAGCCCGCCAGCAATAGCAGCGCCAGCAGCGCACGCTTCACTTCGGTGCTCGTTTGGTCAGGCCGAGCTTTTCACGGACCTGTGCGGGGGTCATCAGCCGCGGGCCCATGTTTTCAACGATGGTGCCCGCGCGTTCCACCAGTTGCCAGTTCTCGGCCAAAACGCCTTTGTCCAGCCACAGGTTATCCTCGAGACCCACACGCACATGGCCACCCGCCAGCACGGATGCCGCGACATAGGCCATCTGATTGCGCCCCAGACCAAAGGCGCTGAACGTCCAGTCGTCCGGCACGTTATTCACCATTGCCATAAAGGTATTCAGATCATCCGGCGCGCCCCATGGCACGCCCATGCACAGCTGCACCAAGGCGGGGCTGTCCAGCACGCCGTCTTTGACCAACTGCTTGGCGTACCACAGATGGCCGGTGTCAAAGGCTTCAATCTCGGGCTTCACCCCCAGATGCGTCATCATCTGGCCCATCGCGGTCAGCATGCCCGGCGTGTTGGTCATGACATAGTCGGCCTCGGCAAAGTTCATGGTGCCGCAATCAAGTGTACAAATCTCGGGCAGGCATTCCGCGATATGCTGCACACGCTCTGACGCGCCAGCCATATCCGTCCCCTCGATGGGCGGCAGCGGGTGTTCGGTGGGGCCAAAGACGATGTCCCCGCCCATGCCCGCCGTCAGGTTCAAAATGACATCCGTCTCGGACTCGCGGATACGTTCGGTGACTTCGCGGAACAAATCCAGACGGCGGTTGGGCGCGCCGGTTTCCGGATCCCGCACGTGGCAATGCACAACCGCCGCGCCCGCCTTGGCCGCCGCAATCGCACTGTCGGCGATCTGTTCAGGGCTGCGCGGCACATGGTGGCTGCGGTCTTGCGTTGCGCCCGATCCGGTCACAGCACAGGTGATAAACACGTCTTTGCTCATGGTGAGTGGCATTTGGTTGCTCCTTTGGATCGGGTTAATACGGCATTGGATGCGCTTTATGCGCGATAGCGATGTCGGCCATGACGTCTTCGCTTAGTTCCAGATCAATGGCACCCAGGGCGACATCAAGCTGGTCCAAAGACGTCGCGCCAAAGATAATTGACGTCATAAACGGCCGCTGCCGTGCCCAAGCCAGCGCCATATGCGTCGGGTCCAGCCCGTGTTTCTGCGCGATATCCAGATAGGCGGCTGTGGCATCAAACACGCGGTCGGATTTGCGCCCGCCCAGATCACCATTGATCGCCATACGCGACCCGTCGGGCACCGCGCCGTTTTGGTATTTACCCGTCAACATCCCCGCCGCGAGGGGCGAAAAGGATAGCAACCCGATGTCTTCGTTATGGCAGGTTTCAGCCAGATCGGTATCGGCCAGACGGCATAGCAGCGAATATTCGTTCTGCACCGATACGGGGCGCGGCCCGCCGGTGCGTTCAGCGGCATTGGCCCATTGGGTCAGCCCCCATGCGCTTTCGTTGCTCAGGCCAAAGCTGCGGATCGTGCCGCGCTGCACCTCGTCTTGCAGCGCGCCCATGCAGTCTTCCATGTGGGCGATCACCTCGGCCCGGTTTTGCGAGGACGGGTCATAGTCCCAATTCTTGCGAAACATATAACTGCCGCGATTGGGCCAGTGAAACTGGTACAAATCGACGTAATCCGTCTGTAAACGTTTCAACGACCCCTCAAGGGTTTCGCGGATCGTCTTTGACGAAATGGGCGCGCCGTCACGCGGGGCAGCCCCTGCGCCCGAATGTTTGGTCGCCAGCACGAATTCCTTACGCCTGCCGGTTTTCGCGATCCATTGGCCGATGATGTCTTCGGTCAGGCCGACGGTCTCGGCTTTGATCGGGTTCACCGGATACATCTCAGCTGTGTCGACAAAGTTGATGCCCGCGGCCAAGGCGCGGTCGATCTGTGCGTGGCCTTCCTCAGGCGTGTTCTGTGTGCCCCATGTCATTGAGCCAAGGCAGAAATCCGACACCTCAATATCTGTGCGGCCCAGTTTGTTCATCTTCATCGATTTGTCCCCGTCTTGGTTTGGGCCACCCTCTCTTTTCGACTGCCCCATCGCAAGTGCATTTTCAGCACCGCGCAACAAAACACCATTTACGTCGTTTTTTCCAAGGCGATGTCGTTTTGACCGTTGGTTTCCCGATTGTATGACGACACAGTACAAACCATGCGTTTGCTCATTTCCTTTGCCGCCCTGTTTCTGTCCGTTATCTTGCTACAGCTGTCATCGGGCGGTGTGGGGCCGTTGGACGTACTTTCGGGCACCATGATCGGGTTTTCCAACCAAGAGATCGGCCTGTTGGGATCGGCGCATTTCGTGGGCTTTTTCATTGGATGTTGGTGGGCACCGCGTCTGATGGGCAGCGTTGGCCACAGCCGCGCCTTCGCCGCGTTCACTGCATCGGGTGCCATCGGGCTAATGGCCCATATGCTGGTGCTTGATCCCTATGCATGGGCGCTGATGCGCGTCGCGTCAGGCTTGTGTGTCGCAGGGTGCTATACCGTGGTTGAGGCATGGTTGAACGCCAAAGTCACCAATGAAACGCGGGGCCGCACCATGGGGGCGTACCGCGTTGTCGACATGAGCGGATCACTGGCGGCGCAGATGATCATCGGCGTTTTAGCCCCTGCATCTTATGTGTCGTATAACCTGCTGGCGATCTTGTGCTGTGCAGCGCTGATCCCGCTGACCCTCACCACTTTGCCACAACCCGAAACACCGGCGCAGCCACGCCTGCGCCCGCGGCTGGCGATCGACCGGTCCCCCCTCGCCGTTGCTGCCGTGGTTGTCGCGGCGCTATCCAGTGCATCCTTTCGCATGGTCGGGCCAATTTATGGCCAAGAGGTCGGCCTTAGCGCAGGTCAAATCGCGTGGTTCTTGTCGGCCTTTGTTCTGGGGGGCGCGCTGGCACAATTCCCCATTGGCTGGCTGGCCGATAAATTCGACCGACGCTGGGTGCTGATCTGGTTGTCAGCCGCGTCCATCGTCAGCTGCGCCGTCACGGTCATGTCCGCAGGCATGGGCACCCAAGCGGTGTTTTTCGCGGCGACGTTCTTTGGTCTGACCACATTCCCGATCTATTCGGTCGCCGCCGCACACGCCCATGACTTTGCCACCAGCGAAGAACGGGTGGAACTGTCGGCAGCGTTGATGTTCTGGTTTGCTGTGGGCGCGATCTTTGCCCCCTATCTGGCGTCGGTACTGATCGACAGCTATGGCCCGGCGGCCTTGTTCACGATGATATCCGTCGGCCATGGGGTCTTGGTGATCTTTGGCCTGACCCGCATGCGCGCCCGCCCCACAGCACGCAAACGCACGCCTTATGTCTATGCCCCGCGCACGTCCTTTACCATCGGACGTCTGATGCGCCGCCAGCGTGACGGCAGCAGCAACAACGCCCCCTAGCCCTTGGCGCGTCGCTGCGTTAGAGACATGCCAAAGCATTTTCGGGGCCCCTTACCATGACACGCCACCTTATCACCTCAGCCATCCCCTACATCAACGGGATCAAGCACCTTGGCAATCTTGTGGGCAGCCAGCTGCCCGCCGATTTATACGCCCGCTATCTGCGCGCCCGCGGCCAAGAGGTGCTGTTCCTATGCGCCACCGATGAACACGGCACCCCCGCCGAATTGGCCGCCGCCAAAGCCGGTAAACCCGTCGCCGAATACTGCGCCGAGATGCATGAGGTTCAGGCGCGGATTGCCGAAGGGTTTGGCCTGTCGTTTGACCATTTCGGGCGGTCCTCAAGCCTGCAAAACCAAAAGCTGACCCAGCATTTCGCGGGCGCTTTGTACGACCAAGGCCTGATTGAAGAAGTCGAACAGCGCCAAATTTACTCCGAGACAGATGGCCGCTTCCTGCCCGACCGCTATGTCGAAGGCACCTGCCCCAACTGCGGGTTCGAGGACGCGCGCGGCGATCAATGCGACAACTGTACCAAGCAGCTTGACCCCGAAGACCTGATCAACCCACGCTCTACCGTGTCCGGTGCCACCGATCTGGAAATGCGCTCCACCAAACACCTGTTTCTAAAACAGTCCCAAATGAAAGACCGTCTGGACGCATGGATCAATTCGAAAACCGACTGGCCCGTGCTGACCACATCCATTGCCAAGAAATGGCTGCATGATGGTGACGGCCTTCAGGATCGTGGCATCACCCGTGACCTAAGCTGGGGCGTGCCCGTCAAACGCGGCGACGAAGACTGGCCGGGGATGGAGGGCAAGGTGTTCTATGTCTGGTTTGACGCGCCCATCGAATACATCGCCTGCGCCCAAGAATGGGTCGATGCGGGCAAAGGCAGCGATTGGGAAAGCTGGTGGCGCACCGACAAAGGCGCTGACGACGTGCGCTATACCCAGTTCATGGGCAAGGACAACGTGCCGTTCCACACGCTCAGCTTTCCGGCCACGATTATGGGGTCGAACGAGCCGTGGAAACTGGTCGATTACATCAAATCGTTCAACTACCTGACCTATGACGGCGGTCAGTTCTCAACCTCGCGCGGGCGCGGTGTGTTCATGGATCAGGCGCTGGAAATCCTGCCAGCTGACACTTGGCGCTGGTGGCTGCTGTCCCACGCGCCGGAAACATCCGACGCGGAATTCACGTGGGAAAATTTCCAAGCATCGGTCAACAAAGACCTCGCCGATGTGTTGGGCAATTTCATCAGCCGGATCACCAAATTCTGCCGCTCGAAATTCAGCGAAGACGTGCCAGCAGCGGGCGAATACGGCCCTGCCGAACATGCGCTGATCGCCGACCTGACCGAACGCGTCGCCCGCTATCAAACCGCGATGGAGGCGATGGAAGTCCGCAAATCCGCCGCCGAACTGCGCGCGATCTGGGCCGCTGGCAACGAATACCTTCAGGCCGAGGCCCCTTGGACCACCTTCAAAACCGACCCGGACAAGGCCGCCGCCCAAGTACGTTTGGCGCTGAACCTGATCCCGCTTTATGCGGTGCTGTCTGCGCCCTTCATCCCCACCGCAGCCGCCAGCATGTTGGAAAGCATGCATGTGAAAAACGCCCAATGGCCCGATGATGTGCCCGCCGCACTAGGCCAGCTTGCCCCCGGCCATGCCTTTGACGTGCCAGAGGTTTTGTTTGCCAAAATCACCGACGAACAGCGTGAGGAATGGGCTGAACGATTCGCGGGCGTGCGCACCTAAAATATCCGATCCAACCCTTAGATTTGATTGCCACGCGCCGCTTTAACCAGTGGCGCGGGCAAAAAACAGCTTGGGTCTTTACCAGTTAGAAAATTGAATATCGGGCGCTTTCAGTCAGTTAGCGAAAACGCCCGATAAAATCGCATCGTTTTCGGTCCACTTGCCCATCATTGCGTTGGACAGATCGTTAACGCGCCTTATGTCACATGAAACACAGCGAAAGGGCCTGGGGATAAAATGCCTACACGATCTATTGAGGAGATGGCCGCAGAACTTGTGCACCTGCAAGGCGCATTGGCAGCCATAGAAGCTGAAAAAGCCAAGGATAGCTCCGGCAGCAAAACCCTTCGCCTGACCTTTCTTGAGGCGATGATGGAAACCGTGCCGGTCGGCGTCGTGATGGCGGATGAAACCGGCCAGATCATCTATGGCAACAGCCATGTCGAAAAGATGGTGCGCCACCCGGTTATACATTCCGAAGACACCGAAGATTACGGTGCCTGGGTGTCTTTCCACGAGGATGGCCGCCAGGTCGAAAGCCACGAATACCCCCTGTCGCGCGTTATCCGTGATGGCGAAGCGCATTCTGAAATCGACGTGAATTACCAACGGGGCGATGGCACGCGGTTCTGGATGCGCATCATCGGCAAGCCGGTAATCGACGCCAACGGCACCCGCATTGGTGCGTCGGTAGCACTTATCGATATCGACGAAGAACGCCGCCTGCGCGAGGCGCAGAACATCTTGATCGCCGAGCTTAACCACCGCGTGAAAAACGCCTTTAGCGTGGTCAAATCCATCGTCAGCCAGTCTTTGCGCAAGATGAGCATCCAGCGCGGGCTGCGTGAAACCATTGATCAACGGCTAAATGCCTATGCCTTGGCCCACTCCAAATTGGTCGGCACATCGTGGGACCGCGCCGAGATCGGTGCCGTTGCCGCAGATGTTCTAGAACCAATCGGAAACGGCCGTATCGTGCTCAGCGGCCCCAAGGTCGAGGTGCCATCGCGGCAGGCGTTGTCCTTCTCGATGGCGTTTTACGAACTCGCAACCAACGCCATGAAATACGGCGCGCTGTCGGTACCCGACGGCCGCGTCAATTTGTCTTGGGAACAAACTGATACTGCGGATGGTTCAGTTATAGAACTCCACTGGAATGAGGAAGGCGGACCCGCTGCGGAAAAACCAAGTGAAACCGGTTTTGGCAGCTTTATCACGGGCCGCGCATTGCAAATGGAAACAGGCGGAGAGATCATAACCGATTTCGGGCCTGACGGATATAAATGGCATCTCAGAATGCCGGAACATACGGAAGACCGGGCAAACTAATGAGCAATACACCGCAGAATATTTTTATCGTCGAAGACGAGGTCGTTGTGGCGTTTGAGATGACGGATATCCTTGAGGATATTGGTTTTAACGTCATTGGTCCGTCTATTCATCTTGAAGACGCGAAAACAAAGGCACGCGAAGGCGACATCGATATTGCCTTTCTTGACGTGAATTTGGGGAATAACAAAACCTCCAAACCCGTTGCGGACATCCTGCGCGAACGCGACATCCCGTTTGTGTTCATCACCGCCTATGATGCGGATCAGATCAGCTTTCTTGGCCCCGACGACCGCGTGGTGAAAAAGCCGGTCAGCAGCCAAAAGCTGATCGAAACCTTGCGCCGCGTGTACCCCAACCTCGAAACGTAACGCACCGGGGTCTAATCACCGAAAATTGAACTGTAATTGATAGGCCACGACATCACGTCGTGGCCTATTTGCGTGACACTATAGTGATAAGAACATATAGTGAACACATGGTTAAACAAACAGTAGAACAAAAGCTCGCAATCCTAAGCGATGCAGCGAAATATGACGCGTCCTGCGCCTCTTCGGGGTCGACAAAACGCGACTCGCGCGATGGCAAGGGATTGGGATCGAACGAGGGCAGCGGCATTTGCCACGCCTACGCGCCCGACGGGCGCTGCATCAGCTTGCTAAAAATCCTGATGACCAATTTCTGCATTTACGATTGCAGCTATTGCATCAATCGCGCGTCCTCGAACGTGACCCGTGCGCGGTTCAGCGTTGATGAAGTGGTGAAACTGACCATCGAATTCTATCGCCGCAATTATATCGAAGGGCTGTTTTTGTCCTCGGGCGTGATCCGGTCACCTGATGCCACGATGTCGGACATGGTGCAGATCGCGCGCAAGCTGCGGCACGAGGAAAACTTTCGCGGCTATATCCACCTCAAAACAATCCCCGATGCATCCCCCGAGCTGATCGCAGAGGCCGGACTGCTGGCGGATCGTTTATCGATCAATGTCGAACTGCCGACCGATGCCGCGGTCCAGCAATACGCGCCCGAGAAAAAGCCCGACCAGATCCGCAAGGCGATGGCAGATTTCCGACTGCGCAAGGAAGTGTCAAAGGATAGGTCCCACACAGGAAAACGCCCGCCCCGCTTTGCCCCCGCAGGCCAGTCGACCCAGATGATCATCGGGGCGGATGGGTCAAACGATGCCGCGATCTTGGGGCAATCCACGCGGCTGTACTCCAGCTATAAACTCAAGCGCGTCTATTATTCCGCCTTCTCGCCGATCCCTGATAGCTCGTCAAAGCTCCCGCTGATCCGACCGCCGCTGCAACGCGAACACCGGCTTTATCAAGCGGATTGGCTGCTGCGCTTTTATGATTTTCAGCTGGATGAAATCACGTCCGTGACCGCCGACGGAAACCTTGATCTTGAGGTGGATCCCAAACTCGCCTGGGCGCTGGTGCACCGCGAAGTGTTCCCTTTGGACGTTAACCGCGCCACCCGCGAGATGTTGTTACGGGTGCCGGGGTTCGGGGTAAAAACTGTCACCCGTATTCTGTCCACCCGCCGCCACCGCACCCTGCGCTACGAGGATTTGTTGCGCATGGGCGCGTCGATGAAAAAGGCGCGCAGCTTTGTTACCGCAGGCGGCTGGTCCCCCGGTCGCCTTACTGACA
The DNA here is from genome assembly GCF_038899995.1 of Sulfitobacter sp. AS59. Classification (NCBI taxonomy): domain Bacteria; kingdom Pseudomonadati; phylum Pseudomonadota; class Alphaproteobacteria; order Rhodobacterales; family Roseobacteraceae; genus Sulfitobacter; species Sulfitobacter sp. AS59. Next base: position 311,211 of record NZ_JBBMQK010000002.1, read on the forward strand.
GTATTGATCTGCGCGCGCGTTTCGCGCCGCCGCCTGAACAGCTGACCTTGTTCTGATGCACCGCGCGATCATGCCGCAAATCGGCACAACGCAGGCGTGGCGTGACGCAGCACGGCAGTTTCTAGCGGCAGGCATCCGGCCCGAGGATATCTTGTGGGGGGATACCGCCACCGCGCCTGATCTGTTCGGCATTGATACGCCCCTGCGGCCAAACAGGCAGGTCACCGTGCCGCGCAGCTTTATCTCGATGGCCAGTAGCGTGGTCTGGCACAGCGATCCTGAACGCTTTGCCCGGCTTTATGCGTTTCTCTGGCGGCTGAAAGACGCGCCGCATCTGATGACGGATCGCGGCGATGCCGACCTGTCGCGCCTGCGGACGATGGAAAAGAACGTGCATCGCTGCCAGCACAAGATGAAGGCTTTCGTGCGCTTTCGCGAAATCGGGCAGCCCGACACCCCCCGCCGGTCCTTTGCCGCGTGGTTTGAACCGACCTATCACACGGTAGAACCCACAGCGGATTTTTTCGTGCGGCGGTTCAGCGATATGGATTGGCGCATTCTAACACCGGACGTTTGCGCGATTTTCGAAGACGGCAAGCTGACCTTTAGTGAGGGGCAGGAAAAACCGGCCTTGCCCGAAGACGCCAGCGAGCAACTGTGGATCACCTATTTCCAAAACATCTTTAACCCCGCGCGGTTGATGGTCAAAGCCATGCAATCGGAGATGCCCAAGAAATACTGGAAAAACATGCCCGAGGCCGCGTTCATCCCCCAGATGATCGCAGACGCCCCCGCCCGTGCCCGCGCGATGGCCGACGCCGCCCCGTCCCTGCCCCCTGCCCGCATGGCGCAGGTGCAGGCGCAACTGGCCGCGCATCAGTCAGCGTGGGACGGACCGAAGGACGCACTGGCCAAGGACATCGCTGCATGCACGCGTTGCCCGCTGCATTGCAACGCGACCCAAGCCGTCGCGGGCGAAGGGCCGATGGACGCCGGTCTGATGATTGTCGGCGAACAACCCGGCGACCAAGAGGACCTGAGCGGGCGGCCCTTTATCGGCCCGGCTGGGCAGCTTTTTGATCAGATCGCAGCACAGGCAGGGCTGGACCGGACGCAGGCATACGTCACCAATGCGGTTAAACATTTCAAATTCACGCCACGTGGCAAACGCCGCATCCATCAGCGCCCCAACACGTCAGAGATTGACCACTGCCGCTGGTGGCTGAACGCGGAAATGACCCAAGTGCGGCCCAAGCTGATCCTTGGCATGGGGGCCACCGCCGCCGAAGCACTCACGGGTAGACGCGATGCGATCCTTGCCCGTCGCGGCAAGGTTGAGGCAACACCATCCGGCACGCCCGTTCTGCTGACGCTGCACCCATCGTACCTACTGCGGGTACCCGACCCACAGATCAAAGCAGACGCCACGGCACAGTTCAGGGATGATCTGCGCATGGCTGTGCGGATGTTGGCCTAGCCGGCATTAAATCCCGAACGCCGGTTGCAAAAGCACAAATGACATCCATATACCATCCACATGGATGGAGAAACATCATGAGCAACGTCAGAAAGCTCCGGGACAAGATGCCGGACAACGAAAAGATCACCATCAATCTGGGCTTTGTCGATCTGGGCCGGATCGATCTGTTGGTGCAGGAAGGGTTCTATTCGAACCGCAGTGATTTCATTCGCACCGCCATTCGCAAGCAGCTGGATCACCAGTCCGACAGCGTGACCCAATCGATTGACCGTCACACCATGGAAATGGGCCTGCGTGACTATACCGCCGCCGATCTTGAGGCCGTGCGCGCCGCCAACGAGCTGTTGCACATCAAGGTCGTGGGCCTTGCCCGGATCGCTGATGATGTGACACCGGAACTTGCGCTGGCCACCATCGGTTCAATCAATGTGATGGGTGCGCTGCAAGCCAGCCCCGAGGTGAAAAAAGCCCTTGGCGCGCGGATCAGCTAACCCATGTCTCATTCTTTTAAGGAAACCAAATGACAAATAAGTTTACGTCAGCCCTGCGTCGCGCGACCAAACTGGTCCGCGCAGGAAACCCTGTGGATGCGACAAAAACCATACAAACCGCCTTGCGGGGTGGTGGGATGGCCGCGCTGGATGAAATGGCGAAGTCCTCGAAAAAACCATTCGGGAGGCCGAGGGTCGGGCGAAGCCTGCGCGACACGCTTGCCAGTCTTAACGCAGGCATGGCGCAATCGGCCACGACGGCGGCAGACGTAAAAGAACCGCCGCTGACACCGGGCGCGCGTTTTGAAGCGGCAACTTTTGAGTGTCCCGAAGGCCGCCGCGACTACCGGGTCTATATCCCTGACCTGAAAGGCCGCAAACCCGCGGCCATGATCATGATGTTGCATGGCTGCAAACAATCACCCGTTGATTTTGCCAAGGGGACAGGGATGAACCAGCTGGCTGATGCGCATGGGATGATCGTGGTGTACCCTGCGCAATCACGCGGCGCGAATATGCAATCCTGCTGGAACTGGTACGCCACCAGCGACCAGACGCGGGATGCGGGCGAACCCGCGATCCTTGCCGGTTTGGCGCGTCAAATGCAGGCCGATCATGGCGTGGCCAAGGGCCGTGTTTTCGTCGCGGGCCTGTCTGCCGGCGCGGCAATGTCGGTTGTTTTGGGGCAGACCCATCCTGACGTGTTCAGCGCCATCGGTGCCCATTCCGGCTTGCCCTATAAGGCCGCGCATGACGTGCCATCGGCCTTTGCCGCAATGGGCACGGGCAGCAACCGCAACCATGACACGCAACCGATCCCGTCGATTGTGTTTCACGGCGATGCCGACGCCACAGTGCATGTAAAAAACGGTCAGCATATCGCCGAAGACGCCGCAACGGGCGCGCAAGTGGTCGACGATGGCAGCGTCAGAAATCGCGCCTTCACCCGCAGCACGACCCTAGCCCCCGAAGGCCATGCTGTGATGGAGCATTGGACAATCGCCGGGCTGGGCCACGCGTGGTCGGGCGGCGACAGCACCGGTTCCTACACCGATCCCGACGGCCCCGTTGCCAGCGCCGAAATGGTGCGGTTCTTCCTTAATTTGCCTATGAAAGGCGCATAACGTGACCCATTCCCTAACCTTTGACGCCGTTAGCGAAGCAACCCCCGGCCCCAAATGGGCCGCCCGCTGGCAGCGTTCATGGCCCGCCTACGAGGCTTGGTTTGTTGCACGCGGCGGCGACAACGGCCCCGACCGCGCCGCCTGCGAGGCCGCATTGCACAAGTATATGCCCGAGCTTGCACCTGTACATGCCAAGCTGACCAAGCTGGCTGGCGGATCGGACCGCGCGGCGCGGTTCCTGTCGACATGGTGCCCGCCCAGCTATCTTGGCGGCTGTTCGCTGGCCGTCGCCACGTCCCGCGACGACATCCGCCTTGTGCGCAATTACGATCTGTCGCCGGACCTGAACGAAGGGTTACTGTTCCACAGCGCCTGGACGGGTCGGCGCGTCATGGGCATGGTGGAATTCCTGTGGGGATTGTCCGACGGGATCAACGACGCAGGCCTTAGTATCGCGCTGGCCTATGGCGGGCGGCAGGAAACCGGGCGCGGGTTCGGGATTACTACGATCCTGCGCTATGTGCTCGAGACCTGCGAAACGGTCCCTCAGGCCTTGCGGGTCTTGCAACGCGTACCATCGCACATGCCCTATAACGTAGTGGTTGCAGATGCGTCAGGCGCTGCAGCGAGCGTCGAGATGTATGCCGGTGGCGGTGCCAAGGTGCAGCCGCGCCTTGTTGCAACCAACCATCAGACAGATGGCAGCACGCCAGATCGCGGTGCGTTTACCCGCACGTTTGAACGGTCAAAGCACCTGAATGGCGTTTTGTCCGACGGGGCCGCGCCCGCCACCCTCGTGGGTCAATTCACCCAAGCCCCGCTCAAACAGGATCGCTATGCCGAAGGTTTTGGCACGCTGTTTACCGCGGAATACGAACCCCTGCGTCGCCAGATGACTCTGCATTGGGATGGCGAGGTTTGGGCGCAATCGCTCGACGCGTTCGAGGAAGGTACCCGCGATGTGCGTTATGGTGCCGTGGGCGCAACTGCTGTGCATCAAGCAGGCGATATCGACTGGGTCAAAATCGGCATGGACTATGCCGCCGGGCGATACCCCGACTGGCGCAGGTTCCTACCAAGCGGGGTGGACGTCGCATAAGGGCGCATAAGAACGCCGGCCCGATTGATACCGGGCCGGCGTGTTCCGTTTCAATAAGCGTCTCGCGCCCAGATCAGCCGTAGAACAGCCTTGGGAAATACAGCGCGATCTCGGGGAACAGGATGATCAGCGCGACCCCGATCAGCGTGACCACGACATAGGGGAACACCGACGCATAGATGTCGCCCATGGTGACATCGGGCGGGGCCACCCCCTTGAGGTAGAACAGGTTAAAGCCAAAGGGCGGCGTCATATATCCGACCTCCATCATGATGATGAATAAGATGCCAAACCAGATCGGATCAAACCCTGCATCGCGCACCACGGGCAAGAACACCGGCAAGGTGATCAGCATAATGCCGACAGGGTCCAGAACCATGCCAAAGAAGAACAGCAAGACCAGCATAAAGAACAGCGCGCCCCAACGGCCCCCCGGAATATAGCCCATCAAATCAGAGATCAGGCTTTGCGCGCCCAAGGCTGTGTAGGCTGTCGAAAACGCATGCGCCGCGAACAAGATCCACATCACCAGCGCAGTTAGCTTGAGCGTGGCAATCGACGCATCGTGCAACACCCTCCAAGTCAGCTGCCCGTTGATCAAGGTCGCAACCAGCGACCCGAAGACACCAATCGCCGCAGCCTCGGTCGGGGTGGCGAAACCGCCAAAGATCGCGCCCAGAACAATCACCACAATCATAATCGGCAAGATCACCGCCTTGAGCGATCTGATCTTTTGTGACCAATCTGCACGTTCCTCGACGGGCAAGGCGGGCCCCAGGTGCGGCTGAAGCCAGCAACGCCCGCCGATGTACAGCGACACCAGCACGAACAAGGTCAACCCCGGCCCGATGCCCGCCGCGAAAAGACGGCCAACTGATACCTCGGTCAGCAGTGAATAGAGCACCATCAGGATCGAGGGCGGGATCAGGATGCCCCATCCGCCCCCCGCGTTAATGGCCCCGAGCGCGAGCTTTTTATCATACCCCCGCTCTAGCATTTTGGGCAACGCGATGGTGCCCATTGTCACCACAGCGGCACCGGAAATCCCCGACATTGCAGCAAAGATCACGCAGATCAGAACCGTACCAATGGCCAAGCCGCCGCGCAGGCCCCCGAACCATTGGAGCATCATATCGTAAAGGTCATTCGCGACCCCTGATTTTTCCAACAAGATGGCCATGAACACGAAAAGCGGCACCGCCATTAGGGTCGGCGATTGCATCGTCTCCCACATCTTGGAGGCCAGCAGATAGAACCCGATTGTTCCCATCTCGAAATACAAGAACACCACCGAAACACCGCCCAGCACAAAGGCCAGCGGCGTTCCCAGCATTAAAAACAACAGCAATGCGCCGAAAAACAGCAAGGTAAGGAGTTCGACGCTCATGTTTGCTTCTCCTGAGTCATTATTTCATCTCGGTCCGGATCACCGGGTTTACCGAACACATCCTCGGGGATCGGCAGCCCACGCAGCACGCGGATGTCCGACCACAGACGCACGATGCCTTGCAACAACAGCAAAATCGCGGCCACGGGGATCAGTGCTTTGGTCGGCCATAGCGGGGCCTTCCAGACGGAATTTGACCGCTCCATATCGGCTATCGCCTCGGATGCGATGTCCCAGCCTTGCCAAAGCAGCACGCCCACAAACAGCAAAAACAGCGGCCATGTCAGGATATCGACCGACGCCCTGCGTCTGCGCGTCATGCGACCATAGAAGATATCGACATTCACATGCCCGCGCTCGGTCAGCAGATAGCCGCCGCCGATGATCGCATAGACACCAAAGATCAAGGTGGCCAGTTCTGCTGTCCAGATTGTCGGGCTTCCCACCAGATATCGCATCACGACATCCGCCAGAAGCAGGACAAAAATCACCAAGACACCCAGCGACACCCATCGCCCGATAAATTGGTTCACACGCGTTATAGTACGGGCCAGTTGCATCATGGCGGCATGCTCCTTTAGTGCGAAAAGGGGGCGGCGCACCACATGCGCGCCGCCCTATTTTTCAAAGCTACAGGAAACGGGGCTTAGGCGTAGCCCATATCCTTCATCAGCGTGCGATAGATGTCAGCTGCTTTGGCTGCTTTCTCGCCCTTCTGGCCTTCGGTTTCGAGGATCTGCGCTGACGCAGCCGCGAGCATTTCCAACACATCATCCGGCAAGTGCATCACTTCGACGCCATCATTGGCCACACCTTCGGTCAGTGCAATCGCTTCGAAATGTTGATACTCAGCCGACCGCAGGAAGAACCGCGTCGTGATCGTATCAACCAAGGCGCTGCGCAGATCGTCCGGCAGCCCCTCAAGCGCGTCTTGGTTCAGGATGAACGCGTCGGTGGTTTGTGCCAGAACCGGTTTGTAGTGGTATTTGCACACTTCCCACAGCGACATGGATTGCGCCCCGATGGCAGCACCCCAATGCGCACCATCCACAACACCCGAGCTTAGCGATTGATACAGCTCTGATCCGGGGATGTATTGCGGTGCCGCACCGGCAGCGGCCAGATAATCCAGCATCGCGCCAGAGGACCGGATCTTGAGACCTTGGAAGTCGGCGGCAGATTCGATCTTTTTGGACAGAACCATTTCCGTCGGCAGGACTTTCTCGCACATCATATGCACGCCGTCTGCGTTCAGGTCCTCGTTCACCAGCGCCTCGACGCCAAGGTTCTTGATCGCGTGCTCCATTTCCCAAGCTTGGCGAAGGGTGCCGGGGATGCCGTAGGCAAATGTCGCGGCTTCTGCCTGATCGGCAATATATGACGGGCTGATTGTCCCCATCGGCACAACGCCTTTGCGCACGATGTTATAAATGTCGGGCCCTTTGGCGAATTCACCCGCGCCCAGCAGTTCCAGCTTGAACGCACCTTCGGTCTTTTCCTCAAGCTGCGACGCGACAACGCCCAAGCTGTCGGTGAACGAACTGGATGCTTTGGGCCAATGCGCCTGAACGCGCCAAGTGACCTCGCCCGCAGCGATCGCTTTGCCGACAAGCGCTGGCGATGCGACGGCCGCAACAGCCGCGCCGCGCAGCATGGACCGGCGGTTCAGCTTCATATTCTCTTTTGTCATGTCTTCCTCCCGTTGATTTCATAATTCTACGAGCCGCGTTTTTGGCCCGTCTGACCCGCCAAGATGCCCGGCGGGCGTTCCTCCCGTAACGTAATCCTGACAAATGTCCGGTTGAACCTCAACTGAATTGTTTGTAAAAACAATTATGGCCGAAATTGGGCGCAAAAAGGATCGAAATTCCCGCAATGGATGGTGCATATGATGCAATCATACCCCATTAGTTGCGTTTTGATATCGACATTAGCGCCGCGATTTTCGCGATAATGCCAATTTCGACGCGCTGCAGCCGACCCGACCACCGCATGGGTGCCACAGGATTACGTCCGCATACCGATACTCAGTACCTAAAATTTCCATTATGGGTTGAATATCCTGCAAATTATGCGAAAATACGATCCAGTGAACGCTTTTATGTGAAGCTTTTAACAGTCAGACGGATAAAAAAGGGCTTTCATAAATTTCGCGTCACTTCTCAGCAGGGTTATATGGCTGATAGATTAACGCCCCCCAGTTTTCAGGGTGGCGTGATCGCTGACCCACCTAGCACGAGAATGGGACGAGTAGATCAGGCGAGAGTGTTTCGCGCCGGATTACGCTGGGAGTGTAATGAGTTTTGTTAGTAATAGTGGATAGTTAGTAATAGTGGACAGACACGTAATAGTTCTCGCAATCGGATATGCTTTTGGTGCTGTCGCCAGCGGTATTTACGCAATAAATCAACCCATTTGGCAGGGACTGCTGGTTTTCTGGCTTGGTGGTGCAGCTGCAACTGCCATCGTCGCACTGCTGTTCAAGCTATGGGTCTGCACCGCGCAACGCATTCGCGATCACCGCAGAGCGTCGAACACGTGCCCGATTAGGACGCCCGGAACAGGACCAGCAACACCGCCACGCTAACCTTTGCGCCCTGCGACCTAGTTGATAGGCGCAGGGCGGGTTTCGTTCCCGGCGTTGCGGAACAATGTCCGGCTCCCCAATCAATCGCTAAATCCTGAGGCGGCACGTAGCCGCCCAGCTACGTGCGCCTGCATGAGACCGCTCACGCCCACGCTTTAGCCGCGCAATCTCACATAAAACACTCACCAAAAACGACCCAAGTCCCCCCTTGGTGCCAGCCGCGATATCACGCCCGTATTTTGTCCTCGATGCCCTTGACTTATCGGTGTGCTTAGTACCTTATTATACCAGTTGCTAATTCAGCGTAGAATTGGCGCTTACGATATTCTCGGGAGGACGAGCGTGACGAAAATCGCATTATTTGGGGCCGGCGGAAAGATGGGGGTTCGCTTGTCGCGCAACCTCGCGGCAACGGAATTTCTGACCGCCCATGTCGAAGTTTCCGACATCGGTAAAGAGCGGCTAAAGGCCGAGCTGGGCTTTGACTGCCAAGACCCTGATACCGCCCTGAAAGACGCCGATGTGATCGTTTTGGCCGTTCCCGATACGGCAATTGGCAAGGTGACTGCGGGCATCATCGACAAGGTGAAATCCGGTGCCATGATCATCTGCCTTGATGCAGCCGCCCCCTTTGCCGGTCATTTGCCCAAGCGCGATGATGTTACGTATTTCGTCAGTCACCCCTGTCATCCGCCGATCTTTAACGACGAGAAAACCGAGGCAGGCCGCAAGGATTACTTTGGCGGGGTGGCTGCACAGCAAGGTATTGTAAACGCACTTATGCAGGGCCCCGAAGCCGATTACGCCCTAGGCGAAGCTGTCGGTAAGGCGATATATGCACCCGTTGCGCGGTCCCACAGGGTGACCGTTGAACAAATGGCACTGCTGGAACCCGGCTTGTCCGAAACCGTCTGCGCATCCTTGTTGGACATCATGCGCGAGGCCATGGACGAAGTGGTGGCGCGCGGCGTTCCCAAAGAAGCAGCACGCGATTTCCTACTCGGCCATATGAACATTCTGGGCGCGGTCATTTTCGAAGAGATCGACGGCGTATTCTCGGACGCGTGCAACAAGGCGATTGAGTTCGGAAAACCGGTGCTCATGCGCGATGACTGGAAGCGCGTGTTCGAGCCTGAAGAAATTGCCGCCAGCATCGAACGGATCACCTAAGGCACCAAAGCTATCCACTTGTAGCACCAGTGAATAACTTTTACAGTTGGCGCATATCCTAACAAGGAAGCGTTGCGACATGAACAAAGAAGGTGCTCAGGACCGCAAGATCGTCCGGCTGAAGCTGTCTGATCAGGTTTTCGAACGTTTACGCGAACTGGTGGCAAGCGGAGAGCTGGCCCCCGGCGACTTTGTACCGTCTGAGCGGACATTGATGGAACGGTTCGGCGTGGGCCGCCCTGCGGTGCGCGAAGCCTTGCAAGCCATGCAAAGCAAGGGCTTGATCACCATCACCCATGGCGGTCGCAGCCGTGTGAACGCGCTGACCGCTGGCGTGGCATTCAGCCAGTTGGACGACATTGCCAAGCTGCTGCTGTCGAGCGAACCGGCCAACATCGACCACCTGAAAGTCATCCGTCACATTCTTGAGCGTGGCACCGCCCGGCTCGCCGCCGCCAAATGCACGTCGAAAGACGCCAATGATTTGTCTGAACTGATCGAGCTTCAGCGCGCGCAGCTTGGCGACGCCGACGCCTTTATGAAGGCCGATATCGCCTTTCACACCAGATTGGCAGAAATCACCGGCAACCCGCTGATCAAGGCGATCACCGAAATGATGCTGACGTGGTTGTTTGAATACCATTCGTCGTTGCTTTTGTGGTCTGGCCGCGAAGAAACAACGCTTAGCGAACATGCGGTTATCGTGGAACGCCTTAGGGCGAACGATGCCGACGGCACGGAACGCGCGTTGGAAGACCACCTGAGCCGCGCGGATTCCAAATTCTCATCCACGAACCAAACCTAATCGCTGGTCTCGGCTGTCGCCTGCCACTCGAACGGGCCAAGACCGCCGTTATCATTGGGCGTTAAATTGGCCCTGATGACGGTATCGCCGACGGACAGCTGCGCAATACCGTCGCTGATCTGCGCGCATTTTACCCGCTGCCCGGCAAGCGTTGCCAACATCGCCAATGCCTGCGCGATGGGCCAATCGGCGCGCGTGCCCCCGATACCGCGCGGGCCATAGAGCGCCGCGGGCGTCCAAACGGCGATATTCGCAGCGGCCAGTGCCGTCGCCAGCCCCACAACATAGGCCGCACCAAATTGACCGCGATGCCGCGGGTCGTCATCTGTCATGCAAACCCGCAGCCCATCGGGGTTCGGGATGACACGGTCACCGTAAGGGTTCTGCCGCATCGCAATCGTGGCCGGGCCGATGCGATAGGGCATATCGCCGAAAATCGCCTGCGCAGATCGGGTAATGTGGGGGATCGTTTCCAATGTCTCCATCACCGACAGATCATCGGCAGCATGGACAATCGGGCACAGCCCGTGGCTGACAAAATCCAGCGTCTCCAACGGCGGGCATTTGCGGTTCAGCTCGGGGAAAAAGCTGACCATGCCACCGCCTCGCACAATGTCGGGAAAAGCGTCTGCCGCCGCATTGTGGATGTCCTCAAGCGGTGGGCAATCGGGCCAGTCTGATCCCGGCGGTGTCGATTGCCGGTCAACCGATGGGCACACCATCACACTGGCGGGAACGAAGCCCAAGGCCTGCATCCGTGCGGCTACCGCGCCCAGCTCAACTGCGGGTGGATCGGCGCAGGCCAGAATAAGCTCCAGATCAAAGACCACATCCGGACAGGCCAATTGCGCCGCCGAAAAGGCTTGTATTTGCGCGTCCAGCCCACCCAAATCCATATCGAGATGGCAAAGTAACCGCTGCGGATTAACCTGTGCCAAATCACCGGGGGATGCAGCAAGCCGCCGCGCGTCATCCGGCGTCAGCACCAGCGCCATATCGGGGAAAATGGCCTTAACCGCCTTGTGCCCCTTTGACCGGGCTGGGGCATAAGGCAACGGTGCGCCAATGCTGAGAACAACGGATTGCGACAACCCGTTACCATCGGCGATCTGATAGGGCCAAGGTTTCGCAAGCGGGCGGTTATAGGTCTTGTAAGAGGCATCCCCCCATTGCCGCTGGTCTTCCATCTCGAATGTATCACCCACCAACCGACAGGTCACAGAATTATTGCCAACGGTGTGGGTCAGCGACACGATATCCATGAAGGGTTGCCAAGGCTCGATCAGCATTGGAAAGGTGGCTTCCTCTATCGTGCCATCGCTGTGACCCACATGCACGGGCTGCCCCGCCACCCCGTCGATAGGATGCAGAACCGTAAAGCCGGCGCGGTTGGTTTCAAAATCGCCCTTGGTGATGCCCTCGGCACGCATGGATAAGCGGCCTTCGGTGACTTCGACCTCAATATCGACGATCAACTGCGCGCTGCCGCTTTCGTATGTGGCGGTATAAGAAATGCACAGGGCGGTTTCGGTCTGGCTGGTGACCTCGTCTTGGATCTGCGGCACCAAGGTGCCCCAGTCGCGATCACGCACCAGAAACGCGATACTGCGGATCGCCTCTGCCCCGTTCAGCTTAATATGGCGCAGGCTGCCCGCCTCGAATGTAAAGGACCACGGCGCACGGGCCAATGGGGTGCTGGCAACCGCAGGCTGGTCGGTCCCGTATAGGATGGCGTTCTCGCTCAAAGCTCTGACAGCCGTACTGTCCGGCCCTCAGCGGCAGATAGATAGGCAGCCTCGACCAGTGCAAGCGTTTGCAGGTTATCCGCCCCCGATGTCTGCGGCGGGCGGCCCTTGGTCACGCAGTCGACGAAATGCTGTTGGATTGTCAGCACGCTTTCCTGAATATTATGCCAAGGCTTTTCGGCCCAAGGCAGCACAGGCGGGTTCACATCCACGCTATGGGTTTCCTTGCCTGTCACCGACAATTGATAACCCGCATCCAAGCGGACCGTGCCATCGGTCCCATCAATTTCCAACAAGGTCTGTGGAAAGGTTTCCGGCATGCGGCGGGTGGCATAGGAACAATCGACAACGCTGGTTGCGCCACCCTTATGCGTCAACAACATCGTCGCAACGTCCTCGCCCTTGATTTTGGGGTTTATACGTTTGGTTGTCGCGGCAATGCGATCCGCATCACCCAGAAAGGCACGGGCGATGTCCAGAATATGAATGCCCAGATCCTCGATAATAAAGCGCGCGCCTTCCGCCAGATAGGGCTGGCCTGAGAACACATCATAGCCGGAGCGGAAACTGAAACGGCCAAAGAACGGATCCCCGATAGACCCGGATTTCACCACATAAAGTGCCGCTTGAATGGCCGATTGCCAGCGGAAGTTCTCGTGCACCATGAGCGTCTTTTGCGCAGCATCCGCAGCGGCCACCATCGCGCGCGCGTCCGTCAGATTTTCGGCAAAGGGTTTTTGACAAATGATGTGAACGCCCGCCTCTGCCGCCATTTTCACCAGCGGCAAATGCGATGGCACCGTGGTGGCGATGTCGACAAAATCGAACCCGCCTTTGGCAAACATCTCGGCGGCATCCCTGTGGGTGCGCGTAATGTCAAAATCCGCAGCCGTTTGCGCCAAACGCCCGGCATCCTGATCACACAGGGCGACAATCTCGACCCCGTCGGTATCACGCCATGCATGAAGTTGATTTTGCGCGAAGAACCCGCAGCCGATCAATGCACCCTTCATACTCCCCCCTACTTATCCATGGCCGCTTGGGCACGCAGCACAACACGGGCTTGAACTTTTTGCTGGGCTTGGTCGATGACCACAGCCGCGATGATCACAAGGCCCTTGATGACGGTTTGCCAGAATGACGAAACCCCCATCATCACCAGCCCGTCCGAAAGCACACCGATCACAAAGGCACCGATGATTGTGCCGATGATACGCCCGCGCCCGCCAGACATTGACGTGCCGCCCAGAACAGCCGCCGCAATGGCGTTCAGCTCGAACGTATCGCCTGTCGCGGGATGCGCGGCAACCAGTTGGGACGAGATAATAAGCCCCACCAAAGCCGCACAGAAGCCGGAGAAAATGTAAACGAAATACTTGGTGCGGTTGACTTTGATCCCCGACAAACCGGCCGCGCGTTCATTGCCGCCCACCGCATAGATGTGCCGGCCCAACGGCGTCCGCGCAGCGATATATCCGGCAAGACATCCAACAACGATCAGCAGCGCAATCGAAAACGGAATACCGAAAATGTCGCCTGTGCCGATCCAGCGGAATGTATCTGATCCGTATTCAGGATTGCCATTCAGGTTCGGAAAGGTGCGCCCATCCGAGCTAAGCATCGCTGCACCGCGCGCCACATAAAGTGTGCCCAGCGTCGCAATAAAGGGGGCCACGTTAAGCTGGGTAATCAAGAACCCGTTCAAGGCCCCGATCGCAACCCCGACAAGGATCACCAGCAGACAAATCTCGAACGTATTGAACTGGATCGACCAGCCCAGCCCGACGTCGATCCCGTTCAGCACAAGATAGCCTGCGACCATCCCGCACAGCCCCACGATGGACCCGACCGACAGGTCAATCCCGCCCGACACAATGACAAAGGTCATGCCAATCGCCAGAAACGCGTTTAACGCCACGTGTTTTGACATGATCACCATATTGGCGGTGGACATGAAATTAGGCGCATTCAGCGCGAAAAACACAAAGACCAAAATCAGTGCGATGAACGTCCGCGCCTTTAGCAGCACAAGCAATGCATCCGATCCTGACCATGATGACATGTTGGTGGTTTGATCAGCCATCAGACGGATTCCTTACTTTTATGTTCTGTTTTGTGCCCGACAGCCGAGGCTTCGATAAGCTTGGCATTCGTTGCCTCGTCGCGGGTGAATTCACCGGTGATACGGCCGTTTGACATGACCAGAATTCGGTCGGACAGTGACATGACCTCGTCCAGATCAGAGGTAACAAAGATGATGCCAAGCCCTTCGGCAGCCAGCTGACGCATGACGCGAAACACCTCGGCCTTTGCGCCAATGTCGATGCCGCGGGATGGCTCGTCCATCAGCAGCACCTTCGGGTCGGTCATCAGCGCCTTGGCAATAACCACCTTTTGCTGGTTGCCGCCGGACAGGGATGAAACCTCGTGTTCGGGGGATGCGATTTTGATCGTCATGCGCTTCACAAAATCCGCGACCGTCTGCCTTTCGCGCACAACGCTTAGGTGCACCACCTTGGTAAAGCGCGACAAGCTGGACATCGTCATGTTCTCGCGGATCGACAGAATTTGCACCAACCCGTCGTTCTTGCGGTCCTCGGGGATCAGGGCAAGGCCACGGCTGATCCGTGCCGCGACGCCTTTTTCCTTTAGGGGGACGCCATCAATCGCAAAGCTTCCCGTGGCATAGCGGTGCCGTCCGATCGCACATTCCAAAAACTCTGACCGGCCCGCGCCCATCAGCCCATACACGCCCAGAATTTCGCCTTTGCGCAAGGACATGGACACATCGTTGACCACCAGATCACCACCCGCACCGGGCAGCGAAACGTGGTCGGCGCGAAAGACTTCATCCCCAAAGGGATGTTCAATTTCCTTGGCAAAATCCTTGCCGCTTTCGCCGATCATGTTGTGGATGATCCAATCGATATCCACCCCTTCCATGGATCGCGCACCAGTGATCACACCATCGCGCAGCACGGTGATATAGTCGCCGATTTTGATCAGCTCTTCCAACCGGTGCGAAATATAAACCAGCCCGACCCCGCGCTTTTTGAGATCAGCAATAACCCGAAACAAAATCTCGACCTCAGCCGCAGAAAGGGCCGAGGTGGGTTCGTCCAAAATCAGAATGCGGGCGTCATGGGCCAGCGATTTGGCGATTTCGACGATCTGTTGCTGACCCACACGCAGATCACCGACCAGATCATCGGGGTCGATGTCCTGCTCCAGCTGCTTCATCAGCTCGCGGGTTCTGGCCCGTTGGGTGGCCTTGTCGATATCAATGCCGCCGCGGGTCTTTTCGCGCGCTACAAATATGTTTTCGGCGACGGTCAAGTTTGGAAACAGGTTCAGCTCCTGAAACACGATGCCAATACCACTGCGCGCCGCCTCTTCTGTGGTGCGAAATGTAACCTCTTGGTTGTCGATAATAATCTTGCCATCCGTCAGCTGTTCAACGCCCGCAATGACCTTCATCATCGTGGATTTACCTGCGCCGTTTTCACCGACAAGGACATTGACCGCCCCCATATGCAGGTCAAAATCTGCCGCCTTCAGCGCAATCGTACCGGGGTACACCTTGGTGCCGCTGCGGATGGAAAGGCCAATCTCATGGGCAGTCATGGCGCACCAAACGATAGGTCAGTTGGCACAATTTCGGGGCGGGTTTCAACATCCTTAAACGTATAAATCCCAGAAAAGGTGACCGTTTTCCCAATCGGATCTTCGGTGGGGATGGTCAGGTTTTCATGGGCCATCGCGTTTAACCCGCCAGCCAGCTTTGCAAATTCGATCTGGTCGCGGAAATCGCTAAAGCTCAGGAACGACATCGCGTCGCGCAAGGCGGTCCCGCGAATGATCGGGCCTAGCTGGATGGTCACATCCGCCTTGCCATCGCCAACCGTATCAACCTGCAGCTTCGCCGCACGGCTTTTCATCTTTGTCTCGACGATCACCCCGGTGCCGGTCACGCCAAAGTTCCATGCGCTGGCCTCGCCCACGGGCTTGTAGCCATATTTCGCACCGGCGGCGTCAACATCTTGCGCAAGTGCGGCGCGCACCTCGTCGAGCGGGGCCAATAGCGCGGCAACGGCAGGCAGAACCTGCGGCTCCCAAATCTCGCGGGCCAAGGCCGCCATACGGGCCTCATCAGTCTGTGCCTCTTGGGCCTGACCTGCCGCGCCCGGATCGGGATTTTTAACGATTTTACAACCGCCCAACGCCACAAGGCTACTCAGCAGAAAAACAGAAATTTGTAGCGTGCGACGCATGCGGACTCCCCCAAGAAGGAGCCCGCCTTGCGGCGGCGGACCCCATATTTTCATGGATTTTCTTCTTTGGTTACGAGCTTAGCGCGAAAGTCTCGAGATCGGCAGCGTTATCGGCATTGATCAAAACACAGTCCATCAGCTGCTTTTCCTCCAGGCCAGTGGACCCGGTGCGGATATACTGATCCGCCTGCTCAACCGCGATCTGCGCCTGACGGTACGCGGGCTGAAGAACAGTCGCTTTGATACCACCTGCAAGGATGCTGTCGCGCACATCGTTAGAGCCGTCAAAACCGACAACGATCACTTCGCTGCGGCCAGCGGCCTCAAGTGCGGCCCATGCGCCCATCGCCATCGTGTCGTTGCCACAGATCACACCCTTGATGTCAGGGTTTGCCTGCAGGATAGATTCCATCTTTTCAAAGGCTTCGGTCTGGGACCAGTTCGCAGATTGCTGCGCGACCATCACCAGATCGGGGTATTGGTCGATGATGTCGTGATAGCCGGAGGACCGGATGCCCGCGTTCGTGTCCGCTTCGCGGCCCACAAGCTCAACATAGTTGCCCTCTTCGCCCATGATGTTCACGAACTCTTCGGCACCCAGCTGTGCACCTTGGTAGTTGTTTGAAACGATCTGGCTGATTGCGATACCGGATTCCTTGATTTCACGGTCAATCAGGAACGACGGGATACCCGCATCAAGCGCACGTTTTACAACGGCGACAGTTGCGTCGGCACCAGCATTATCAAGCACAATCGCGTCCGCGCCACGGGCGATGGCCGTGTCAAACAGTTCGGATTGCTTGTTTGGATCATCATCATGCACCAGCACGATGGTCTCATATCCCAGTTCTTGCGCACGCGCTTCGGCACCTACGGCTTCGGCTTTAAAGAACGGGTTGTCATGACTTGGTGTGATAATTGCGATCAGACCTTTGCCTTGTGCACGCACGATAGACGTGGATGCCAGTGTCACTGCGGCTGCAAGACCGGACACAAAAACGCGGCGGTTCGTATTCATTTTATCTCTCCTCCCAAAATGCCAGCTTTACTGAAGTAAGCGAGCTGGCCTTCACTTTTTTACAGTTTGGTCATATTGTCAACAGGTATGATGAGTAAGCGTCTTGACTTGTCTCGCCGAATGGGCGCGCGGCCATCGGACAGCGCAAAACGGCGCTGCCGCACTGGAACATCCGGTGACGTTAGCCGCGCAAACGGCTAAGGCCTTTACGGCATTTGATGATGTGAAGAGCGGCGTGGGACCAGCGTTGCAGCAGCCCCACGTTGATGGATCGCTATGTCGCGACGGGTGCGGACGTCTTCAGCGCCGCCTCAAGCCGTGACCAATCAGCCTCGGTCCCGGGCAGGCCTAGCCGTATCCATGTCTCCGAGTATGGGAAAATCCGCGTCCATATATGGCAGGCGGCCAGATCGCGCTGCGCCTTGGCCGCGTCCGGTGTTGCATAGGTCCGAAACAAGGGTGTTCCCCCAACGAGGGTCCATCCCGCATCCTGCGCCAACAGATCAAGACGGTCAGCGTCGCGCTGCAACTGTGCCCGCGTCCTGTCCGCCCAAGCGTCATCTTCAAACGCGCGCTTGCAGACTTCGATCGCCATACCCGATACCGGCCATGGGCCAACCATGTCCCTGATCTTATCCGCCACCACAGGCGTCCCCAGCACAAAGCCAAGACGCACACCGGCCAGCCCATAAAACTTCCCAAACGACCGCAGGATCACCACGTTCTCAGGCAGGTCTTGCGCCGTGCTGGCCAATGACATCTCGGGCGCAGGATCGGCAAAGCTTTCGTCGACGATCAACAGGCCGACCTGCGCGGCAAGCGCCAGCAAGGCGTCGGGTGTGTACACATTGCCATCAGGGTTGTTAGGGTTCACCACCACGGCAAGGTCATACCCCTTAAGCGCATCAAACGCTGTGACATCGTGCACGTCCCAACCGCCTGACCGCAAGGCGGCCGCGTGTTCATTATAGGTCGGCGTCAAAACTGCGGCGCGCCCGACGGGTTTCAACATTGGCACCAGTTGGATCGCCGCCTGGGCACCCGCCACGGCCACAACATCAAGCGACGTGCGATAGGCCCGCTGCGCGGCACGCTCAAGCCCGATCATACTGCCCCTCTCAGGAAGCCGCGCCCATGCCGCCGCTGATACCTGTCCCACCGGATAAGGGGCCGCATTGATACCCGTCGACAAATCGATCCAATCCGCAGGATCGCCGCCAAACTCCGCTATCGCCATGCCCATATTGCCGCCGTGGTCTCGCATTCCGTGATCCTTAAACAATCGCAAACAGCGCAATGATAGCCGCAAGCCCGACCATAGTCCGCAGATAAAGCGTAAGCCCGCGCGCGATAGACCCTGCATCCGCATGGGGGGCCGAGGCGTTCAGCCATGGCTCGTCCGCTATTCTATCGCCATAGATGCGCGGGCCGGACAGCCGCACATTCAACGCGCCCGCCATGGCGGATTCAGGCCAACCTGCATTCGGCGACCTATGGTGGCCCGCATCCCGCAGCATGACGCGAAAGGAATGGGAAGCCGTACCCGAGCACAGCGCAAAAAGCAGCCCTGTCAGCCGCGCGGGGATCAAGTTGACGAGATCATCCAGCCGTGCGGCGACCATTCCGAAATTCTCATAGCGTTCGGACCGGTGCCCGATCATTGAATCCATCGTGTTGATCGCCTTGTACCCCACCAACCCCGGCAGGCCAAAGACCAAGCCCCAAAACACCGGTGCCACGATCCCGTCCGATGCGTTCTCGGCCAGGCTTTCCAAAGATGCGCGCGCAATAGCGGCGTCATCCAGTGTCTCGGGATTGCGCCCGATGATCATCGAAACTGCGCGTCTGGCCGCGTCCGTGTCCCCCTGGCCAAGCGGCTTGGCGACGGCAACCACATGATCATAAAGCGACCGCGCCGCCAAGAACGGCCACGCAAGAACACCACCGATCACGACGCCGGCCCATCCGTCTGGCAGAATGGAGCTAAGCAAAATACACGGAAGCACCGCGCCCGTCAGGATAATGGCAACCAACCCCGCGCCACGCAGGTTTTGCACGCGCGCAGACTGGCGGGCATTGTTCATCCGCCCCTCAAGCAGAGTAATGGCGCGCCCCAGCCACGTCACCGGATGGCCTATCAGGCGAAACAGCGGCGCGGGCCATGCGAGCGCGGCCTCGATCAGAAAACCGATCAATAGGGCTGCTGCGAAACTCAACGCTCTGATCCCGTTGAAAACCGGAACACCCCGGACAGCCCTGCGCGCGTCAATACGGCTTCAGCCGCCTCAGGAACCGTTCCTGGCGCAAAGATGAACGCACGCGCTGATCCTGTATGCGCCCGCGCATGCCCCAACGCACCCAACTCCCCCGCGAGTGCCGCACTTGGGTCGCCCATTGGCCCACGCAGACGGGTCGTGCGATCTGCCGCTTCGCTGGCCAGTGTCGCAAGCTTGGCCAAGTCAGACCCGTTTGCGGCATCCGCCCAAAGCGGCACGAGGTCAGAAATATCCGCAAAATCGCTATCCGCCGGATCGGTTCTAATCGGATCGCCCAGATAGCCGCCAACAATCTCGCATAGTGGCGGGGCCTTAAACTCCGCACAGATTTCCGCACGGCGAGAGGACCAAAGCACCGTATCCGGCTGGGACAGCATCAAAGGATCCGTCGCACCTTCGACCCGCAAACATGCCGCTGGCAGCAACGCCTCATCCGCGCCTGCCGCCCGCGCCAGCGCAATCAGGCTGGCCGTAGACGACCCGGCCCCCACGCCAGGCACCACATTTCGAGATAGCATAAAATCACCGCTCGGCGGTTTTCCAACAGCGGCTAGCAAAGCTTTCAACTGGTCTTGGGTCACCGCAGCCACGCCCGAATGGTGCAACCGCAAATCCGAGGCGGGCGTATAGGTTGCTTGCGCATAAAGCACATCACAGGTCATCGTTATCACAACCACCGGCCCGTCCGGCCCAAGCCGCCCCTGCAACCATTCACCGAAATGCCCAGCAGCCCTGCCAGTACGCCCGATTGGCTGAGTGTTTTCGCTAAACATCTGCATGTGATTGCTCAAATCAGAACTACCTTATCAAGATCAAGTCATATTAATCATTGGACATGAAACGACAACCGCCAAGACGGCAGATTTGCGCGGCACGTTAAGGATGGCCGGACCCGTGAGCATAATTTGTCAAACGATCCGCGAGACGGCCGACCACGATGTGCAGCGCCACAGTCAGACAGGCCAGCACGATCAGGCTTGCGAACATCAGATCAATTTTGGCGCGGCCATTGGCGAGCAGCATCAGGTACCCCAGCCCTTTGGACGCGCCCACCCATTCGCCAATCACGGCCCCAATCGGGGCATAGACCGCAGATAACCGCAGCCCTGTGCCAAGGCTGGGCAACGCGCTTGGTATCTGGACATGGCGCATGAAATGATATTTCCCTGCCCCCATGGTGACCGACAAATCATGATAGCCGCGATCAAGACGCGTCAGACCATCATGAAACGCCGAGGCCACGGGGAAATAGATGATAAGAACACTCATCACGATCTTTGACCCCATGCCGTAGCCAAACCAAAGCGTCAGCAACGGGGCCAGTGCAAACACCGGCACCGCTTGGGTAAAGACGAGAAGCGGCAGCATCAGCCGCTCGGCGGTTTTCGACAGCGCCAGATGGATCGCGGTCGCAGCGCCCAGCACGGTGCCAAGCGTCAGACCCAACAGAACCTCAACGATGGTCACCCACGCGTTTTCCGCAATGATCGCACGGCTGTGATAGGCCGCCTGCGCCACGCGCCACGGCGAGGGCAGGATGAAATGCGGCGCGTTTGTCAGCATCACAACGGCCTGCCATAGCGCCAACCCCAGCAAGACCGCCATCAGAATGTCGCGCCCCCTCATGCGGCGACCCCTCGTAAATGCGCCAACAGACGGGTTTGACAGGCAAGGGTTTGCGTATCGTCGATGGCGCGCGGGGCGGCAGTGTCGGGCAATGGCCAGCGCGTTGTCCCTTGGGCGGACATGATTATAATCCGGTGCCCTAAACGGGTCGCCTCTGACGGGTCGTGCGTCACTAAAAGTACGGTGCGCCCGTGCAAAACCTCGGCGGCCAAGTCCTGCATATCTGCGCGGGTCCCCGCATCAAGGGCTGAAAACGGCTCGTCCAGAAACACGATCGGGCGGTCCTCGAACAAGGTCCGTGCAAGGGCGGCGCGCTGGCGCATCCCGCCAGACAATGTGTTTGGCTTGCTCCCTAGGTGATCTGCCAGCCCGACCCGTGCCAACAGATCAGCGGCACGGGCTGCGTCTGGAGCCTCACCGCGCAGGCGGGCACCGATGCAGACATTTTCCAACACTGACAGCCATGGCAACAGCAGGTCCGACTGCGCCATATAGCTGATGCGCCCCGCCAAAGCCGCCCCATCCGTGGCCGTAATACGACCCGTGAACCGCCCGCCTGTTTCCAGATCAAGGATCAGCCGCAGGATGGTGGATTTCCCCACACCGGATCGCCCCAGCAGACAGGTCCACTGGCCGCCGGGCAGTTGGATATCGGCATCAAACAACAGCCGCCCGTCAATGTGGTGCTGTCCTGCAAAACTGATCCCCGGCGGCACGGTCATTGGCCGCGCAATCCCATTTGCCAAAACCCGATCTCTAGCGTCGTGGCCGTCGTGAACCGGTTCTGCAACACAGCAGCGCGGGGGGATGTGGCAAGTTCACCGATACGCCGTGCAACAGCGTCATCGATCATCGCGCCGACCGATGCGCACAGCGATTGATAGCCGGGATCAGCATAGGTGTTGATCCAATCGGCATAGGGCGTATCGGGGTTCTTATCCCGCGCCAGCCGCAGACCGATTTCACCATAGCCCATTACACAAGGGGCCAATGCCGCCATCAGATCAAGGAAATCACCCTGATGCCCAGCATCCAGCACATAGCGCGTATAGGCCAGGTTTTCAGACGCCTCAGCCGCGTCAAAAAGCATCTGCTCGTCGATGCCCACTGCGGCGCAGGTTTGAACATGCAGCGCCATTTCGTGATTGACGAGCGCATCAACGGTGGCTGAACAAACCTTAATCTCGTCCAGCGTTTCGGACTTCACCACGCCCAGCGACCACGCCCGCGCGAAATGCACCAAAAAGACATAGTCCTGCACCAGATAATGCAGGAACGCGCGGCGCGGCAGTGACCCGTCGCGCAGCCCTTCAACAAAAGGATGGTGGGTATAGTCCCGCCACGGCCCTGCCGCCTTGGCCCGCCAATGGGCAAAGGTCTTGCCATAGTCGGGGGCCATCAATCCGCCGTCACATCAATGGCGATCTCAGACACGGGGTTCTGGCTTGGGATCAACCCGGCTTCATTCAAAAACGTCTCGAACGCGGCATAGCGCCCGGCATCCATGGCGGCGGGGCGCAGCGCGAAACGTGGGATGGTATCGGCCCATGCCAATGCGTTCAGCTCGTCTTGCAATTCGGCCGAGGTGCCGGAAAATAGCGCCCAGCTTTCTTGGGGGTTGTTCACGATATACTGGGTCGCCTGTTCGGTCGCGGCCAGAAAACGGGCGATCATATCCTTGTCCATGCTGTCGCTATTGGCAACATAGATCAGCTCGTCATAGGATGGCAGGCCTTCTTCCTCGACAAAGAAACAGGTGCCTTCAATCTCTTCGATGTGCATCTGGTTCAGCTCAAAGTTCCGGAACGCGCCAATGACCGCATCCACCTGACCAGACATCAGCGACGGCGACAGCGACCAGTTCACGTTGACCAGTTCAACGGCATCCGGCGCGACCCCGTTGTGGCGCAAGATCGCGCCCAGAACCGCCTCTTCCACACCGCCCACGGAGAACCCCACCTTTTTTCCGGCCAAATCCGCAGGGGATTTGATCGGCCCATCTGCCAGTACCAAAAGACAGTTAAGCGGCGTCGCAACCAAGGTGCCGACCCGCTTGAGAGGCAGACCTTCGTGGATTTGCAGGTGCAGTTGCGGCTGATAGGAAATTGCCAGATCCGCCTTGCCAGCCGCCACCAGCTTGGGCGGGTCGGACGGGTCGGCTGGCGCGATGGTCGTCACGTCGAGATCCTGATCGGCAAAGTAACCTTTTTCCTGCGCAATAATGATCGGGCCGTGGTTGGGGTTCACGAACCAATCCAGCAGCACGGTCATTTCATCAGCGGCGATCAAGGGCGATGCCGCCAGCGATAGTGCGACGGTGAACGAGGGTAGTTTCATGTGGTTTGCCTTTCAAAGGGTACTGTGTCGCCAGCGGCAACAAGGGAGATTTCGCCAGCCCAATAGGACCGTAGATGTGTGGCAGCCTGCCAGGCCCGCAGACCGGATCGGCATGCAAAGACGGCGCGTCTGCTTTGTTCTGGAGGCGCGTTTTGCTGCTGGGTGAATTGCGCGACGGTCATGCGCTGCGCGAAGGGGGTGATGGACAGAGGTGCCTCAGCCGCATCACGCAGTTCCACGACAAAATCAGACACCGCGATGGCGGATGCTGCGATGAAACCAAGCGCGGTGTCAGGCTCGGGTGCGGTATCAAAACGAAAACCGCCCATACGAAAGCTGTGCATGTCAAAGCTGATCAATTGCCCCAGCGGGGACGGTGATTGCCCGATCAGACAGGCAATCGCCATCTGCGCCTGCGCCGCCCCGATCAGCCCCACTGTTGGCCCCATGACCCCCGCCGTGGCGCAGCTGGCCGCGCGGTCCGGCAGGTCCGGAAACACAGCGCGCAGCGACGGGGCCGTGCCGCAAAACCCGCCTACATAACCCGCAAACCCCAACACCGACGCGCTGATCAACGGGATGCCCGCCGCGCGGCAAGTATCAGACAGAATATAGCTGACGGCGAAACTGTCGGCGCAATCCAGCACAAGGGTGCTGCCCGCCACCAGCTGCGGCGCATTTGCGGGGTCAAGCGGCAGCGGAACGGTCACTATTTCACACTCGGCATTCAGACGGCGTAGGCTTGCTGCCGCTGCCTCCACCTTCAGCTGGCCAATATCGGTTTCGCGAAACAGAACCTGACGGTGCAGATTGCTGAGCGAGACATGATCGCCGTCAACAAGGGTCAGATGCCCGACACCCGCGCCCACCAGATACTGAAGCACCGGCGCGGCCAGCCCGCCTGCCCCCACAACCAACACACGGGCCGCGCGCAGGCGCGCCTGCCCGGCAGGACCAACCTCGGCAAGGGTTTCTTGGCGGATGTACCTGCTCATCGTGTCGCCACCAGCCATGCGCGAACCCGAGCCTCGGGGCTGTCATGCAACGTGATGTCCGTCACCGCCGCGACCACATCCGCCCCGGCGGCAAAGGCCCCCGCCGCACGGTCGATGTTCATGCCGCCAATGGCAATCAACGGCGTATCCCCGATTGCGGCACGCCATGTGGTCAGCTTTTCCACACCTTGCTGATGCCATTTCATCTGTTTCAGGATCGTGGGGTATATCGGGCCAAGCGCGATGTAATCGGGGCGCAAGTCCAGCGCGCGGGCAAGCTCGGCCCTGTCATGGGTGCTGATCCCAAGGCGCAGGCCCGCGCTTTGAATGGCGGCCATATCCGCATCATCAAGGTCTTCCTGACCCAGGTGGAGATAGGTGCATCCCTCGTCAATCGCGATGCGCCAGTAGTCATTGATGATCAGCGTACAATCATGTTCCGCACAGATCGCTTTGGCGCGGCGAATATGATCGCGCAGCACCTTTGGGCGGACGTCTTTCATCCGCAGTTGCACCAGCTTGATGCCAAGCGGCACAAGACGTTCCAACCAGTCGGCACTGTCAAAAATGGGGTAAAACCGATCCAGCGTCATTCCAGGAACGCCTTTCCGATCACGGGCGTGGACGGGGCCGCCATATCGCGCGGCTCCATCGGGTCGGCGATATGAGCAAGCTGCCCGGCGCTGACCGCCATCGCAAAAGCCTCGGCCATTGCCGCAGGATCGCCCGCCTTGGCCACGGCAGTGTTCAACAACACCGCGTCAAAACCCATCTCCATCGCTTGCGCGGCCTGCGATGGCAGCCCAAGACCCGCATCAATCACCAACGGCACATCAGGGAAATGCGCACGCATGGCCCGCAACCCGAAAAGATTGTTCAACCCCAAACCCGATCCGATGGGCGCGCCCCATGGCATCAGCACCTCGCATCCCGCCTGCAACAGCTTGTCCGCGACCACCAAATCCTCGGTGGTGTAGGGGAATACCTGAAAACCGTCTTCGGTCAGAATGCGCGCCGCTTCGACCAAGCCGAACACATCCGGTTGCAGGGTGTCTTCCTCGCCGATCACCTCAAGCTTGATCCACTTGGTGTCGAATACCTCGCGCGCCATATGCGCGGTGGTCACAGCCTCTTTGACCGAATGGCACCCTGCAGTGTTGGGGAGAATGTGAACGCCAAGGCCCTGCACTAATGTCCAAAAATCCTGCCCCCCGCGGTCCTGCCCGCTTTCGCGGCGCAGGGAGACCGTCGCCACGCTTGCGGCGCTGCGCGTGAATGCATCGGCCAAAATCGCGGGCGACGGGTATTGTGCCGTGCCCAGCATCAGGCCGTTGGCCAGCGTCGTGCCGTAAAAATCACGCATCCCCTAGCCCCCCTGCATCGGAGCGAGGACTTCAACGCGGTCGTCTGAGGCCAAGACATGGTCCGCGCGCGCTGGTGCGGCGACGAAACTGCCGTTCACCGCCGTCGCAACCTTGGCACCGCCAAAGCCGGTTCGTTCAAGCAGGTCAGCCAAGGTCGCGGCCTCGACCTCGATCGCTTCGCCATTAAGCAGCAGTTTCATGCAATATCTCCGGTATTTTATTGTCACAAATCAGCTCGGTCACCATCCGCGCCATCGCAGGGGCCAGCAGAAACCCGTGCCGGTACAGCCCGTTGGCACAGATCAGATTTCCCCTGCGGCTGATGCGGGGGAGGTTGTCGGGAAAGGCAGGGCGGCTATCGACGCCGATCTCGACCACCTCTGCCTCTCCAAACGCAGGGTTCAGCGCATAGGCAGCGCTGAGCATTTCGAGCAGGGATCGAGTGGTGACACGTTGGCCGTTTCCGCCTTCGATCATCGTCGCCCCGACCATAAACACTCCGTCCCCGCGCGGCACGATGTAGAGCGGAACACGCGGATGCAGCATGCGTATGGGGCGGTTGAGTGTGACCTCGGGACAGGACAGGATCAGCATCTCGCCCTTAACGCCGCGCAGGTCGGTGACGCGGTCTCGGGCCTGAAAACCCCGACAATCTATGGTTAGCCCGCGCTGCGCTAAATCATCCGGATTGGCATCTCCCACCTCAAACGCCGCACCATCCGCAACCAGACCCGCACGCAATTGCGCCAAAGCCTCGCGCGGGGCCAGATGTGCCTCGTTCTCAAAGAACAAGCCCTTGGTAAAACGGCCCGCCAAATCAGGCTCCAGCAGCGATATCTCATCCGCGTCAACTTCGCGAAACGCTTGTGTGCGGCGGGCAAAGCGGTTGAGGTCTGCCCGGTCTCGGGCCGGTGAAACAACCAGCGTCCCGCTGCGGTGCACGGCACCAATGTTCGCCGCCCACCAATCCGCAGCCTCTTGGCCCAAACGCACAACGGGTTCTTCGGCGCTTTCGCCCTCGCAATAGGGGGCAAGCATGCCCCCTGCCCACCACGAACACGCCTGCGGGCCTAGGGCCGCATTGCGATCCACGATCCTGACATCGGCCCCCCGATCCAACAGTGCGCGGGCCACGCATAGCCCCGCAACGCCCGCGCCTATGATCGTGATCTTCCCCATTACCACTGGCCGTAAAAATGGTGCACGGGGCCATGGCCCTTGCCGATCTGCAACTGGTCAGCCGCTGAAATTGCGCCCTGCAAATAGCGGTGCGCGACCCACACCGCGACGTCCAGCTCCAACCCCTTGGACAGGTTCGCCGCAATCGCCGCAGAATAGGTGCACCCTGTCCCGTGGGTATTGCGCGTCGCCACCCGGTCTGCGGCCAGCGTCGCCAAGATGCCGCTTTCGTCGACCAAAACATCTGTGCAGGTGTCGCCCTCGGCATGGCCGCCCTTCATCAAAACCGCGCCGGGCCCCATGCTGAGCAGCCGCATCGCTTGCGCGGCCATGTCATCTGGGGTGCGGGCTGGTGCCTCGCCCAACAGCTGCGCCGCTTCGGGCAGGTTCGGGGTCACCAGCGTCGCAAGCGGCAAAATCTTGTCGATCATCGCGTCTATGGCCGACCGCTGCAGCAGCGTGTCACCCGTTTTGGCGACCATGACCGGATCAACCACAATAGGCCCCGCGAACCCCGCAATGCCCTTTGCAACCACATCAATGATGGGCACGGAAAACAGCATACCCAGCTTGATCGCACGTACATCAATGTCTGACAGAACCGCCTCGATCTGGGCCGCCACCAAATCTGCGGGCACCTCGTGAATGGCGGTGACGGTCGTCGTGTTCTGCGCGGTGATGGCGGTGATAACGCTGGCACCATAGCAGCCGTTCGCCGACATCGCCTTTATATCAGCCTGCACGCCAGCACCGCCGCCACTGTCCGAGCCGGCGATTGTCAGGGCGATGGGGGTTTGGGGTATCATTGCGCACATGTCTCCGTTTGGGCGGGACGTACGGACGCAAGAAAGAGCCTGCGATGTCATTCGCAGAATACCCGTTCCCTACGCCGGTATGACCCGGATCAGGTTCGACGGGTCGGTGCATGCACCTCTCAGCCCTAAGGCCCCCCGACGGATAATATTTCTGGTAGCTGACGACCTTAAAAAGCGCCGACTACACTCAAGGGCGGACGCTAGTTCGGCGCTTCCAAGACTGCAATAGGCTTTTGTGTAAGACTGCCGTTAATTCTGGGAAGGGCTTGGAGCCAAAGGTCAAGAACCAAACAGGCCTCAAGTAGCCGAAGGCGGTGGGCCAAGGAGCAGAATGGTGCGGGCGGTGGGACTCGAACCCACACGGGCACAAGGCCCAACAGATTTTAAGTCTGGTATGTCTACCATTCCATCACGCCCGCAGCGACGCGCACAATAGCTTGGTTGCCGGCAGTGTAAATGGTCAGATGTCGTCTCCGACCGGTCCAAGTGGCGCACCTTTGGCCAAAAGTGCGGCTTCTGACAGCCACGGGTTGTTTTCGACGGCAACAAGCAGCTGCGCGCGGGCCTCGGGGATGCGGCCAAGCCTCATCAGGGTCAGCGCCCTGCCCGCCTGTGCAGCCACGTGCAACGGCTGTAGTTCCAACGCAATATCCAGATCAATCAATGCGTTATCATAGTCTTCGCGCAGAAAATGGATATAGGCCCGTTGATTGTACCCTTCGGCATAATCCCCGCAATAGGCCACTAGGCGATCAAAATCAGCCAGCGCACCGACAAAGTCGAAAACATCGCGCTTGCGCATGCCGCGGTTCAACACTTCTTGGGCAGCGGCATCAGGTGCCCGCAGCCACACCTCCCACATCTCATTTGACAGGGCCTGCCCTTGGCGAAAATCACTGGCAGCTTGAGACTTTTCAAAAAGCTGCGTCAGCTCGGCTGTGATATCAGGCGGCGGCGGACAATCTGCTGCGAAAGCAGGGCCACAGATCAAAACAAGGGCAAATGAAAGGCGCATGCCCCAGTGGAGCGCAGCCGCCCCGTTTCAGTCAAGTCACATCTGCGAGCATGATTTCCTTAACCGCCTCCATCGCCACGTAGGTCGATGTATTGGACACGTAGGGCAGCGTGGTAATCGTTTCGCCCAGAAAATTCCGATAGGCGGCCATATCGCGGGTCCGTACCTTGAGCAGATAATCAAAGCTACCCGCAATCATATGAACCTGTTCGATCTCATGGACCTTAAGGACGGCGGCATTAAACGCCTTGAGCGCGACTTCCCGCGTGTCGCTCAGCCGGACCTCGACAAATGCAACGTGGTCCAGCCCTAGCCGGATCGGGTCTAGCAGCGCGCGATAGCCCAGAATAACGCCAGCAACTTCTAGCCGGCGCAGACGCGCCTGAGTGGGCGATTTGGACAGGCCGATCCGCTTGGCCAGATCAGTGATGCTAATCCGGCCATCTTCGGCCAGAACCGTTAGAATCGCCGCGTCAAAGCGGTCCATCTTGAAATCATCATTTGTCACGTCGAACACCCAATTTTAAATCGGTTTGCCTAGCAAATAGCGGGCAATCAGTCACTCTTACTTCAAATTGCGCGCTAGACTAGTCCAATTAAACATAGGAGCCCAAAATGGCACGTGATTCTTCCCCGATTTTGCGTCATCAAATCGATGCAGGCACCTACGCCGATCAGGAACATGTTCTGCGTGAACTGATCCGAAACAGCCAGTTGTCGCCTGAAGATCGGGTAGAGATCACCAAAGACGCCGCAGATATCGTGCGTGCCATTCGCAGCCACACCGCCCCCGGCCTGATGGAAGTGTTCCTTGCTGAATACGGCCTGTCCACGGATGAAGGCGTGGCCCTGATGTGTCTGGCCGAGGCGCTGTTGCGCGTGCCGGATGCCGATACCATTGATGCGCTGATCGAGGATAAAATCGCCCCCTCCGACTGGGGTCGCCACATGGGGCATTCGACATCGCCGCTGGTGAATGCATCGACTTGGGCGCTGATGCTGACAGGGCGCGTTTTGGATGATGAACAACCCGGCCCCGTGCGCCACATCCGCGCAGCGATCAAACGTCTGGGCGAACCCGTGATCCGCACCGCCGTCAGCCGCGCGATGAAGGAAATGGGCCGCCAGTTTGTGCTGGGGGAAAACATCAACGCCGCGATGGAACGCGCCAAAGGCATGGAGAAAAAGGGATATACCTATTCCTATGATATGCTGGGCGAAGCGGCCCGTACCGAAGCCGATGCCAAACGCTATCACCTCAGCTATAGCCGCGCGATTTCAGCCATTGCGGTGGCCTGCACCCACAAGGACAGCCGCAAAAACCCCGGTATCTCTGTCAAATTATCCGCGCTGCACCCCCGTTACGAGGTGGCACAAGAAGCATCCGTTATGCGCGATCTGGTGCCGCGTCTGCGTGCGCTGGCCCTACTGGCCAAATCCGCAGGCATGGGGCTGAATGTCGACGCAGAGGAGGCCGACCGTCTGGGTCTGTCCTTGGATGTTATCGAAAAAGTGCTGTCCGAGCCTGCATTGTCTGGTTGGGCCGGTTTTGGTGTTGTTGTGCAGGCCTATGGCCCCCGCGCGGGCGTTGTGATTGACGCGCTTTATGACATGGCCATCCGCCACGATCGCAAGATCATGGTCCGTCTGGTTAAGGGTGCCTATTGGGACACCGAAATCAAACGCGCACAGGTCAAAGGCGTCGATGGTTTCCCTGTCTTCACCCAAAAAGCGGCAACTGACGTCTCCTATATCGCGAATGCGCGCAAATTGCTGAACATGACCGACCGGATCTATCCGCAGTTCGCCACCCACAACGCGCACACGGTCGCCGCCGTTTTGCACATGGCGGAAGACAAGGAAAAATTCGAATTCCAGCGCCTGCATGGTATGGGCGAAACGCTCCATAACATCGTCATGGAAAAACACGGTACCCATTGCCGGGTCTATGCCCCTGTGGGGGCGCATAAAGATTTGCTGGCTTATCTGGTCCGCCGCTTGCTGGAAAACGGGGCGAACTCCAGCTTTGTGAACCAGATCGTTGACGAAGATGTCTCCCCCGAAGAAGTTGCCGCCGACCCGTTCGAAAACCTGTCTGACGCCGCTATGCAAATCCCGACCGGACCCGACCTGTTCCAGCCGACGCGCGTGAACTCGCTGGGCTTCGATCTGACCCACACCCCCACGCTGGATATGATTGAATCCGCCCGCGCCCCGTGGAGAGCACATCGTTGGGCTGCCACCCCGCTGATCGCTGCCGAGGCAAAGCCGAAGAAAGCCGTGCGTTTGCAAAACCCTGCCGCCGCAGGCCGCAGCCCCGGCACCGTGCGCAATGCATCAGACGCCGATGTGAAAACCGCCTTTGACAAGGCGCAAATCTGGGATGCCCCGCTGCAAACCCGCCAAGAGGTGCTGCTGAAAGCCGCTGATATGCTCGAGGCGCATTACGGCGAAATCTTTGCGCTGCTGACCCGCGAAGCTGGCAAAAGCCTGCCCGACTGCGTTGGCGAACTGCGCGAAGCCGTTGATTTCTTGCGCTATTACGCCTCGCAAGCAACCAACGTGCCGCCCGCTGGCGTCTTTACCTGCATTTCGCCGTGGAACTTCCCGCTGGCGATTTTCTGTGGGCAGGTCAGCGCCGCCTTGGCCGCTGGCAACGCCGTGCTGGCGAAACCTGCCGAACAAACCCCGCTGATCGCGTTCCTAGCCGTGTCGCTGCTGCACGAGGCTGGCGTCCCGCGCGATGTCTTGCAATTGCTGCCCGGTGGCGGCGATGTGGGCGCGGCGCTTACCTCTGATCCTCGGGTAAACGGTGTGGCTTTCACCGGCTCGACCGCGACGGCGCTGAAAATCCGCCAATCGATGGCAGACCATTGCGCCCCCGGCACCCCGCTGATCGCCGAAACCGGCGGGCTGAACGCCATGATCGTCGACAGCACCGCCCTGCCCGAACAAGCCGTCCAAGCCATCGTGGAAAGCGCGTTCCAATCCGCCGGGCAACGCTGTTCCGCCCTGCGCTGCCTCTATGTCCAAGAGGACATCGCCAAAGAGCTGATCGAGATGATTGAAGGCGCGATTGAGGTCATGGTCATGGGCAACCCGTGGGCTATTTCGACCGATATCGGCCCCGTCATCGACGAGGCCGCCCGCAAAACCATCGCCGACCACATCGACACGGCCCGCACTGAGGGTCGCGTGATCGCCGAAACGGTGGCCCCGACCGAAGGCACGTTCATTCCGCCCACCATGATCCGCATCAACAGCATCTCGGACCTGAAGCGCGAGATTTTCGGCCCCGTGCTGCACATCGCAACCTTCAAATCCACGCAGTTGAACAAGGTGATCGATGACGTCAACGCCACCGGTTACGGCCTGACCTTTGGCCTACAAACCCGCATCGACGACCGGGTGCAGCATGTCTCTGAACGGATCGAGGCAGGGAATATCTATGTGAACCGCAACCAGATCGGCGCCATCGTCGGATCGCAACCCTTTGGTGGCGAAGGCCTTTCTGGCACCGGCCCCAAAGCGGGCGGCCCGAACTATCTGCTGCGTTTCGACGTGCCGGATATGAAATCGGTAGATGAAACATGGGGCGGGTCGCAATCAACCCTGCCCAAGCTGCCGGATCATATCGGCGCTGTGATTGACACGGTCACCTTGCCCGGACCAACGGGCGAAACGAACCGTCTCAGCTCAATGCCGCGGCCGGCATTGTTGTGCATGGGGCCGGGCACAGCCACCGCCACCGAACAGGCCCGCGCAGTCTCGGCGCTTGGCGGCGACACGCTCGAACTGACAGGCCAGATCGACATCGCCTCCCTTGCGGAGGGGCCCAGCTATGGCGGTATCTTGTGGTGGGGCGACGCAGAAACCGCGCGCGCCATCGAACAGGCACTGGCCAAACGGGACGGCCCGATTGTGCCTCTGATCCGCGGCCTGCCAGATACGGCCCATGTCCGCGCCGAACGGCACCTGTGCGTGGATACCACGGCCTCTGGTGGCAACGCGAAACTGCTGGGCGCTGCCGGATAAAACCTCTACCGGCGGGCGATCTTGATTGCCCGCCGAACCGCCAATGGCGGCGTTGCCAGCACAGGCACGCCAATATCCATCAAATAGGGGGCCGCCCCCTGCATCGACGCTTGCGCCAGAACGATGCAATCGGTCTGTGGGGCGGCAACCATCGCAGCCCCCACCGACTGCGCAATCGCACGGTTGAAACCGAGCATATCACCTGCTTCAAAATACGGCCACGCGTCTTCACAAAACACGACATCCGGCACGGTCCCTTTGTTGCAGTCCTGAAACAACGCGACACTCGGGCCACGCGTGCTTTCCAGACAAATCGCCAACATCACTGACCGATGGGATGCAGCCTCCTCCATCGCCGGTCGGTCGATGCGCAACACGTTGTCGCCGCCCAAGCGTTCAACCAGCGCGCCCAAGGTCGAACAGGTGCACAGCACCGTATCGTCCTGCGTAAACTGCTCAAGCACTGCGGCCACATCTGCCGCCACAGCCTCGATCCCGTCGGTCTGGGCGCGCGATAATAAATCCTCGCGGACGATATGCTCCAGCGCGCCATCCCACCCTTCGGCGACGAAAAGCCGGGTGAACCCGTCCACATGGCTTTGTCCCGTGTGCAAACATGTGATCGTCATTCGATACCCCGCCTCATCCAAAGTCTTGACCCTGCCCCAGCGATGGCTAAGGGTCGCGTCATGTTTCCAATCCGCGACCATAACCCATCCGGGCGCACACCCTATGTGACCTACCTGCTGATGGCGGTGAACATCGGCGTGTTTCTAAGCTATGTCAGCTTGATGAACGATCCCCGGGCGATCAACCTTTTCTTTTACAACTGGGCGCTTTTGCCGGAACGCGTGACCATGGGCGGCGGATATACTGGCGTCTTCACGTCGATGTTCCTACACGGTGGATGGATGCATCTGGCCGGTAACATGCTGTTTCTATACATTTTTGGCGACAATATCGAAGACGAGATGGGCCATATGGGATATCTGGGATTCTATCTTGCCTGCGGTATCTTATCGGCGGCCGCCCATGTAATCTCGGCCCCGATGTCGGGCGTGCCGACCGTGGGCGCGTCGGGGGCCATCGCGGGCGTGATGGGCGGCTACCTGCTGCTCTACCCCAAGGCCAAAGTCGATGTTCTGATCATCTTTATCGTATTTTTCCGCATTCTACCGATCCCCGCGTGGATCATGCTGGGCCTGTGGTTGGGCATGCAATTTATCGGCGGCGTCGGCGCGGACCCATCGTCGGGCGGCGTGGCCTATTGGGCGCATGCAGGCGGTTTTATCGTCGGTGTGGTCCTGACCATCCCGATCTGGCTGCGCTTGGGCGGGCCAAGGTTCTGGTCACAAACCCAAGGGCATCCGCCCCACCCCGATGCGACCTATCGAACACGGCGCAGCCATATCCCAAAGGTGAAGCGCAAATAACGCGCCCCATCAGTTGATAGGTAAATCAACGCCGGTTTTCCAAATGGACTTAAATCCTCGCCGAAGGCATCCCGCCCCCGGCAACGCAATCAGCCGCGTGCGACTTTTGCAAATCCGTTGAACAGCGCCTCGTTCGAGCAAACGATCTCACCGTCGGCAAGGATGTCACCCGCTGGGTTCAGTGGCTCCACCATACCACCCGCTTCGCGCACGATCAGCATGCCCGCAGCCAGATCCCAAGAATTCAGGCGGCGCTCCCAATAGCCGTCAAAACGGCCCGCAGCGACATAGGCCAAATCCAGCGAAGCAGACCCCCAGCGACGCACACCAGCGCAGACGGGCAGCATCCGCCCCAATTCACGCAGGGTATCTGGCAAATCGGAACGCCCGGCAAAGGGCAGGCCCGTGGCGAAAATGGATTCGATCATCCGGTGACGGCCAGACACACGCAAACGCATGTCGTTCATCCAGGCACCGGCCCCTTTTTCAGCAAAGAACATTTCGTCCTTGGCCGGATCAAACACAACGCCCGCAACGATCTGGCCCTTGTGCTCCAATGCGATCGAGATCGCCCAATGTGGCAAACCATGGAGGAAGTTCGTCGTGCCGTCCAGCGGGTCAACAATCCAGCGGCGTGTGGGGTCTTGGCCCTCGTCTTCGCCACCTTCCTCGGCCAACCAGCCATAGGTCGGGCGCGCGCCCATCAATTCTTCTTTGATGATCTTTTCGGCCTGAATGTCGGCGCGGCTGACAAAATCACCGGCCCCTTTTCTGGACACCTGAAGGTTCTCTACCTCACGGAAATCCTTGACCAGCCCACGGCCAGCGCGCCGCGCGGCCTTGATCATGATATTTAGATTTGCACTGCCAACCATTTTCCGCGCCCTTCATTCAATCAGCCCTCCCTTTAAGCCCGCAAGCCCAGATTGCCAAGGGCCTCATTGTCAAAGGACCGTCAGGGTAAACATCGCTCTGACGCAACGTGTCGGTTGAACCTGCCTTGCGCCGTTAGGGTTTCCAGATACGGTACCCCTGAGGATTTAAATGGAGGACCCCGAAATGACCGATACAATGAAACATATCGTCTTGGCATCGCGCCCCGATGGCGCGCCCACAGCCGATAACTTTCGCCTAGAGGAATCCGCCGTGCCCACGCCGGGCGACGGCGAAGTGCTGGTGCGTGTACATTACATGTCGCTTGACCCTTATATGCGCGGTCGCATGGATGATGCGAAATCCTATGCCGCCCCCGTGCCCATCGGCGGCACCATGGAAGGCGGATCAGTTGGCGAAGTGATCACCTCCAACAGCCCCGACTTTAAACCGGGCGATTTTGTCTTCGGCATGTTCGGCTGGTCCACCCATGGCGTGCAGCCTGCCAAAATGCTGCGCAAGGTTGACCCCGCACAGGCCCCGATCACCACATCATTGGGTGTCTTGGGCATGCCCGGCTTTACCGGCTGGCAGGGTCTGATGGAATACGGCCGCCCCAAAGCAGGCGAAACGCTAGTCGTTGCTGCTGCTACCGGCCCTGTCGGGTCCATGGTCGGCCAGATCGCCAAGGCGCACGGTTTGCGCGTCGTAGGCATTGCGGGCGGTGCAGATAAATGCGCCACGGCCAAAGACCATTTCGGCTTTGATGAATGCCTTGATCACCGCGCTTATCCGGATGCAAAATCCCTGCGCGCCGCCTTGAAAGAAGCCTGCCCCAAAGGCATCGACATCTATTTTGAAAACGTCGGCGGCAAAGTGCTTGAGGCCGTGATGCCCCTGATGAACCCCCATGGCCGCATCCCGATTTGCGGCATGATCGCTTGGTACAACGCAGGTGGCTTGGGTGCCAACGCAGCCGAAGAAGCGCTGACCGCCCCCAAACTGTGGCGCACGATCTTGGTGAACTTCCTCAGCGTGAACGGTTTCATCATCTCGAACCACTGGGGCAACTTCCCCAACTTCCTCAAAGAAGTCGCACCAAAGGTCGCGGATGGTTCAATCGCTGTCCAAGAAGACATCACCGAAGGTCTGGAAAACGCACCGCAAGCGTTCATGGATCTGCTGACCGGTGGCAACAACGGCAAGGCCATCGTCAAGGTCGTCTAAGCCCGTCGGGTGGGGATCATCCCCACCCGATCTCTAGCTCTGCTGAAGCTTGCGCGCCTCTTGCCCAGCAAGTTTCAGCAGTTTTTCCATATAGGGCTTGCCCAAATCATCCTGCCGCACCGCTGCATACAGCCTGCGCGTGATCCCGCTCTCGGTCAGCGGCCGCGTGACGTAGTCGCTACTGTATTTCACCTCGCGCACCACCCAATCCGGCAGCACCGACACCCCGCGATTGGACGCAACCAACAGCAAAATCACCGCCGTCAATTCCACCTGCCGGATCGCCAAAGGCTCGACCTTAGCCGGGATCAGCAACTGGCTGAACACGTCCAGCCGCGTCCGCTCCACCGGATAGGTAATCAATGTCTCGGCACGAAAATCCTGCGCCTCGACGTAGGGCTTGGCGGCTAACGGATGCGTGCTGGCCGCGACAAACACCGGACTGTAATCAAACAGCTCAACAAATTCGACGCCGGGTAATTCTTCGGGGTCTGACGACACCACCAGATCAACCTCTTCGCGCAGCAATGCAGGCAAGGCATCAAAGGCCAGACCGGGGCGAATATCCACATCCACATCCGGCCATAGCTTGCGAAACTGCTCCAGAACCGGGAACAGCCATTCAAAACAGGCGTGGCATTCAATCGCGATATGCATCCGGCCTGTGCTGCCTGCCCGCAGCCCCATAAATTCGGCCTGCGCCGCCTCCAGCTGCGGCAACACCTGCTGCGCCAGCTTCAGCAGCCGCAACCCTGCCGGTGACAGCTTCAACGGCTTGGACCGGCGCACAAACAGCTCGACGCCTGCCTGATCCTCAAGCCCCTTCACCTGGTGGGACAGTGCCGATTGGGTGATGTTCATCTGCTCGGCAGCACGCGCCAGACCACCTGCCTTGTGAATGGCCTGAATGGTACGCAAATGGCGGAACTCAATATGCATATGAGGCGTTCCTCATGTTGAAGATGAAAGTTATGAGTTTGTTTCACAACTAAATCTGTGCGACAAGACATGAAAGCCAGAACAGGAACCTAAAAATGCCCAGCCCCGCCGTCTCTTTCGAAGTGTTCCCACCCAAGTCCGTCGATGCGTCGTTCCGGCTTTGGGACACCGCGCAGGCACTGGCCCCTTTGTCACCGCGTTTCTTTTCCGTCACCTATGGCGCGGGCGGCACGACCCGTGATCTGACCCATGATTCCGCCCATGTTCTGCGCCGCACCTCGGGCCTGCCCGTTGCCGCGCATCTGACCTGCGTTGGGGCCAGCAAGGCCGAAACCATGGACGTCGCCAACAGCTTTGCCG
Source organism: Sulfitobacter sp. AS59 (assembly GCF_038899995.1). NCBI lineage: Bacteria > Pseudomonadati > Pseudomonadota > Alphaproteobacteria > Rhodobacterales > Roseobacteraceae > Sulfitobacter > Sulfitobacter sp. AS59. Next base: position 348,862 of record NZ_JBBMQK010000002.1, read on the forward strand.
AGATCGGCGTGACCGATATTGTGGCGCTGCGCGGCGATCCTGAAAACGGGGCCAAGGTATTTACCCCGCATCCCGACGGCTTTGCCAACAGTGTCGAACTGATCGAAGCTTTGGCCGCCACGGGCAAATTCACCCTGCGCGTCGGGGCCTATCCTGAACCGCACCCCGAAAGCGTGGATCAGGCGCAAAACATCGAATGGCTGAAACGCAAGTTCGACGCCGGCGCGGACGAGGCGATCACGCAGTTCTTCTTTGACGCCGACACCTTTCTGCGGTTCCGCGATGACTGCGCGGCGGCTGGCATCACCAAAACCATTACACCGGGCATTATGCCGATCACCAACTGGAAATCCGCCCGAGGCTTTGCCACACGCTGTGGCACCCAAGTGCCAACATGGCTGGACGACGCCTTTGAAACCGCGATCCGCGATGACCGCCACGATCTGCTGTCAACTGCGCTGTGCACCGAAATGTGCAGCACGCTGGTGGATGAGGGCGTTGAAAACCTGCATTTCTACACGCTTAATCGCCCCGAACTGACCCGCAGCGTCTGCCGCGCCTTGGACGTCACAGCCCAAACAACCCTGTCGGACGTGGCGTAAGACCAAAGACGTCTTGCCCTAGACCTCCAAATTCAACAAGCTTCTCCGGCACGCAACTGCCGGAGATTTTTTATGCCACGTGTCGCCAACGGCCCCCAAGACCTGCTCCCCCGCGAAGAAGCGCTCAAGCTGTCGGGTCTTGAATTCATGCAGAAAATTCTGGACGGCACCAACCCCGGCCCGCCCATTGGCCAAACCATGGGCTATATCATTCACGAAGTTGCCGAAGGCCGCGCTGTGTTTCGCGGTGCGCCCGAGTTCAACGTGACAAACCCCTTGGGCACGGTGCATGGCGGCTGGTATGGCACATTGCTTGATTCAGCGATGGCCTGTGCGGTGCAAACCAAAGTGCCACGCGGCTCGATCTACACAACGCTCGAATATAAAATCAACATTCTGCGCGCCATTCCCTTGGGCACCCAGATCGAATGCATCGGCACGGTTGACCACGTGGGCCGCTCCACCGGCATCGCCCATGGCGAAATCCGTGGCATCGAAGATGGCAAACTCTACGCCACAGGCTCCACCACCTGCATCGTCATGCAAATAGTAAAATAACCCGCCTGCTTCTCTGGCTCAAAAATATCCCGGGGGTGGCCCGTCAGGGCCGGGGGCAGCGCCCCATTCTCCCCCTCGATCTAAAAACCGCCGCCTATTCTGCCGCGATGGCCTGATCCTTCAGCAGCGCCCAAACCTTATGCGGCGTGAACGGCATATCCGCCTGACGCACACCACGGTCCCATAACGCATCTTGCACCGCATTCGACACAGCCGCCAATGCGCCAACAGTGCCCGCTTCACCGCAACCTTTCATCCCCATCAGGTTCGCGGTCGAGGGCACGGGTTCAGAGTTGAACGTGATAAAGGGCACATCCGCCGCGCGGGGCATCGCGTAATCCATAAAAGACGCCGTGAGCAACTGGCCGTCCTCGTCATAGACGACGTGCTCTTGAATGGCCTGCCCGATGCCTTGGACAACCCCGCCATGCACTTGGCCCGCGGCCAGCATCGGGTTGATCAGATTGCCGAAATCATCGACCACAGTATAGCTGTCCACCGTCACCACGCCCGTCTCGGGGTCGATCACCACCTCTGACACATGCGCCCCGTTGGGATAGCTGCGCCCGGGCAATGTCGCGCGTTCATGATGTACCAACAGGTCGTCACGGCCTTTTTCGCGGGCCAGATCGGCGACCTCCAGCATTGTGGGTGTCATGTTAGACCCCTCCGCGCGGAACCGTTCATCGTCAAAGCTGATCTCGGATGCAGGCACGCCCATTTCGTCGGCCAGAAACGCGGTAAAGACTTCGGTCATCTTGGCAACCGTTGCCAAGGTCGCCGTGTTCTGCGTCGTGACGGATCGTGACCCGCCGGTGCCGCCGCCTTGCTTGATCAAGTCGCTATCGCCTTGGATCACATGGATCAACTCGGCTGGGATACCCGTCTGATCCGATAGGAACTGCGCATACACCGTTTCGTGCCCCTGCCCGTTCGACTGTGTACCGACGTAGATGAACACGGTGCCATCTTCGTTAAACTCGACCTTCGCGCCCTCTGACGGGTCGCCAAGGATGCTCTCGATATAATAGCACAGCCCCTGCCCCCGCAGCAGCCCCTTGGCCGCATCCGCAGCCTTGCGCGATTCAAACCCGTCGCGGTCAGCCTCGACCGCGGCGCGGGTCAGCAGGCGGTCAAATTCACCCACGTCATAAGTCTCGCCGGTGGCAGAGGTATAGGGAAACTGGTCCGGCTTGATAAAGTTGATGCGGCGCAATTCCCATGGGTCCACGCCCAGCTCGCGCGCAGCGCGGTCCATCAGGCGCTCCAAGACATAGATCGCCTCGGGCCGGCCAGCACCGCGATAGGCGTCAACCTGCACCGTGTTGGTATAATACCCTTCGACCTGCAGCCAAGTGGTCTGCACGTCGTACACACCCATCAAGACCCTGCTGAACAGCGTCGCCTGAATGGGTTGGCCGAACTGGCTGTTATAAGCACCAAGGTTACATTTTGTGCTGACCCGGTAGGCTGTGATCTTGTTGTTCTCGTCAAATGCAAATTCGGCCAGCGACGTCAGATCGCGCCCGCCATTATCGCTCAGCATCGCTTCGGTCCGGTCCGACATCCAACGCACCGGGCGTCCCACAACCCGCGCCGCCTGCGCCACCGAGAAATATTCAGGATAGGCCATCGCCTTCATGCCAAAGCCGCCACCGGTATCGGGGTTCGTCACCCGCACCTGTTCGTCTTCCAACGCAAACACACGTTTCAGGTTGCCCTTGTGGACCCAAACCCCCTGGCCATTGTTAGACACGTGCAGCTTGCCGTCTTCCCACTCGGCATAGCAGCCGCGCGGCTCAAGCGAATTGACGATGATCCGGTTATCGCCCACATCAAGGCTGACGGTCTTGGCCGCCGCATCGAATGCCTTTTGCGTGGCTTCCTCATCGCCCAGCCCCCAGTCAAAGGCCAGGTTATCAGGCGCTTCTTCGTGCAGGGCCTCACCGCCCCGCTCCAGCGTCATATGTGTGGGCAAATCATCCACATCCAGCAGGATCAATTCAGCCGCATCGCGGGCTTGATCCAGGGTGTCTGCGATCACGATGGCCACCGGTTCGCCCACAAAGCGAACACGCCCTTTGGCCAGCATCGGGCGCAGCGGCTTGGCACCGTCCGTGCCATCACGGTTTTTCAAAATTGCACCATCCATGGAAATATCCATGCCTGACGCCTCCAGATCATCGATGGTCAGCACCGCGTGTACCCCATCGGCCTCGCGCGCATCAGACACGTCAAGCGATGCAATCACCCCATGCCCGACGGGCGAGCGATAGAAATAAGCATGCAGCGAATTTTCAGGCGCAATATCATCGACATAGCGCCCTTCGCCCGTCAGAAACCGCAGATCTTCAACCCGCTTGACCGGCTGGCTTTTTCCGAACTTATCCATCTGCGCGCATCCTTTGGAAATCCATCATCTGTTGATGCCGACATTAGCCCCGAAAAACCTGATGTCCAGCCGCCCACGGGCAAAACACCACGTCGGCCCCCGCGCCCAAGTTTTCCGCCCGCCAGCCTTCCCCTTTGCGCCTTGCTCCGCTAGATCATCATCAAGTTTAAAGAAGGACGCTGATCATGGCACTTGATAAGAATTTTGACGCCGCCAAGGCCGAAGCCCGTTTGTACGAAGCATGGGAGACCGCAGGTGCCTTCAAAGCCGGTGCAAATGCCAGCCGTGATGACACCTATTGCGTGATGATCCCGCCGCCCAACGTCAACGGATCGCTGCACGTCGGCCACGCCTTCAACAACACGCTTCAGGACATTCTGGTCCGCTGGCACCGCATGCGCGGTTTCGACACGCTCTGGCAGCCCGGCCAAGACCACGCTGGCATCGCCTTGCAACTGGCCGTCGAAAACAAGCTCGCCGAAAGCCAGATCAAACGCACGGATCTAACGCGCGAAGAATTCCTGCAACACGCATGGGCCTATAAAGAAAGCACCGCTGACACCATCGTCGGCCAGCTCAAACGTCTGGGGTCCTCCTGTGATTGGTCGCGCAACGCCTTCACCATGTCCGGTGCCCCCGGCGACACCCGCGTGGGCCATGAAAACTCGCCCAACTTCCATGACGCCGTGATCAAAGTCTTTGTTGATATGTACAACGCCGGCAAAATCTATCGCGGCAAACGGCTGGTCAACTGGGACCCGCGCTTTGAAACCGCGATTTCCGATCTTGAGGTCGAAAACATCGAAGTCCCCGGTCACATGTGGCACTTCAAATACCCCCTCGCGGGCGGTGCGACCTATGAATACGTCGAAAAAGACGAGGACGGCAACGTGACCCTGCGCGAGACCCGCGATTACATCGCCATCGCAACGACCCGCCCCGAAACCATGCTGGGCGACGGCGCGGTTGCTGTGCACCCGTCCGATGAACGCTATGCGCCCATCATCGGGAAACTCTGTGAAATACCCGTTGGCCCCAAAGAACACCGCCGCCTGATCCCGATCATCACCGATGAATACCCCGATAAAGACTTCGGCTCGGGCGCGGTCAAGATCACCGGCGCGCATGACTTTAACGACTACCAAGTCGCCAAGCGCAACGGCATCCCCATGTACAACCTCATGGACACCAAGGCCGCCATGCGCGCCGACGGCAAACCCTATGCTGAGGAAGCCGCAACCGCCCAGAAAATCGCGAACGGAGAGCTGGAGTTCGACGAGGCAATGATCGCCGCGATGAACCTTGTGCCCGAAGACTACCGTGGCCTTGATCGGCTCAAAGCCCGCAAAAAGGTCGTGGAGGCGATCACCGCCGAAGGCCTCGCCGTCATGACAGAAAACCCCCGTAGGGTGGGTGACAACCCACCTGATGAGGCCGAAAACGAAGAGCCCGCCCTCATCCCCTACGTCGAAAACAAACCGATCATGCAGCCCTTTGGCGACCGCTCGAAGGTCGTAATCGAACCGATGCTGACCGACCAATGGTTCGTGGACACTGACCAGATCGTCGGCCCCGCACTGGATGCCGTACGTAATGGCGACGTCAAAATCATGCCCGAAAGCGGCGAAAAAACCTATTACAACTGGCTCGACAACATCGAACCATGGTGCATCTCGCGCCAATTGTGGTGGGGGCATCAGATTCCGGTTTGGTTTGGCCCGAGCATCGGAGAAGATGGTACGCTCTCTGATACAAACGATAAGCAGTTTTGCGCGGCTGATGAAAAGTCAGCAATCGCTCTTGCCGAAGAATACTATAGAAAACACCTCTCTGAAACAGCAACAGTTACACCCGTTAAAGAAGTCGAGGGACCTAATCCTGAGCGTGTCCAAGAGTATTATGGACGTCTTGGAAAAAATTCGTCCGCTGAAAATGTTATAGTATCTAGTGATGTCGAAGCCGCTACTTTGGCGGATGGTAACCCAAACTTGTTCATCCACCGCGACCCCGACGTCCTCGACACATGGTTCTCTTCCGGCCTCTGGCCAATCGGCACCCTCGGCTGGCCCGAAGAAACCGAAGCCTACAAAAAATACTTCCCCACCTCCGATCTGATCACGGGCCAAGACATCCTGTTCTTCTGGGTCGCCCGCATGATGATGATGCAGCTTGATACTGTGGGAAAAATCCCCTTCGATACCGTCTATCTCCACGGCCTCGTGCGCGATGCCAAGGGCAAGAAGATGTCGAAATCTGTCGGCAACGTCATCGACCCGCTGGAAATCATTGACGAATACGGTGCCGACGCCCTGCGCTTTACCAACGCCGCCATGGCATCCTTGGGCGGTGCGCTCAAACTCGATACCGCGCGCATCGCGGGCTACCGCAACTTTGGCACCAAGATCTGGAACGCCCACCGCTTCGCGGAAATGAACGGCGTGTTCGAAGACGGCGTTCCATCGGTGAACTACACCAGCCACGCGGACGTCGATCACACGTTGAATAAATGGATCATCGGCGAAACCGCCCGCGTCCGCGAAGAAGTCGACGCGGCCCTTGAAAACTACCGCTTCAACGATGCGGCCAACGCGCTTTATGCCTTCGTCTGGGGCAAGGTCTGCGACTGGTACGTGGAGCTGTCCAAACCCCTGCTGCAAGACGACGCGCCAGAGGCCGCAGAAACCCGCCAAACCCTGAAATGGGTACTGGACCAGTGCCTGACGCTGCTGCACCCGATCATGCCCTTCATCACAGAAGAACTGTGGCAAAACACGGATGCGCGCAGCAAGATGCTGATCCACGGCGACTGGCCCACCTATACCGTGGCCGACATGCTGGACGCAGATGCCGACCGCGAGCTGAACTGGGTGATCGGCCTGATTGAATCCATCCGCTCCGCCCGCCAGCAAATGCACGTGCCCGCGGGGCTCAAAGTGCCGATGCTCTGCACGTCAATGGACGCCGCCGCGCAAGCAGCATGGGATGGAAATGAGGCGATGATCAAACGCCTAGCCCGCGTGGAAAGCATCGAAAAGACAGATGATTTCCCCAAAGGCACCGTATCCATCGCAGCCCCAGGTGCCACCTTCGGCCTGCCCTTGGCCGGGCTGATCGACATCGACGCGGAAAAATCACGCCTGCAAAAATCGCTCGATAAACTCGGCAAGGAAATCGGCGGCCTTAAGGGGCGCCTCAACAACCCCAAATTCGCCGCCTCGGCCCCTGCAGAAGTCGTTGCCGAAGCCCAAGGTAATCTGGACGCGCGTCAGGAAGAAGCAGACCAGCTGCAGGCCGCCTTGGATCGCTTGGCTGAATTGGGGTAATACGGGTCTTTATTCCAAATGGACTTAAATCCTCGCCGAAGGCATTCTTCTCTTCTGGACCATCAAAAGAGATTTTAAGCCTTCGGCGAGGATTTTTCACCATTTGGAAACCAAGATCGGTGATCTTAACGCTGCGGTCCTAGCTGGGAAGCGAAGATCGTCCATTTGGAAAGCCCCGTCTGTTAGCTCAGGCGGGGCTGACCGTTTTTTAGTCTTTGAAAACAGCGGGGCGTTTGCCGAACTCGGCGGCAATCACTTCCATTTGGTGCGGACGGCCCAGCAGTTCCGCCTGCTCACGGGATTCTTCTAGCAGAACCGCGTCTGCCCCGTTCGTTTCGGCAAAAGCCGTAAGACGTTTGGCGGCTTTAATGGCACTTGGGCTTTTGCCTGCGATGGTCGCCGCAAGCTCCATTGCGGCGGCCAGCGGGTCATCGGCAAGCTGTGTGACCAGCCCCCAGCGTTCGGCCTGTGCCGCGTCAATCGGTTGCGCGGTGTAGGTCATCAAGCGCAGCACATCGCCGCGTACCAGTTTAGGCAGCAGCACCATGCCGCCCATGTCGGGGACGATGCCCCATTTCATCTCCATTACCGCCAGTTCCGCGTCTGGTGCAGCGATGCGGATATCCGCCCCGAGGGCCAATTGCAGCCCTGCGCCATAGACCTTGCCATGCAGCGCGGCAATCACCGGAATACCAACACGGGTCCAGATCATCGGGACTTCTTGCCATTGGTTTGTTGCGCCACCCCCATGGGTGCGTGGCATCATAAGCTCTTTGGGATCTCCCCCAGCCAGCGCACCCATCGCGCTGATGTCGATTCCGGCGCAAAATGCTTTGCCGTCGCCCGACAGCACAACGACCCTTGCGTCAGATGCGGCGACTTCGTTGCCCGCTGCAATGATTGCGTCGATCATATCCTGATCCACGGCATTCATTTTATCGGCGCGGGTCAGGCGCACATGAGCGATGTGATTTTCATAGGTGATTGTGACGCGGGCCATAGGTTCCTCCGGTAATTTTCACCATCTGGACCTATATCATTGCCCGTGCAAAGCAAAACGCTACGGCACCCAGCGCTCAATCGCCCGCATCATGCCAAGGGATTTATCATAGGCCAGCGTTAGAATACGCCGTCCGCCCAGCTTGGCGCCGGCAAGGGGGACCGTACGGATCGCACTGGCGGCCAGTGCTGTTGCGACAAAGCCGCGTCGGGTGAGTTTGGCCATGATACAGCCTCCAATTGCGAATGATTATTACTTAGGGGCGCAGGTCTGCTTTTTCAATGCTTGCCCAGACCGATAGGGATGCAGTAATCGGGTGGCATGACACATGTTCGCCTTACACCGCTTGCCCAATCCCTGCCCTCGACCGTGCCGTTTGTGGGTCCTGAAACCCAAGAACGCGCCGCTGGCCGGGTGTTTGACGCGCGGTTGGGCGCGAATGAGAATGTATTCGGCCCCTCGCCCCGCGCGGTTGAGGCGATGGCCGCCACACAGCAGTGGATGTATGGCGATCCCGAAAGCTATGATTTGCGTCAGGCCTTGGCCGCGCATCACGGCATCACCCCGGACCACATCATCGTGGGCGAAGGCATTGATGGCCTATTGGGCTATCTGGTGCGGCTGATGGTGGCGCAGGGCGATGCGGTGGTCACGTCCGATGGCGCGTACCCGACGTTTAATTACCATGTTGCAGGGTTTGGCGGCGTGCTGCACAAAGTGCCCTATCTTGGCGATCACGAGGACCCAAACGCGCTGTTTGCCAAGGCTGCCGAAGTCGACGCAAAGCTGGTGTATCTGGCCAACCCCGACAATCCGATGGGCAGTTGGCATTCGGGCGCTGATCTGGTCAAGGCGATGGAGGCCCTGCCAGAGGGTTGCCTGTTGGTGCTGGACGAAGCCTATGTCGATTGCGCGCCAGAGGGGGTCGCGCCCGTGTTGGATGCGGACGATCCGCGGCTGATCCGGATGAGGACATTTTCGAAGGTACACGGGCTGGCGGGTGCGCGGGTGGGCTATGCCATCGCGGCCCCTGAACTGATCACGGCCTTTGGCAAGGTGCGCAACCACTTTGGCATGAACCGCGCGGGTCAGGCGGGCGCATTGGCGGCGCTGGAAGATACCGATTGGCTCGCCCATGTAAAAACGCAAATCGCCACCGCCCGGGACCGGATTGCCGAGATTGCCCGCGACAACGGCCTGACGCCGCTGCCTTCTGCGGCAAACTTTGTGGCGATTGATTGCGGGCGCGATGGGGCCTTTGCCAAGTCTGTCCTTGACGGGTTGGTGGCGCGGGGCATCTTTGTGCGCATGCCCTTTGCCGCCCCGCAAAACCGTTGTATTCGGGTCAGCTGTGGCACGCCCGCTGATCTCGATGCATTCGCCGCTGCGCTGCCCCTAGCTCTAGCGGATGCGCAAAAAACGTAGCCCAAGCCACTTCCGTGAACGGCCAACGCGCGGCGAGGGTTAGACCCCGCCGATCACCTTGGCTGCGGCGTCCAAGGCGCCTGAACCGCGTTTGATGCCGAGCGACGCCATACCGGCCTCCATCCCGCCGAGCATCCCCATGATCATCTGACCGTTCACATGCCCCATGTGGCCCAACCGGAAAAACCCGTGGCTTTCAGGGCTGCCCGGCGCGGCCATGCCCAGGCCGATGCCCAAGGTTAGGCCAATGTTTTCCTGCACCCATTCGCGCAATTGCGTCGCCTGAGGAGCCTCTAGCCGCAGCGACGTAACCGCGTGGCTGCGCAAGGCGGGGTCGGCGATATTCAACGCCAGCGTCCCTTGGCTGCCCCACGCATCGCAGGCCGCCCAAACGGCGCGGGCCAGAACCGTGTGACGGTCCCACACGGCCTCGATCGTTTCGGCCTTGATCATATCCAGTGCTGCTCGCAGGCCGTAAATATGGTGTGTGGGGGCCGTACCGCAGTGGTATTGGTAAAAATCATCGGGGTTGGCGCGCGGTTCCCAATCCCAGAACGTGCTGACGCGGGGCATGGATGCCCGCACCGCCGCCGCGCGGTCATTGAAAAACACGAAACTAACGCCGGGGGGCACCATCAGCCCCTTTTGGCATCCCGTTACCATGATATCGACACCCCAGGCGTCCATCTCGAAGCGGTCGCAGGCCAGTGATGCAATGCAATCGGCCATCAAAAGCGCCGGATGCCCTGCGCTGTCCAATGCGGCGCGCACCCCGGCAATGTCATTCACGACAGAGGTCGACGTATCCACATGCACGGCCAGCACGGCTTTGATCTCATGTGCGGTATCCGCTTTCAGGCGCTCTTCAATCCGGGCCAGATCCATCGCGGACTGCTTGCCGAAATCCATGACCTCGACATCGGCCCCCAGGCCTGTCGCCATTTCACCCCAGCCGATGCCAAAGCGGCCCGTCGCGGGCACCAGCACCTTGTCACCCGGACGGATGACGTTGGACAGTGACGCCTCCCATGCCGCATGGCCGTTGCCGATATACATTGCAACGTGGTGCTGTGTTCTGGCGACGTCGCGCAGGTCCTGCATAAGCGGCGGCATCATATCGACCAATTCGCCCGCATAAATGTTTGGCGCAGGGCGATGCATCGCGTTCAACACGGCCTCTGGCATGACAGAGGGGCCGGGAATGGCGAGATAACCGCGCCCATGCGATAGATTTGTGCGGGATGACATGAACGATACGCCTTTCAACAACAGTATTCCGGGCCAACTTATCCCCGTGCGGCGCGGCGTCAATCGGACAATCCGCCACGCAAAGCAGGCCGTCATGCTTGCCCTGCCCCGCCGGGCTGCGTACACCAGTCAAATATTTGACCAAAGGACCCCGGCGCATTCATGAGTGATGTCACCTATACTTCCAAAGAGCTGCTGAAATGGCTTTGGCGCGATTACCTGAAAAAGCACATTTGGATGCTTGGACTGGCCGTTGTTTTCATGGCCATCGAAGGGGCGACCCTTGGTGCGTTGGCCAAGCTGATGCAGCCGATGTTCGATCAGGTTTTCGTCGCGGGTCAGGAATCCGCTCTGATCTGGGTCGGACTGGTGTTGGTGGGTATTTTCGTGCTGCGCGCCGTGGCAAGCATTGCGCAAAAGGTGCTTTTGACGCGGATCGCGCAAACATCCGCCGCAGATATGCGGATCGATATGCTGAACCGCATGATGATGCAGGACGGCGCATTTCATCAAGCACACCCACCGGGGTTTCTGATCCAGCGGGTCCAGTCCGATGTGAACGCGGTCAATGATGTATGGCGGGCGATCATCACCGGCACCGGGCGCGATCTGGTTGGCTTGATTGTCTTGCTCGGGGTGGCAATCTCCATTGATCCGGTCTGGGCGCTGCTGGCCTGTATCGGTGTGCCGCTGATGGTCATGCCCGCCGCCCTTGCACAACGTTTCGTGCGCGCACGGTCCCGCGAGGCGCGCGATCTGGGCGCACATCTGTCGACACGATTGGACGAAGTGTTCCATGGCATTGTCCAGATCAAGCTGAACGCGCTTGAGCGGTATCAATCGAGCCAATACCGTGACCTGACCAAGAAATATGTCAAAACCGAAGTGCGTGCTGCCTTTGGTAACTCGGCCATTCCGGGCATGATCGACATCATGTCAGGCGTCGGTTTCATGGCCGTGATCCTCTATGGCGGGTCCGAGATTATTTCAGGCGACAAGACCATTGGCCAGTTCATGGCCTTTTTCACTGCGATGGGGTTCACCTTTAACCCGCTGCGCCGGTTGGGTGCCATCAGTGGTTTGTGGCAAACCGCTGCGGCGGCCCTAGAACGGATCAAGGAATTGATGGACGCGCCGGTTACGTTGAAGTCCCCCAAGAACCCTGTGGCCACGCCTGCCGGGTCGTCGGATATCGTGCTAAGCAACGTGAGCCTGTCCTATGGCGACGCCAAAGTGCTGGATGATTTGTCGCTGGTCGCAAAAGCCGGGCAAACGACGGCGCTGGTGGGGGCCTCTGGTGCTGGTAAATCAACGATATTTAACCTGCTGACCCGTCTGATCGATCCGCAATCCGGGACCGTCACCATTGGCGACGTGCCGCTGAAGGATATGGATATCAACGCCCTGCGCGGCCTGTTCTCGGTGGTGACACAAGAGGCGCTGCTGTTTGATGAAACCTTGCGTGAAAACATTGTCTTGGGTCGCGAGAACGTATCGGATGCGGAATTGCAGTCTGTGCTTGAGGCCGCCCATGTCGCTGATTTCCTGCCCAAGCTAGAGCATGGCCTTGAGACCCGCGTCGGTCCGCGTGGATCGGCCCTGTCAGGCGGGCAACGTCAACGGGTTGTGATTGCCCGCGCCTTGCTGCGCAACACGCCGATCTTGCTGCTGGACGAAGCGACAAGCGCGCTGGACGCCCAGTCGGAAAAGGTTGTGCAACAAGCGTTGGACCGTCTGTCCCAAGGGCGCACCACAATCGTTATCGCGCACCGGCTATCGACCATTCGCGGCGCGGACAAGATCGTGGTGATGGACCGTGGCCAGATCATGGACCAAGGCAAGCACGAAGAGCTGTTGGCCCGTGGCGGCATCTATGCCGATCTGTACAGATTGCAGTTCGAGGATGGTAAAATCATCTCGGACGGCCGCAATTCACGGGCATTGCGCGCGTTGGAAAAGGGTCTAAAGCCAACCGAGCCTAATCTATTGCAACGGATCGGGCAGCGGTTGTTCGGCTAGATCAAATGCCCGCTATTTGGCGTAGGCCTTAGCCAGCTTTTGCGGGGATACCCCTGCGAAATACCGGATCAGCGTCCAGATATTGCGCCCACCCCGGCGCAGCCATCCGGCCTTGTGATACTTGTCGGCAGATGTGATCGCAGCACAGTCAATGCGCGTCAGCTTCCCCTTTAAAAGCCGCGCCATGGCCACGTCCTCCATCAGCGGCTGGTCTGGGTATCCGCCCACAGATTGGTACAGCGCCCGCGGCATCAACAACCCCTGATCACCATAAGGCAGCCCCATGAGGCTGCGCAAATGCGCCCATCCCGCCACAAACCGCGCGGCAAAGCCACCCCGGTCAAAACGCAGCTTAAACCACCCGGCCTTTTGCCCCTTCAGATGTGAAATCACCGGGCCGGTCCAGCCTTGTTCCAGCTGCGTGTCAGCGTGCAACACAAGCAGCCATTCGCCCTTGGCCTTGGCGCAGCCCCGGCGCAACTGCCCGCCGCGCGATGCCGCACCTTCGATGATGTCAGCCCCCCACGCATCCGCGATAACCCGTGTTGCGTCCTGCGATCCGCCATCCGACACGATCAGCTCGCAGATCAGGCCAGCATCGACGCCTTCCATCAACGCGGTCAGACAGCCGGTCAGGCTGTGCTCCGCATTCAAGGTCGGAATGATCACGGTTATTGGCGCAGGCATGGTTGCCCCTTTCGGCTTCTGGTCGGCCTGATATATGTCATGACATCAAATGCAAGGAAACGCGATATGAACGACCGCCGCATCCTGAAACTCTCCGGTGCAGACGCCCGCAGCTTTCTGCAGGGGCTTGTGACCAATGACATCACCAAGCTGGACCAAGGCCCGATCTACGCGGCGCTTTTGACGCCGCAGGGCAAGTTCATCGTTGATTTCTTTTTGTCCGCAGACGACGATGCCGTGCTGCTGGACGTCACAGACGCCAGCGCCGACGCGCTGGTGCAGCGGTTGAACATGTACAAACTGCGCGCCGACGTGAAGATCGAGGCCACCGGCCTACATGTGCACCGCGGATTGGGTGATGCGCCCGCCGACGGCTATGCCGATCCGCGCGACCCGGGCATGGGCTGGCGCGCCTACCGCGATGCGCCGCAGACGGATGATACAACCGATTGGGACGCCCTGCGCGTGGCCTATATGATCCCCGAAACCGGGGCCGAGTTGACGCCAGACAGCTTTATCCTTGAGATGGGATTTGAACGGCTGAACGGCGTTGATTTCCGCAAAGGCTGCTATGTCGGCCAAGAAGTCACCGCGCGGATGAAGCATAAGACAGAGCTGCGCAAAGGGTTGGCCAAGGTCCATATCAGCGCGCCCGTCGATGCAGGTACCGAGATTTCAGTGAACGGCAAACCGGCAGGCACGGTGTTCACCCAAGCGGGCACCGAGGCGTTGGCCTATCTGCGCTATGACCGCGCGAAGGCAGCAATGCAGGCAGATGGCGCAACCGTCACAATGGTAACAGACGGCTAAGGCAGGGATCAAAATTTTTCAAAAATTTTGGCTCGGAGTTTTTGGAAAACTCCGGCCGCACTTCAGCTGTGCCACCATGCTGAAATCTCATCTGCACCTATTTGAGCCTTTAGGCCAATCCCGACCACCTGGGTCGGCTGCGATGCCTTTATCGGCTTCACATCTACGCTGGGCCCCACGCAATGCACTTCCCAAGCGCTGGATGCATCGTGGCTGACAAACCCTTTGAAACGGAACAAGCCCTTGGGGCGGCTTTCCAGTTTCTCCATTAATACTGGGTATTCCAGCCTTACATCACTGGCATCGCTCCACCCCACATACGCGGCGTGATGGGCCAGCGATACATTTGGCACCGCTCGCTCTGTCACGCCGAAAATGATTGGGGCCACAGCATCCGCCTGCGCCAGATCGACAACCAACGCCCGTGACTGCACCTGCAGCCGCAATGCCAGCCCCGGATCGGGCGCAGCCAGCTTGCTGACCAGCACCAGATCAGCGGCGCTGACCTGCCCCGCCACCTGCGCGCCGATCTGATCATCACGTGCCAAGGCATCATAGCTTTGCCCATCCACCACGGTCGCAATGCCGCCGTAAGCCAACTCCGGCTCTGCCTGCGCCACTTGGGCGATGCGCGCGGGGTCTGCGATACCCGACGCCTCGATCACCAGATGGTCGGGCCGCTGCGCACGATCCAGAACATCGCCGATGGCCATAAACAAATCGGCCCCCATGGTGCAGCACACGCAGCCGTTGGTCAGGGTCATGGTATCTTCGCCCGCCTCGGCAATCAGTGCCGCGTCGATATTGATCGCACCGAAATCATTGACCATCACCATCAGCTTCAACCCGTGATCCTCGGCCAGCAGCCGGTTGATCAAGGTTGTTTTACCCGCGCCCAAATAGCCCGAGATTACGGTCAGTGGCAGCCGTGGTCTCATAGCAGGTGAACACGGCCCCCAAAGACCGTTCCCAGTATCGGGACGTCTTTTAACGCCAGCGGATCAACGACCAAGGGATCATCGCCCAAGACCACGAAATCGGCGCGCTTGCCGGTCTCGATGCTGCCGATCTCGCTGTCCAGCTTCAAGGTATAGGCAGCACCCATGGTGATCGCGAACAGCGCCTCTTCGACGTCGATGCATTGCGCGGCCCCCAAGGTGCGCCCCGACATGGTCTGCCGGTTCACGGCGCACCATGCGGTGAACAGCGGTGCCATAGGCGTGACGGGGGCATCTGAGTGGATCGCGATGTTCACGCCGGCATCAATCGCGCTGCGCGACCCGTCCATGCGTTCAGCCCGGTCGCGCCCGATGGTCAGTGCCACGTGTTGGTCGCCAAAGTAATGGACGTGGTTGGCAAAGATGTTGCAGCACACTCCCATATCAGCGGCCCGCGTAAACAGGTCGCGCCCCATCAACTGGCAATGCTGAAGGACATGGCGGTGCCCAGCCCAAGGGTTCTTGCGCAACGCCGCCTCGATCGCGTCCAACGTCACCTCGGCGGCCTCGTCACCGTTGACGTGGATATGCATCTGGATGCCACGGCTGTTCAACTCTTCGACCAGCGCAAAGATCATCTCGGGCGAGGTATTCCAGATGCCATTGGGCTGCCCGCCCACATAACCGGGGCTTTTCACCCGCGCGGTCCACCCTTGGATCGCTCCGTCCGTCATCAATTTAACCGCCCCCAGCCGCAGCTTGTCGGTGCTGCGCTTGGCAAGCGCCTGCGCCTTGTCTGCGATGGCCTTTGGCCCTTCCATTGCGCCCAATGCTGGAACGATGCGCAGTGGGAAATCATCCGCGCCGGTGACGCGCAACATGGCGGTCAGGTCGTCTTCCTCCATCTGGGAATACAGATCGGTGACCGTGGTCACCCCTGCCCGGCGCGCCACATCTGCGTAGGCGCGAATGGAGCCTTCTTTCTGGCTGAGACCCCGAAAATCGATCCCCAAGCGCCGCATGACCGGAAACATCGCCGCCATTTCCTGCAACTCACCCGTGGGCTGGCCGTCAGACCCTTTGATCACGCCCTCGGCGTTGGTGGTCTGATCGAATCCGGCGAGTTCAAGCGCGGCAGAGTTCACGCACATCAGATGAAAATTCGAGTAAATGATCGCGATGGGCCGCGTGGGGCTGATCTGATCCAGATGCTTTTTGCTCAGCCGCTCTGACGTCAGGAATATCGGGTCAAACCCCCAGCCGACCAGCGGCGCGTCGTCCTCCAGCGTTTCGGAATAGTCGCGCAGCCCGTCAATCACCGCGTCATTGTCGGCCATACCGCGCCACAGCTTGCCATTGGGGTCGATCCGGTCGTGATACCCCGCATAGGCATATTCCCACATCGCGCCCGCCATCATATGTGCGTGCCCTTCGATAAAGCCGGGCATCAGCACCGCGTCTTTCAGGCTGTCATCATGGGTCACAGCGCCCCACTGGTCAGCGCATGTCGCATCACCAACGGCCAGTATCTCTCCGCCACGGACGGCGACATGGGTCGCTTCCATCCGGTTGATATCCATTGTGATGATCTTTTTGGCGGCAAAAACAACGATGTCTGACATGATTCCCCCTATATCCCCAAAACAGCTATAACAGCTTGGTTCTGCGGAAGAATAGTTTTACCGCCCCGCACCACGCTGCAGGTCCACAGCTTTAGCGGGAAATGGGCGTTGCGGAACGGCAACACACACCGCGCCGTGGCAGAGATCTGCGCGCCACACCCCAAAGCCCAGACAGCAAAAAGCCCCGGAAGACCCGAGGCTTTTCAAAATTGCGCAGTCATGACGTGGGGTCAATTCTGGGCCTTAGGCGCGTTCAGAATATTCCATCGTTTCGGTGTTCACGATGATGTCTTCGTCTTGGCCGACGAAGGGCGGCACCATTACTTTGACACCGTTATCCAAGATCGCTGGCTTGAAAGAATTTGCCGCTGTCTGGCCTTTGACGACCGGCTCGGTCTCGACGATCTTGCAGGTCACTTTTTGAGGCAAGGACGCGTTCAACGCTTCGTCCTCGTGATACTCGACAACGACCATCATACCGTCTTGCAAGAACGGGCGACGTTCGCCCAAAAGCTCTGCCGACAGCTGAACCTGATCGTAGGTTTGCGTGTCCATCAGAACCAGCATTCCGGCGTCTTCGTATAGGAATTGTTGGTCTTTTTGCTCAAGACGGACCTTTTCAACCTTATCCGCGCTGCGAAAGCGCTCGTTCAGTTTTGACCCGTTGCGCAGGTTGCGCATCTCGACTTGCGCAAAGGCACCGCCCTTGCCCGGTTTGACGTGATCAACCTTAACCGCAGCCCATAGACCACCGTTGTGTTCAAGCACGTTTCCGGGACGAATTTCGTTTCCATTGATCTTAGGCATGTGGGGACACCATTGCAAAATGTTGAAGATTAATTCAGGCGACCTATATCTTCTAAGGACTGGCCACGCAAGGCAGCCAAGCGCCTGCCAAAAGCGCAAAGAGCCATGCAGAAGACGCATAGGTGCTATGCGAAATATGTGTATCCGAATCGCGCTCTTTCAGTCATAAGGAACGCCTCGCCTAAATGACAAGAGCAAGAATAATAGAAAGGACGACGAGATGAAAGATTTCGTTGATGGCACTGCCTTTAACAATGAACAAGGTAACCGTGCCCGCAAACTTTTTGCTGCCGTGGTACTGGCCGCATTGGACGATGCAATTGCCGATGACAAGAAATATGGCAATGGTCCTGAGCAGATTGCACGCTGGGCGCGTTCGCGCGACGGCCGTGAAGTGTTGAGCTGTGCCGGTATCGACCCGAACGAACGCGTCGTGTCTGGCCTGATGGATTTTGTTGGTAAAGGTGTACGTACATCTGTTGCCCTGTCTCGTGAAGAGTCAGAACGTCGCCACGCGGCACAACAGGCCGAAGCAGCCTGATTAACCTGAAGATTTCAGTGTTAAAAAACGCGGCCCTGGGGCCGCGTTTTTTATTGCCACCAGGCGATGGTTATCAAAACCCGTGCTGCAAATAAAAACGGCACCTGCCCCGCAGATGCCGCCCTTATACATAGAACATGACGATAGCGTTATTCGAGGTCTTGCGCCGTCATAGCGCGGTGGATTTCACGGCGTACAAGCTTGCGTACATTGCGCGTGATGCGTTCGCCCAACACGCCTTGCAGCTCTTTGCGCACGATCTCTTCGACCATCTCACGCAGCATGTCCTCGTCCAAATACTCTTCTGCAGCAGCACCTTTAGCTGCGTCTTGAGGGGCGGCAGCCTCCTCCTCCACATAAGACTCGGCCTCGACGATTGTTTCATCGCGCATAGCTGTCGCCTCGGTCGGTTCTTCATTCTGTGATGCAGGGATTGGCGCGCCGGTGGCGTCCAGCTCAACATCGTCTTCCCAAGCCATGGCAAGTGGTTCAGGTGACATGAAATCGTCTACCTCACGCTCTTCCGCGTCCCAGCCGTCAGAAATACGTCCAATGGCGGTCTCAAGCGCGGCGATCTTGGCGCTTAGCCGGTCGGACCCGCTGGATTTCACATTGTCATCCACCAGTTCGGACGCGCCCAGATTCAGGATGTCAGAACGCTGTTTGAAACTGGTCACAGTGTCGGGCTGCGATGCGGCATCCGTGGTATCAGCATCCGCTGACACCTCACCCTCATCGCCATTGTCTTGGCCCGAAGCGTCAACAGGGTCAGCCTTGCGGCGCGCACCAGCCACGGGGGCGTCGTTGGACACCCGCAACGACGGGGTCAGCACCAGCTTCTCCTCCGAAGGAGCGCTTTCGGTTACCTTGCTCACTGGGCGGCGATCTTCAGACACCAAACGGCGTATGGAAGACAGCACATCCTCTACCTCTGCGTTGGACACAGCATCAGACATATTTTCTACTAACCATTCATTCTTAACAATCAACTTAGGCGATGGTGCAGATTCTCACAACACCATCGTCAAAATTGTCAGTCCTTTTGCAGCGCCCGCAAAACGCGGTCCAACTGCTTGCCTTCTTTAGACAATTTGGCTGGGCTGTCTTTGACCAGATTGTAATAGGCCGCGGGATCATAAACCTGTACAGGCAGTTTTAGATTGCGGGCCGTCAACTGGCCTGTCGCCTGCAAAACCGAATAGGCTGCGACATAAATCTGGGTTTGCGCGGTCACACTGCTGGATTGCGCATCCAGCAAGGATTGCTCTGCATCCAGCACGTCAAGGGTGGTGCGAGCCCCCAAGGCGGCCTCTTCGCGCACACCTTGAAACGCGATTCTTGCCGCGCGGACTTGGCGTTGCGACGCTTCGATCTGCGCGCGCGCGGCGGCAAGCCCCGCATAGGCGTCACTGACCGCACGTTCGACATCTTTGACGACCACATGCAGATTGCCGCGTTGCGCGTCACGTTGCGCTTGGCTTTTGCGAACGCCAGCAGACAATGCCCCACCTTGGTAAATCGTCTGGCTAAGCTGCAGCGCCACCGCCCCGCTGCGGGTCGAAGATGGCGTATCGAATGTCTCTGTCACGCCCAAGGAACCCTGAACAGAAACCTGTGGCTCCATCGCGGCGACGCTTCTGCGGATCAACAGCTCGGCTGCGGCAACCTGATGCTGCACAGCCAAGATATCGGGGTGACGGCGCACGGCCAAAGCTTTGGCAGTGTTGATGTCAGAGATGCTGGGCAAGCTGGGCGGCGCGCTCAGGTTGCCCGGCTCACGGCCAACAGCGACCTTGAAATACGCTTTTGCCGAGATCAGATCACCCTGCGCGCCAGCAAGACCGCTGCGCGCTTGTGCAAGCCCTGCTTCGGCTAGGGCGACGTCGGTCCGTGTGACTTCGCCAACTTCAAAACGGTCACGTGCGGCGCGCAATTCTTGGGTCAGCAAGCGCACGTTGTTTTCACGCAGCGACACCAGCTCGCGGGACTGGATCACGCTCATGTAGGCGTCGACGGCACGCAGCAAGATTTGCTGTTCAACGCTGACTAGATTTTCGCGTGTTGCCAAAACCGTCTCTTTGGACGCTTCGATGCCATAGCGTGTGGCACCGAAATCATAGACCAAAAGCGATGCGATCAAGTTGGCGGTTGTTGTCAGAGAATCCGTATTTATGACGGTTCCGGCTGCCGTACTGCTTCCCGGTCCACTCACCGACCGGTTAATATTTTGCGTTATGGTACCTGTCCACTGCACAACCGGCTTTAGCGCCGATTTGGCGATGCCCACGTCTTCATCCGCTGCGCGCAATACGGCGCGGTTCTGATCCAGCAGACCCGAATTATTATAGGCACCTACTAATGCGTCGGCCAAAGTTTCGGCCCAAGACGCGGCGGGGAACAATAGACCTATCCCCATCACGCCTGCCGCAAATGTACGGCGCAAACTGTATGCTTGCTTTTCCTGTCTCATCAAAACCCACTCCCTCAATCCGGCCCTCTATTCGCGGGGACCGTTAATTCATGCTCTCAAAGTTGGAAGGCCTTTTCACGAACAAAGCCTCTTAGCACCGGTGCACCGGCATTAAAGTCTGCGCGCCAACTGACGCCGTGTTCACTCTTATATCCTATGCGTACCTCACCCAGCACACCTTCCATAAAGATGCAGGCAATGCGGCCGCCGATCTTGAGCTGGTCCAAAATCGCATCTGGCACGACCTCGATCCCGCCTTGGATCAAGATAACATCGTAGGGGCCATGCTTCGCCGCACCTTCGACCAACGGCCCCATGTGCACAATCGCGTTGTCCACGCCGGATGTTGTGAGGGTTTCCTGTGCCTCTTTGGCCATCTGCTCGTCTTCTTCGACGGCAACCACAGCTTCTGCGATATGGGCGATCACCGCCGTTGAATACCCATAGGCACTGCCGATATCGAGAACCAGATCGTCGTTGCCGATGGCCAGCGCGTCCAGCATTTTCGCAAGCGTCCGCGGCTCAAGCAGAATACGCCCCTCGCCTAGGTTCAGGTTTTCGCCCAGATACGCAGCTTCGCGCTGTGCGGCGGGCACGTAATCTTCGCGGGCGACAGTCAGCATCGCATCGATGATTGGGAACTTTGTCACATCAGAGGGGCGAACCTGCGTATCAACCATCATCGTGCGGCGGGCGGAAAAGTCGGACATCGGCTAAACTCTTTCGTTCATATATAGGTGTATGCAATGCCATAGCCCAAGCCTATCAGCAACGCCAAGATGCCCGTTTCACTTGAAGTTGAGCAAATTCATTTGAGAATGATGCATATTCGCGCTACGGGCTGAGTGCCGCAGCAGGCTTTCTCCAGCAGGGTTACGGCCATCAAGGCAGTATAATGTTAAACTGCCGTAAACACGAACACGCCACCGCCCGAGGCCTCCCTGTCCTCAATAAATCCTTTCGCAGCAATACCTTCTCGGATTTCACGCATGCCGGGGCGATGATAGATATGGCGATGCAGCTCCGCAATAATCACGCGAATACCACCTAGATCCGCATGGCGAAAAAACTCAAGCTCGGCCCCTTCGATATCCATCAACAAGACCGTCGGCTTGAATTGCTCTTTTATTGTCGCCCAAGCCACCACCGGAACCGAGACCTTTTCAGCCCGCTCGATCCCCTTGGTGATCGTCATCCCGGACCCCAGGAAATTGCCCCTGATAAAGAAATCAACGGCCTGCGGTGCCTCAGGATCAGAGATGACAATCTGGTTGTGCACCTCAATTATATCCGCGATGCCATTATGTTCATAAAGCGCATTGATCGATGAGATCAGCTTGTGGTTCGCCTCGAACGAGATGATTTTTTCAGGCGCGCAGTTTTTGGCAACTGCAGCACCCACAAGCCCCGCACCGGCCCCCATCTCGACAACGACATCACCTTCTTCAATGAACTTGAGCGCTGACAGAACCTCCCGCCGCTCATACTTCCCCAAGCCCATGTTAACGATCATGTTCGGCCCAAGATGCGGCGCACTCAACACCTCGACCCCATGATAGGTCGCGACAACATCATTCTTGGTGCTTGTGCCCATCGCCCTGCCCATTTTTCAGACCCGCAAAGGCCCTCGTTTTAGCCAATTAGACACCGCCAAAGCATCTAGCGCAATAATTGAATGGAAGCGGTGAAGGCGGGGCGATCAACTGGAGAGGTAATTTGGAGGCGAGTAGGAGAATCGAACTCCTGTACACGGATTTGCAATCCGCTGCGTAACCACTCCGCCAACTCGCCTCGACCGCGTTGCCGCGATGGTTCATCAGGGTGGTCAGTTCCTGATGCGTGTCGGCTTATCCCGACTTTTGCGGGGTTTGTCTAGCCCAGTTTGCGACAAACGCACCGTGATCTTAATGGTGCAGACGGGCCAAGGCCCAGAGGGTACTTTCAGACCGAGATCACCGGCTGCGCGTCGTCTATGGGCGCATCCAGTTGCAGGTGGTGATCTTCGAGGATCAGGATGTTTTCTGACCCGATAATATCGCTTTTTGTCTTATAGCCGATCACGTCTTCGACCAGCATGTCAGGGTTGCGCGCCATCAGGATCGTTTCCTCGGACGAGAAATTCGTCAGGCCGCGGGCGAATTCATTGCCCTCTTCATCATAGACATGCAGCACATCACCCTTGGAAAACTCGCCCTGAATGGACACAAGATCATTGCGCGCCAACCCGCGTTCTTTGGATGAAATCGCGGCAACAGCAGCGTTGGATACGACAAGCGTGCCCGCCACCTGCAAACGGTTGCTGAGCCAGATCATCAGCGGCGATCCGGTTTTGTCGCGCGCCAGACAGCGGGTGTGACGGCGTTCACGGCGCAGTACGGAGGATACCGGTGCCTCGATCAAGCCCTCGGCAATGATCGTTTCGACCCCCGCGTTTTGCGCCATGTTGGCGGCCAGCATCTTGGTCATCATGCCGCCACTGCCCAACTCGCTCACGCTTTTGGTGGATTCCAGATGTTCGCTGACGTCCTCGATCTCTTCGATGAATTGCGCGCCCGGCTCGGACGGGTCGCGGTCATACAGGCCTTCGACGCTGGTCAGGATGATCAGTTGATCGGCCTCGATCATCTGCGCAACCTTTGCCGACAAACGATCATTATCGCCAACCTTCAGGTCTGTCGTCGCAATTGAATCGTTTTCGTTAATGATCGGCAGGATGTTATTTTCAAACAACCGCAGCATGGTGTTCTTGATGTTCAGAAACCGGCGGCGTTCTTCCATGTCTTCGACGGTAACAAGCATCTGCGCCACGCCCATGTCGTATTCCGAGGCGACCTGACGATAGGCATTCATCAGCAACGGTTGACCACAAGCAGCGGCGGCCTGTTTATCCAGAATGCCCGCATCCTCGGGGCGTTTGCCGATCATGTTCAGGCCCAACGCGACAGAGCCCGAGGACGTGAGAATGATATCATAGCCCTGGGTCTGCAATTCGGCGAGGTCAGCCAACAAGCCGTTGATGAAGGCAAAACGCAAAGTAAGCTTCTCTTCATTTGCCAGCAGGCTGGATCCGATTTTGACGACGATACGTTTCTTCTTGGCCACGGGGAATACGCTCCGGTTGTTCAATATTTAACACAACATGCGGGCGCAGCATGAATTGCTGCACAGCAGAAAATTGGTGTGATTCGCGGGTTTATAACATGTGGACAAGCACAAGATGCAACCGGCTAACCCAAACACCGGCAGACAGCGGCCCGCAGGTGCGGACCTATTGCAGGCTTTCTAGGGCCGCACGTGTGGCGTCTGGCAATTGGGCTGGCCGGTGGTTCGTGCGGTCAACATAGACATGCACAAAGAACCCTTCGGCCGACGCGGTATCATCGTCGTTGCGGAACAATCCCAGCTCCATCCGGACCGAACTGCGGCCCAGTTTGGCAACGCGCAACCCTGCCGTCACCCGATCCGGAAACTGCATTTCGCCAAAATAACGACAGCCCGTTTCCACGACCAACCCGAACACAGGGCTGGTCAGCGGGTCCAGCAAGCCACGTTCGATCAGCCAGCCGTTCACAGCCGTATCAAACAGCGCATAGTGGACGACGTTGTTCATGTGCCCATAGGCGTCATTGTCGTTCCAGCGGGTTTGCAGCGGGTAAAAGTCGTTGAAATCAGCGCGTGTTGGGGCGACGGGGCGGTCTGACATTACCACGCCGCCGTATAGATCGTATGTGCGTCGGCTTGGGTCACTTCGCGGGGGTTGTTCACCAGCAAGCGGCCTTGCAGCATGGCATCAGCTGCCATCTTATCAATCGCCTCTTTCGGGATATCCACATCGCGCAGGCGGGTCTGCAACCCGACACGCGCTGACAGGTCCGCCAAGGCCTCGATAAAGGCCGCCGTTCGGGCCTGCGTACCTTCGACCACTGCCAGCTCGGGAAAGGCATCGGCGGCGATTTCGGCATACAGCGTGCCAGCGTCAGGCGCGTTAAAGCGCAGCACATGGGGCAGCACCAGCGCGTTCGACAACCCGTGCGGGATATGGAACGTGCCGCCGATGGGATAGGCCAGCGCATGGACCGCAGCGACCGGAGAGTTGGCAAAAGCCTGCCCCGCCAGCATCGACCCCAGCAGCATCGCGCCGCGTGCTTCTAGGTTCGACCCATCGGCCACGACAGCCTCGATATTAGCCCCGAGCAGCCGCAACGCCTCGCGGGCGAGCAGTTTGGAGACAGGATTATTATTCGCATTTTTCGAGGCATAGGCCTCGATCGCGTGGACCATCGCATCCACGCCCGTGGCAGCGGTGATATGCGCAGGCAGGCCCAAGGTTAGCTCAGCGTCCAGAATGGCCATATCGGGCAGGATCACGGGCGAGGACACGCCGCGTTTTTCCTCGGCCCCTACGGTGATGATCGACACGGGCGTCACCTCGGACCCTGTGCCAGCGGTCGTGGGGATCAAGACCAGCGGCAGCCGCGGCCCCTTGGCCTGTGCAACGCCCCACGCGCTGTCTAGGTCTTCGTCAGCCCCCAGCAGCAGTGCCACCAGCTTGGCCACGTCTTGCGACGAGCCACCGCCAAAGCCGATCACCCCAGTGGTGCCTGCCGCCCTGCCCGCCTCGACCGCTTGCATCAATGTCTCGCGGGATGGGTCGGCCTCAACCGCATCGAATATCGTGACCGTGTGCCCAGCCGTTTCCAGCGCCGCAATCGCCGGATCGCACAGGCCCAAGGCCCGCAAGCCAGGGTCCGTAATCAGCAGGCAGTTCTGCCCCAGAAGCCCGCCTGCAAGTTCGGCAAGGCGCAGGGCAGCACCGTTTTCAAAGACGACTGATTTGGTGGTGTTGAAGACAAATGGGGTCACGTGACACGGCCTTTTTTCAAAATCTGGGTGCCCTTGCACGTCCGTACAAAGACACCCGTCATTAAAGGCAATATTGCGCGCCGCGCCTAGCGCTTTGTTTTAAAAATTCTTTTACGCTGCAAAATGGTGCCCCCTTTAACCGTCAGACGCAGCGTCACGCGGGCGGTTTGCGCCCAGCACAGCAACCAAGCCCCAGCGAATCCGTTCCTTAAGCCCGTCGATCACGCTGAACAGCGACGGAACGAACAGCAGCGACAGCATCGTCGACAGCAACAGCCCGCCAATCACAGCCACCGCCATAGGCGCGCGGAATTCGCCGCCCGCCCCGATGGCAAGGGCCGAAGGGACCATGCCCGCTGTCATCGCCACAGTCGTCATAATGATTGGCCGCGCGCGTTTATGCCCGGCTTCCAGCATCGCTTCAGATCGCGTGGCCCCGTCCTTCATCGCCTCGATTGCGAATTCGACCAGCATGATTGCGTTCTTGGTCACGATCCCCATCAGCATCAGGAAACCGATCACAACGGACAAGCCAATTGCCGACCCATTCAGGTACAGCGCAAAGATCGCCCCACCAATCGCCAAGGGCAGCGATAGCAGGATCGTCACAGGGGTAACAAAGCTGGCAAACAACAGCACCAGAACGACGTAGACCAACAAGATGCCAGCGCCCATGGCCAGACCGAACTGGGTGAACACCTCGCCCATGACCTCGGCGTCGCCCGCGCTTTGGATTGCGGTTCCTTCGGGCATGTCCATCGCAATCGGCAATGCCATCACGGATTGCGTTGCAGGGCCCAGCAATCCACCGGGGGCCAGGTCCGCCTCCACACTTGTGCGGTACTGGCGGTCGTAGCGTTCGATGGTACTGGGACCGGACGACAGCTTCATATCGGCCACAACGCTAATGGGCACGGGGCTGCCCGTGGTTGACGCCACGCGCAGTCCTGCCATGCGGCTTAGGTCATTCCGAACGTCTTCTTTCAGGCGCACCAAAATCGGGATCTGCCTGTCGCCCGCGTTAAACTTGGCCACATTGCTATCGGTTTCGCCCAAGGTTGCGATCCGGATCGTGCTGGCCAAATCCGATGATGTCACACCCATTTCCGCTGCCAATTGCGGGCGTGGGGTAATCTGGATTTCAGGGCGCACCAAGGATGCGGTTGTGGCCGCGTTCAAAACATCCGGCAGGCTGTTCATCTGATTGGCCAGTTCAATCGCTGCGGCGGACGCTGCCGCCTCGGTATCGCCAAGCACGTTTAGCTGGATGTCCCGCTGACCGTTCTCGGCCAACACGTTTATCTTGACGTCGGGCATGTCCTGCAAGAGCGCCTTCATCTCGTCCTCAATGGCAAAGGACGACCGGTCGCGCGTGTCTTTTTGCCCATAGTTCACCACGACATTCGCCTTGGTATCCGAAGATGTGCCGCCTTCGACAAACACATTGGTGATCTCGGATATCTGCCCAAGGATCATCGACACCTCGCGGCCCGTTGCGCGGGTCTGATCAAGCGTTGAACCGGGTGGCAATTCCAGCGACACCGTCGACCGCCCTTGGTCTGACGCTGGCACAAATTCCGTCGGCAAAAGCGTCGCCGAAAAAATCGACGCGGCAAAAATACCCAGCCCCAGCAACAAGGTCACAGTACGGTTGCGCAGGGTCCACCCCAGCAACGCCATATACCGCCGCATCAGAAAGCCGTCTTTTTCCTCTTCCGGGGCGATGCCGTCACGCAGAAAATAGGCGGCCATCATCGGCGTAATCAAACGCGCAACCAGCAGCGAAAACAGCACCGCCACGGCGACCGTCAGGCCGAACTGCTTGAAATACTGCCCCGCGATACCGGACATAAAGCTGACCGGCGCAAACACCGCAACGATGGTGAAACTGATCGCGATGACCGTAAGGCCGATCTCTGATGCGGCTTCCTCGGACGCCTCATAGGCGGGCTTGCCCATCTGGATATGGCGCACGATATTTTCGATCTCGACGATCGCATCATCGACCAAAATGCCTGTCACCAAGGTGATGCCCAGCAAGCTTACCGTGTTCAGCGAAAACCCAAGGTATTGCATGACCATGAACGTCGGAATGATCGACAGCGGCAAGGCGACCGCCGTGATGATCGTGGCCCGCCAATTGCGCAGGAACAAGAACACCACAATGATCGCCAAAGCAGCCCCTTCGTACAGGGTATCCATCGCCGAATGGT
Source organism: Sulfitobacter sp. AS59 (assembly GCF_038899995.1). NCBI lineage: Bacteria > Pseudomonadati > Pseudomonadota > Alphaproteobacteria > Rhodobacterales > Roseobacteraceae > Sulfitobacter > Sulfitobacter sp. AS59. Next base: position 376,380 of record NZ_JBBMQK010000002.1, read on the forward strand.
AATTGCCTTCGGTATAGGTGGTGGCGTCGTCAATCAGCGAGAAACTGGCGTTCGGATACTCTTCGCCCAGTTCGGCCAGCCGTTCCTTGGCATTATCCCCCGCCGTCAGATCACTGGCACCCGTAGACCGGAAAATACCAAAGGCGACCACGGGCTGCCCGTCCAGCATGGCAAAGCTGGTCGTCTCGGTGGACCCGTCGAACACCGTACCCAGATCATCCAAACGCACGGTACGGCCCGGCGATGTGGTGATCGGTGTTGCGGCCAATTGCGCCACCGTATCGGCGCTGCCTAGGGCGCGGATCGAATATTCCTGCCCGCCAAGATCACCCGACCCACCGCCCAAATCAATGTTGTTTTGGCGCAGCTGATTGTTCACATTTGTCGCGGTCAACCCAAGCGACAGCAAACGATCCGGGTCCAATTCAACCTCAATCGCGCGGTCGCCCCCGCCGATGCGGGTCACCTTGCCGACACCTTTTTCGACCTGCAGCTCGCGCGCGACGATCTCGTCCACGAAATAGGACAGCTCTTGAATGGATTGTGTGGGGTCCGACACCGCATAGGTCAGGATCGCCTGCCCTGTCACATCCAAACGCTTAACCAATGGTTCGGTGGCGTTTTCCGGCAAATCGCCCTGCACGCCCGCAACGGCGTCTTTGACGTCGGTCAGGGCGGTGGCGCTGTCGGTCTCTAGCTCGAATTCGATGGTCAGGGTTGCTGTGCCGTCCGCCGCGACAGCCGTCACATGTTTGACCCCTGTGACATCGGAAACGGCGCTTTCAACGGGTTTGACGATTTGGGTCGCGATTTCGGTCGGTGCTGCCCCGGACTGTCCGATTGTCACAGTCACAATCGGAATGTCGATGTTGGGAAACTGCGTCACAGGCAGCCGCAGGAACCCTACGATACCGACCACGCAAAGCACCAAGAATAGCGCCATGGACGGCACGGGGGACCGGATGGCCCATGTCGACATATTCATTCTACATCAACCTTCTGCGGGACCGGGTTCACCTTATCCCCGTCCGAGAAAAACGCACTGGCGCGGGCGACGACGATGGCCCCATCGTCCAGACCGGAGATAACCTCGCGGATATCATTCCAGATGAACCCCGCGGTGACATCGCGCCGGATCAAGGTGTTGTCCTGCACCTCAAGCAAATAATCACCCTTGGCGTCGGTCAGGATTGCGGTTGTCGGCACAGTCAGCCCCTCGTGCCGGTCGGTGATGATCCACCCCCCCGCGAAAAGCCCGGTGCGCAACATGTTGCTCCCCTCAAGGGACACGCGCACGTCGCCCAGCCGGTTGGTAGCATCCACCGTCGGGGCAACCAGCCGCACGGTGCCCTCAACAGTGCCTGCGCCGGGGATCTCAAGCTGCGCGGGGTCGCCCACGGATATCTGCGCCAATTCGGTTTCGATCACGTCGGCCTGCACTTCGATCACGCCGTCTTGGATCATGCGGAACAACGGCTCCGCGCTGTTGTTGGCAATCGCGCCCACTTGCGCGTTGCGGGCCGAAATAATGCCTGCGGTGGGGGCCTTGATCGTGGCGTGATCCAAATCCAGCTGGGCAATGTCCAACTGCGCCTGCGCCTGCAAGACCTGCGCCCTGGCGACCTCAAGCCCGTCTTCGGCGGAGGCCGCGGCCGCATCAGCCGTCTGACTGTTGGCAACCGCCTGATCCAAGGCCGCCTGAGTTACGTTGCCCGACCGGTCAAGCTGCTGATTACGTTCCAGAACACTGCGCGCCTGCGCGGCGGAGGCTTTGGCCGACGTGATCTGGCTTTGTGCTTGGCGAACACCCGCTTCGGCGCGGGCAAATTCGGCTTTGGCCTGCGACAGTTGCGCGTTCAGCGTGTCGACGTTCAACTGGGCCAATGTATCGCCCTTGGCGACTTCTGCGCCCACGTCCACCATCAATACCTCGATGGGAAAGCCCGTGACCAGCGGATAGACCAAAACCTCGCGGTAGGGTTCCAATGTGCCGGAAATCGACACGCGGTTCACCACCTCTGCCTGCGTTGCCGTTGCGACTGTCACACTTGGGACGCGTTGCAAGTCAGCCTCTTGCGCCCATAATGCTTGCGCCGAGACCGCAACCATCAAAGCCGCTCCTAAGCGCCGTGCCAAAAACATCTTCATCGCAAGCTCCGTCTTGTCAGTTCTGTGATATCTGAGCGGTTTGGACCGAATTACAATGGCATCGCATCGCGAATTAGGTGCGTTGATGCCCAGCTCCCCTGCATTTTTGCACCGTGCAGTGCCGCGACATCGCCCGGAAAGCCACAGTGCATATCAATCTCTCCCCCGCGGTGATCCGCATCCTGCACGACCGTCAGCAGACCCTTTTCGACCCGCATCCGTCAAGTGCGCGCAATTAGTCAGCGCCAGCTTGAAAGAAAGCACAGCGAATCCAATACCCTCGCAAGAAAAGCTCAAGCGATGGATGAGAATTAACGAACTTGGTTAACCGGCGAACCCTATGGCAGCTTACGCGGCTCGGGCGTTTGATGACGCAAATAATCCATGACCGCCGCCCGCACAGATTGGTCGCCGCGGTCGCGCGCCTCATAGATCACCTTGCGCACCTCATCCAGATTGGACCGGCGCAACAGGTTTTTAACGGGGCCAATAGACGCCGGGCGCATCGACAGGTTGGTAATCCCTATCGCTGCAAAGCACAGCGCCTCAACCGGACGGCCCGCGTCTTCGCCGCAGAATGACAGCGGCGTGCCGGTTTCACGGCAGCGTTCAACGATACCTTCAAGAAACGTCAGAAAACTAACGTTCAACGTGTCATAACGCCGGCGCACCAATTCATTTTCGCGGTCAGCGGCAAAAAAGAACTGTTTCAAGTCATTGCCACCAATGGATAAAAATTCGACTTCCTCGAAAAATTTCTTCGGCGCAAAGGCCAGTGATGGCGTCTCGAGCATTGCGCCAACCTCAAGATGCGAGGGCAGTTTGTGCCCCAGCCGCGCCTCGCGGGCCAACGTTTTATCCATCTCGGCACGCGCGGCACGGTATTCCTCGAATTGCGCCACAAAGGGGAACATCACCGTCAACGGTCGCCCGTTTGCCGCGCGGATCAACGCCTGCAACTGCATGCGCATGATACCCGGTTTATCCAGCCCCACACGAATGGCGCGCCACCCCAAAGCGGGGTTCGGCTCGTCATTGGCCTTCATATAGGGCAGCACCTTGTCTGACCCGATATCGAGGGTCCGAAACACGACACGTTTCCCATTTGCTGCATCCAAGACACGCGCGTAAAGCGCTGATAGCTCGGACCTTTTTGGCATTTTACTGCGGATAAGAAATTGCAGCTCCGTCCGAAACAGGCCAACGCCCTCGGCACCCGAGCCTTCAAGCGATGGCAGGTCGGCCATCAGACCCGCATTCATCTGCAGACCCACGACTGTTCCGCACCGCGTCTCTGCCCGTTTATCGCGGATCGAGGCATAGCGTTCCTGCGCCGCGGCCTGCATCGCAATCTTGTCCCGAAACGCAGACGCCACGGTTTCGTCCGGCCGCAAATGCACGATACCTTGTTCGCCATCGACCATGATCCGGTCGCCGTTCAGCGCGTCGTTGGTGATATGCGACGCATGCACAATCAACGGAATGGCCAAGGCCCGCGCCACGATTGCCGCGTGGCTGCCAACCGATCCGCCTTCCAACACGATGCCGCGCAACGACCGCCCGTATTCGAGCAGCTCTGCAGGGCCAATATTGCGCGCGACCAATATCGGGTCAGCAGGCATTTCCGCCCCTGTATCGGACCCTTGCCCGGTCAGAATGCGCAGCAATCTGTTGCTCAGGTCATCCAGATCCGACAGCCGTTCGCGCAGATAAGCATCGCTGGCCTGCCCGATGCGCGACCGGGCCAAGGATTGTTCTTTTTCAACAGCGGCTTCGGCTGACAGGCCGCGGTCGATGTCCTCTTCCATCCTGCGCATCCAGCCTTTGGAATTGGCAAACATCCGGTACGCTTCCAGGACCTGGCGCTGATCCTTGTCGCCACCGGCCATCGACAACATCTGATCGACACTGACGCGCAGCTCGTCCACCGCCTCGTTCAAGCGTTCTTTTTCACGAACCGGGTCGTCCGCCACAGGGTTCGACACCACAACACGCGGTTCGTGCAGCCAGACATGGCCATCTGCAACGCCCTCTTGTCCGACCGTCCCGCGCACCAGAACCGGCTGGCTGTGACGGGCCGACATTGCGGCCCCCTCGCCCACAAAGGCACCCAACTCGGTCATTTCAGCCAACACCATGGCAACGACCTCAAGCGCATAGACTTCGTCGGCGGAAAACTCCCGCGCGGCTTTGGACTGCACGACCAACACGCCCAGCATTTCGCCAAGGCGCTGCACCGGGATACCCAGAAAGCTCGAATAAATCTCTTCGCCCGTTTCTGGCATGAACCGGAAACCGGGGGCTTGCGGCGCGTTAGGTGTGTTCACGATCTGTTTGCGTTTTGCGACGCGCCCAACCAGACCTTCGCCCAGCTTCATTCGCGTTTCGTGCACCGCGTCGGCTTTCAGACCTTCTGTGGCGCACAGCTCAAGCGTATCTTCGTCCCGGAACAGGTATATCGAACACACTTCGCATCCCATGGATGTCGCAATCAGATGTGTGATCTTGTCCAGCCGAGCCTGGCCTGCGTCATCGCTGGCCATCGCATCGCGCAACCGCCCCAGCAGCTTGCGACTTTCTGTTTCAAACCCATCGGCCATGGTAAGTTTCTCCTCCGCAAGGCCAGCTTAGACCACAGGCCATGGCGAAATGAAACGCCTGTTGTCATAAACGCTTGTCTTCCAGCGTTGACGTCACGAAAAGGCCTGGCAACAACAAAAGCTGCCAGTCCCCTGCCCCCGCTCCCAAGGATGCACAGATTTTAGGCAGCTTTATCCAGCTCGAACGCATCATGCAGCGCCTGAACAGCCAGCTCCATATACTTGCGGTCGATCAGTACGGAAATCTTGATCTCGGAGGTGGTGATTACCTTGATGTTGATGCCCTCGTTCGACAGCACCTGAAACATCTTGGCCGCAACGCCTGTATGGCTGCGCATGCCGATGCCAACCACCGAAACCTTGGCCACATCCGTGTCAGCAATCAGTTCGTGGAAGTTGATGTCGCCGGTGTCTTTGGCCGCGTCCATAGCTTTTTCCGCGCGCTTGATCTGATCGACAGGGCAGGACCAGGTCATATCGGTGCGACCTTCCTCGGCGATGTTCTGAACGATCATATCAACGTTCACACCGCCCTCGCTGAGCGCGGTAAAGATGGCCGCCGCGATGCCCGGACGGTCTGCAACAGACACCAGGGTCATCTTGGCTTCGTCACGTGAAAACGCGATCCCTGAAACGACATTGCTTTCCATGATTTCCTCCTCATCGCAGACCAGCGTTCCAGCTTCGTCTGACTGTTCCTCAAAACTGCTCAGCACGCGCAGCTTGACCTTATACCGCATTGCCAGCTCGACCGACCGGGTCTGCAGAACCTTGGCCCCCAGCGATGCCAGCTCCAACATCTCTTCAAACGCGATCTTGTCCAGTTTGCGCGCCTTGGCACTGACACGCGGATCAGTCGTGTAAACCCCGTCCACATCCGTATAAATATCGCAACGCTCAGCCTCGAACGCGGCGGCAAAGGCGACAGCTGTCGTATCAGACCCACCGCGCCCCAGCGTGGTAATCCGACCCTCGGGGCTGACCCCCTGGAAGCCTGCAACCACCGCGACCTTCATGCCTTCGCCGAATTTCGCCATGATATTGGCAGGCGGGATGTCTTCGATCCGGGCCGACGAATGCGCCGAGGTCGTCTTGACCGGCACCTGCCAGCCTTGCCAACTGCGCGCAGGAATTTCCATCTCTTGCAACGTCAACGCCATCAGACCGGCGGTTACATTCTCACCGCTCGACACTACCGCATCATATTCGCGTGCATCATATAACGGGGATGTCTCGTTCACCCAGCCGACCAGCTCATTCGTCTTACCCGACATGGCCGATACGATCACAATCACATCATAGCCCTTGGACACCTCAACGCCGACGCGCTTGGCAGCGCGGCGGATGCGGTCCAATGTGGCCACGGATGTGCCACCAAATTTCATCACCAGAACAGGCATAGGTCCCCCGTTGCAAAACTCCGGCGCGGTTTACGCGCAAGCGTCAGCCTTAGCAAGCCCGCGCGCACCGATCCCAAGCACACCGCTGCTTCTCTGGCTTACAAATATCCTGGGGTCCGGGGCAAAGCCCCGGCGTGTGGCATAAATCTACTGCGTTGACCGTTTGGGGCGAAACGGCAGCGGCATCAATTGCACGCCTTCCTCAACCAGCTCTTTGGCCTGATCCAACCGCGCCTCGCCATAGATTGACCGTTCCGGTGCGTCGCCCGCATGCATGGCGCGTGCTTCCTTGACGAAATCAGCGCCAACATAATCCGACGTCGCCTCGACCTTTTCGCGCAAGGCTTTAATGGCCGCCTCAACCTCGCCTTTTGGCTCCGAAAGAACCGGGGTCGGCGCGGCATCCTTCACCACCGGCTCGACCTCAATCTGCGATTTTCCGGTCGACACCCGCGGTGCCATCATCCCCTTGGTGACCTGCGACGACCCGCAAACGGCGCAGCTGATATGCCCGGCCTTGGCCAGCGCATCAAAAGCCGCAGCCGATTTGAACCAGCTGTCAAAGCGGTGGTCTTGGTCACATTTCAAGGTAAATTGGATCATCTTCCTGCAGTTTGCCCTTTTTCGTCATTATAAACAACGCATACACATAAAAGATGGTGCGCGCGCTGGCAGGTTCAAGCGTCAGGCAGGCCCGGGCGCGGGTCGAAGTCGCGGATCATGCGGCGCAGCTCCGGCTCTCTGACCATTTTCATCGCCTTCTTGCGCGACATCCACGCGCGACGCCGCTGGCCGGCCTCGGGGTATTGTTTCGCCTTCACCTTTACCTCGACCGGGTACAGCATCGCGATGACCGGCAACAACGTATCATCGCCCATTTCCTTGGCATAGGAATAGACGCCCAGACAGCCCCCTGTGACGCGCCCGCGCACGCCCGCTTCTTCCCAGGCCTCTTGCAATGCTGCGGCCTCGGGGGTTTTGGCGTGCATCGGCCAGCCTTTGGGCACGATCCAGCGTTTGGATTTGCGCGATGTGATCAATAAAAACTGCAGTTTGCCCTGCCGGATCCGATAGCACAGTGCGGCAAATTGCGAACGGGCTTCGCCTTTGCGGGCACCTTGCAGCGAAATTGGCAGTTGTTTGATCATCTTGGTCTCGAAATAAGGCGCTGTGTTTCCTTGGTTATCTACTGTCTTGCGTCGACTATGACCAGTGATCCCCTTGCGTGTGTAATAGGCTTGGCGGATAGTGCGGGAATGATCAAGAAACTGCTTATCATTCTGGCGTTTTTGGTGCCGCATGCGGCACAGGCGCAGCCCGCAGAGGTCACGGTATTTGCCGCTGCAAGCCTGCGCGGCGCGTTGGATCAGGTCGCCACTGACTTTAGTGCGCCGGTTGCGCTCTCTTTCGGTGGCTCCGGCACGATGGCGCGCCAAGTGGCAGCCGGTGCCCCGGCCGATGTCGTTATTCTGGCCAGCCCAATCTGGATGAACTGGCTGGTTGAAAACGGCCCGACCACCCAGGGTGATCCGATTGATTTACTGGGCAACAGTCTGGTTCTGATCGCCCCAAATGGCACATCAACAGTCCCCGATCCCGCTAACCTTGCGGCATTCTTGGGTGACGGGCGTCTGGCAATGGGTCAACGCGACGCCGTACCCGCCGGAATTTACGCGGCTGAATGGCTACGGGCCACCGGCCAATGGGATGACCTGCAGGCCCGTCTAGCCGAAACCGATAATGTCCGCAGCGCCTTGGCCCTTGTTGCGCGCGGGGATGCGCCGTTGGGTATTGTCTATCGCACCGATGCGCTGGCCGAACCCGATGTGCGTATCGTATATGACGTGCCCGCCGATCTGCACAGCCCGATCACCTATCCCGCAACCGCATTGACCAAGGCAGGAGCCGCCTTTCTGGCCCATCTGCAAACGCCCGCAAGCCGCGCTGTTTTTGCCAGCTATGGCTTTACGCCGGTGACTACCCCATGACGCCCGACGCCGCCGCATGGGACGCGTTGCGCCTGTCGCTTTGGGTGGCGGTCTGGGCAACTGTTCTGGCCATTCCGCTGGCGCTTTGGGTTGCTTGGGTGCTCGCACGGCGCGACTTTTGGGGGAAATCGCTGCTGAATGCAGCGGTGCATTTGCCGCTCGTCCTGCCGCCTGTGGTCACTGGTTATCTGCTGCTCATGGCCTTTGGCCGCAACGCACCGCTTGGCCGCGCCCTCGAAGCCATCGGCTTGCAATTGGCCTTTCATTGGTCCGGCGCTGTGCTAGCGGCCATGATCATGGGCTTTCCGCTGATGGTGCGTGCCATGCGCCTTGCCATCGAAGCGGTTGATCCCAAGCTTGAAGAGGCCGCCGCGTCCTTGGGTGCATCGCGGCAATCGGTCTTTGGCCGGGTGACCCTGCCCTTGATCTTGCCGGGTATTCTGGCGGGCACTGTCATGGGCTTTGCCAAGGCAATGGGCGAATTTGGCGCGACAATCACCTTTGTCGCCAACATCCCCGGCCAGACCCAGACCCTGCCCAGTGCCATCTGGTCTGCGTTGCAAATACCGGGCGGTGAGGGTCAGGCGGTGGCCATGGTGCTGATGGCAAGTGCTGTGGCCGTATCGGCTGTTCTATTGTCCGAAATGCTGGCCCGCCGCGTCGCTGCAAGGATCGCGGGCACATGACCCTGTCGCTGTCCCTGTCGCACCGCTTTGCGGAATTCGCCCTTGATATCACGCTTGAGGCCGGTCCGGGCATAACCGCTTTGTTCGGGCGGTCGGGTGCGGGCAAAACCACGGTCATCAACGCCGTTGGCGGTTTGCTACGCCCCGACAGCGGTACCATTGCCGTCGATGGCGAAGTCCTTTTGGACACGTCCCGCGGCATTTTCGTTCCGCCCCACAAGCGCCGCCTTGGCACCGTGTTCCAAGACGCCCGCCTGTTTCCGCACCTAACCGTCGCGCAAAACCTGATGTTCGGCGCGCGTTATGCGCCCAAGGGCAGCGTTGGGCCCGAGCTATCCGACGTGGTGTCCCTGTTGGGCCTTGAGGGGCTGCAAACCCGTGCCCCCGCGACCCTATCGGGCGGCCAGAAACAGCGCGTCGCCTTGGGCCGCGCGTTGCTGAGCCATCCGCGCATGTTGTTGATGGATGAACCCCTTGCCAGCCTTGATGGCCCCCGCAAGCAAGAGATCCTGCCCTTTCTGGAACGTCTGCGCGACGGGCCGCTTGGCCTGCCCATCCTTTATGTCAGCCACGCAGTGGACGAGATCGCCCGCCTCGCCGACCGGCTGGTGCTGATCCAAAACGGTCAGGTCCAAGCCCAAGGCCCGCTGTTCGAGGTGATGTCCAACCCCGCCGCGGTCCCCCTGCTGGGTGTCCGCGAGGCTGGTGCCGTGATCGAGGCCGATGTCATTGCCCACGGCACCGACGGCATTTCCACCTTGCGCATCAGTGCCGGAGAGATCGAACTGCCGGGCGTTCAGGCCCCTATCGGCGCGCGGGTACGGCTGCGGGTGTTGGCGCAGGATGTGATCCTCTCGCTCACCCGCCCTGAAGGGTTAAGTTCCGTGAATGTCTTGCCGGTGCAGGTCGAGGATATTCACCCGGGTGATGGCCCCGGTGCCGCAATTGCCCTGCGTGCCGGGACGGACCGGCTATTGGCCCGCGTCACAGCACGTGCTGTTTCCGAATTGGGGCTTTCAAAGGGGACGCAGTGCTTTGCGATCCTCAAGGCCACAACCGTCGCACCAGGCAGCATCGGGCGCTAGGGCTTAGCGCGTTTAGACCTTGGGGCGTTGCGGCAGCTGTTTACGCCCGACCTTGTCGCGGAAACGGTCAATCAGGTGTTCGTGCGGGATATCCGCATCAATCGCCAGTTTGCGTAGACCGAAATGCACATGCGCCATGTCTTCGTAATAGCTGGTATAAGCATAATTCGTCGCGGCACCGGCGACGGCCCCCAACACAGGCACCGCTTGTGCCGCCAGTTTTTGCCCCAGTACCACAGCCAGTTTTGGCGCGACCTTGGCAATCACGGCCTGCATGGCACGGCCGCTCAGAGCGATGCGCGCCGACAGAAAGCCCAGATCGGCACCATCATCGTCGGACAAAGGCCCGGCAGCGGCAAAGACCTGCACGCAATCAAACTGCACGTTCTCGGCCAGCGGATCAAAGCCATGTTCCACAGCAACCCCTTGGATCACCCGCAACAGCAATGTCGTGGTCACCGGCAGTTCGGCCAACGCCGTGGGCAAACCACCTGCACCGCCTGCCGCCCCCATCGCGGCACTTACCGCTTGGTTCAGCCAGCTTTTCTGATCCGGCACCATGGAGCGTGTAGAGGTCGCAGCCTTCATCGCCTGACCCAGTGCTTTGATCGTCGCGGTTTCCAGATTGCGGCGCACGGCACCGGGCAGCTTGTCGATCAACCCTTCGGCACTGCCGCCGATCAGGTTCAGCACATTGATACCAACCCCGCCTGCGCCTTTATAGCGCGCAGCAAGCTGGTCAAGCCGCGCCTCGACATCCACGGTCTTGGGCAGGGCGCTTTCGATTTGCATAGGGTCTCTCCGGCTGTTCGCTATAGATGTGGTGCGACCTGCGTGCCGTTTCAATGTGTCCAGGCGGTGACATCACCAGCGATGCTGTCCCAAGCGCCCGCAATCAATGCACGGCCCAAGACGCGGGCGGGGTTGGTCGGCGGGGGCATTACGACATGGTCCAGCAGCGAAAATCCGAACCGTTTGTAATAGGGTGCATCGCCCACCAGCATCACACGTGACCAGCCCAATGGCACGGCTTGGCTCAGGCTGCCTTCGATCAGCATACCGCCCAACCCTTCGCCCTGACGCGTGGGGTGGACGGCCACGGGGCCCAGCAACAAGGCATCAGCCGCACCGATGCGCACAGGCCAATACCGGATCGCCCCCGCTAGAATACCATCCGCATCGCGTGCGACATGGCTGAGCCCCACAACAGGCGGCACGCCGTCGCGCAGACGGTAAGACGACAACGCCTCGCGACCGGGGGCAAAGCACGTGTCATAAAGTGCTTCGACTTCCCAATGGTCAGCCGCCGATTCTGGTTTCATCTGGTACACGTGTCGCGGCCCTGTCGGCGGATTTGAGGTAGCAAAGCCTCTAACATGACGCTAGCCATGGGTGCAAACCTTGAGGAGAGTTTGATGTTCTATCGCCCGAAAGATGGCCATTCCCTGCCACACAACCCGTTTAATGCTATCGTGACACCGCGCCCCATTGGCTGGATATCAACCCGCGATGCGCAAGGGCGCGATAATCTGGCCCCCTATTCTTTTTTCAATGGCGTCGCCTATGTGCCACCGCAGGTGATGTTTGCCTCCACCGGGACCAAAGCCGATGTGGACGGGACCAAGGACAGCATGGCCAACATCCGCGACACCGGCGTGTTTTGCGTGAATGTGGTGGAATACGCCATGCGCGACGCAATGAACGCGTCTTCGGCGACGCTGCCGCATGGGACGGACGAATTTGGTCACGCAGGCATAGAAAAGGCGGAATGCGGTGAAATCGCCTGCGCCCGCGTGGCAAACGCGCCCGCCAGCCTTGAATGCCGCATGACCCAAATCGTCAAGATCGAGGGCGAAAGCAATTATGTGGTGTTTGGCGAAGTCGTGGGCGTTCACATGCGCGACGATTGCATCAAGGATGGCCGCTTTGACGTGACGACCTATCAACCGCTGTCACGGTTGGGCTATCGCGACTACGCCCGCGTCACGGATGTGTTTGAAATAATCCGCCCGGACGATTAACGCGCGGGCGGAATTTTTGAAAATTCCGGTTCGTTTTCTTCGAAAGAAAACGGCGACGCCGGATCAGTGGCCGCCCAGAATACCGGTGCGCACCTGATAGTTGACGGCGACCTGATAATCGGGATCGTCGTCGCTATCGATCGCAAGGTGACCCGCTTTCTTAAGCAGACGGTGACAATCGCGGCTGAGGTGGCGCAGTTGAACGCGCTTGCCCGCCGCCTCATATTTCCCGGCAATGGTCTCAATCGCTTGAAGCGCCGATTGATCCACCACCCGGCTATCGGCGAAATCCACGATCACCTCGGACGGATCCTCGCGGACGTTAAACAGTTCTGCGAACCCTTCGGACGACCCAAAGAACAGCGGCCCTTGCACCTGATAGACCTTGGCCCCTTCAGGCGTGGTATAGGTTTTGGCATGGATGCGCCGCGCGTTGTTCCACGCATAGGCCAATGCCGACACGATCACCCCGACAACCACCGCCACCGCAAGGTCTTCGTAGACGGTCACAACTGTCACCAGCAGAATAACAAAGGCATCCATCAGCGGTACTTTGCGCAGGATGGTCAGCGAATTCCACGCGAAGGTCCCGATCACCACCATGAACATCACGCCCACCAATGCGGCCAGCGGGATCAGCTCGATAATGGAAGACCCAACTAGGATGAACAGCAGCAAGAATACCGCGGCTGCGATACCAGCCACACGGGTCCGGCCACCTGATTTCACGTTGATCATCGACTGACCGATCATCGCGCAGCCGCCCATGCCACCAAAGAAGCCGGTAACCGTGTTTGCAACGCCTTGGGCGATACATTCCTGGCTGGCACCGCCACGGGTGTTGGTCATGTCGCTGACAAGGTTCAACGTGAGCAGCGATTCAATCAGGCCAATGGCGGCCAAGATTACCGCATAGGGTAGGATGATATAAAACGTCTCAAGATTGAACGGGGCCAGTGCTGTGCCGTACAGCCCAAGACCCTCGCCAAAGGGCATGTGGAAGGTTGGGAAGCCACCCTCGATCGAGGCAAGGTCACCGACGCGCGGCACTTCCATACCAAAGGCAATAACCACAGCCGCCACAATACCAATGCCTGCCAGCGGTGCCGGAACCAGCTTGGTAATGCGCGGCATGACCCAGATGATCGCCATGGTCGCGGCCACCAGCGCCAGCATCAGCATCAAGGGCTGGCCTGACAGCCATTCACCGCCGCCCATGCCGTGGCCCGTATCAACCATCGTGCCGGGCACCTTGAACTGGCCCAATTGCGCCAGAAAAATAACGATCGCAAGGCCGTTCACAAAGCCCAGCATAACCGGATGCGGTACCAATCGGATGAATTTACCCCATTGCATCACACCTGCGAAAATCTGGATCAGGCCCATCAACACCACGGTGGCAAACAGGTATTCGACGCCATGCTGTGCGACCAGCGCCACCATGACAACCGCCAAGGCCCCCGTGGCCCCCGAAATCATCCCCGGACGGCCCCCGATCAACGCTGTGATCAACCCCACCAAAAACGCAGCATAAAGCCCGACCAGCGGGTGAACCCCCGCAACAAAGGCAAACGCCACCGCTTCGGGCACCAAAGCCAAGGCAACGGTCAGCCCCGACAGCAGTTCAATCCGCAAACGCGACGGCGACAGCCCCTCGCCGGGCATCCAGCGCAAGTCGGTCACATTAAGGTTCTTGGCGAAACTGCGGAACGTGGAACGCGCCATGGGGGCATCCTTCATATTTGGGAGTCGGGGTAAGGGATAGGGTATTATTTCGCGCTCACTAGACCAAAGCACAGCAGAAGAAAAGGCGGGGCGGGTGCGTAGGCCCGGCGCGGCGCAGGTTTCGGGGTTTTCATCACGGTGATCCTTGATACTCTGCCCGCAAATCAATCCAAGGGCTTCCCCATGACAAAGACAAAAATCGCTGTGATCGGTGGATCGGGCATCTATGATATCGACGGGCTTGAGGGCGCTGAATGGCTGACCGTCGAAAGCCCGTGGGGCGCGCCCTCTGATGCAATCCTGACCGGAACGCTGGATGGGGTGGAAATGGCATTCCTGCCGCGTCACGGGCGTGGACATGTGCATGCGCCATCAACCGTCCCCTACCGCGCCAATATCGACGCGCTCAAACGGTTGGGCTGCACGGATGTGATCAGCGTATCGGCCTGCGGGTCGTTTCGCGAGGAAATGGCACCCGGGGATTTCGTGATCGTGGACCAATTCATCGACAGGACCATTGCGCGGGAAAAATCATTCTTTGGCACCGGCTGTGTCGCCCATGTCAGCGTCGCCCACCCCACCTGCCCGCGCCTTGGCGATGCCTGCGAGACCGCCGCACGGGACGCTGGCATCAACGTGCACCGCGGCGGCACCTATCTGGCGATGGAAGGCCCGCAGTTTTCGACGCTGGCCGAATCCAACATGTACCGCAACAGCTGGGGCGCAGATGTGATCGGGATGACCAACATGCCCGAAGCAAAATTGGCCCGCGAAGCCGAGCTTTGCTATGCGTCCGTGGCGATGATCACCGATTATGACAGCTGGCACCCGGACCACGGCGAAGTGGACGTCACCAAAATCATTCAGACCCTGATGGGCAATGCCGACAAGGGCCGCCAAATGGTCGCGCGCTTGCCAGCGCTGCTGGGAGCCGAGCGGGATGTCTGCCCCCATGGCTGTGACCGCGCGTTGGAATACGCAATCCTGACGCAGCCCGAAATGCGTGACCCCACGTTGATGGCGAAACTGGATGCGGTTGCAGGCCGGGTGATTTAAGCAGTAAACCGATCAAGGCCCGGCTGGCGCGGGGCTATGAGTATTTTTAAAAGGGTGAAGACGAAGGGAGTACCCTTTGCGCCGCTCCTTGGGTTTTGGGAGAACCAGATGAAACAGGTTCAGGACTATATTCGCACCATCGTTGATTTTCCCCATGAGGGGATCATGTTTCGCGATGTGACCACGCTTTTTGCCGATCCGCGCGGGTTTCGCATGGCGATTGATCAGATGCTGCACCCCTATGCGGGGATTGCGATTGATAAGGTTGTGGGCCTTGAGGCGCGTGGCTTTATTCTGGGCGGCGCAATTGCGCATCAGTTGTCGGTCGGGTTTGTGCCGATCCGTAAAAAAGGCAAACTGCCCGGCAAGACCATCGCGCAGGATTATGTCCTGGAATATGGCGAGGCGACAGTTGAGATCCATGACGACGCGATCCAGCCCGGTGAGCGGGTTCTGGTCGTGGATGATTTGCTGGCCACCGGTGGCACTGCCGAGGCGGGGATCAAGTTGATCGAAAAGCTGGGCGGCAAGATCGTGTCATGTGCGTTTATTATTGACCTGCCGGAACTGGGCGGGCGCAAGCGTTTGGAAGCCATGGGGATGGATGTTCACGCGCTTTGTGCTTTTGACGGTATGTAGCAGGTTTGGGGGCGCTGCCCCCCGCCCCTGCGGGGCGTCCCCCGGGATATTTTAGAGCCAGAGAATACGGGTTAGCTTGGTGTGGGAACGATCACGCCGGGATTCATGATGCCATTGGGGTCTAGTGCCGCTTTGATCGCATGAATGGCGGAGAGTTTGGCCGGATCGCTGTAGCGTTCGAGGTCTTTGACCTTGAGACGGCCGATCCCATGTTCGGCACTGACAGATCCGCCAAGTGCGTGGGTCAGATCGTGGATCGTTGTTTTGATCTGTTCGCGCTCGGCCTCGTGATCCTGACGTGATCGTCCGACGGCTGGGAAGATATTGTAGTGCAGGTTGCCATCGCCCACATGGCCGAAGCAGTTGATGCGGAAATCTCCCAAGGCGGCGATCTTTTCACCGGCTTTGGAGATAAACTCGGGGATGGCCCCTAGCGGTACAGATATGTCGTGGCTTGAGACCGAGCCCACCTTGCGGTTCGCATGGGGGATCATTTCGCGGATTGCCCAGAAATCATCTGATTGCTGTTGGCTTTGCGCGATGAGCCCGTCGGTGACCAGATCAGCCTCCATCGCGTGTTCGAACAGGGTTTCGAGCGACGTGGCGGGGTCCAGATCACCGCTAAGGCCCAGTTCAATCAAGACGCACCATTCAGGCGGCGTATCGAAAGGTTGGCGCACTTCGGGCATGGTTTCGACAAGGAAATCAAATCCCATTTTGTTCACAATCTCAAAGGCGCTGACCATTTCGCCCAGTTGATCCCGCGCCATTGAAAGCAGTTTCAAAGCCGCGGCAGGTGATTTTACCACCAGCAACGCCGTCCCTGATTTGGCAGGGCGCGCGAACAGTTTGAGAGCTGCGGCCGTGATGACGCCCAAGGTGCCTTCGGCCCCGATCAGCAAATGGCGCAGGTCATAGCCGGTGTTGTTTTTGCGCAGCCGGGTCAGACCGTTCCAGATTTTCCCGTCCGGCAGAACCGCCTCGAGCCCCAGACACAGATCGCGGGCATTGCCGTAGCGCAAGACGCCGGTGCCCCCGGCATTTGTTGCCAGATTGCCACCGATACGGGCCGACCCTTGGGCGGCCAAGCTGAGCGGGAACAACCGGTTTGAATTCTCGGCGGCATCCTGAACATCCGACAAGATCACGCCCGCCTCGGCCACCAGCACGTTTTCATCCGGGTAGACGGCGCGCACCTTGTTCATCCGCTCAAGCGACAGGATCAGCGGGGCGGGGCCATGTTCCGCGACCTGCCCCCCGACCAGCCCGGTGCCACCGCCATAAGGGATCACGCCCACGCGCGCAGCATTTGCATGGCGGATCAGGGTTGCGACTTCTTGCACGTCACGGGGCAGCGCGAGAATGGCGGATTGCCCGGTATAGAGGCCACGCGGTTCTTCCAGATATCGCGGCTCGACGGGGCGAAACACGTCAGAGGGAAGATCGGCGCGCAAGGCGGCCTCGAATGCGGGATCAGCGGCGTTTAATTTCATGGTGCATTGATCGCGCTGACGCACAAAACTTGCAAGCGGCTTAATTGTCGCTGCGTAAATATTGCGGGCGCAGCACCATGATCGTGGGCCGTGACGGCAGCCGATCGCGCGACAATTGCAATGCGGGCCCTTCGACGTTGATCACCGTGAATTCATCCGACATGGCCGTTAGAAAGTCGCTGAGCCCAAAGTCTGAGAACCAATGCATGGGGATCACAACCGATGATTTCAGACGTTTTAGAATGCGGATCATGGTGGGCAGATCAAGCGTATAACCGCCATCAACAGGGGCCATCACCACATCAAGCCGCCCGATGGCCGCATATTGGGCCGCGTCCGGTTCGTGATGCAGATGCCCCAAATGGCCAATACACAGGCCTGCCATCTCGAAGATGAAGATCGAGTTTCCTTTGACCTCGACCCCCGCGAATTGCGACCGGATATCGGTAGACACATTGCGGATCAGAACCTCGCCCAAATCCAAAGAATGATCGATGCCTTGGCCAAATTCACCCCAGCCGGGCAGGACATGCGGGATCGCGGGGTCGGGTGATTGGGTGAAATGGCTTTCATGGGCGCGGTTCATCGTGACCACATCGGGGATCATCGGCAGCGTGCCCGTGAACCCGGTGAAATCCGTCACCATATTCAGCCCGCCATGACTGCGGATCAGGAAACTGGCATGGGCGATATAGTGTAAATGCACCGTTTCAGTCGCGACATCGGGCAGGTTGGCGAGGGTCAGATATTCCATCCCCGGCGTTGCCTCTGCCAAAGCGATGCAATGGCTGGGGGTGCGGGTTTCTATCTGCGCATGGGCCATCGGGGCCAGCAACGACAGTACAAGTATCAAACGAAACAACATGGGCGGACCTCCTTTGATCTCAAAAGGATACCGCAAATGTGCCGTCTGTCGTTAGGTATTATGGGACCGGATGCCCGAAGGCCTGGCTAAAGGGCTACCAAAGCGCCGGTTTGTGGAGCGCGGGCACGCAGTGTGACGGGCCGACCAGCGGCCAATCACTTTTGGTCGACAGCGGCTGACCCAACCATCCGAATGGCATGCTGAGGGTGAGCGGCGGCTGTGCCATGTCTGCGCTGATCGGTTCAAAGCCGGTTTTGATATAGTAGTTCGGATCGCCATAGCAGAGGGCAAAATCAACGCCCCTTTGGCGCAGATCCTCCAGCCCCCGCGATATCATTTTCTGCCCTACGCCGATGTTTTGGGATTCCGTTTTCACGGCCACTGGTGCCATGATGAAAACCGTTCGGTCGTCACCATCAAAGCGCAGGCGGGAGAAGAACACGCAGCCGGTGACTTTGTTGTCCTCCAACGCCGCCCACATAATCACGTCATCGCGCGGGGTGTCATCCATCAAGGCCCGAACGAGTTGGCCAACCAACCTGCCCTCTTCAACACTATCGGACACCGTAAAGCTGTCGGTGCATAGCCGCGCTATCTCGGCCTCCCGGCCCGCGAAATCTGATGTGAACTCTAGCTTCATGGCATCACCTCTAGTGCAAGATCGGCGGCTTTGACGGGTCAGACCCCGGTGCCTCCATCCGGGGGGTCTTTTGCAGGGGTTCCATTTGGGGCAGATCGAAACGCAGGCCCACCTTGGACAGCTTTTCGACAGTCGGGTCAGAGGGCGCGAAAAATCCGACGTCCATGGCCCCCGCTTCGATCCCCGAGAACGTTAACGCTTCGGAGGCGGCACGCACCAGCGCATCTTGGGCACGCGGGATCGCGCCGACAAATCCCAGCAGATGCCCGCGAGCGCCGCCTTCATATTCGACGCCGACCAACCAAGCCCCCGCAGCCATGCCGGTGGCGGTGGCCAGCTTGGCGTCAATCGCGGCGATCAGGGTTTCGGGCAGCCCCTTGGGCGGGATGACGCGGGTGATTTTGGCCTCGACCTGCCCGGGCGTATGGGCCAGCGTATCGCGCAGCCACGCCACGGCAGTGTCGGGCAATAAAATGGCGGACGGTGCGACGTTCATATTCACGGCCATGCCAAGGGGTTGCCCTTCAAGCATACCAGCAATCGCCCGCCCCGACAGCGCCACATAAGGGGCCGCGTGGCCGACATAAGCGGCCAGCCGTTCGATGCGATCGAAAACCAGGACATAGGCATCTTGCAGCAACACCGGGCTGACCTGATCATCGTCGGGCTCGTCCTCAAGCAGCATGAACAGCTCCACATCAGCCATGCGTTCATAAAAACGCAAACGCGCGGTATCGTCCCCATCATCCGCCATCATAGCGGCATGTGCGGTGTCCAATGGTGTTGGGTCAGTCATGCATCACATCCCTTACAGCTTTACGCAGCTCAGGAAGAACGTTTTCCTCGAACCACGGATTTTTCTTGAGCCAACCGGTATTGCGCCAAGACGGATGTGGCAAGGCAAAGACGCCCGGCGGATGGCTTTGCCAATCGGCAACGGCTTGGGTCACGGTGGTGAAACCCGGCAAATGATAGCGCATGGCGTGCCCGCCAATCAGCACCGTCAGCCGCACGTCAGGCACGGTCGCCAAGGCCCCTGCCCGCCATGTTTTGGCGCAAATCGGTGGGGGCGGCAGGTCGCTGCCTTTGGCATCATAGCCGGGAAAGCAAAACGCCATCGGAATGATTGCCACGCGGCTGCGGTCATAAAAGGCGTCTTCGTCCAGCCCCAACCAGTCGCGCAGGCGCTTGCCCGACTCATCCCAAAACGGCGTGTTCGCAACATGTACGCGCACCCCTGGTGCTTGCGATGCGATCAGCAAACGTGCACCCGGCTGGAACCAGACCACCGGATTGGGCCGATGCGCCGTTGCCGTCTGGGCAAAGCGGTCGGCACATAGGGTACAGGCGCGCAACTGGGGGCGGATGTCGGTCATATATCCGAGATAACAGCGTAAACGCAGGTTTCAATCTGGATGGGTAAATTCATTTCGATATTTATAGAAATGATCTTGACGCGAACCTTCATTTCGATATTTCTAAAAACATGGAAACACTACCGCCGCCCCCTTCCGACCTCACTCTTGCCGCTGCACGTTTTGCGGCCCTAGGGTCAGAACAACGTTTGCACGTGATGCGCACCCTTGTGCGGGCTGGCCCAAAGGGGCTGACGATTGGCGCGCTTGGCGAAAGATCGACCATCACCGGATCAACGCTGACCCATCATGTGAAATTACTGGTCGCCGCCGGTCTGGTGCAGCAGCAAAAACAAGGGCGCAATATCATCTGCGCCGCTGTCGCCCATGCGGCGATCAACGAAATGTCGCAGTTTTTATTGACTGAATGCTGCGCAGACGCCGATGCCCCCTGCCCCGATCATTCTCACCTTCAGAAAGCGCCCGATGTCACACGCTCATCATCATCACGTTGACCCCGATGCGGGCGACGGCAAAATCGCCGCAGCGGTTGCGATTAACCTTGGCCTGACGCTGGCGCAGATCGTTGGCGGCTTGGTTTCGGGCAGCCTGTCGCTTATCGCCGATGCCTTGCATAACTTTAGCGATGCCATTTCGCTGATCATCGCCTTTGGGGCCCGCAAAATTGCCCGGCGTCCGGCGAATGCGGATATGACCTTTGGCTATGGCCGGATCGAAGCCGTGGCCGCCCTGATCAACTATACCACCCTGATCGTGATCGGGCTGTATCTGGCCTATGAGGCCATCATGCGATTTGCCGAACCCGAACCGGTTACGGGGTGGATTATCGTTACAGTGGCGGGGTTTGCCTTGCTGGTCGATATAGGCACAGCGGCGTTGACCTATCGCGCGTCGAAATCCAGCGTGAACATTCGCGCGGCGTTCGTGCACAATGTTGCCGACGCCTTGGGGTCTGTGGCGGTCATGGTGGCGGGTACGCTCGTTCTGCTGTTCGGCTGGACGTGGGTTGATCCGCTGGTGACACTGATGATCGCGGGCTACATCCTCTGGTTATCGGCCACGGAACTGCCCAAGGTAGCACGCATTTTAATGCTGGCACGGCCCGCAGGCATGGAAACCGAAGATGTCATTGCCGCGATGCAGTCGGTGCCCGGTGTCATTGATGTGCACCATGTGCACCTGTGGATCATGCAAGAGCATGGCAATGCCCTAGACGCGCATATCGTCGCGGCGGCAGGAACCGACGCCGGCGTGCTGCGAAAAGCCATAAAAGCACATCTGCTGCAAAGCTTTGATTTGCACCACACCACGCTGGAGCTTGAGACCGAAACGGACCGCTGTATCGATCCCTTAATTATTGGCCACGAACGATTGCCTCCGTAACGGGTACAGGCCACGCCTTAGCCAAAGCCGGGTGCAGAAGATATAGATATAGCCGCGCGCCAGATTGTGATCGCCGCAAACGCAAACCTGCGGGTCCGGCGCGGCAGTCTTGGTTGTACATCTGTTTCACGATGCGACATAATATGGCCTAATTCATCCGATAGGTGACGGCGATACCTCCGGCCTACAAGGAGGAGCCAACATCTTTCGGCGCAACCGGAGCAGTCATGCTGGAATTCGACAATGTATCCAAGTCCTTTTGGACGGGCACACAGCACAAGGTCATTCTGGACCATGTGTCATTCCGTGTGGAATTGGGTAATTCGTTGGGGATCTTGGCACCAAACGGCACCGGAAAATCGACCCTGATCAACATGATGGCAGGTCTGGAAAAAGCCGACGAAGGCGAAATCCGGCGCGGCTGCAAAATCAGCTTTCCGCTTGGCTTTATGGGCGGGGTTGTTGGCAAGGTTTCGGCCATGGAAAACGCCCGCTATATTGCGCGGCTTTACGGGTTGGACCCCGACTATGTGGAAAGCTTTTGCCGTTGGCTGTGCGGGTTGGGTGAATATTTCGATCAGCCGGTTGGCACCTATTCCGCCGGCATGCGCGGGCGGTTTTCCTTTGCGTTGTTGCTGGCGCTGGATTTCGATATCTATCTGATCGACGAAGGCATGCCGAGCACAACAGATGTTGAGTTCAACCGCAAAGCCGGCGAAATCCTGAGAGAGCGGCTGCGCACGACGACCATCATTATCGTATCACACCAGGCAGAGACGCTTGAGAAATATGCGCGCTCCGCTGGCGTGCTACTGGGCGGAAAGCTTCACTTATTCGACACGCTGGAAGAGGCTAAGCAGGTTTATGACTACGAAACCCAAAGCTAGAAAATTTCGCATCAAGCGAAGCACTCCGGCAGCTGCAGCCCCCAGCAAAGCCGCGCCGTCAGGTGACGGCGAGGCCCCCGTTGATCGCCGCCGCCCCGTCAGTGCAAGCCCTGCCAAGCCAGCGGCCCAGCCAACGCCCAAGCAGCCATCAGCCACGCCGGCATCTGCATCTGCGGATCAGGCGACGCAGTCGACAGCGAAGCCATCAGCCCCCCCTTCCGCCACACAGGCCACACCATCGGCGGCAACGCCCCCCCGGACACCACCACAAACGGGCGAGGTTTCCTCCTCAACTCAGGTGAGGGGCGAACAAGACATTGACGCGATCCGGCGCGAAGGGCTGACTGGCCGCCAGTTGCGAATGGCCCGCCGCGTGGCCCAAAAGCACGGGCTGGCCCCGACCTCGGATTTCGACGCGGTGCGCTTGCTGCGGGATGCGGGTATTGACCCCTTCCAACGTTCCAACATGCTAGAGCTGGTCGTGCCACAAGCGGGCGGTAACCCCGGCACCGATCGGGTGCAACTGCCGCAAACCGTGCCCGTCGGTGCTGCTGGCAACCTACCCTCGACCGAGGTTAATCCGATGGAACGTCGGATGCGCGAGATTTCTGACATTCAGTCAGATATCAGCCGCCGCCGTCGTCGTAAAATGATGCTGCTTGTGGTGCGTCTGATGTTTTTCGTCGGCCTGCCCACGATTATGGGCGGCTATTATTTCTACAACGTCGCCACCCCCATGTACGCCACAGAAAGCCAGTTCCTGATCATCCAGAACGAAGGCGGTGGCGGGGTTGGTCCCTTGGGCGGCTTGCTGCCGACGCAATTTGCGAACTCGGCCGACAGTATCGCCACCCAAAGCTATCTACAGTCCAAGGATGCGATGCTGCGCCTCAACAAAGATGTCGGGTTCGTCTCGCATTTCTCGCAGGATAGCATTGATCCGATCCAGCGGCTGGACCCTGAGGCCTCGAACGAAGAGGCGTATAAATTCTATAAAAAGAACGTCAAAATCGGCTACGACCCCACCGAAGGCATGATCCGCATGGAGGTCGTCGCTGCCGATCCACAAGTCGCGGCCGTGTATTCCGAACACCTGCTGACCTATGCAGAAGAGCGCGTGAACGGCCTGTCGCAGCAAAAACGTGAAGACGGGATGCGCGATGCCCGGATCGCCTATGAGCAAACCGTCGACCAGCGCCGCGCCGCGCAAGAGGCGCTGATCAAGTTGCAAGTTGAAAACGGCGTGGACCCCGAGGCGGTGATCGCGTCGATCCGCGGCCAGATCAGCACCTATGAAACGGTTTTGCTTGAAAAAGAGCTTGAGCTGGCGGCCCTGATGGACAACCCACGGCCCAATCAAGCCAAAGTAGATGGTGTTAAAGGCGACGTGCGACGTATTGGCGTGCAGCTTGAGCGGCTGAACGAGCGGATGAACAACGCAACCGAGGGCACCAATTCACTGGCGCAGCAAGCGGTTAGCCTGCAACTGGCGCAGGCCGACCTTGCAGCGGCGGACATGGCGCTGCAATCGTCGCAAACACAGATGGAACAGGCCCGCACCGAAGCACAACGTCAGGTCCGCTATCTGACCATCGCGGTGCGCCCTGTTGCGTCGCAATCGGCCTCTTATCCGCGCAAGTTCGAGAACACGATTTTGACATTCCTGATCTTTGCGGGCATCTACCTCATGCTGTCGCTGACCGCGTCGATCCTTAAGGAACAGGTAACAAAATGATCCAAGTCACTGTGGGTAATGTCGTCATCGGGAATGATCGCCCGTTGACCGTAATCGCGGGCCCTTGCCAGTTGGAAAGCGAAACGCACGCCCAGATGATCGCCGGCCAGATGAAAGAAGCCTGCGATGCCGTTGGCGCGCAATATGTGTTCAAGGCCAGCTATGACAAGGCAAACCGCACCTCGCTGGGCGGTAAGCGTGGCTTGGGCATCGAGGAAGGTTTGCGTGTGCTGCAATCCGTCGGCAAAGCCAACGGCGTGCCTGTTCTGACCGACGTGCATACGGAAGCGCAATGCGCCATTGCGGCCGAGGCGGTCGATATTTTGCAAATCCCCGCCTTCCTGTGCCGCCAAACCGATATGCTGTTGGCCGCGGGCAACACCGGCAAGGTCGTGAACGTTAAGAAGGGTCAGTTTCTGGCCCCGTGGGAAATGCCCAATATCGTGACCAAGATCGAATCGACCGGCAACAAACGCATTATGCTGACCGAACGCGGAACGTCTTTTGGCTATAACACTTTGGTCGCCGACATGCGCAGCCTGCCCCAGATGGCTGCCACAGGTTACCCCGTGGTGATGGACGCGACCCATTCGGTGCAACAGCCCGGTGGCATGGGCGGATCAAGCGGCGGGCAACGTCAGTTTGCGCCCGTCATGGCCCGTGCTGCCGTCGCGATTGGTGTGGGCGCGGTATTCATCGAAACGCACGAAGACCCCGACAATGCGCCCTCGGATGGCCCGAACATGATCTATCTGGATAAAATGCCAGCGCTGATCGCATCGCTGATGAAGTTTGATGCGCTGGCCAAGGCCGACCCGATCGAAATCTAAACTTTCGCGGGCTTTTGCGCCGCTTGGCCGAAGCCCGCGATCAACCCTGCGTCCTTGATGCCGGGTGCCGTTTCCACACCCGATGACACATCAACCTGACGCGCGCCGGTCATCTGCACGGCCTCGGCCACGTTTTCGGATGTCAGCCCCCCTGCCAGCATCCACGGCTTGGGCCATTTCCGACCGGCAATCAAACGCCAGTCAAACGCCAAACCATTCCCGCCGGGCAGATCGCCCCCCTTGGGCGGCTTTGCATCGACCAATATCTGATCCGCTACAGCCATGTATTGATCGAGCTGATCCAGATCACCCGCATCCGCGACCCCCACGGCCTTCATCACTGGCAGGCCATAGCGTACTTTGACCTCGCGCACGCGCGCAGGGGTCTCGGAGCCGTGCAGCTGCAACATATCGATTGGCACAACGGCCAGCAGGGCATCCAGAAACGCGTCATCCGCGTTTACGGTCAGGGCGACCTTGCAAATGCCGTCAGGCACCTCCAGCGCCAGCGCGGTCGCTTCTTCAAAGCTGACGTTGCGAGGGGATTTGGGGAAAAAGACAAACCCGACATAGCGGGCATTCGCGGCCACCGCCGCCGCAATATCAGCGGCACTGCGCAGACCGCAGAACTTTACATGCACTTTTGTCGACATTGAATTTCCTTGGGTCGCCAGAACAGACAGATAATCAGCTGGCGCGATCCAACAAGGCCAGAACATCATCTTGGCCTTCGTATTTCTCGCCCTTCAGGCGCGCAATCTCGCGCTCAAGACGTCGCATTTCGCGGGCCTGACGCGCGGCTTCGGCACGTTGGTTATATTCGCGGATCCATTCCCAGACGAACCCCACCAACAGGCCAGCAATAATGCTGCCCAAAATCACAATGAACAGCGGCACGTTAATTTCGGGGTTCATCGCGAAAAAGCCCGACACCTCTGTTGGCAACAGCCTGAGCGACACCATTGACCGGTTGGCCAAGGCGACAGCGATCAATGCCAAGGCAAAGATCGCAATGCAAAGGTAGCGGACGTAACGCATTAGGAATTCCCGTTCAAACGATCACGAAGCAACTTACCGGTCTTGAAGAACGGCACGTGCTTGTCTTCTACATGAACTGTTTCGCCTGTGCGAGGGTTCCGGCCCACACGGGCATCACGTTTCTTCACAGAAAACGCGCCAAATCCGCGCAGCTCGACACGATCACCTTGGGCCATCGCGCCTGTGATCTCTTCAAAGATGGTATTCACAATTCTTTCCACGTCACGTTGGTAAAGATGTGGATTGTCGTCTGCGATTTTCTGAATCAGTTCCGACCGGATCATGTAAAATTCTCCCCCGCGATGCGTTTTATTATTCAGCTGACTATACCAACTCCAACGCGTTCGTGAAGTCTCACAAATCAACCATTGGCGCTTTTACCAGCGCGAACCCGCTGATTTATGGTCATTTTTTCACCATAATCACGCTTTGAGGGTATTAAACCCATCCTTAACCACCTGACAGCCCCTAACACGGCCACCCCGATTCGCATGAAAAAGGGCCCCGCAATTTGCATTGCGAGGCCCCGTAATTTTGCGAATTAAGCGCTTAGGCTTATTCGTCGCCCTTAAGAGCGGCACCAAGGATATCACCCAAGGATGCACCGGAGTCAGAGGAGCCATACTGCTCGACTGCTTCTTTCTCTTCTGCGATTTCACGTGCTTTGATCGACACGCCCAAACGGTGCGCTTTGGTGTCAACGTTGGTGATGCGAACATCAACCTTGTCACCAACCGAGAAACGCTCGGGGCGCTGTTCGGCACGGTCACGCGACAGATCGGAGCGACGGATAAAGGCTTTCATGCCTTCATATTCGACTTCGATGCCACCGTCTTCGATGGAGGTCACTGTCACAGTTACAACGGAACCGCGCTTAACGCCGCCCACTGCTTCTGCGAACTTGTCGCCGCCAACACCTTTGATCGAGAGGCTGATGCGCTCTTTCTCAACGTCGACTTCGGACACAACGGCCTGAACCATGTCGCCCTTGCGGTAGTTCTGGATGGCGTCTTCGCCACGTTCGTCCCAGGACAGGTCGGACAGGTGAACCATGCCGTCAATGTCGCCTGGCAGGCCAACAAACAAACCGAATTCGGTGATGTTTTTGACTTCGCCTTCGACTTCGGTGCCTTCAGGGTGTGTTTCTGCAAACACTTCCCATGGGTTGCGCATGGTCTGCTTGAGACCAAGGGAAACGCGGCGCTTGGCACCATCGATTTCCAGAACCATGACTTCGACTTCTTGCGAAGTGGACACGATTTTGCCGGGGTGTACGTTTTTCTTGGTCCAAGACATCTCGGACACGTGCACCAGACCTTCAACGCCGGGCTCAAGCTCAACAAATGCACCGTAGTCGGTGATGTTGGTAACGCGACCGGTGTGCGTGGATTCCAGTGGGTACTTGCCAGCAACCAGATCCCATGGATCTTCTTGCAATTGCTTCATGCCCAAGGAG
Organism: Sulfitobacter sp. AS59; assembly: GCF_038899995.1. Taxonomy (NCBI): domain Bacteria; kingdom Pseudomonadati; phylum Pseudomonadota; class Alphaproteobacteria; order Rhodobacterales; family Roseobacteraceae; genus Sulfitobacter; species Sulfitobacter sp. AS59. Next base: position 403,431 of record NZ_JBBMQK010000002.1, read on the forward strand.
ATGCGGTGCGTCTCTTTGTTGATCTTGATGACTTGAACCTTGATGGTCTCGCCGATTGTCAGGATCTCGGATGGGTGGTTCACACGGCGCCATGCCATGTCTGTGACGTGCAGCAAGCCGTCAACACCGCCCAGATCAACGAACGCACCGTATTCGGTGATGTTCTTGACGACGCCGTCAACTTCTTGGCCCTCGGTGAGGTTGCCAATAACTTCGGCACGCTGTTCGGCACGGGATTCTTCGAGGATCGCACGACGCGATACAACGATGTTACCACGGCGACGGTCCATTTTCAGAACCTGGAACGGCTGCTTCAGACCCATCAATGGGCCAGCATCGCGCACGGGGCGCACATCGACTTGCGAACCGGGAAGGAACGCAACAGCGCCGCCCAGATCAACAGTAAAGCCACCTTTAACGCGGCCAAAGATTGCGCCTTCAACGCGCTCTTCTGCTGCATAGGCTTTTTCCAGACGGTCCCAAGCTTCCTCACGGCGCGCCATCTCACGAGAGATAACAGCTTCGCCACGGGAGTTTTCGACCTGACGAAGGAACACTTCGACTTCGTCGCCGACTTCAACTTTGGGAGCTTCGCCTGGCTCGGCAAATTCTTTCAGCTCGACGCGGCCTTCCATTTTGTAGCCTACGTCGATGATGGCTTGGCCCGCTTCAATCGCGATTACCTTGCCTTTGACAACAGAGCCCTCTTCGGGCGTGTCCATTTCAAAGCTTTCTTCCAAAAGTGCTTCGAAGTCTTCCATTGAGTTCATAGCCATGTAGCTTGATTTTCCTTTAGCATTTGGTTTCTGGCCGCGCGGTTGTCTCCGCCGGTCTGTGATTAAAAATGTCGTCCGTGATGGATTCCGTACGCAAAGCAAAGAGGGCCGGATAAAACCGACCCTGCCTGATATAATGCGCCCGAAACGTGTATCCGCCCCTTAGACAGTCGCGCGTATAGGCCTGTTTTCCGCGAATGGCAAGGGTGGTTAGGCATCCGCTTGCAGCTGAGAGAGTATGCTTTTCAAGCCTCTCGACCTTGATCGAAGCGCTACCTTGAAATGACGGGAAAATATAGGGCGCAAGGCCGGTGCAGTACTATACCCCGAAGAATTCCCCATCCTCCGAAGCAAAAAAGCCTCCAGAATTAACTTGGAGGCGCATACAGGCAGTGCTTCGGTAGAAAAGGTAAACCTCTGCGCCCGCGTTCGAGCACAGAGGGTGTTGGCTTAGGCCTCAGTCGGGCCGCCCGCGTCTTTCCAGCCGGCAAAGCCGCCGATATTGGTCACGTTGGTATAGCCCATATCGTGCAAAGTTTTGCCCGACAGCGCCGCCTGACCGCCTGCACCACAGATCAAATAAATCTCGGCGTCTTTTTGGAAGATCGGGTTGTACAGCGCCTCTACCTTCGGATCAGCGCGGAATTCGATCATGCCGCGTGGCACACGGTGCGCGCCCTTGATGGTGCCGCTGTTTGCAATGTCAGATGAATCGCGGACGTCGATAAACACGCCATTGCCTTCGGCGTGTTTGGCAATCGCGTCCTTAGCATCCATTTTCGGGACAACTGCATTAGCAGCATCTAGGTAATCTTGTGCGGTTTTCATTGGGATGATCCTTATAATTCGGTGTGCCGTGTTCTTGGATATCGCGGCGTTCACTGTAAGAACGCGCCAGTTTCTCATACCGTTCCATTGTCGCGGAATTACTTTGCCCCGCGGGCCTATCCCGTGATGCGCGCCTTAATCAGTTCAATCGCGCGGGCCACGGCAGTGGTGATGTCCATGGTCGATGTGTCCATTTCAACGGCATCTTCGGCGGGCTTGAGCGGGGCCTCGGCCCGGGTGCTATCGCGGGCATCGCGTGCCTCTACCTCGGCCAGAACATCGGCAAGCGTGACGTCGAACCCTTTCGCCGTCAGTTCGGCAAAGCGGCGCTCTGCGCGGACCTCGGGCGTGGCGGTGACAAACAGTTTCACCTGCGCGTCAGGGCAAATCACCGTCCCGATGTCGCGCCCGTCCAACACGGCCCCACCGGCGCGCATCGCAAAACTGCGCTGAAAATCTACCAACGCGGCCCGCACTTCCGGAATGGCGGCGGCACGGCTGGCGGCCTCGGCCACAGCATTTGTGCGCAACTGGTCATTCTCAAGATCACCCGCGACCAAGGTCAAAGCGGCCTCTTCGGCCGACATCCCCTCAAGCACCTTTGCACCAACGGCGCGGTACAAAAGCCCCGTATCCAGATGCGCAAAGCCGAAATGCTCGGCCACCGCGCGCGAAACCGTACCCTTGCCTGCTGCCGCAGGCCCGTCAATGGCAACCGTAAAGCCGTCCATCACGCAGTGCCCCGTGTCACGTTGGCACCAAGCTGTGCCATCAGCGGCTCGAATATCGGGAACGACGTGGTGATCGGCGCACCGTCATCAACGCTGACCGGTGCATTCGCCGCCATGCCCATAATCATAAAGGACATCGCAATGCGGTGATCCAACTGGCTGGCACAAGTGGCACCACCCGGAACATTGCCATGACCCAGCCCCGTGACGGCCCACCAGTCAGGGCCTTCCTCAACCTCAATCCCATTGGCGCGCAGCCCCTTCGCCATCGCATCAATCCGGTCGCTTTCCTTGACCCGCAATTCCTTGACGCCCCGCATCATAGTCTGGCCTTGGGCAAAGGACGCCACCACGGACAGCACAGGATATTCATCTATCATCGACGCAGCCCGCGCGGGTGGCACTTCAATACCCTTCATATCGGGCGAGAACTTGGCGCGCAGATCAGCCACAGGCTCGCCGCCCTCGGTGCGCTCGTTCTCATAGGTCAGATCGGCACCCATCTCGCGCAGCGTGGTAAACAACCCCGCCCGCGTCGGGTTCAGGCCAATCCCCGGCACCAAGACGTCGGACCCGGGCACGATCAGCGCCGCACACACCGGAAACGCGGCCGAAGACGGATCACGCGGCACATCCACATGCCGGGCTTGCAGCTCCGGCTGGCCCGTCAACGTAATAACACGACCCTCATCGGTATCCTCCACCGTGATCTCGGCCCCGAACCCCGCCAACATACGTTCGGTGTGATCGCGCGTCGCCTCGGCCTCGACCACCACGGTTTGCCCCGGCGCATTCAACCCGGCCAACAATACCGCCGATTTCACCTGCGCCGATGGCACCGGCACCACATAGCGCACCGGAACTGGCTCTGCCGCGCCAACGATGGTCATCGGCAAACGCCCGCCCTTGCGCCCAACGGCCTGCGTACCAAACAGCGCCAACGGGTCCGTGACCCGCGCCATGGGCCGCCCGTTCAGGCTGGCATCTCCGGTAAATGTCGCGGTGATCGGCGATGTCGCCATCGCGCCCATGATCAACCGCACGCCGGTGCCGGAATTACCGCAATCGATCACGCCCTCAGGCTCGGCAAAGCCACCAACACCAACGCCGTGCATCGACCAATTGCCACCGCCCAAATCCGTCACCTCGGCCCCGAACGCCCGCATCGCGCGGGCCGTGTCGAGCACATCATCGCCTTCCAACAAACCGCTAATCGTGGTCTCGCCCACACACATCGCCCCCAAGATCAGCGACCGGTGCGAGATGGATTTATCCCCCGGCACCTCGGCCACCCCGCTTAAAGGGCCGCAAGCAGACGAGGTCATAGGAATAGGCGTGGCGTGACTGGACATGGGGCAACCTCAATCTGAATTCTGACCGATGTCATAAACCAGCCCGCAGGTGCCGTCCATAACCGCGGGGCCTATCTTCTCTGGCTCTTAAATATCCATGGGGGTCCGGGGGCAATCAGCCCCCGCCGCGCAACGCTTAACGTTTGCGGAACGTCAGATAATGCGGCACCCGGCCTTCGCGCAGGGCCTTTTGCTCATAGCGGGTGGAAATCCAGTCGTCCCACGGCTCTTTCCAATCGGCTGGACGTTCTGCCAGCCATTCAAATCCGTGGCGCGGCACCTGTTCCAGCGTCTGGCGCACATAGTCTTCGATATCCGTGGCAACCCGAAAGATTGCGCCGGGCTTCAACACCCGCGCCAAAGGCTCTAGATGCTCTGGCGTGACAAAGCGGCGCCTGTGGTGGCGTGTTTTGGGCCATGGGTCGGGATACAGCAGGAACGCGCGGTCGATAGATGCTTCGGGCAGCACGTCGAAAATATCACGGGCATCCCCGGGATGGATCGCAACATTGCTGACACCGGCACGCCGAATTTTCCCCAGCAGCATCGCAACGCCATTGATATACGGCTCGCAGCCGATGATCCCGACATCCGGGTTCTGGGCGGCTTGATGCACCATGTGTTCACCACCGCCAAATCCGATCTCAAGCCAGACAGGTTTGCCATCGAACAGTGCGGGCAAATCAAGCGGCGTGCGTGACGGGTTGGCCTCCCAATCGACGGGGCCAGGCGACAGCGCGTCAAGGTCTTCCTCAATATAGCCCTTTTGGCTTTGCTTGAGGGATTTGCCTTTGAGGCGACCATAAAAGTTTCTGCGGGGGCGTATCGGATCTGTCATGCGGTTGCCTTTAGCCTGACACCTGCGCCAACGCAACGGCCCACGGCAAAGGGCGCAGGACAATACGCCCCAAACGAAAACGGACCGCTGATCGGGTCAGCGGTCCGGTTTATTCTAGGCCAAACTGGCCACGCATATCGCGTCAGCCGTTAAATCGCGGCTTTCAACGCATCAACCAGATCGGTCTTTTCCCAGCTAAACCCGCCGTCGGCCTCGGGGGCGCGGCCAAAGTGGCCATAGGCCGCTGTGCGCTCGTAGATCGGCTTGTTCAGTTGCAGGTGCTCGCGGATGCCGCGTGGGGTCAGGTCGATGATCTTGCCAATCGCGCGCTCAATCGCGGAGTCTGCAACATCAGCGTCGCCGCCAAATGTATCGCAATAGATCGACAGCGGTTTGGACACCCCAATCGCATAGCTTAGCTGGATCGTGCATTTTTCAGCCAGACCGGCAGCCACGACGTTCTTTGCCAGATAGCGCGCTACATAAGCTGCCGACCGGTCAACCTTTGTCGGGTCTTTGCCAGAAAATGCGCCGCCGCCATGGGGTGCCGCACCGCCATAGGTGTCGACGATAATCTTGCGCCCGGTCAGGCCCGCGTCGCCATCAGGGCCACCAATGACGAACTTGCCGGTCGGGTTCACCCACCATTCCGTGTCAGCCGTGATCCACCCTTCGGGCAGGACTTCGGTGATATAGGGCTCAACAATATCACGGATGTCCGCGCTTGTTTGCGTCTCGTCCGCGTGCTGTGTCGACAAAACAATCGACGACACACCAACCGGTTTGCCGTTCTCATAGCGCACCGACAGCTGGCTTTTCGCATCAGGGCGCAATGTCGGTTCGGTGCCGTCTTTGCGCACTTCGGCAAGACGGCGCAGGATCGCGTGGGAATAATGGATCGGGGCCGGCATCAGCTCAGGTGTTTCGGTGGTTGCGAAACCGAACATGATGCCCTGATCGCCAGCGCCTTCTTCCTTGTCGCTGGACGCGTCAACGCCCTGCGCAATGTGGGCGGATTGTTCGTGCAGCAGATTGGTGATTTCACATGTCGCGTGGTGAAATTTGTCCTGCTCATAGCCGATGTCTTTGATACAGGCGCGGGCGATGTCTTCGATCTTGCCCATGTATTCGTGAAGCTTATCTTTGTTCGACAGGCCTACCTCGCCGCCGATAACGACCCGGTTGGTGGTGGCAAATGTTTCTGCCGCAACGCGCGCTTCGGGTTCTTCCGTCAGGAATGCATCCAAAACGGCATCCGAAATACGGTCGCACACCTTATCAGGATGGCCTTCGGAAACGGATTCCGAAGTAAATGTATAGTTTTTCCGGGACATGTAGTGCTCCAATAGATTTCATAGCCACGTCAGGAAGCCGTTGTGGCCGGTGCATCGGACTTAACTTTGCCCGTAGTGAGGGTCAAATAGTTACTTTCGATCCCGTAACAAGAGCGCGCAGCCCAAGCCAATCAGCAACACCACCAAAAACGGCCATTCCCCAAAGCGGCTATAGGGCGTCGGTGCGAGGGGGTCAGGCAAAGCGGCGTCCAAAAAGCCCGCCGTATTCAGGGCAAGGCTGGAGGTGAGCCGCCCCTTGGGATCAATCATCGCGGACACACCGGTATTGGCCACCCGCGCCATCGGCAGGCCCTGTTCAATTGCGCGCATTCTGGCCTGTGCCAGATGTTGCAACGGCCCCTGCCCTTTTCCAAACCATGCGTCATTGGTTAGCTGCATCAGGAATGCGGGGCGCTCTGGTGCGCCATTCACGTCGCGCGCGAACACGGCCTCATAGCAAATCAACGGCAAGGCCATGCCAAGCGCGCCCATATCGATCAGTGTCGGACCAACGCCCGAGGAATAGCCGTTGCCAAGCTGTGCGGCAAAGCTATGGATGCCAAATTTGGCCATGACATTTCCAAAGGGGATATATTCACCGAACGGCACCAAATGATGTTTGTCATAGGTCTGGATGACTTCACCCGATAGCCCCAGCAAAACGGCTGAGTTATAATACTGCATCCCGTCGCGACGCTGGACCCCCAGAAAAACCGGGGTGCCGCCCGCATGAAAGCTGATCTGGCTGAGCGCCCCATCGGCCATGTCCAAGGGCCAAGGGATCGCGGTTTCCGCCCACAGGATCAGGTCAGGCGCGGCATCAAGGTTCGCAGGTGGCGCGCTAGTATATGCCAGTTGCCGCTCGTAAAACTCCGTTATCATAACGGGGTCCCACTTGTCCTTTTGCGCCGCGTTAGGCTGCACCAGCCGAACCGTGTGTTCGGTGACGGCGGATGGCGCAGTGCTGAACGGAACGATCATTGCCATCAGAACCACGAGGCGGAGACCCAACAGAGCAAAACGATTTGCGAAAACTGGCCGCACCGGACGCACAAACACAGCCGCCGCCGCGACAAAGATCAGCGTCATGCCATAAGGGCCAATAAATGCCAGCCCCTGTCCCGGCCAGACATTGACCAAGCTTTGGCTGAACATGCCCCAAGGAAAGCCGGTAAACAGATAACCCCGCAGTATTTCGGCAGCAGACAGAAAAAAGATCAGCGGCCAGACGCGATCAGACGCCCAGCGCGACACACCAAAGGCCGCCGCCCAAAACAGCGCCAGCCCGCCACACATGCCAATCAGCGCGAAAGGGGCCATCCAAGCGTATCGTTCAGGATCGACCATGAAGGGCGATACCAGCCACACCCAACCATGCAGGAAATAGCCAAAGGCAAAGCCCCAACCAATCGCTGCGGCTTGCCATGGGCGCGCGCAGCGTCGGAACAGGGTGATCGCGACCACCAAACCCACCAACAGCAAAAGCGGCTGGTCATAGGGTGCTTGGCCAAGTGCGGCCACAGCCCCTGCCCCGACAGCTGCCGCGAAACGCAGCCAAGCAGCCGCTTGGGGAGACATTACGCTGATCCGGAGACACGCACCCGAAGGCGCTTGATACGGCGCGGATCGGCGTCGATCACTTCGAACTCGGGCCCGTCGGGATGCACAACGATTTCGCCGCGCGTGGGCACACGCCCCGACAACATGAACACAAGCCCGCCCAATGTATCGATTTCTTCCTCGTCGACATCATCATGGTCGGTCAGCGAATGGCCGATCTCGGCCTCGAAATCTGTCAGCGGGGTCTTGGCGAGGGCGATGTAGCAACCGGGCTTTTCAAGCGTCCAGTTTTTGCCTTCGTCCACGTCATGTTCGTCTTCGATCTCGCCGATGACCTGTTCGATCAGATCCTCGATGGTGACAAGCCCATCAACACCGCCATATTCATCAATCACCAGCGCCATGTGACGCCGTTCCGCCTGCATCTTGGTCAGCAACACGCCAATCGTCATCGACGGCGGCACGAACACAAGCGGGCGCAACATTGAGCGTAAATCAAAGTCATCCGTCTTGGCATTAAAGCCATAGGTCAAGGCAAGGTCTTTGAGGTGCGCCATGCCAACCGGCGTATCAAGCGTGCCATCATAGACCGGCAAACGTGTCAGGCCGCTGTCTTTGAACACCGCCACAAGTTCGTCCATCGTCGAGGTGATAGGCACCGCCGTGATATCCGCCTTGGGGATAGCCACATCATCCACCCGCATGCGGCGCAGGTTCATCATACCCCGCGCCGATAACCGGTCCGCCTGCGGAGAAACGGTATCGTCCTCTTCTGGGGCCTCGGGTGCACTGAGCGCGCCAATAACGCGGGAAAAGAAACCACCTGACTTTGGTGCGCCTTCTTCAACGGTTTCTATGCTGTCAAATTCGTCCTCGAACCGCGCGCTCTGCGCCGCCTCAGATGATCCGTCTGTATCGCCCATCGGGTCCTGTCTTTATTTGTTAAGGCAAGCTAGGCGCTTGCGTGATCCCTATATGGGTCATCAATGCCCAATTTGCCAAGTATTTCGACTTCGATCCGTTCCATGAGCGTTGCATCCGCGTCACGCTCGTGAGCGTAGCCCAAAAGGTGAAGCAGGCCATGAATGGTTAAATGCGAGACATGATCGGCCATTGATTTCCCTGCCGTTTCAGCCTCGGCCGCGCATGTGTCATAGGAAATCGCGATATCGCCTAGCTCTAAAGCGCCGTCAAAGTCGGGTTCGACCGGCAGCGGATTGTCGCCGTCATGTTCCGCGCCGCGCTCATCGGCGGGCCAACTCAGAACATTTGTGGGTTGAGGCTTGCCGCGAAAATCGGCGTTTAGCTCTGCGATGCGGGCATCATCACAGGCCAGAATGGAAACCTCGGCCAGATCCGGATCGATGGCCAGATGCGTCAGGGCAGCGGTAACTGCACGATCGGCAAGGGTTTCGAGGCCCAAGTCGTCCCAACGCGGATCCTCAGTGGCGATGTCGAGCGCGTTCATAAAGGGCAGACCGGGGGCCAGCCCCCGGACCCCCGGAGTTTATTTGGCAAAATGAAAGCAAAGGCGGGCATTAGCTGTGACCGGTATCTGCTTCGTAAGCTTCGATGATTGCAGCAACCAGCGGGTGGCGCACCACGTCTTTGGACGTGAAATAGTTGAAGCTGATTTTGGGAATCGTTTTCAGCAGGCGTTCGGCGTCTTGCAGGCCTGACGGGACGCCGCGCGGCAAATCGATTTGCGTGCGGTCCCCAGTGATTACCATCCGCGACCCTTCGCCCAGACGGGTCAGGAACATCTTCATCTGCATCGACGTGGCGTTCTGCGCCTCGTCCAGCACCACAAAAGCATTGGAAAGGGTTCTGCCGCGCATAAAGGCCAGCGGCGCGATTTCGATCTTTTTATCCTCAAGCAGCTTGGCAAGCTGTTTGCCCGGCAGGAAGTCATTGAGCGCATCATACAGCGGCTGCATGTAGGGGTCGACCTTGTCCTTCATATCGCCCGGCAGATACCCCAGTTTTTCGCCGGCTTCGACGGCGGGGCGCGACAGGATGATTTTATCGACATGTCCCCCGATGAACATCGACACGCCCACAGCCACGGCGAGATAGGTTTTACCGGTCCCCGCAGGGCCGATGCCAAAGGCAAGTTCGTTGTCGAACAGGGATTGGACATAGTCCTTTTGCGCAGCGGTGCGCGGCTCAACCCTTTTTTTGCGGGTCTGGATTTCGATCCCGTCCAAAATCGGCATTTCAATCTGGTCACCCGCCCGCACACCTGTGCCAGCAGCGGAATCGCCCATGCGCAACATGCTTTCCACATCGGCGGGTTCGACGGTGCGGCCGCCTTCCAAACGTGCATAAAGCGCATTCAGAACGGTTTCTGCACGCGCGGTCGCATCATCATCACCGATGAGAGACAGCTGATTACCCCGTCGCACGATCTGCACACTGAGTGTCTTTTCGATCGCGGCCAGATGCGCATCATATGCGCCGCACAGATCAATCAGCAAACGGTTGTCTTGGAATTCCAACAAACGCGCGCTGTTCATAGACGGGGGGGAGATATCGGTGGACGTCAATGCCAATTCCTATTTTGAAGTGTCTGTTTATCTATATGGGGCTTATGGGCAGGTTGAATACCCCGGTTAGAGACAAAAAAGGCCGGAGCGTAAACGCCCCGGCCTGAATTGATGTATCTATGACAAGAAATCAGTTCGGATCCCCGATTTTCGAGCCGCTTTTAAAGTCGCCCGCAGTATATGTGGGCTGCGCCACACCGGAGCAAACGGGTTTGCCGTATTTATCCAGTCGCTGGCTCAGGTAGCCTTCGACGCCGTCATCGATGATCCAGTGATCACAGCCGTTTGGATCCACCCAGATGCCCGCCTGGAGTTGGCTGAGATGCTTACGATCAAAGCCGCCATCATAGGTTTTATCAGCCGATTTACCAAAAACATCGCTAACATCAGCGCAGGCTGTCAGGCCAAAAGCGCAGGCTGTTGCCAATATAATTTTCGTTCTAAACACTTTCATATCCCCTTAGCGAATGCAGATAATCTCGACACGGCGGTTCTTTGCCATGCCTGCCGCTGTACCGTTTGATGCAGCGGGCATGCGTTCACCATACCCCCGCACATCCGCGATCCGCGCACCGGTTTGCGCCGCAACGGATGCAACAGCATTGGCACGGTTCTGTGACAATCGCATGTTATACGCGTCAGAGGCGCGGCTGTCTGTGTGGCCGGTGATGATATAGGAAATCGCACCAGTGGACTGAAAGAATTCAGCCAAACGTTGCTTGCCCGGCGCGCTAATACGGTAGCTGTCGGTCGCAAAGAACTGATCGGTGTTCATCACACCGCACATATTGCCGCGACGACATACAGGAATGCCCTGACGGCTTACGTGGGGTGTCATGTACCCTTCGGCACCGTCATCCATCACCCAGTGTTCACAGCCATCAGGGTCGACCCAGATTGTCGGTATGTATTGTCCTTTGTCACGGCCCGCTTGTGATCGTGTTTGTGCGTCAGCGGCAGACGCCTGCAGTACGAAGGCCACGGCAACAAATGCCCCCGCGACCAGCCGAAGTGCTTTGGAAATTGTGTGTAACACAGCCCTCGTTCCCTATTTTATTCTTTAACTTATGCTTTCGCGAAAGATACCATCGCTGCGCAACGCGGCAGGGCCCCTCGCTATATGTGGTGAGGATAGGAGGTAAAACTAAGCCTGTGAAGGCTGAAAACCGAAACATGCGCCATATTTCGGCCATGTTTAGGCAATTTCGGACGTAATGCGCTACAATACAGCCCTATCCGAAGGGTTTACTGCGAAACTGCGGACAATGGGGTGATCTACAGCTGAACCGCGGTGAGAGAGTTGGTTTTCGCATCGACGATTCTTACGCGGGCCACTTCGCCGACCTTGGCAGTAGCATCATCGATATGGACCGAATGCAGATATTCCGACTTACCGACCATCTGCCCTGCTTCGCGCCCGGATTTTTCGACCAGAACCGACAGATCGCGCCCGACCATTGCATTTTGGATGCTGCGCTGTTGTTCGGTGATCAGCCCTTGCAAACGTTGCAAGCGTTCATCGGCCACGGCTGCATCCACCAATTCACGCTCGGCCGCGGGGGTGCCCTGACGCGTGGAATACTTAAACGAATAGGCGTAGCCGTATTTGACCTCGCGGACCAAATCCATCGTCGCCTCGAAATCGGCATCGGTTTCTTCGGGGAAGCCCACGATGAAATCACCCGACATCACGATGTCTGGCCGCGCCTCGCGGATGCGTTCGATCAGGCGCAGATAGCTGTCGGCGGTGTGGCTGCGGTTCATCCGTTTCAGAATGCGGTCTGAGCCGGATTGCACAGGCAGGTGCAGATAAGGCATCAGCTTGTCGACCTCGCCATGGGCGGCGATCAGCGCGTCATCCATGTCGTTGGGGTGGCTGGTGGTATAGCGGATGCGCTCCAACCCGTCGACCTTGGCCAGCTCGCGGATCAGGCGGGCCAGCGTGTAATCCGCGCCCTCGGACCCGGCACCGTGATAGGCGTTGACGTTCTGGCCCAGCAGGGTGATCTCGCGCACGCCGTTTTCGACCAACTCGCGCGCCTCGGTTAGAATGCGCGTCGCAGGGCGGGAAACTTCGGCACCACGGGTATAGGGAACAACGCAAAAGGCGCAGAATTTATCGCAGCCTTCCTGAACCGTCAGAAATGCCGACGGCGCGCGGGCCGCTTTGCCACGGCCTTTCATCTTTTCGAATTTGTCTTCTTCGGGGAAATCCGTGTCGAGCGCGGTTTGACCACTGCGCACGCGGGCCTCCATCGCGGGCAGACGGTGATAGGACTGCGGCCCGACCACCAGATCAACGGCGGGCTGACGGCGCATGATCTCGGCCCCTTCGGCCTGCGCGACGCAGCCGGTCACACCGATTTTCAGGTCCGGGTTCAACGCCTTGAGCGGTTTCAGGCGCCCCAGCTCGGAATACACCTTTTCGGCGGCTTTTTCACGGATGTGGCAGGTATTGAGCAAGATCATATCGGCGTCATCCGCCGTCTTGGTCTCGACATAGCTGTCGCCCAAGGCCTCGGCCATGCGTTCACTGTCATAGACGTTCATCTGGCACCCATAGGTTTTGATGAACAGCTTTTTTGGCGCGGTCATGGCAAGGTCCGTTGTTACGATATGCAAAATCGCGGTCTAGCAGCGCCAGCGTTCTCTTGCAATGCGTGCCGATTTGGCTGATTTACAAAGGATCGCATAAACGAATAGGTCCCCATGCACTATCGCAGCCTTGATCACTTTCTGACCGATGGCAAAGACGCGCTGACCCAAGGGCCGATTGCGATGGTTCTGGTCGAAGATGACGTCGAAATCGACACCGCCCTGCGCCACCATCATCAATTGGGCTTTGCCACGATCATCGCCTTCATGCCCGCGGAATTCGATCTGGCCCGCGATGTGGAGGAACTGGTGATCCGCGTGGATTACTCCATGGCCCAAGACCACGCGATGGAGACGGTGATCAACCGGATGATCGAGGCCGCCAACGGCGAATGGCTGTACTACTGCTACAACGCCGAATACCTGTTCTATCCGTTTTGCGAGACCCGCAATGTCATCGAAATGCTGGCCTTTCACAGCGAAGAGCGCCGCGATGCCATGCTGTCCTACGTGATCGACCTATATGCAGATGATCTGACGGCCCAGCCCGACGCGGTGTCGCTGGATTTTGCCCATCTGGACCGCTCGGGCTATTACGCGCAGGCCCGCCCCGATGGCACGCCGTCAAACCATCCCAAAGAACGCCAGCTGGATTTCTTTGGCGGCTTGCGCTGGCGCTTTGAAGAGCACGTGCCCCCCGCCCGCCGCAAGATCGACCGCATTTCGCTTTTCCGCGCCAAGCCCGGCCTGCGCATCCGCGCCGATCACACATTTAATGACGAGGAATATAACACCTATTCCTGCCCGTGGCACCACAACATCACCGCCGCCGTCTGTTCGTTCCGCACGGCCAAAGCCCTGAAAAAGAACCCCGGCAGCACGTTCGACATCGAAACCTTCAAATGGCACAACTCCGCCGCCTTTGAATGGCATTCCCGCCAGTTGCTGGACTTGGGGCTGATAGAGCCGGGGCAGTGGTTTTGAGTGGGTGGTTTTGGTGGGTTGGTCGAGGTGAGAGCGGGTGACGGTCTGCTTCGAGCACGTATTACTCTCCGGATGTATGCTAAGTTAATGCTAACAAATGCGGCGGCTATGCTGAGCTATAGTACCATCGAACGGCTATTTGCTTTGCACGCGCACCACTTGAGGCATCAATAAGATGGATGAGCAGAAGGTATTTGATACTGCACTCGAACAACTGGACGAGTGCTTACTCACCGCGACGGGGTTATCTGGCGGCAGGATCGGAATTGAACACACCGGAAGACAAAATCGTGTCCTAACCTCTTATGCGAAGATGATCACTCATTGCATGTCGCTACAAGCGCTCTGCAGGAAGCACCAGACATTGCCCGAGGGCGCAAAGCTACTTGACCATTTTTCAGTCGCAGCCCTTGCGCGTTGTGTGATTGATTCAGCTATCATGACACTTTACTTGTCTGAGCCGTCCCTTACGCTTCCACAATGGGACCTTCGTCGCCATTTACTCTTTTTACACGCCCTCACCAATCGGAAGCGATTTCTCACATCTTTAAAGAAAATACAGGCAGACGGAACCAACGTTCCGTTTTTTGAGAATTATGAGGAGATAAAACTCGGTCTTAAATCCGTCATCGACCAGAGATGCGAAGAGTTACAGATCAGCTTTGAACAGCGGGGCGACCTGAAGAACGGTCAAGTCGTATTCATTTCCGGAGTTCGCGGAGCAGTACGCGAAGCAAAAATAGACGTAAACAAATTTGATTTTTTCCACACTTACTTCTCAAACCACATTCATTCCCACCCGGTCAGCCTATTAAATGCCAATGAGCAGGAAATTTCGTTCAGCGCTCCTTCTCCTTTCCAACTCGGCCTTTGCGCAACCTGTATTTCCGCTGCTGTTGAGTATCTCACTGCAGTCAATGCTCGGGTGGAAATGTTTACCGGTGAGATAAGCCGTGATCCAGTAGGGCCATTGGAATAGAATTATCCCTTCGGAACCGAGAGCCACATCTTAGCACTTCTGCGGGTCTCAAAGCCAGTTGAGAACCAGTCGCGTCAGCTTGCAGACGGTAACACCTAGCCCCACTCACCCCATCAACATCGGAAACCAATCTTCCCTCAGGCGTTGGCCTTGCACCATGTCATGCCCCGGAAAGGGCGGCGACGTGGGGCCGGGGCGCTTGGTATAGGTTGCGTCGTCGCCCAGCAGCCGCAGCGAAAAGGCGCGTCTGCGGGTGGTTGACTGGTTGCCGCGCGCGCCGTGCAAAATGCCATAGTTGAACGCCACTGCATCCCCCGGTTCCATCTGCCATTCGCGGATGTCCATCGCTTCGGCATCGGGATCAGGGACGGGCATATAGGGCGCGGGGTCAAAGAATGCGTCGCCCTTGACCCACCGCGTTGGCAGCACCGGTTTTTCCCACAGGTGTGATCCGGCAACGCAGCGCAGTGTGGCCTCGGTCACGGGATCAAGCGGCGACCAAAAGCTGACGTTCTGCCGCCCTTCGACAAAATAATACGGCCCGTCCTGATGCCACGGGGTTGCCATGGATGTGCCGGGTTCCTTGACCAGCACGTGATCGTGAAACAGCTGCACCGTTTTGCTTTGCATCAGATCGGCAGCCACCTGTGCCACATCCGACCCATGAATAACTTGGGCGAATTCGGGAATCCGTTCCCAATTGCAGTAATCGTCGAAAAAGCGTCCGGTCTCGCCCGGCTTGTCGTTATTTGACGCATAGGGGCCGGGGTTTTCCATGTTCCGCGCGACACCTGCACGCAAGGTGTCCACATGATCGGCAAACAGCCCCTTGATCAGCACCACGCCATCACGCTGGTAGCTGTCGATATCGTCTTGAGAAACTAAAGGATGCATCTGCCCGCCCGCTGCTGTTTTGCATCAGCCTAAGCAGCGCCGCGCGAACCGTCCAGCGGTTTAGCTTTTGCGGCGCAACCGGATCACAACATCAACCGATGCGATTTCCGCGCCTTCGGGCGCGTCGGGCAACTGTGCGATCACCAACTGGTCGGACGGTGCGTCGGTCAGGCGGGCCTCATCCTCCCAAAAGAAATGGGGGTGGTCGTGGGTGTTGGTGTCGAAATAGCTTTTTGATCCGTCAACGGTGACTTCTTGCAACAGACCCGCCTCGCAGAACGCCCGCAATGTGTTGTAGACCGTGGCCAGCGACACCGCAGCGCCCTGCCCTTTGGCCGCGTCAAACAGGCTTTCTGCGGTGACATGGCGATGATGACCGTCGCCCACAAGCAACTGTGCCAACGTCATGCGTTGCCGTGTCGGACGCAGGCCCGCCGTGGCGAGCCATTTGGAACTGGTCTCTTGCATCGCTTTGTTCATTACATACTCATTGTCTGTTCAAGGATGTATATAATGCGCAAACCACCCTCTTTTCAAACAAAAACCCGAAATGCCCATGTCGCTACAACCCTTGCAGGCATAGCGGGCACAATGCTAGACCAAACGCGACTTTGATTATAGCCAGCAGGAGCCGCAGAATTATGGCCGATTACCCCACCAGTTTCGACAAAGAGGCATTGCTGAAATGCGCCCGTGGTGAACTTTTTGGCCCCGGAAACGCGCAGCTTCCTGCCCCGCCGATGCTGATGATGGACCGGATCACGGATGTGTCCGCCGATGGCGGCGCGCATGGCAAGGGCCATATCACGGCTGAATTCGACATCACGCCGGACCTGTGGTTTTTCGATTGCCACTTTCCCGGCAACCCGATCATGCCCGGCTGTCTGGGCCTTGACGGTTTGTGGCAGCTGACCGGCTTTAACCTTGGCTGGCGCGGCTGGCAGGGGCGGGGCTATGCCTTGGGCGTGGGCGAGGTCAAACTGACCGGCATGGTGCGCCCGGAGCGCAAGATGCTGACCTACAAGATTGATTTCACCAAAGCGATCCAGACCCGTCGCCTGACCATGGGCGTGGCCGACGGCATCGTCGAGGCCGACGGCGAAGTGATCTATATGGTCAAAGACATGAAAGTCGCCCTGTCGGAGAGCTGATCCGAGAGATGACTTGATTTGTCGCCATGTTGGCGGCAAACGAAAGAACAACGCGGCCCCTTGCCCGATCATCTGCATGGGGGCTGCTAAACGAGGGCGATACGCCCAGTAGGACTAAGGGAGTGCGCCATGCGCCGCGTCGTCGTCACAGGGTTGGGGATTGTCTCATCCATCGGAAACAACGCTGAAGAGGTGCTTGCATCGCTCAAGGCCGGAACCAGCGGGATCGTTGCGAGCCCCGAAATGGCCGAACACGGGTTTCGCAGCCGTGTTGCAGGCACGCTTAAGATCAATGTCGCAGATCACATCGACAAACGCGCGTTGCGGTTCATGGGTGCCGGTGCGGCCTATGCCTATATCGCCATGGCCCAAGCCATCGCTGACGCGGGCCTGAGCGAGGATCAGATCAGCAATCCGCGTACCGGCCTTGTAGCGGGGTCGGGCGGACCGTCGACATCGGCGCTGTTCACCGCGCATAACGTGGTGCGTGACACGGGTGCTACCAAACGGATCGGGCCGTTCGCCGTACCGAAATGCATGTCCTCGACCGTCAGTGCCAACCTGAGCACGGCGTTCAAGATCAAAGGCATCAACTATTCCATTACCAGCGCCTGTTCCACATCCCTGCACTGCATCGGCAACGCAGCAGAGCAGATCATGATGGGCAAACAAGACGTCATGTTCGCCGGCGGCGGCGAGGAGTTGGATTGGACATTGTCCTGCCTGTTCGACGCCATGGGCGCGATGAGCAGCAAATATAACGACGCCCCCGAAACCGCGAGCCGCGCCTTTGACGCCAACCGCGACGGGTTCGTCATCTCGGGCGGCGGCGGCATGCTGGTGCTTGAGGAATTGGAGCATGCCAAAGCGCGCGGTGCCACGATCTATGCCGAAGTGACCGGTTACGCGGCCACATCCGACGGCCACGACATGGTTGCCCCGTCCGGCGAGGGTGGCGAACGCGCCATGCGTCTGGCGCTGCAATCCCTACCCGAAGGTCGCAAGGTCGGCTATATCAACGCACATGGCACATCGACCCCCGTGGGCGATGTGGGCGAGATCGAAGCGGTTCGCCGCGTCTTTGGCCAAGGGTCAACACCGCCGGTGAGTTCGACCAAGTCGATGACCGGCCATGCCCAAGGGGCCGCTGGCGCGCTTGAGGCCGTGTTCTGTTTGCTGATGCTCAAGCAAGACTTTATCGCAAAATCCATCAACGTGGTCGAACTGGACCCCAAACTGGATGCGTCCGAGATCGCACTTGAGCGGGTCGATAATGCAGGGCTGGATTCTGTGATGACCAACTCATTCGGGTTTGGCGGCACCAACGGGTCGATGATCCTTTCCAAGTTTAAAGAGTAAGGACAGCAGATGTCATATCTACTTAAGGGAAAACGCGGCCTGATCATGGGTGTCGCGAACGAACGGTCCATCGCTTGGGGCATTGCCAAAGCGATGGCCGAAGCCGGCGCTGAACTGGCGTTCACCTATCAGGGTGACGCCTTTGGCACGCGCCTGAAACCACTGGCCGAAAGCGTCGGGTCCGATTTCATGGTCGATGTTGACGTGACCGACGATGCGTCCTTGGACGCCGCATTCGAACAGCTTGGCGCGCGTTGGCCGACGATTGATTTCGTCGTTCACGCCATCGCGTTTTCCGACAAATCCGAGCTTACGGGCCGTTTCCTGAACACGTCGCGTGCGAATTTCAAACATTCGCTGGATATCTCGGCCTATTCCTTCATCGAAATCGCCCGCCGCGCGCATCCTTTGATGGTGGAAAACGGCGGCACTTTGATGACGCTGACCTATCAAGGGTCAAACCGCGTTGTGCCCAATTACAACGTTATGGGTGTGGCCAAGGCGGCGCTGGAATCTGCGACGCGGTATCTGGCCAATGATCTGGGCCCTGAGGGCATCCGCGTGAATGCGATCAGCCCCGGCCCGATGAAGACCCTTGCCGGTGCTGCCATTGGCGGGGCGCGCAAGACATACAAGCACACCGACATGAACGCGCCCTTGCGGTCAAACGCCACGCTTGACGCTGTGGGTGGCACGGCCGTCTATCTGGCGTCGGATGCAGGGGCTTGCACCACGGGCGAGATTATTCGCGTTGATGGTGGATTTCATGTTCTGGGGATGCCGCAGGCGGAAAACCTGTAAAGGCGCACCAGATTATACCGGCGGACCGGGGCGCTGCCCCGGACCCCGGGATTTTAGGCCATTTGGAAATAGGGTGCCGCGCCTAGCGTAGCGGTGGGGTTTGGTAGAACCAGACCTTCATGCCGCCATGGGCGATCGCCGGGCCTTGGGGTTTCCACGGTAGTCCCGTTGCTTTGGCCAAGGGTGGTTCGGACGTGACAAGGCCCACTCGCCAGCCTTTGAAGCGGGTCAGCAGCGTTTGGCCCAGCGTACCATACAGCGGATAGAGCAGTTTTTTATTACCGATGCGGCCACCGTAGGGCGGGTTCACGATAACTAGGCCCGGTGGGCCGTCAGGCGGGGTCAGCTCGCCCGCGGCGTGGTTTTCAAAATGCACGACGTCTGCTACCCCGGCACGTTCCGCATTGGCGGTGATCATCCGGATGGCACCTGCATCGCGGTCTGATCCGTAAAAACGAAGGTCAGTTGCGACCGGAGGTTTAGCGCGCATTTCCTCCCATTCTTTGGGATCAAAGCTGGCGAGTTTTTCGAAGGCAAAGCTGCGGCTGCGGCCGGGGTTCATGCCCATGGCGATCTCGGCCGCTTCGATCACAAATGTCCCAGACCCGCACATCGGGTCCACGACGGTTTCGGTTCCGCTATAGCCCGCTTGGCGCAGCAACAGGGAGGCCAGAGTTTCGCGCATCGGTGCTTTGCCGATGGCTTCTTTGTGGCCGCGTTTGTGCAGGGATTCGCCTGATGTATCGAGGCTGAGCGTTACGACGTTGTCGTCAATGCGCACCTTGAGGACCAGCGACGCCTCGGGTGAGATCGTAGCACCTAGGCTTTCGCGCAGGGCCGTTTCGATCCGCTGGGTCGCGGCACCGGCGTGGTAAATCTTGGACGCTTTGGTTGTCACCTGAACCCGCAAAGGTACATCAGCGCGCAGCACATCGGCCCAAGGAAATTTGCGCGCGCGTTTATCAAGCTGCGCCAGATGGAACGCCATAAACGATCCGATCCGCGCCAAGACACGCGATGCGCCGCGCAGTTCCAGATTGGCGCGCCAGACCTCGGGCCAGCCGCCTTGCACTGTCACACCACCGGGCGACAGCGTTGGATTGGCAAAGCCTTTTTCAACGACCTCGGCCAAGAGCATGTCTTCTAGGCCGGGTGTCGCGACGAGAAATATATCAAAGTTGGTATCTGGGTTCATAGACGCTGCTTACTGTGCTGCGTCGCACAGTTCGAGCGGTTTCTTTTGAACTGGTGCCTGTCGGCTTGGGTCGCAAAAGGCGAATTTTGCGGTGCCAGCGCAGGATGCCCCGCGCTGGCATGGGATATCTTAGGCGATTTTCATCAGCTCGATATCAAATTGCAGGTCTTTGCCCGCCAAGGGATGGTTCGCATCCAAGGTTACGGTCGCGTCGTCCACTTCGACCACCATGACAGGCATGGCTTGGCCGTCAGGTGTTTGCATCTGCAACTGTGTGCCGACCTCAAGCGGGATATCGGCGGGGATACCTTCGCGCGGCACGGCTTGGCGCATTTCGGGGTTCAGCGGGCCATAGGCGTCTTCGCTGGCAATTTTGACAACTTTCTTGTCGCCGACTTCCATGCCGGGCAGTGCCACGTCAAGGCCGGGAATGATCTGGCCTGAACCGACCACAAACTCCAACGGTTCGCGACCGTCCGAGCTGTCAAAGGTGCTGCCGTCCAGCAGCGTGCCTGTGTAATGAATAGCAACGGTATCGCCGGATTTAACCT
Organism: Sulfitobacter sp. AS59; assembly: GCF_038899995.1. Taxonomy (NCBI): domain Bacteria; kingdom Pseudomonadati; phylum Pseudomonadota; class Alphaproteobacteria; order Rhodobacterales; family Roseobacteraceae; genus Sulfitobacter; species Sulfitobacter sp. AS59. Next base: position 423,905 of record NZ_JBBMQK010000002.1, read on the forward strand.
GCGTCATAAAACTCTCCGATCTGGATGGGGATAAATGCAAGAGGCCGCGTGTCTGCGCGGGTGCTCTGGGGTTCGGTGCCCAGTGTTTCAAGCCTGCGCGCTGGCGTAAACCCTTATTGGGCCAGTTTTCGGCCTTTTCTGTCCCCCCCGCCCGTGCCAATCTTGGATTTGGACATACCAAGGGAGGGTAGGATGCCGATCACCACCTGCGTTTTTGACGCTTATGGCACATTATTCGATGTAACCGCTGCGGCACGTCAGGCGGCAAGCGAGCCGGATTTTGCAGCCCTCAAGGACAGCTGGCCAGAGGTCGCGGACTATTGGCGGCAAAAGCAGCTGGGGTATTCATGGCTGCGCGCCGTCGCAAATGCCCATGTCGATTTTTGGGAGGTCACCCAAAATGCCTTGGATTGGACCTTAGAGAAAACAGGGCATGACGGCGATCCGGCGCTGCGTGCCCGTCTGTTGGCGCTGTATTGGGAGCTTCAGGCCTTTCCAGAGGTGCCCGCCATGCTGCGCCAGTTGAAAGCGGCCGGGCTGAACACCGCGATTTTGTCAAACGGATCGCCGGAGATGCTGGAAGGTGCGGTGAAGTCCGCCGGGCTACATGACAGTTTGGATGCGCTTTTGTCGGTCGAAAGCGTCGGCGTCTTCAAGCCTGATGCGCGGGTCTATGATCTGGTCAGCCAGCATTTCGGCTGCGCCAAAGACGAGGTTCTGTTTGTGTCATCCAATGGCTGGGATGCTGCCGCGGCCACCGGATACGGGTTTACGACCGCTTGGGTGAACCGCAACGCGGAGCCGATGGACCGTGTACCCTGGACGCCCGTGCACACCCTCAAAGAGCTTAGCGAAATTCCAGCGTTGGCGGGTGCCTGATGCCGCATTTCACCTCTTCCGACGGGCTAAACCTATATTACACCGACGAAGGCGCGGGCCTGCCGATCTTATGCTTGGCGGGGCTGACACGCACCTCGGCTGATTTCGATTATGTCACGCCGCATCTGGCGGGCAATCGTCTGATCAAGATGGATTATCGCGGGCGCGGGCAATCGGATTTCGATCCTGACTGGTCGCATTATTCACCGCCCGTTGAATGCCGCGATGCGCTGGAACTGCTGGCGCATCTGGGGCTGGACAAGGTCGCGGTCCTTGGCACATCACGCGGGGGGCTGAACGCCATGGGCTTGGCGATGGGGGCCAAAGACCGCCTGCTGGGCGTCGCGTTCAATGACGTGGGGCCGCATATCGAAACGATGGGGCTGGATGATATCATGCAATTCATTGGCCGGAACCCTGCCGCCAAATCCCATGCCGAACTGGCTGCGGCCATGCCCGGCCTATTCCCCGATTTCGAGGGCGTGCCAGACAGCCGCTGGATGGAAGAAGCGGTCAAGCATTACACCCAGACCGACACGGGCCTGAAAATCACCTATGACAAACACCTGCGCGACGCGGTGGCGAAAGCGTTCAGCGCCCCGTCGCCTGATTTATGGCCCTATTTCGATGCGCTTGAAGGGCTGCCAGTGGCATGTATTCGAGGGCTGAATTCCAACCTGCTGAGCGAAGAAACCTTGGCAGAGATGGAAAAACGTCGCCCTGATATGATCGTGGGCCGCGTGCCCGGGCGCGGGCATATCCCGTTTCTGGACGAACCCGAAGCAGTTGCTGCCCTGCATAAATGGATAGAGGCCATGGCATGAATATCGAGATGATCCGCGCCGCCGCAACACGGCTTGAGGGCCACGCGCGCCGCACGCCGCTGCTGAATTCGCCGTTTCTGGATGAAATCGCGGGTCGCCGCGTCTGGGTGAAACCCGAATGCCTGCAACACACCGGAAGTTTCAAATTTCGCGGCGGCTGGTCGGCGTTGTCGGCCCTTGACCCGGCCACCCGCGCCAAGGGCGTGATCGCGTTTTCCAGCGGCAACCACGCGCAAGGTGTCGCCTTGGCCGCGCAAAGACATGGGGTGACAGCCGTTATTATTATGCCTTCAGATGCGCCGCGTCTGAAAGTCGAAAACACCCGCGCCCTTGGGGCCGAGGTGGTGCTGTATGACCGTGCAACCGAAGACCGTGACGCCATCGGTGCCAAACTAGCGGCCGAGCGCGGTCTGACGCTGATCAAGCCCTATGACGATCCGCAAGTGATTGCCGGCCAAGGCACCACCGGCCTGGAGATTGCGCAGCAAGCCGCCGAACTGGGCATCACATCCGCCGATGTGGTCGTGTGTTGCGGTGGTGGCGGGCTGACCTCGGGCATTGCGCTGGCACTTGAGGCTGATGCCCCCGGCCTGCGCGTGCGCCCCGCCGAACCCGCAGGCTTTGACGATGTCACGCGGTCACTGGCCCAAGGCAGCGTCGTGCGGAATGCTGCGCCGTCTGGGTCGATTTGCGATGCGATCGTCACGCCGCAACCCGGCGATCTGACCTTTCCGATCATGCAACGGCTGTGTGGCCCCGGCCTTGTCGCCACGGATGACGAGGCGCTGCAGGCCGTTGGCCAAGCGTTCAACCGCCTTAAGGTGGTCGCTGAACCCGGCGGTGCGATTGCCCTTGCGGCGGCCCTGTTCCGGCGCGATCAGATCGAAGGCGAGGATGTCATCGTTACGATTTCCGGCGGGAATGTGGATGCCGATATGTTCGCCCGCGCCCTTGCCACCCTTACGTGACCTAAAAAAGGACCCTGCCCCATGAAGCTTTTTAATACTGGCGATGTCCGCCTGCATTACCGCGTCGATGGCCCCGATGATGGGGCACCCGTGGTGTTCGCCAATTCGCTTGGCACCGACATGCGCCTGTGGGATCCGATCCTGCCCCTGCTGCCCAAGGGGCTGCGGATCATCCGATTTGACAAGCGCGGGCATGGCCTGTCCACTTGCCCGCCTGCCCCCTATTCGATGGGTGCGCTTATCTCGGACACAGAAAAACTGATGGACTTTCTGGGCGTCAAAGACAGCGTCTTTGTGGGCCTGTCGATTGGCGGCATGATCGCCCAAGGGCTGGCCACCAAGCGGCTGGACCTGATCCGCGCGTTGGTATTGTCAAATACTGCAGCCAAGATCGGCACGCCCGAAATGTGGGCGGATCGCATCAAAGCGGTTCAAGAAAACGGTATTGAAAGCCTTGCGGACACGATCATGGAACGCTGGTTCGCGGCAGATTTTCGCGCCACGCCCGAGCTTGAGCTGTGGCGCAACATGGTGACCCGTCAGGAACGGGATGGGTATGCAGGATGCTCTGCCGCGATTTCCGGCACGGATTTCTATACGCCAACTGCCGGGTTGCGCCTGCCATGCCTTGGCATCGCAGGGTCCGAAGACGGATCGACCCCGCCCGATCTGGTACGTGAAACCGTTGATCTGATACCGGGGTCGAAATTCCACATCATCCGCAAAACCGGCCACCTGCCTTGCGTCGAAAACCCCGTGGAATACGCGCAGATTCTGACCGATTTCCTGAAAAGCGTCGGGCATGTCTGATATCCTTTTGGTGCACGGATCGTGCCACGGTACATGGTGCTGGCGCGATCTAATCCCCGAACTGACCGCGCTTGGCCACAGCCCCCGCGCCATTGACCTGCCCAGCCACGGGGCGGATCAGACGCCCGTGAATGACGTCACGCTGGACAGCTATGCTGATGCCGTGCTGGCGGCATGCACGCCGGACACCGTTGTCTTGGGCCATTCCATGGGCGGATTTGTGATCAGCGCTGCCGCGCAAAAGAACCCCGATGCGATGGCGCAGTTGATCTATCTCTGCGCCTATGTCGCCGCCCCCGGCCTGACACTGGCCGATATGCGCAAACAGGCGCCCAGCCAGCCGTTGATGCCAGCAGTTAGGATGCGCGAGGATGGCAAAAGCTTTACCCTTGATCCGACCATGACCGAAGGGCTGTTCTATAACGACTGCCCCGAAGGTGTTGCCGCTTTCGCCTATCCGCAGCTATGCGCGCAGGCCGTTGCCCCGACCACTACCGCCCTGCCCGATACCAGCCGCGCCGACGCCAAACGGCGCAGCTATATCCGCTGTATGGATGATCGGACCATTCCGCCCGCCTATCAGGTGACCATGACCAAAGACTGGCCAAGCGCGGATGTCTATGAGATGTCGACCGGGCATTCGCCGTTCTTTGCTGACCCCAAAGGGCTGGCGCAGATTATTGATACGATCCTCAAGAGGTAACCCATGGCCGCCAGCGTTTTCGACAGCCCCCTTTATGCGCAACTGTTCCCGACGGGGGATGCCGGACGCTTGTTTTCGGACACCGCCGCGATCCGCGCGATGCTGCTGGTCGAAGGGGCGCTGGCCAAGGTGCAAGGCGCGCTTGGGGTGATCCCCGAGATGAGTGCGGCGGCGATCCACCGTGCGTCATTGGAAATTCAGGTCGACCCCGGTGCCATCGCCAAATCCACGGGCGAAAACGGGGTCAGCGTACCGGGACTGCTGGCGCAGTTCCGCGCCGAAATGCAGGCCCCTGAATTTGCGCAACACGTGCATTGGGGGGCCACCAGCCAAGATATCATCGACACCGCGTTGATGTTGCGCTTGCGTCAGGCATTGGGTCTGGCTGAAACCGACCTGCGCGCCCTCGTCGCGTCCCTTGCGGCGGCGGCTGAGGATCACAAAACCCTCCCCCTGCCAGCGCGCACCTATGGGCAGCACGCCACCCCCACCAGCTGGGGCGCGGTTCTGGCCGAATGGGGTATGCCGCTGATCGACGCGATTGAGGAACTGGACGCCTTGCGCAAAACATCGCTGTTCGTGTCCCTGTCCGGCGCTGCGGGTACGGGCTCTGCGCTTGGCCTCCAAGCCGCCGAAACCCGCGCGGCACTGGCCAAAGCGCTTGGCCTAAACGATCCCAAACGCAGCTGGCATGTTGATCGCGGCCCGATCCTGCGCATCGCCGATTGGCAAGGGCGGGTCATGGCGGCGCTGTCGCATATGGCGCAATCCATGGTGGGTCTGACCATGACCGGCATCGGGGAAATCGCCCTTGGTGCGCCCGGCGCGTCATCGACCATGCCGCAAAAGCAAAACCCCGTTGGACCGTCGGCGATCATCGCGCTTGGCCATCAATTCACCGGCCAGCGCGCCACATTGCAGGCCGCTGCGGCCCATCAGCATCAGCGCGATGGCGGGGCGTGGTTTGCCGAATGGATGGCGGTGCCGCAGCTGGCGCTGTGCCTTGCGTCCGCCCTGCACCATGCAAAAACCTTAGTCGACGGCCTCGCGCCGCATCCGGTTCAGATGCACAACGCGTTGACTGGCGGGTTGGGTCTTATCCACGCAGAGGCGCTCAGCTTTGCATTGGCAGAGCTTATGCCCCGCCCCGACGCACAAGCCGTAACCAAACGGTTGTGCCGCGAGGCGCAGGACAAACAGGTGCCCTTGGGTGATCTGGCCCGCGCCGATTACCCCGCGCTGCCAGCCGACCTGTTCGACCCGGCCCAGCAAATGGGCCATGCCGCCGCTGATGCCCAAGCCTTTGTCGCACGCGCGCAGGCGCTCTGACTTCGTGCGGCCGGCAACGCTGTTCATTCTAGCGACCGTCATGATCGATGCCATGGGCATCGGCCTGATCATCCCCGTCATGCCCGATCTTATCGAAGAAGTCCGCGCCGCTGATCTATCCCAAGCGGCGCTGTGGGGCGGGGTTTTGGCAACCACCTTTGCAGTGATGCAGTTCCTGTTCAGCCCCTTGGTCGGCAGCCTGTCGGACCGGTTCGGACGCCGCCCGATCTTGCTGACCTCGCTGACAGTGATGGCCTTGGATTATGTGTTGATGGCACTGGCCGGGTCGATTTGGTTGCTGCTTTTGGGCCGTGTGATCGGCGGCATTTCAGCGGCGACCGCAGCCACGGCCAGCGCCTATATGGCCGATATTTCTGCCCCGAAAGACCGCGCGGCAAATTTCGGGCTGGTGAGTGCGGGATTCGGCATCGGGTTTGTATTGGGGCCCGTCGCAGGCGGGTTTCTGGCCGAGTTCGGTACCCGCGCACCGTTCTGGGCCGCCGCCGTGCTGGCCACCAGCAATGTCGCCTTTGGCTGGTTCGTATTGAAAGAGACCGTAACGCGCGAAAACGCGCGGCCCCTGTCATGGCACCGCACCAACCCCTTGGGTGCCGTCAAGCATCTGGGCCAATTACCGGGCATAAGACGTCTGTTACTGGTCTATTTCCTCTATCACCTCGCCTTTGCCGTTTATCCGTCAGTCTGGAGCTATTTTGGCAAGGCGCAATTCAATTGGTCGCCGTCGATGATCGGCGGGTCGCTTGCCCTGTTCGGGCTATCCATCGCCATCGTACAAGCCGGTATCATCCGCCCTGTGCTGAAACAGCTGGGCGAACGCGGCACCGTTTTCTTCGGATATGTTTTTAGCGTGGTGACGTTCTTTTTGATCGCGGTGGTGACATCCAGCACAGCCGTTTTGATCCTGACACCAATGGCGGCGGTTGCCGGGGTGATCCCCGTCGCCTTGCAAGGGATCATGTCGCAATCGGTGGCCCAAAATGCCCAAGGAGAACTGCAAGGGGTGCTGACCTCGGCATCGGCCTTGGCGATGGTAATCGCACCGCTGGCGATGACCGGCACATTTGCGGCCTTCACCGCGCCCGACACTGCATATTATTTCCCCGGCGCGCCGTTTCTACTATCGGTCCTGCTCACCTTTATTGCTGTGGCAATTTTCATGCGATGGCGCGCCCCAAAGATTAACGCGTGAGGGTTCATCTGGCGTAGGTTCACGCTTGCGTCTTGGGCCAAGCCCAGCCACCTTTGCCGTAATGACATCGCCAATTGGGGGCCACCCCCACACACGCCACCAGTGGGGGCCAGCCCCCACACACACCAAAAGCGGGGGCCAGCCCCCGCACCCCCGGGATTTTAATCCATTTGGAAGATAGGGCCGCAAAATGAAGCTTCAGGATTTGGATGTAATTGTGACGGCACCCCCTGCACCGGGGTGGGGCGGGCGGTATTGGATTTTGGTGAAGGTGACGACGGATACAGGTATTGTGGGCTGGGGCGAATGTTATGCGTCGTCAGTCGGGCCAGAGGCGATGCGCGCGGTGATCGCGGATGTGTTCGAGCGGCATATGCAAGGTCAGAACCCCGAAGACATAGAGTTGATGTTTCGCCGCGCCTATTCGTCGGGCTTCACCCAGCGGCCTGATTTGACGGTGATGGGGGCGTTTTCCGGGCTTGAGATCGCATGCTGGGACATATTGGGCAAAGACCGTGACCGCCCTGTCTATGCGCTGATTGGCGGCAAGATGAATGACCGCGTGCGCGCCTATACCTATCTGTACCCGCTGCCCCATCATGACATCGCAACCTTCTGGACCTCGCCCGAAATGGCCGCGGAATCGGCGCTTGATTGCGTAGCAAGGGGCTATACCGCGATCAAGTTTGACCCTGCCGGCCCCTATACCCTGCGTGGCGGGCATATGCCTGCGATGACCGATATCAGCCAGTCGGTTGCGTTTTGCAAAGCAATCCGCGAGGCGGTGGGCGACAAGGCCGATCTGCTGTTTGGCACCCACGGGCAGTTCACCACCGCAGGGGCCATTCGTTTAGGTCAAGCCATCGCCCCCTATAACCCGCTGTGGTACGAAGAGCCGATCCCGCCAGACGCGGTCGAACAAATGGCCGTCGTGGCGCGCAGCGTCGGCATCCCCATCGCGACAGGTGAGCGCCTGACCACGAAGGCGGAATTCGCGCCTGTATTGCGCGCCGGTGCTGCTGCGATCTTGCAGCCCGCATTGGGCCGCGCAGGGGGCATTGGGGAGACAAAGAAGATCGCAGCCATGGCCGAAGTGTATAATGCGCAGATCGCGCCACATCTGTATGCAGGTCCGGTTGAGTGGGCCGCGAATATTCATCTGGCCGTTTCAATTCCCAACATCCTGATGTGCGAATGCATCGAAACACCATTTCACGATCAACTGATCAAGGGGAGCATACGCGTCAACGACGGATTTATCGATGCCCCGACCGCCCCCGGTTTAGGGATCGATGTGGACGAAGGACTGGCGCGTGCGCATCCCTATTCGGGATCAGATCTGCATTTGCAAATGCAGGAAGCCCCCTGTGATTACGCCAATGGGAACGCATTTCAGGGCGGCGCACCCGTGGACCAGAAAGGAACATGAGCGATGATAAAACAACTGGCACTCAAGCTCTTTAATCGCAAACACGGCACCCGGATTAAAAGTATCGATGTATCCTTGCGTGCCGCGATTGGCGCAGGCGTTAAAATACAACGGGGCACGTTTGTCGACAAACATTCGAGCATCGGCAGCTATAGCTATCTGGGCAAAAACTGTTCGGTATCAGCCGCAGAAATCGGCAGGTATTGTTCGATTGGGGATAGCGTGATTATCGGACCGGGCGAACATGACATGACCCACGTTTCCACCTCGACCGAATTTCAAAGCGATGCATTTGAGAGCCTGACCCGCGATCCCTGCGTCATCGGCCACGATGTGTGGATTGGGGCGCAAAGTATTATCCTGCGCGGCGTGACCATCGGCAATGGTGCCGTGATCGGCGCAAACTCGGTTGTCACCCGCGACGTCGCCCCTTTCGAGGTGGTCGCGGGCAGCCCGGCGCGTGTGATCAAAACCCGATTTGATGCAGGTCGAGCACAGCAGATCACAGACAGCGAATGGTGGCTGAGTGACCGTGATGACGCCGCTAGGATTATCGCGGAACTGGGCGCGTAAACCGACTTAGCTCTTCAGCAACGCCAATGACGCGGCAACGATACCCTCGCGAGAGGGCAGTGTCGCCGCGTAGGCCGGCCCCGTCGCGATAAAGCTATCTTCGGCCGTGAGGCGGGCGAAACGGACGACGCCGCGTTCGCGCATCAGCGCCATGATGGCTTCGGCTTGGCCACCTGTTCGGCGACATTCATCCACGATCAGAGCGGGGCGGTCGCCAATGGCGGCGATGATCGCATCTTCGGCCAAGGGGGCAAGCCAGCGCATGTCGATCACCCTTGCGGCCGCCCCTTGGGCAGCCAAATCGGCCTGAGCTTGCCGGCTAAGGTAGTGGCCATTGCCATAGGTCACGATTGCCAAATCCAAGCCATCCCCATGCACGCCAATGTCTTGCAAACCAATGCGTTGGCCGGGCGTGGGATAGGACGTCATCCAGCCGCCATCACCAGCTTCCAGCAGATCTCGCATGGGATAAAGGGCAATGGGTTCAACAAAGACAACGACCCGCTGCTCTTCACGCGCAAGACGATGAGCCTCGCGCAGCATCATCGCAGCATCGGCACCCGTCGAAGGGCAAGCGATGATGATGCCCGGGATATCTCGCAACACAGCCAAGGAGTTATCATTGTGGAAATGCCCGCCAAACCCCTTTTGATAGCCCAGCCCCGCAATGCGCAGCACCATCGGATTGGTCCATTGCCCGTTGCTGAAAAACGGCAAGGTTGCCGCCTCGCCGCGCAACTGATCCTCGGCGTTGTGCAGATAGGCCAGAAACTGAATCTCGGGCATCGAGACAAAACCGTTATGCGCGGCACCAATGGCGAAACCCAGAATGGATTGCTCATCCAACAAAGTATCCACCACGCGGGCCGGACCAAAGCGCGTTTGCAGCTTTTGCGTGACGCCGTAAACGCCGCCCTTGCGACCGACATCCTCGCCCATGATCAGCGTTTCGGGATGGGCCAGCATCAGATCATGCAGCGCCCAATTGATGATCTTGGACAGCGGCTGCGGGGCAGGCATCTGGTTAATTTCACCCCCGAACAGCTCTGCGCGGCGCGCGTCGGATGGGCCATTGACCAGCGCACAGGGGCGTTTTGGCGGCACAATGCTGGCCATCACATCTGCGGCTGATTTCAGATGAGGGCGGGTCACCACATCATCTGCAGCCTTTGCGACGGCGTCCAATGTTTCGGTATAAATCGCAAATGCTTCGCCTGCAGTCAAAGCACCAGCCTCAATCAACAGACGCACAGTATGCAACAACGGATCATTCGCCTCGTCGGCCTCGACCTCGGATTTCGGCAGATAACTTGTCGCGATATCGGCCCCCGCGTGCCCATAAAGCCGCACAGTGCGCAGATGCAGAAAGGCAGGCTTGCGGTGCTTGCGCACGAAATCAGCCGCCGCTTTGGCAGCGGAATAAGCCCCGAACAGGTCCAATCCGTCCGCTTCAAAATACGTAAGACCCGGGCGCGCCGACATAGAAGCCTTGATCCACCCGGTTGGGGTTTTGGTGGAAATGCCAATGCCATTATCCTCGCACACGAAGAGCAAGGGCAAAGGGACACCCTGAACGGCAGTCCAACAGGCGGCATTGATGGCCCCCTGCGCAGTGGAGTGGTTCGCTGATGCATCCCCGAAACTGCACATTGCCATACCATCATGATGCAGCAATCTATGCTCGGGCGGATTACGTCGCGCCAGACCCAACGCATGGGCCGCGCCAACAGCCTTGGGCAGATGGCTGGCAATGGTCGAGGTCTGCGGCGGGATCATCAGCCGACGACTGCCCAATACTTTGTGACGCCCACCACTGGTGGGGTCATCCGAAGAACAGGCAAACGACAGCAACATGTCGCGCAACATATCTTGCCCGCCGACCTGATCCGCACGCGCTATTTGAAACGCTGCATCCCGGTAATGAAGAAACGCAATATCATCAGGCCGCAGGGCATGGGCAACGGCGGCCATACCTTCGTGCCCGCTGGACCCGATGGTATAGAAACCCTGTTTATTTGCCTGCATCACACGGCTTTGCAGATCCAGTGCACGGGACAAAACCTGCGCACGATACAGCCCAACAGCCGACGCGTTATCCAAACCGGGTGTCACCGGCCCGCCAACAGGAAAATCCTGCGCCGCAACGCGACGCAGGAAATTGTCATGAACAATCTGTACGCGGTCCATCGTCACCCTTCCGAGTTTGCCAAAGGCCCATCCAAAAGGTGCCTCCGGCGGGGATATTTAAGAGCCAGAGAAAAGGGAACCTCTTCCGCGCTTCTCTGGCTTTAAAATATCCTCGGGGGAGTTTGAGGGGGCAGACAGCCCCCTCATTCCGTCTTTAGAAAAACGCCTGAAGGCCGGTTTGGGCACGGCCCAGGATCAGCGCATGGACGTCATGTGTACCTTCATAGGTGTTCACCGTCTCAAGGTTCATCATGTGGCGGATCACCTGGTATTCGCCGCTAATGCCATTGCCGCCGTGCATGTCACGCGACATGCGCGCGATGTCCAAGGCCTTGCCGCAGTTGTTACGTTTCACAATCGAGATCATCTCGGGCGCGGCATTGGCTTGGTCCATCAAGCGACCAACCTGCAAGGATGCCTGAAGCCCGAGCGAGATTTCCGTCATCATGTCGGCCAGTTTTTTCTGGAACAACTGGGTTTGTGCCAGCGGTTTGTTGAACTGCTTGCGGTCCAAGCCATATTGACGAGACGCGTGCCAGCAGAATTCAGCCGAGCCCAGAACACCCCAGCTGATGCCATAGCGCGCGCGGTTCAGACAGCCGAACGGACCTTTGAGGCCTTCAACATGCGGCAGCAGGGCGTCTTCGCCGACTTCGACGTTATCCATCACGATTTCACCGGTGATCGATGCACGCAGGGACAGTTTGTTACCGATCTTTGGTGCGGAAAGCCCTTTCATGCCTTTCTCAAGGATGAAGCCGCGGATTTTTCCGCCATGTTCTTCGGATTTTGCCCAAACAACGAAAACATCCGCAATCGGCGCGTTCGAAATCCACATTTTGGACCCGATCAGCTTGTAGCCATTTGCCGTTTTCACGGCGCGTGTTTTCATACCTGCGGGGTCAGACCCGGCATCCGGTTCCGTCAGGCCAAAACAGCCGATGAAATCACCACTTGCCAGTTTGGGCAGGTACTTTTTGCGCTGCGCCTCGGACCCGTATGCATAGATCGGGTACATCACCAGGCTGGACTGCACGGACATCATCGACCGGTATCCGCTGTCCACACGTTCAACTTCGCGTGCAACCAGACCGTAGGACACATAGTTGCCGCCCAGCCCGCCGTATTCCTCAGGCACTGTGACGCCCAACAGGCCCATGTCGCCCATTTCCTTGAAAATCGCAGGGTCTGTGCTTTCGTTCGCAAAGGCTTCGATTACGCGGGGTTGCAGCTTTTCTTGAGCATAGGCGCGCGCACTCTCTTGGATCATGCGTTCGTCTTCGGTCAGCTGATCGGTCAGACGGAACGGGTCCGTCCAATCAAAGCTGCTCATGTTTGGCGCATCTTTGGCCTTAAGAACTGGAGCTTCGGCGTTCATTCTGTATCCTCCCAAGGGGTGTAGGTTTGAGCGAACTATTGCAAAAACCGGCGCGGAATACTATCGCTGCTTTATCCTAGCCTTATGAGTTTTAGTCATATGATAGCCCCCCGTCGCTTTCTACCCTCGATCAACGCATTGCTGGCTTTTGAGGCTGTTGCACGGCTGGGCAGCGCAACCCAAGCGGCGCTTGAGCTGTCCCTGACCCAAAGCGCGATCAGCAGGCAGCTGAAGACCCTTGAGGACCAGCTTGGCGTCGCGCTGATGGACCGGCAAGGCAGACAATTGGTGCTGACAGAAGCCGGGAAAAGCTATGTCATTCAGGTGCGCGAAATCCTGAACAGGCTGGCGCAGGCGTCTATTTCGGCACGTACAAACCCAATGGCCGGGGCGCTGAACCTTGCCATCCTGCCCGGGTTTGGCATGCACTGGCTGGCACCGCGTTTGCGCGATTTTGCCCAAGCCCACCCAGAGGTCACCGTGAACCTGAGCACGCGGCTCAACCCGTTCTCATTCCAAAACAGCCCCTTTGATGCGGCCATACATTTTGGCAAGGAAGACTGGCCCGGTGCCGCCTATCTGCACTTGATGCCGGAAACCGTTGTGCCGGTTTGCGCGCCCGAATTACTGAATGCGCCGCTGGACAGCCCCGCCGACATCCTGCGCTTTCCGCTATTGCATCTTGAGACCCGGCCAAGGGGCTGGGCGCGCTGGCTTGAGGCGCTTGGGGTTACTGACACGCCCCCGTCCGGCATGATCTTTGACCAGTTTTCGACCATGGCACAGGCGGCGGTGCACGGGCTGGGCGTTGCCTTGCTGCCCACCTTTTCGGCTGATCCCTATTTGCGCACGAGACAGTTGGTTCTGGCATCGACCCAGACGACACAAAGCATTGGGAATTATTATCTGGTCTGGCCTGAGGATCGCGTGGAAACCGCCGCGTTGCGGTCATTCAAGGCGTGGCTCGCCACCCAGACGGGCGAAAACCTTTAGGAGCGACCGCGCACAACGCCCTATTTCCGTCACAATTCCATTTTAAGCGATACTTAACTGTAACCGGGTGGGGCCGCTGTCAGGAGCATTCACTATGCCTATTTCTTTTCGCAAGGCCGCTGCAGCCTTTGCAGCATTCACTTTGGCAACGAACGGCACTGCCGTTCTTGCCCAGACACATGACGTTATGATTTTGGATCAGGCGTTCTTTCCCGCTGTCACCTATGTTGATGCCGGCGATACAATCAACTTTACCAACAACTCCGAGGGTTCAAGAACGGTAAAAGCGGCCGATGAATCTTGGCAGTCAGAGGCGTTGAGCACGGGTAGTACCTTTAGCTATGTGGTTGATGCAGCGTCGCCACTGGTTTTCACCAGCTCCACGGGTAACGGTGCCTTCGAGGGCACCATCAGCTTTGATGAACCGCCTCTAAGTAACTAGGTCACGATACTGCTGTTGAACCTTCGTTGCAGGGGACAGGATTACTGGGATACCGGCATTATCTGCTTTAACATAGCAGCCACGATAGCTTCCGGCCGGTCCTCTTGAACAAGGTGCCCTGCGTTCTTGACCGGAACGCACGGGCGGTCCGAGATCAGACCGGCCAGCGCCTCCCCCTTTGCATAGGGAATCCAGTCATCGTTCTCGCCCCACAGGACGGTGACGGGACAATCCAGCGGCGCATATAGCCCCTGAACCTCGTCGGTAAACTTCTGGTCCATCTGCGCGATTTGCCGATAAAAGGCGGGCTGCCCGACCGGGCCGAGCCACGGGGCGCTGTATATTTCCAACGCCTCTTTCGAGAGCGGATTATGCGCTGCGGTCTGCAGATATGACGCCAGCAATGCGCGGTGCATATAGTCAGGCATGCCAGCGAATGCGGCCTCGTGTTTGCGCACATGCTGAACGAAGGGCGAACCCCAAGGTGCCATGGCAACAGCATCAAAGATCGTCAAAGAGCGATAACGCAGTTGGTCGATATAATAGCCGCGCAAGGCCGTCGCGCCGCCGAAATCATGGGCTAGCACGTCGGGGCGGCTTATGCCCCACTCCTTAAACAGTGCGGCCAGAACCCGGTTTTGCAAACCCAATGATACATTTTGGCCTTCGCGCATCTCGGACTGCCCATAGCCGACCAGATCAAAGAAGTAGACGGTTCTTAGATCGGCCAGCTGCGGAATGATCCTGCGCCAGACCTGCGATGAAAACGGCGTCCCGTGGATCGCAACAAGCGGTGGGCCGGAGCCGCAGACGCCCCATTTCACCGCATTATTTTCAATGATTGATGTGTTCGGCAATTCCAGCATTGGCGCATCTTTCACTATCACATTGTCATTTAGCTAACTTACGATATGATGGTGAAATGAGTAGATCAATACAGATAAAAGCGATGGCGAGTGAGACGCGGATGAAAATCCTGCGTCTGCTGTCAGCGCCGCAGCAGCATTTTGGGGACCAGTGGTCGGCGGATCCTGTAGAATTTGGCGTTTGCATGACACTGATCGCAGAGGCGCTATCTGTCGCGCAACCGACCGCCAGCAGGCATTTAGACCTATTAAAACAGGCCGGTTTCATCATGGTTCAGAAGCACCAGAAATGGTCATATTGTAAACGGGATGAGACAGGTATCGACGACTATCTGCTGTGGCTGCGGGCAGAGCTTTCGGCCTGAGCATCGGGGGCATAAACGCCAAGAAAAAAGGCGCGCCATTTCGCGATGGCGCGCCTTAAAGCTGTGAAGGTCTATATTATTTCAGCGTGATGCGACCATCGACATAGGGCGTGTAGGCCCCGTTGGCCGCGATGAATTCGGCGGTGACATCTGCGACGTCAGGGCCGTAATCATAGGCGTTTTCGGCTGTCTTGAACATCGCATAGCCGTCGCCGCCATTGCGTACGTAGTTGTTGGACACAACACCGTAGACCTTGGCCGGATCAATCGGTTCGCCAGCGACCATCACGTCACTGATACGGCTACCAACTTCGGCTTTTGCATCAACGGCATAGGTCATGCCCGCCACTTGTGGGAAACGGCCTGCAACCTCTTCGATCTGGCTCACACCGTTTTCAAGCGCCTCGATTACCGTAGCACCCGTCACCTGGAACGTGGACAGCGTGTTCTGGAACGGCAGCACCGTCAGAACTTCGCCCATAGTAACCTCGCCCGCGTCGATCGAGGACCGGATACCACCGCTGTTCTGGAACGCGATTTGCACGCCTTGGTCGGCCACACGGGCCAGCATCGCGTCGGCAATCAGGTTGCCCATTGCGCATTCCATAACCCGGCAAACAGAACGGTCGCCTTCGATCATCTCGGATGTTTCAGCCACAACCTTGTTGCGAATCTCATCCAGCGGTTGCGCCAGTTCGGCGATGCGCGCCACGGTGCTTTCGTCTTCGACAACAGCCGCGTCGATCAACACAGGTTCACCTGATGCTTCTTTTAGGTTGCCGTCATCATCGAAGGTGACGTTCAATTCGCCCAGATACTTACCATAGGCATAGGCCTGCACGATGGCCGTTTCGTTGACCATCGTGGGGTATGCCCCTTCGGCACGGTCGTTGGAGTTGGACAACAACGTGTTCGAGTGGCCGCCAACGATCACGTCAACACCGGTGGTGTTTGCCGCGACCATCTGATCGACCCTATAGCCGGAGTGACTGAGCACGATGATCTTGTTCACGCCTTGTGCGGTCAGCAGGTCAACTTCGCCCTGCACGGCCGCAACGGAATCGGTAAAGATCACGTTTTCGCCGGGGCTGGCCAATTCGCTCGTGTCTTCGGTCGTCAAACCGATCAGGCCGATTTTTTCGCCGCCACGTTCAAGCACGGCTGATTTTGCCAGCTTGCCCGCCAAAAGCGGCTCAGCAGAAATATCGGCGTTGGACATGAGGATCGGGAATTCAAGCGCGTCCATAAATCCGGCCAGCACTTCTGGGCCGTCATCGAATTCGTGGTTGCCGACGGTCATGCCGTCATAGCCGAGCTTGTTCATCATTTCGGCGGCCATCTGGCCCTTGTAATAGGTATAGAACAGCGACCCTTGGAACTGGTCGCCCCCATCTACCAGAATGTAGTTGTTGGTCCGCGCCTTGGCATCTTTGATCGCGTTGACCAAACGGGCCGTACCGCCAAAGCATTTGCCCTCGGCGTTGTCATCGGATGAACACGGACCATCATATTTGCTGATCGGCTCAAACCGGGCGTGAAAGTCATTGGTGTGCAGAATGGTCAGGTTGTAATCGGCCTGCGCAACACCCGCTGTCAAAGCAAGCGCGGCGGTGGCGGTCAGGAATCGTTTCATGGTGGTCCCCTTAGAGTTGTAATTATGCTGTATCGTGGCCTCCGTCTTGCCATCTGTCAAAGATCATTTGCACCAACCATGGCTTGCCCCAAGGTCAAGGCGCACAAGACACCCTGCCCTGCACAGGTCTTGACCGTTTGCCGCCACCAAGGCATCACGGCATCCATGTTGATATACAAAATCTTTCGTAGCGACGAATGGCAAACACTGCGCAACGCGGGCAAGACCCAAGGCGCGCCGATTGACGTGGCTGATGGCTATGTCCATTTCTCAACCGCGACCCAAGCCGCCGAAACGGCAGCGAAACATTTCGCGGGCGAGGATGGGTTATTTCTGCTTGCCGTAGAAACAGACCGGTTGGGTGACGCCCTGAAATGGGAGGTGTCGCGCGGCGGTGCCGAATTCCCCCATCTTTATCGCGATCTTTTATTGTCCGACGTCGCTTGGGCGCAACCTTTGCCCCTGCACGACGGTGCCCATCAGTTTCCGGCGGGGTTTGAAACAGCGTGACCAATTATCTGGACCCCGACCGCGCGCAATTTGATGCCTTCAAGGGGCTGGACCGCGACACGCCTTTGAACATGCTTAACCTTGTTCGATTGCGCGATGTTGCGGATTACCAAAGCGATCATGCGCTATCGGGCAAGGGGCTGAGCGGTGGCGAAGCTTATAAGAACTACGGTGCCGCAAGCGGCCCTGTGTTGGCTGACGTTGGTGGGTCCATCATCTGGCGTGGTCAGTTCGAGACGACCTTGATCGGCCCAAGCGACGAGGCATGGGATATCATGTTCATCGCCAACTATCCCAACGCCCATGCATTTTTGCAGATGATAACAGACCCCCGCTACAAGCAGGCCGTGATACACCGTCAGGCCGCTGTCATCACATCGCGGCTGATCCGCAGCGGACCGCTGCCCATAACGGATGAATTTGCATGAAACGTTTCGCGGAAACCATCGGCCTGCGCGCCCTGCGCCAGATCGACCCAGAGGCCGCGCATGGCCTCGCGATCTCGGCCTTGCGGATGGGGTTGGCACCTATGCCGGGGCCTGTCACCTCGGACCGGTTAAAAACCACATTGGCTGGAATGGCGCTGCCCAACCCCGTGGGTCTGGCGGCCGGATTTGATAAAAACGCGACCGCCATTGCGCCACTGTCAAAAGCGGGCTTTGGGTTTATCGAGGTCGGTGCCGCCACGCCCCTGCCCCAGCCCGGAAATGACAAACCCCGCCTGTTTCGCCTGACCGAAGACCGTGCCGCGATCAACCGCTTCGGGTTCAACAACGAAGGCATGGAAGCAATTTGCGCGCGTTTGCGTGACCGCGCGCCCGGCATTCCCGTGGGCCTGAACCTAGGGGCCAATAAAACCAGCACAGACCGCGCCGCCGATTTCGCGCGCGTCATGGAAGCCGCCCGCGACCACGTGGATTTTGCCACGGTCAATGTGTCGTCCCCCAACACGGAAAAGCTGCGCGACTTGCAGGGCAAGGCCGCGCTGGCCGCACTTTTGGCGGGTGTGATGGACGTGCGTGGGTCAACGCCCGTATTCCTGAAGATCGCACCTGACCTGACTGAAGCCGAAATCACGGACGTCGCCGATGTGGCCAATCAGGCCGGTGTCGCGGCGATCATTGCAACGAACACGACCCTAGACCGCGCCGGATTACACAGCCCGCACCGCGATGAAATGGGCGGGCTTTCGGGTGCGCCGTTGTTTGAGAAATCGACCCGCGTATTGGCCCGGTTATCGACACTGACCGACATTCCGCTGGTGGGCGTCGGTGGCATCGGATCGGCGCAAGACGCCTATGCCAAGATTTGCGCAGGCGCATCGGCCGTTCAGCTTTACACCGCCTTGGTTTACGGCGGCCTGTCGCTTGCCGCTGATATCGCGCGGGGGCTGGATCACCTGCTGGCCCGCGACGGTTTTGCATCGGTGGCCGATGCCGTGGGCACCAAACGCGAGGACTGGCTGTGATCACCATATGGCACAATCCGCGCTGCTCAAAGTCGCGACAGACTTTGGCACTGATCGAGACCGCCGGGGCTGAGGTCTCTGTTCGGCGTTACTTGGACAACCCACCCACAATGGCAGAGCTGGAAGCGGCTGCCACCGCGCTTGGCCTGCGCCCCATCGAGATGATGCGCAAAGGCGAGGCACGGTTCAAAGAGCTGGGGCTGAGCAAAGACAGCGAGGATGCGGTTTTGCTGCAAGCCATGGCTGAAAACCCAATCCTGATTGAACGCCCTATCGTCTTTAAGGGCGGCAAAGCCGTAATCGGCCGTCCGCCAGAAGCCGTAAATGCTTTGCTAGCGGGCTGAGGCGGAATTTTTCAAAAATTCCGGACCGTTTTCTTCAAAGAAAACGCGCTACGCCGCGGCCCGCTCAAGCGCCGGATAGCGCAACCCAAGCGTCACGCCGCGCGCGACAAAGCTGATCAACAGCGAAATCCATAGCCCGTGATTGCCCAGCATAGGCAGCAAAGCCGCCACGCAAACGCAATATACGGCGAATGAAACCACCATCATGTTACGCATGTCCCGCGACCGCGTGGCCCCGATGAAGATCCCGTCCAGCATCCATGACGCCCAGCCCAGAACCGGCACTGCTATGACGTAGGGTAGAAACGCCAATGCCTCGGCCCGGACCAATGGGGCCGTCGTCATCAAATTGATGACCGCGCCCCCAACAAGCGCAAATCCGACCGTCATTAGCACGCAGGCGAGCAAGCCCCAACCGCTGGTCAGCAGCGCACTGCGCCGCAGGATATCGCGTTGCTTGCGGCCCATGGCATTCCCGACCAGCGCCTCGGCCGCAAAGGCAAAGCCATCCAGCGCATAAGCGGTGATCATCAAGAATTGTAGCAACACCTGATTGGCCGCCAGCTTTACATCGCCAAGACCCGAGCCGAGAAATAGGAACGACACAAAGATCGCTTGCAGCAGCAAAGACCGGATCAGGATATCCCCGTTGATCTTCATCATATTAACCCAACGAGGGCCATCAAACACCTGCGGCCAGTCGCGCCATGCTGGCACGGCAAAGGCCGCGCGACAGAACCAAAGGCCCAATGCCGCCCCCGTCCATTCCGCAAGGAACGTGGCCAAGGCCACCCCTTCGACGCCCCAGTTGAGCCCTAGAACAAACCACAGGTCCAGCAGGATGTTCAGCCCGTTCATCCAGACCTGAATGACCAGCACCGCACGGGTGCGTTCTTGGGCAATCAGCCAGCCGGTGATGGCATAAATCGCAATCGCAGCAGGGGCCGACCAGATGCGGATCTGCATGTAGGACCGCGCTAGACCTTCGACCTCGGCACTGGCGGGCGACACCTGAAAGGACGCCCAGAATAGCGGGATCTGCAGCAGGATAACGACCAGCCCTGCCACGCCGCCGATCAGCAAGCCGCGAGTCAGTAGCGCCGCAACCTCGGCATCATCGCCATGGCCGGCGGCTTGGGCCGTCAACCCGACAGTCCCCATCCGCAGAAACCCGAATATCCAATACAGCGCTGACAGAATGATCGCACCAATGCCAACCGCACCGATTGGGGCCGCAAGGCCCATCTGCCCCACAACGCCCGTGTCCACTGCACCCAGTATCGGCACCGTCGCGTTAGAAATTACAATTGGAATGGCAATGTTCAAAACACGGCGGTGGGTCACCACTGCGCGTGCATCGGTTTTAGCCGAAACACCTACAGGATCATGGGCAGGCGAAGCCGGTTCAGCCACGATTGTGCGGCATCAGGAAATGCCCTGTCGCCTGTGCGAACAATTTGGCACGGTTGTCTTGCCATGCCTCGACATGAACCGATGCATAGCGACGCCCGGACCGGTTGATTGTCGCCCGTGCATAGGCGTCGCGCGGCAGACCAGAGCGTAGATAATCAACGGTGAAATCAATGGTTTTGGGCAAGCGTGGCATGTGTTCGCTGTCCATCTTGTCGACGTCCAGCGCGCCGGATTCAAGATCTTCCCAAAGGTAGCTCCAACTGAGGGTGATAATCGACGTCACCTCAAGAAACGACGCGGTGGCCCCCCCGTGAATCGCCTTGATGATTGGGTTGCCAATCAGCTTTTCCGAAAACGGCAGAATCGCGGTCAGCTCGTCCCCGCGACGGTCAAATTCAATGCCCAGAAAATTGATATAGGGCACGCCACTGACCAGCGCATTCAATGCGCCGTCCCGGCGCTTTTTGATGACCTGAACGGTCTCTGGCTTGGTACGTCCGCTCATCGTTTACCCTCTACTACAAAACTGCCTGTGGCTGTTGCCACCGGGCTTCCGTCTTCCTCGTCATGGGCGGTTGCGCGCACAAAGGCGACGGACCGCGTGACGTGATAGCATTCTGCGCGCGTGGTGATTTTCTGGCCCGGTTTGGCCGCCCGCAAATATTCGATACGCAGGTCAATCGTCGCGGTGCCGCCGGGGTTGCTGGGATGGCTCATCACCGCAGCGCCACAGCAGGTGTCCATCAGCGCCGATACCGCGCCGCCATGGATAACCCCGGTGCGCGGGTCCCCGACAAGCTTGGAGTCGTAAGGCATCGAAATAACCGCAACGCCATCGCTTAGGTCCTCTAGGGACATGTTCAGGGCCTCGCTAAAGGGCAAAGCTGAGATGAATTGTCCGGCGATCCGTGCTTTGTCTGACATTTGTCAGTCCCTTTTCATAAACCTTACGCATATATCAACCATCCGCGTCGCAAAGAGCAACCCCGCCTGTTGCGCTCGCCTCAGCTTGCGCTTAGTTTCCCGAACCAAGGAGAAAGCAATGTCCGAGAAACGCCTGACCTTTAAGGAGATGTGTGCCGAGTTCGATGTAACGCCGCGTACCTTGCGGTATTACGAGTATATCGAATTGCTGCATCCCGAACGCGATGGCCGGTCCCGCAGCTATGGGCCACGGGAAATTGCGCGTATGAAATTGATCATGCGGGGCCGCAAATTCGGCTATTCCCTTGAAGGAATCCGCCAATGGTTGCTGATCTATGAAAAAGAAGGCACCGAGGCGCAAATGCGCGCATGGGTCGTCAGCGCCGACCGGCAATTGCTAGAACTGGCGGACCAACGCGCCCAACTTGATGACGCAATAGACGAACTGCAACGTCTGCGCGACGAAACGGCAGATGCCCTAAAAGACATGTAGCCAGCAACACCGGGAAAAGGTCGCCCCTTAGCACCGGTATCACGCCAGCAGCATCAGTACTAACTCTCTCAAATCCGCTTGAAATTTGTGTCGCAAAATATGCGCACCCGTGTGAAATACTCTACACCGGTGGGTCTTTTGACGATCATTTTAAAAGTTGACGTTAATTTACCTTAGGTAAACTTAAAAGTGACGTGACGTACTACTACGTCAACCACACTGTCTGTTGTAATGCGTCCTCGAAACCCCCAAATCGGTCTCGAACGACCTATGATGCGAGAGTGGCAGCGACAGATGAACACCACAACAATGACCATCCGCGAGATGTGCGACACATTTGATGTGACCCCGCGAACATTGCGCTTTTACGAGGCGAAGGAACTGCTGTTTCCCGAACGCCACGGGCAAAAACGTCTTTTCACCAAACGCGACCGCGCGCGGTTGAAACTGATCATCCGCGGCAAGCGCTTTGGCTTTAGCCTGGAAGAAATCCGTCAGTTGCTTGACCTGTATCACATGGGTGACCAGCAACAGACACAACTGGCCCGCACCTATGACATCGCCCGCGATCGGCTTGCCGATCTTGAGGCACAGCGCGACGAAATCAACGAAGCCATCGACGATTTGCGCAACCAGCTAAAATGGGGTGAAAAGATGATCGCCTCAATCAACAGCCCGCGCAAAGCGGCAGAATAAACAGCAAAACCAACAGATACTCAGACATCCGCCCAAGGGAGAAACCAACATGCCTAGCTACACAGCCCCCATCAAAGACATGCAATTCGTGCTTCACGACGTGCTAAAGGTCACCGAGCAGACCATCCCAGGCTATGACGAGCTTGAGGCCGATTTCACCTCGGCTATTCTTGAGGAAGCAGGCAAGCTGACCTCGGAAGTGCTGGCCCCGCTGAACGCCGTGGGCGACAAAGAAGGCTGTCGTCTGGAAAATGGCGTGATTTATACGCCAACCGGTTTTAAAGACGCCTTTGCCAAGGTCAAAGAAGGCGGCTGGCCCGGTCTGGACATGCCAGAACAATATGGTGGCCAAAATATGCCCTACGTCATGGGCACCGCCGTGGGCGAAATGTTCTCGGCCTCCAACCAAGCATTCACCATGTATCAGGGCCTAACCCACGGCGCGGCCTCTGCAATTCTGGCCCACGGGTCCGACGCGCAAAAGGACACCTACCTGCCGAACATGGTCTCGTGCGAATGGACCGGCACCATGAACCTGACCGAACCGCATTGCGGCACCGATCTGGGCCTGATGCGCACCAAAGCAGCCCCCCAAGAAGACGGCAGCTATAAAATCTCGGGCCAGAAAATCTTTATCTCCTCCGGCGACCACGACATGGCCGATAACATCATCCACCTTGTGCTCGCCAAAATCGAAGGCGGCCCCGAAGGTATCAAAGGCGTGTCGCTGTTCATCGTTCCCAAGTTCATGGTGAACGAAGACGGCTCCCTTGGTGATCGCAACAGCCTTTCCGTCGGTTCCATCGAAGAGAAAATGGGCATCCACGGCAACTCCACCTGCGTCATGAACTATGACGGCGCTGTCGGCTATCTGCTGGGTGAAGAGCATAAAGGCATGCGCGCCATGTTCACGATGATGAACGAAGCCCGCGTTGGCGTTGGTATGCAAGGGTTGGCACAGGCCGACGTGGCTTACCAAAACGCGCTGGACTACGCCAAGGACCGCCTGCAAGGCCGCGCCGTGACTGGGACCGAAAACCCCAATGGTCCGGCTGATCCGCTGATCGTTCACCCCGATATCCGCCGCAGCCTGATGGATCAAAAATCCTTTGTAGAAGGTGCACGCGCCTTCATCCTTTGGGGTGCAAACCTGATCGATGCCGCACACCGCTCAAACGATAAAGACGCCGACGGGCTGGTGTCCCTGATGACGCCAGTGATCAAGGGCTTCTTGACCGATGTCGGTTATGACATGACGGTGAAAGCGCAGCAGGTTTACGGTGGCCACGGCTATATCGAAGAATGGGGCATGTCCCAGTTCACCCGCGATGCCCGGATTGCGATGATCTATGAGGGTGCCAATGGCGTCCAAGCGCTTGACCTTGTGGGCCGCAAACTGGCGCAAGACGGTGGCAAGCACGTGATGGCGTTCTTTGATATGCTCAAGACCTTTATCAAGGAAAACGCAGGCCAAGACGCCGAATTCGACGCGGCCTATCTTGAGCCACTAAAAGCCGCGAGCAAGGACCTGCAAGCAGCTGGCATGTATTTCATGCAAAACGGCATGAAAAACCCCAACAACGCCTTGGCTGGCTCGACAGACTTCATGCACATGTTTGGGCAGGTATGCTTGGGCTACATGTGGGCGAAAATGGGTCTGGCCGCGAAAAAGGCGCTTGCAGAAGGCACAGGCGATGCCGCCTTCTATGAGACCAAACTGGCCACCGGTCGCTATTATATGGCGCGCCAATTGCCAGCCACCGCCCTGCACCTGACCCGCATCCAAACCGGCGCGGATACGGTGATGGCGCTGGACGCGGCAAACTTCTAAGCTACCCGAGGTGGGGGCAACCCCACCTCATGCTTTTTGAAAGGTTCCCGATGCCCAAACGCTTTCGCCTTACCCGCCGTTTCCCCGTCGCCATGACCGAAGACGGTTACAGACGGCTCAAAAAATTCTCGGCCAAGGCGGGATTGGACGAAGGCGAAGCGCTGTCGTTTCTGTTTGAAAACTTCAACAGCGTGATGAACGAGGAAAACCTGACAGCACGCCTTCGGCTCTTTAACGCCGAAATAGATGATCGTAAAAAATAACGGCAAATAGGATGATACCGACCCTTCGGGGAGAGTTTACTTGGCAAAATGAAACGGGCGGAAAGGCCCTGCCTCAACCTTAGTTTAAACCAAGCAAGAGACAGGGTTTCACTTTGCACGCTGCTCAGCTCTCCAGCCTGCGGCGCGTCTGTTTGATAAAAGATAGCCACTAAGAAGATATTAAAATTGAAACCTTTTGATTTCATTTTGCCAAATAAACTCCACGGGGGTGTGGGGGTGTGAAACCCCCACGTCGACCAGAGAGACAGAAAACGACCTTAGGGAGGTTCAAATGACCATCAAATTGCATTGCTTCGGAGAAAGCGGAAACGCTTACAAAGCGGCCCTTGCGCTGGAACTGTCAGGCCTTGCCTGGGAACCGGTCAAAGTCGATTTCTTTGGGGGTGAAACGCGCACGCCGGACTATCGCAACACCACAAACGTGATGGGCGAGGCACCTGTGATGATCGACGGCGATATCCGCCTGACCCAATCCGGCGTGATCCAAGACTACGTGTCCGAGAAATCCGGCAAGTTTAGTGGGAAGGATTCCACGGAACGCCGCGAGATTTTGCGGTGGGTGCTGTGGGATAATCACAAGCTCAGCTCAATTGCCGGCATGACCCGTTTTCTGATGAATTTCCTACCCGCAGACAAGCAACCCAAAGAAGTTATCGGCTTTATGCAGGGGCGTCTGGCCGCTGCTTATGCCGTGCTTAACGATCACCTTGAGGGGCGCAACTGGATCGTGGGCGACGGGATCACCAACGCCGATCTCAGCTGCTGCGGCTATCTGTATTACCCTGAACCTTTCGGCTTCAACCGCAAGGATTGGCCCAATATCGACGCGTGGCTTACGCGTCTGAGCGAAACACCGGGCTGGAAAGCCCCGTATGACCTGATGCCCGGCAGCCCCGCTGACCGTGCTTGACTTAAAGGGAGACACCTAATGACCGAAGCCTATATTTATGACGCATTGCGCACCCCGCGCGGCAAGGGCCGCAAAGACGGCGCGCTGCACGAACTGACATCGCTGCGCCTGTCCGCGCTGACGCTGAACGCACTCAAAGACCGCAACAACCTTGAGGGTCACGCGGTCGAGGACGTGATCTGGGGCAACGTGACTCAAGTGATGGAACAGGGCGGTTGTCTTGCGCGCTCTGCCGTATTGGCGTCCGATCTGGATGAACGCATTCCAGGCCTTGCGATCAACCGTTTCTGTGCGTCCGGTATGGAAGCCGTTAACCTCGCCGCAAACCAAATCAAAGGCGGTGCCGGCATGGCCTATATCGCCGGTGGTGTTGAGATGATGGGCCGCGTGCCGATGGGCAGCGATGGTGCCGCGATTGCCGTTGATCCAACATTGGCAATGGAAAAGTACTTCGTGCCGCAAGGTATTTCGGCTGACATTATCGCCACTGAATACGGGTTCACCCGCGAAGAAGCCGACCAACTGGCCGTGAAATCCCAGCAACGCGCAAAAATGGCTTGGGACGAAGGCCGCTTTGCCAAATCCGTCATCGATATCAAGGATCAGAACGGCCTGTCGATCCTGAGCCACGATGAATACATGCGCCCCCAGACAGATATGCAGTCGCTTGGCTCGTTGAACCCTGCATTCCAGCAGATGGGCGAAGTCATGCCCGGTTTCGACAAGATCGCGCTGATGAAGTACCCGCATCTTGAGAAAATCAACCACATCCACCACGCGGGTAACTCCTCGGGTATTGTTGATGGTGCGGCGGCTGTGCTGATCGGCAACAAGGAATTCGGCGAGAAATACGGCCTCAAGCCGCGCGCCCGTATCCGCGCCACTGCCAAAATCGGCACCGATCCAACGATCATGCTGACCGGCCCCGTGCCCGTGACCGAGAAAATCCTTGCCGACAACGGTATGAAGATCGGCGACATTGATCTGTTCGAGGTTAACGAAGCATTCGCAGCTGTTGTGATGCGCTTCATGCAAGCGTTCGACGTCGACGACAGCAAGGTGAACGTCAACGGCGGCTCCATCGCGATGGGTCACCCCTTGGGTGCAACCGGTGCCATGATTATCGGCGCATTGCTGGACGAACTTGAGCGGTCCGACAAAGAAGTCGGCATGGCCACGCTTTGCATCGCATCCGGCATGGGTGCCGCCACAATAATCGAGCGGGTCTAATGGGCGATCAACCCCATCCGTTCCACGCTGTCGCCGAATTGGCGACAAGACGTGGGCTGAAAGATCTGAAGATCAAAGAAGAACGCGGCGGTGCCTATGTGCGCCTGTATCAGAACACGCCGCCGCTGTTCTTTAAGCATCGCAATGATCCCAGCGACAGCTTTGACCGTGAGAGTTTCAACGACTTCAAACGGATATTGCTAAGCGAAGAGGATTGCGCCGAAGGCCCAGAGGCCACGATTGCTTTGATCCGATCACTGCTTGAAAAATTCGCTGATTACACACCTCAGCGCTCGTAACACACTCCAAATCAGGGAGAGATAAATGACCGATTTCACAATGACCAAGGACGCCGACGGCGTCGCCATCATCACCTGGGACGTTCCCGGTAAATCCATGAACGTCATGTCGATCGAAGGGCTGTCCGAACTGGACGCGATCATCGACACCGTATTGTCCGACGACAGCATCAAGGGTGCCGTTGTGACATCCGGCAAGGTAGGATCGTTCGCGGGTGGCATGGACCTGAACCTGCTGGCCAAAATGCGCGAAGACGCAGGCGACGATCCGGCCCAAGGCCTGTTCGACGGCACCATGAAAATGCATGCCCTGCTGCGCAAGATCGAACGCGCAGGGATGGACCCGAAAACCAACAAGGGCGGCAAACCGATTGCGTCTGCCCTGCCAGGCACTGCCGCTGGTATCGGTCTGGAACTGCCATTGGCCACGCACCGCATTTTTGTCGCGGACAACCCCAAGGCGCGTATCGGCCTGCCCGAAATCATGGTTGGCATTTTCCCGGGTGCGGGCGGCACAACGCGTCTGACACGCAAGCTGGGCGCGATGGGTGCTTCGCCGTTCTTGCTTGAAGGCAAGATGGTTGCCCCTGCTGCGGCGAAATCTGCAGGCCTGATCGACGAGGTTGTGGCCGATCCGGTTGCAGCAGCGAAAGAGTGGGTTTTGAATGCCAAGGACGCGGATATTCTGAAACCATGGGATGCCAAGGGCTATAAAATGCCCGGCGGCGCGCCCTATCACCCTGCCGGTTTCATGACCTTTGTCGGTGCCAATGCCATGGTCAACGGCAAGACCCAAGGCGCGTTTCCCGCAGCCAAAGCGCTGTTGAGTGCAGTCTATGAAGGTGCATTGGTCCCCTTCGATACAGCGCTCAAGATCGAAGCGCGTTGGTTCACCAACATCCTGATGAACCCGTCGTCATCCGCCATGATCCAGTCGCTGTTCCTGAACAAGGAAGCATTGGAAAAAGGTGCGGTACGTCCCGAAGGTGTGCCAGACCAACGCGTAAAAAAACTGGGCGTTTTGGGCGCGGGCATGATGGGTGCAGGCATTACGCTGGTATCGGTTCAGGCCGGTATCGAAGTGGTGTTGATCGACCAGACCCAAGAAGCCGCGGACAAGGGCAAAGCCTATTCCGCCAGCTTCTTTGACAAGGGCATCGCACGTCGCAAATCCACCGAAGAGAAAAAGCAGGCCGCATTGGAGCTGATCACCGCGACCACCGATCTGGACGCGTTGAAAGGCTGCGATCTGATCATCGAAGCGGTGTTCGAAGACCCTGCCGTCAAGGCCGAGATGACCAAAAAGGTCGAAGCCGTGATCCCCGAGGATTGCATCTTTGCCTCCAACACCTCGACCCTGCCGATCACCGAACTGGCCAAAGCGTCAAGCCGCGCGGATCAGTTCATCGGTATCCACTTCTTCTCTCCGGTAGAGAAAATGCTGCTGGTCGAGATCATCAAAGGCAAGGAAACCGGTGATCGTGCCGTGGCCAAGTCGCTCGATTATGTGCGCCAGATCCGCAAGACGCCCATCGTGGTGAACGACGCGCGGTTCTTCTATGCCAACCGCTGCATCATCCCTTATGCCAACGAAGGCGCGCGGATGATCACCGAAGGTGTCGCACCACAATTGGTGGATCACGCGGCACAATTGCTGGGCTTCCCTGTTGGGCCCGTGCAACTGACCGATGAGACATCCATTGATCTGGGGGCCAAGATTGCCCGCGCGACCAAGGCTGCGATGGGTAATGCCTATCCTGCGTCCCAAGCGGACGATCTGATTTTCTGGATGGAAGATCTGGGCCGTCTGGGTCGCAAGGCCAAGGCTGGTTTCTTCGATTATGATGAAAAGGGCAAGCGTCAGGGCTATTGGAAGGGGATGCACGACAAGTTCCCACTGGCCGAAACCCAGCCTGATCTGCGCGATGTGCAGGACCGTCTGATGTTCGTTCAAGTGCTTGAAGCTGTGCGCGCGTTGGAAGAAGGCGTGCTGGAAGACATCCGCGAAGGCGATGTTGGCGCGATCCTTGGTTGGGGCTTTGCGCCTTGGTCCGGCGGTCCGTTCAGCTGGCTCGACATCATCGGCGCACCTTATGCCGCCGAGCGCTGTGATCAGCTGCAAGCCAAGTTTGGCGATCGTTTCGAATGCCCTGCCCTGCTGCGCGAGATGGCAGACAAAGGTCAGACATTCTATGGCCGCTTCGGACCGGATGCCAAAGCCGCCTGATCGGCAGCACATCTAAATGACATACGGCCAGCAGGTGACTGCTGGCCGTTTTTGCATCTATCGCACTGGTTCGGTGGCTGCAGTTAATCCGTATCCCCGAAGCGGTAGCCAAACCGCGCAATATCGGCCGCACAAATCCGCGCCACGATCTGCGAAAGCGCTTCCGTATAATAGCTTTGATATGCGGCATCGCGGTCAGAGGCATTTTCATTCGGCAGCGTTAATTCGAACCCCAGATGATCAAAAAGGGGCTGGGCATCCTGCGCAAAATGCTCAAGCCGGATGAACAGATTACCCTGATCATCCCCTGCGCCGTCTTGCAGATAGCTGCCATAGGGTGCGTTTTGCAGGCTGGCTTGCAATGCGGGTGTTTCAAGGAATGCGGCGAAACTGGTTTGCTGCGCAAGCCGGACCATGGGGTGATCAAAGGACTGCCCGCGCAGCCAGTGATAATAGCTTACGATCCGGTCCCACGGATTGCGCACCAAGGTGAAACAGAACATTTGCGCAATCTCTTCGCGCGTCACCACCCCCTCAATATCGGCCAGCGTCGAATGCTTCCACAGCCGCCCTGCCGCCTGCGCGTCCTTCATCCGCTTCCGACGCTTCAGCGCTTTGGGCGTGTCGCCCAGCATGATGTCATCCTTCATGGCGCGCGCTTCTAGCGCCAGCGCCAGCGACGTGCCGCCGGTTTTGGGGATGTGCACAAAGATGTAATTGCGGCCACGGCTGATGATCATCGCACGGGCCTTTGCGCGCCTATCGCGGCCCGCTGTGCAACGTCATCTTTTGGTTCGCTGTGTTTCATACTTTTAACTTTACGCAACTGGCGCAATACTCAAGCAGAAAAACCGCAAGGCCAAAGGATACATCATGGGTTGGATGACAAACGAAGACGGATTGGAAAAGTGCCGCGCCAATTATGTGCCGCTTAGCCCGCTGTCGCACCTGCAACGCGCGGCCCATGTGTTTCCCGATGTAGTGGCTGTGTCCTATGGCCCGCATCGCACGACCTATGCCCAGTATCACGCCAGATGCACCCGCTTGGCATCAGCGCTGGCGGATATGGGTGTGGTGCCCGGCGACGTGGTATCGACCATTTTGCCCAATATCCCCGCCCAAGCCGAAGCGCATTTTGGCGTGCCCGCCTGCGGTGCCGTCTTGAACACCATCAACACCCGTTTGGACGTCGATACCGTCGCCTATATCCTTGACCATGGTGAGGCTAAAGTCGCGCTAGTTGATACCCAGTTTATAGAACTGGCCGAAGCCGCCTGTGCCGCGCTGGACACGCCACCGACCCTGATCGAAGTCCCGGATACGCATGCCGGTTTCCCCGCGACCGGACGACACCCGACCTATGAGGATCTGCTGACAAAGGGCGATCCTGCCTATGCGTGGATCATGCCCCAAGACGAATGGGAAAGCCTTGCCTTGAACTATACGTCCGGCACCACGGGCCGGCCCAAGGGCGTCGTTTACCATCACCGCGGCGCGTATCTGATGACCATGGGCACCGTTGTCAGCTGGCGTATGGTGATGCGTCCGGTCTTTATGCAGATTGTGCCGCTGTTTCATTGCAACGGCTGGAACCATGCGTGGATGATGCCCCTGCTGGGCGGTACCTTGGTCTGCTGTCGCGACATCACCGCCGGCGTCATCTACGACGCGATCGCAGTCGAAGGCGTGACACATTTCGGTGGCGCGCCGATTGTGTTGAACATGATTGTTAACGCGCCCGACAGCGAACGCCGTGCGTTCGATCACGTTGTCGAAGTCTTTACCGCCGGTGCGCCCCCCGCCCCCGCGACCCTGAGCAAGATCGAGGCATTGGGGTTCAACGTCACCCAGGTTTACGGCCTGACCGAAACCTATGGCCATGTCACCGAATGCCTGTGGAGCGATGAGTGGGATGCGCTGCAAGGCGAAGACCGCGCAGCCGTGAAAGCCCGCCAAGGCGTGCCGATGCCCATGATGGAGGACATCACGGTGTTGAACCCCGACATGACCCAAGTCACCAAAGACGGGGCCACCCAAGGGGAGATTATGATCCGTGGGAATTCCGTGATGAAAGGGTATTTCAAAAACCCCGAAGCCACGAAAGAAGCGTTTGAAGGCGGCTATTTCCATTCGGGCGATTTGGCGGTGCAACATCCGAACGGCTATATGCAGATCGCCGACCGCGCCAAGGATATCATCATCTCGGGCGGTGAAAACATATCCTCGGTCGAGATCGAAGGTGTGCTTATGGGGCACCCGGATGTGAACCTAGCCGCCGTCGTCGCCAAGCCGGATGACAAATGGGGCGAGGTGCCTTGCGCTTTTGTTGAGCTGAAACCCGGCCAAACCGGGGACGAGGCTGCGATGATCGCCTTTGCCCGCAAAACATTGGCGGGGTTCAAAGCCCCCAAAAAGGTCGTGTTCCAAGATCTGCCAAAGACATCGACCGGCAAAATCCAGAAATTCGAACTGCGCAAGAAAGCGGCCACGCTTTAACGTTTTGCCTGCGTATCGCAGCAATGCGCTGTTCGGCCGGGCCCAAGTGGTCGCCGGTCCCATAAACCTGTTTGAAATTCCTTGGAACAAACGGCGACCGCGCTGGTTGTCTCCCTGTAACGAAGGGCGCTCGCGGACGAAGGTTCGCTGCCTGATAATTCAGTAACAGACACTTTTAACGAGTGACGGAAAGCGAATAACATGACACGGATTTCGAAACTTACCCTAAGCACTGCAATCTTGGCTGGCACGATGTTTGGCGGCGCGGCCTTGGCTGCGGATAACGAAACAGTGGATCATACAGAGGTCGGATCGCTGAGCTGTGATGTTGGCGACGGTAGCGGTTTCATCGTAGGCTCAAGCCGCGAACTGACCTGTATCTTTAACCCTGTTGAAGAAGGTCAAGCAGACGAAAAATACGTCGGCGAGATCAACCGCTGGGGTCTGGATATCGGCGAGACGCACAACGGCCAAATGTCTTGGCTTGTTCTGGCACCAACCGAATCCGAATATAGCGAAGGTGGCTTGAACGGCTCGTACAAAGGCGTATCTGCCGAAGCGACATTCGGTGTTGGCCTTGGTGCAAACGTCATGACCGGTGGTTCGGAAAACACATTGGCCCTGCAGCCAGTAAGCGTGAACACGCAAAACGGCATGAACCTTGCCGTAGGTGTGGGCGAGATCAACCTGACACGCGTCGAAGGCTAACCCCTTCGGAAATCTTAAGAGAAAAGGGTGGCGTCGTGCCACCCTTTTTTCGTTCTAGGGCGCCGCGCCTAGACGTTTTTCAAAGCGCCACGCATTAATTACTTGAGGCCCCTCTTCGGTTTCGACCTCATACGGTACTGTCGCGGCCAGAACCCAGCCGGATTTTTCATAGAAACGTGCCGCGCGTTTGTTGCCCACCAGACAGGCCAGCCACTTTAACCCGGTGCCAAGCGCAGTCTCCGCTTCTGCCATTAACGCGCGCGCGACGCCTGACCCTTGGAAATCCGGCGCGACATAGAACTGATACAGCTCGTTACCCTCGATCATAAAGAACCCGGCCATTTGGCCATCAATCCACGCGACCTGCGTCTGCTGCACATGCGCCTTGGTCCGCGTCAAAAACTCGTCTGCCGTGCGCTGCTGGGTCAGGGATTTCGGTGCCGCAGCGCCATGCCCCTGCATCCATCCCTCGCGCCACAACGCCGCAATCGCCGGGACGTCGGCAGATACCGCAGTTTTTACATCCATTAAGTTGATCTCCTGCGCGATTGGACCATGCTGACCCGCGCAGCCCATTGCTCAAGTCTTATCAGATGCTAAAGTACAGTAAAATAACTAGGCAGTATATCACAGCTCATGACGGCCCTAACGAAATACGCGCGCATCGAAGCGACGGGCCTTTGGCGTGCCGATCCCAAAGATCAACGCCGCGAGGTTATCGTGTCGATCGGGGACGCGACGTTGGTGATTTCCGACATGAAGGACCAAGCCATCGCGCATTGGTCGCTGGCCGCTGTCGCCCGCGCAAACCCCGGCATCCGGCCTGCGATATTTCACCCCGACGGCGACCCCGCCGAAACGCTTGAAATCGCAGACACCCACAGCGAGATGATTGAGGCCATTGAAACCCTGCGCCGCGCCGTTGAACGCGGCCGCCCGCACCCCGGTCGCTTGCGCCTGATCGGCGTGTTGGGGTCGATCCTAACGGTCGTTGCCTTGGCCCTGTTCTGGCTGCCCGGTGCAATGCAGGATCACACGCTGAAAGTGGTGCCAAAGGTGAAACGTGCCTCGATCGGGACTGCGCTGCTGCGCCAGATCGAACGGGTTTCCGGGGTGGCCTGCAATAATCCGCGTGGCCGTGTCGCTTTGGCCAAGCTTGGCACGCGCCTGTCAGCCGGGCCATTGACCGTCTTGCCCGCCATGACCCGTGACAGCATCCACCTGCCCGGCGGGTTGATCGTGCTGAACAAAACGATGTTCGAAGATTATGAATCCCCCGATGTTGCGGCCGGTTTCATCCTCTCCGAGGTGGTCAAACGTGCGCAAAGCGACCCGTTGCGCGATATGCTGGCTGATCTGAGTTTGCGCGAAAACTTCCGCCTGCTCACGACCGGTGAAATATCCGAACCGGCACTTAAAAGCTATGCCGAGATACTGATGGCCGCGCGGGATACCCCTGCGCCGGTGGATCAACTGCTGGCGCGGTTCAACGAAGAACGCCTGCACAGCACCCCATATGCAGAAGCACTTGATATCACCGGCGAGACCACATTGGCCTTGATCGAGGGCGACCCCATGGCAGGCCAAGATACATCCCCCTTGATCAACGATGCCGATTGGCTGCGCCTGCAAAACATCTGCGGCGGATAAAGGAACCTCATGCTGGATACGAGCCTACGCATTGCCCTGTCACCTGTGTTGCTGATGCAGGCCGCCATGGTGCGCGCCCGTGCCCTGCAACTGCCCGAGGCAAGCGGACCCAGAGAAGGCACAATCGGCAGCGGCCCTGCATTGTCGGTGTTAATACTGGGCGATTCATCTGCGGCTGGCGTCGGCGTCTCGCATCAAGATCAAGCGCTTGCAGGTCAATTATCCCAACAGCTGTCACAGGATTTCACCCTCAACTGGCGCTTGATTGCAAAAACCGGCGCGACGACCGCCAGCACCCTTAAACATCTTGAGGGCCAAGCCCCATACCCCGTCGATATTGTTGTGACGGCCTTGGGCGTGAATGATGTCACCCATGCTGTCCCCTTCAAGGCTTGGCAACAACGCCAACAGGCATTGCGGGCGCGGATCAACCAGCTTTTTGCGCCGCGTCTTGTGTATATGACAGGCGTGCCACCGCTGGGTCTTTTCCCGATCCTGCCACAGCCCTTGCGCTGGACATTGGGCAGGCAGGCGGACCGCTTTAACGCGGCTTTAGCCACAACACTCGCCGCTGAAAAACGCTGGCATCACATCGGGTTTGACCTACCGTTGGACCCGACGCAAATGGCGGCTGACCGTTTTCACCCCGGTCCTGAAATCTATGCGATTTGGGCAAAAGAAATGGCCAGCCGGATCAACACCGACTGGCCACTTGTCTCAAATCAGACCTAAGCCCTAGCGGATATAGGCGTCGCCATACCCGCTGCCGCGCAGCTTTCCCAATGCCTGAGGCGCTGATGCTTTGGCAAATGGCCCTGCCTGAACCGATAGATAGGTCTTGCCGCCGCGCACCGACTTACCGATGCGCGCGCCCATGCCCATGCCCGCAATACGCTTGGCCGCCCGCTGCGCATTGGCCGTATTTTGAAAGACACCCACCTGCACATAAGCACTGGCACCACTACGCGTTGGCACCGTGGCAGCGGTATCAGGCTTGGCAGCGGAGCGACTGGAATAGGTTGGCCTGCGCACGGCAGAGGCCACACCCCGGTTTCGCACGACCCGCTTGACCACCACACCATTGCGCGTGGACAATGTTACCTTCCCCATCTCAAGGCGTTGCTGATCAATCGACGTATAGGGGTAAATCAACGGCATTTTCGCCGTCACATCCTGCCCCGTGTACTGGTTGATCAAGCGGCGCGGCACGGTGTTGGTCCACATCAAATTCATCTGCGCCCGACCGGCAAGCGTTTGCTCGGCCCGCTTGGGATTCAAACGATCGTCGTCCCAAACCGGTTTGTACCCTGTCGGGACCTGTACGGTGTTGTAGGTGTTGATGCGGTTCACCGCGACATGTTTGGGGACGATGCGGGTGTTCGGGGTCACCGTCACAGTACCTGCGCGCATTTTGCGCTGCGATGTCTTGTGCGTCCCGTGGGGCGGTACAGGTGCAATCCGCTCTGTCTGGGGGCCGCATCGCACGGGCATTTTGGCACCGGCCATATACCGCTGCGCAAGGGGCGATCTGTCAGGACAGACCCTAGCAGTCTCAGGGGGTGCCGACGCTACAACAACCGGACGTGCCGCGGTTTGGCGCACCACTGTCGGCGCTGTCTGCCGAACAACAGGCGCGGCGCGGCGGATTTTGGGAACGGGGCGCGGTTTCACGGCGACGGGGGTCGCCTGCGTGGACGGCGCATTTAGCGCGATCTGGGCGACACCTGTCGCTTGCGGCGTGGGCGACGCCATAGCAGTGCCAACATTCGTCGGTTTAAACCCACAGACGCCAGCGCGCTTGCGCGTCACACGCGGCACCCATGTCACATTCCCATCAATGCCAGCACGGATGAAAACACAGCCGGCACTGTCCACATATTGCTTGCCCTTATAGGAAGCCGGAGGAAACTCTTTGGGTTGCTCCCGAAAGGACTGGGCCTGCACTGCGCCGATGCTGACAGTTCCGAAAACGATAGCGATTGCGACAACATTTCTAAACTTCATCCGCGCCCCCAAACACAACATATAGTTTAAATAATGCGTCATCCCCTAGTCAGAGTAAAGCTCCCTATAGCGGCCGCACCACATTTACGTCATTATTTCGTGCCGAACATCCGGTCCCCTGCATCACCAAGCCCGGGTACGATATAGCCCAATTCGTTCAACTTCTCATCTACTGCAGCCGTCACAATCGGCACATCAGGGTGGGCTTCTTGCATGCGCTTGATGCCCTCAGGTGCCGCCAACAGGCACAAGAACCGGATATTGGTGGCACCCGCTTCCTTCAACATGTCAATGGCCGCGACAGATGAATTGCCCGTGGCCAACATCGGGTCCACCGCAATCACCAACCGGTCATCCATGCCTTCGGGCACCTTGAAATAGTATTTAACAGGCTTCAGCGTCTCTTCATCGCGGTACAACCCGACAAACCCAACACGCGCCGACGGGATCAGCTCAAGAACGCCGTCCAACAAACCATTGCCCGCCCGCAGGATCGATATCAACGCCAGCTTCTTACCGTCCAGCGTGGGCGCATCCATCGGCTGCATCGGTGTGTCGATCCGCTTTGTGGTCATCGGCAAGCCGCGCGTCACTTCATAAGCCAAAAGCTGGCTAATCTCGCGCAGCAATTGACGGAACACGGCTGTCGGCGTTTCCTTGTCACGCATGATGGTCAGCTTGTGCTGCACCAGCGGATGGTTCACCACGGTAAGATGTTCAGATGTATCGGGCATAGCTGCGCTCTCCATTTTGCTTGCCCAGACTCTTGCCTTGAAATGCCACGACCCGCAACCACAGCGCGGCCCTCTGGGTTCATTTTGCCAAATAAACTCCGGGGGAATCGTGGCCTGCCACGATGGGGGCTGGCCCCCTTCCAACGCTAGTCTGGTATGTTCACGCCCAAATGCTTTGCCACCAAAGCTGCGACATCCGTGAACCCGATTACCCCCAAATGCCCTTGGCCAAGACCGTCCACCAGGACCGGCACGCGTTCCCGGGTGTGGTCGGTTCCCACCCAGGTCGGATCATTCCCATGATCGGCTGTGAGAACCAGAATGTCCCCGTCGCGCAGTTTCGACCTGATCTTGCCAATCTCGACGTCAAACCACTCCAGCGCCCGCGCATAGCCCGACACGTCGCGCCGATGGCCATAAAGGCTGTCAAACTCGACAAAATTGGCAAAGGTCAGGCTGCCATCCACCGCACGGTCGACCAGATCCGCCAGATGCCGCATCAAGGTTTCGTCTGGCCCTTTGCGCAATTCGTCGAAACCCGACATCGAAAAAATATCGCCGATCTTACCAACCGCATAGACGCGCTGCCCTGCATCCTGAACCCAATTGCTCAGCACAGGTGCAGGCAGCTCAATGGCAAAGTCGCGGCGATTGGCGGTGCGTGTAAATCCGGTCTCGGCGTCGCCAATAAAGGGGCGCGCAATCACCCGCCCAACCTTCATCTCATGGGCAATCGGCGCAACCTTTGCACAAAGCTCAATCAGCCGATCCAGGCCGAAATGCTCCTCATGCGCCGCGATCTGCAAAACGCTATCCGCCGAGGTATAGCAAATCGGATAGCCGCTCCTGATATGCTCGACACCGCATTCTTGGATGATGGCAGTGCCGGACGCATGGCGATTGCCCAATATTCCGTCGACACCGGCCAGCGCTGCCAATTGCGCCACCAACTCAGGTGAAAACGAATTGCTGGTATCCTCAAAGTAGTGCCACTCCCAAGGGACCACCAAACCGGCAAGCTCCCAATGGCCCGACGGCGTATCCTTACCGCGCGACACCTCCGTCGCGGCTCCCCAGGTTCCGGTGACCTCTCCGGCCAAACTTTCCACCTCAAGCCCGCTGGCCAGCTTGGTCGCGGCCCCCAAACCCAATGATACAAGATTGGGCAGCTTTAAGGGGCCAGACCGCCCCTCTTCTGCGCGACCATCGGCACAGGCCTGCGCAATATGTCCAAGGGTGTTGGACCCGGCATCGGGCACGGAACCGTTGAAAAACGCATCAGCGTCTGGCGCGCCGCCAATGCCAACCGAATCCATCACCACCAAAAATACACGTGCCATCAGCCTACCCGCTCAAGAATGAGATCGGGTGATGCAACAAGCTTGTCCGACAGCGTAATAGCCCTGCGCACGGCTTTAGCCGCTTTTTCAGCATCCTCTGACCGGACGGCGTGAATGACGGCCAAAGGATCGCCCTTGGCCACTTTCGTCCCCAGCCGCACCACTTCTGACAGCCCCACGGCTGTGTTGATCTGGTCGGTTTCCAACATACGTCCACCGCCAAGCGCCACCACAGCCATGCCCAACGCCTCGCCGTCTATCGCCGACACATAACCGGCCTGCGGCGCAGGGATTGCGACTATGATCGTGGCCTCAGGCAAAAACCGGGTCCAGTTTTCTACAAACGGCACAGGCCCGCCCATTTCGGCGATCATCTTTCCAAAGCGCTCGGCTGCGCGGCCGTCTCGAATGGCGCTGCAAATGGCGTCCGCGCCCTTTTCGACGTCGTCGGCAAGGCCTGCGTTGGCCAACAAAACGCCGCCCAAAGCCGCACAGACAGAAACAATCGGGCCTTCGGTTTGACCCGTCAGCACCTGCATCACCTCAGCCACCTCCAGCGCGTTGCCAAGGCTTGGCACCAAGGGCTGGCTCATATCGCTGATGATCGCTGTCGTCTTGCAGCCGCTGGCATTGGCGGTCTTGGTCAGGGCATTGGCCAACATCTGCGCCTGCTCAATATCTTTCATGAACGCGCCACTGCCAACTTTGACGTCCAGCACCAGACCCTGCAAACCTGCCGCCAGCTTCTTTGACAAAATCGATGCCGTGATCAAATCCATGCTGTCGACGGTCGAAGTCACGTCGCGCACCGCGTATAGCCGTTTGTCCGCAGGCGCGATGTCGCCCGTGGCTCCGACAATCGCGCAACCGGTCCGGTCAATGATCTGCCGTAACTGCGCCTCGTCCATCTGAGTCGATACGCCCGGAATGGCCTCCATCTTGTCCAGCGTGCCACCGGTATGGCCCAGCCCACGCCCCGAAATCATCGGCACATAAGCACCGCAAGCCGCCAAAGCCGGGGCCAGTATCAGGCTGACACAATCGCCCACGCCGCCGGTGGAATGCTTGTCCAACACCGGCCCGTCTAAATCCCATGACAGAACCTGACCACTGTCGCGCATCGCAAGGGTCAGCGCCACACGGCCCGCATCGCTCAAGCCGACCTGACAGACCCCCATAGCAAAGGCGCCCGCCTGCGCATCACTGACGCGCCCATCGGCCAAAGCCCGCGCAAACCACACCAATTCGTCATGATCGGGCGACTGCTGGTGCCGCAGCTTGCCTAGAATTCCACGCGCATCCATGGGTTATGTTTCCATATGGGCGCGACCGAATGCGCCCGGCAGCAACTCAGACAGCGACATGACCTCTTCCACACCTGAAAGCGTGGCCATGGTGACGCGCGCGTCGCCCTTGCCAAATTCTGCCAGCTTTTGCCGGCAGCCGCCGCAGGGCGTGATCGGCATCGGGCTGCCTGCAATCACATAGGCTTCGGTAAACTCTGTCTCGCCGGCAGCCACCATTGCCGCGATTGCCCCTGCTTCAGCGCAAGTCCCTTCGGGATAGGCGACATTCTCGACATTGCAGCCCACATAAAGCGCACCGGAACGCCCGCGCAGCGCCGCGCCCACTTTGAAATTTGAATAGGGCGCATAGGCATTTGCCTGAACTGCGCTGGCTTTATCTCTTAGATCTTGTGTCATCGGGCCTCCGTTCACGAAAGTATAAAAAGCTTTGTTCAAAGTTGCGATGGCAAAAGAATAAAAACCTTTCCCGTTCATTTTGCCAAAAAAACTCCGGGGGATGAGCGGCTTGCCGCGAAGGGGGCTGGCCCCCTTTTTCGTCGCCAGACGACGCCACGTCAAATGCCATGTTGGCGCGGCTGAGAATATAGTTTAACGCTAAACCATTCGCCAAAAGGACCCAAAATTATGACCGATGCGCCAAACCTGCGCCAAGCTGCGCTTGATTATCACGCCTTTCCAAAACCCGGAAAGCTGGAAATCCGCGCGACCAAGCCTTTGGCCAATGGTCGTGATCTGGCCCGCGCGTATTCCCCCGGCGTCGCCGAGGCTTGTCTCGAGATTAAGTCGGATCCGTCCACTGCGGCGCTTTATACCACACGCGCCAATCTGGTCGGCGTGGTCACAAATGGCACCGCCGTTCTGGGCTTGGGCAACATCGGCGCGCTGGCCTCCAAACCGGTGATGGAGGGCAAAGCCGTCCTGTTCAAGAAATTCGCCAATATCGATTGCTTTGATATCGAGCTGAACGAAAACGATCCCGAAAAGCTGGCAGAACTGGTCTGCGCGCTAGAGCCCACCTTTGGGGCGATCAATCTAGAAGACATCAAGGCACCCGATTGCTTTACCGTCGAAAAAATCTGCCGAGAGCGGATGAATATTCCGGTTTTCCATGATGACCAGCACGGCACCGCCATTGTTGTGGGTGCCGCCGTCAAGAACGCGCTTTTCGTGGCCAAAAAGAAATTCGAAGACATCAAAATTGTCTCAACCGGTGGCGGGGCGGCGGGCATCGCCTGCCTGAACATGCTGCTGAAACTCGGCGTCAAACGCGAAAACGTCTGGCTGTGCGATATTCATGGTCTGGTCTACGAAGGCCGCGAGATCGACATGAACCCGATCAAAACCGAATACGCGCAAAAATCCGATCTGCGCAATTTGGAAGATGTCATTGACGGCGCAGACCTGTTCCTTGGTCTCTCCGGCCCCGGTGTTCTGACCCCTGAACTGGTGCAGAAAATGGCACCCAGACCGATTATTTTTGCCCTTGCGAACCCCACACCGGAAATCATGCCCGACCTTGTGCGCAGCGTGGCCCCGGATGCAATCATCGCAACGGGCCGGTCTGATTTTCCTAATCAGGTCAATAACGTGCTGTGTTTTCCGTTTATCTTTCGCGGGGCGCTGGATGTGGGGGCCACCACCATCAATGACGAGATGAAGATCGCCTGCATCGATGGTATTGCCGCCCTCGCCCGCGCCACCACCTCGGCCGAGGCTGCGGCCGCCTATCAAGGTGAACAACTGACCTTTGGGGCCGATTACCTGATCCCCAAACCCTTCGACCCGCGCCTCATTGGGGTGGTGTCCTCGGCTGTGGCCAAGGCCGCGATGGAAACCGGCGTGGCGACTCGCCCTATCAAGGATCTGGACGCCTACCGTCACAAGCTGGACAGTTCGGTGTTCAAGTCTGCCCTCCTGATGCGCCCGGTTTTCGAGGCAGCGCGTGCAGCCCCACGCCGCATCGTCTTTGCCGAGGGCGAGGACGAGCGCGTGTTGCGTGCCGCCCAAGCCATGGTCGAAGAAACCAGTGAACGCCCGATCCTGATCGGCCGCCCCGAGGTCATTGAGCGGCGCATCGAAAAGGCCGGCCTGACCATCAAGCTGGGCGAAACCGTCGATCTGGTGAACCCCGAAAACGATCCACGCTACCGCGACTATTGGGAAACCTATCACCACCTGATGGCGCGCCGTGGCGTGTCGCCCGATATTGCCCGAGCGATCATGCGCACCAACACCACCGCCATCGGCGCGGTCATGGTCTACCGCGAGGAAGCCGACAGTCTGATCTGTGGGACCTTTGGTGAATTCCGCTGGCACATGAACTATATCGAACAGGTGTTAGGCCGCGATGGCAGACGGCCACATGGCGCGCTGTCGCTGATGATCCTCGAAGACGGCCCGTTGTTTATCGCCGACACGCAGGTGCATCTGCACCCCACCCCCGAACAAATCGCCGAGATCGCGATTGGGGCTGCCCGCCACGTGCGACGTTTCGGGATCGAGCCGAAAATTGCGTTCTGTTCGCAAAGCCAGTTCGGCAACCAGGGCGAAGGCAGCGGCAAACGTCTGCGCGCCGCCATTCGCATGCTGGACGAAGGCAACCACGACTTCTGTTACGAGGGCGAGATGAACATCGACACCGCGCTTGATGCAGATCTGCGTAATCGTCTGCTGCCATCGAACCGGATGGAAGGGGCCGCGAATGTGTTGGTCTTTGCCCATGCTGATGCGGCATCGGGTGTGCGTAACATACTGAAAATAAAGGGGGGCGGCCTAGAGGTCGGGCCGATCCTGATGGGCATGGGCAACCGTGCGCACATCGTATCCTCGTCGATCACCGCGCGCGGCTTGCTAAACGTCGGCGCGATTGCGGGCACGCCAGTCACCGAATACGGTTAAACCTGAAACGACAAACGCCGCCCGGTTTGGGGCGGCGTGCATTCCATCAATCAGTCCGGTTTACTTTGCAGATTTACCACCCTTGGCTGCAAAAACCGGTTTGATATCAGCCATTGCTGCAACTGGCTGCTTGGCAGGCCGCGCGTCTGCTTTGGCCTTTTTCTTTTTGTTGGCGATCTTGTCACCCATTGTCCTAAACCTTTGATTAAAGACGAGAGGCCAGTGGGATACGGCCCCTGCGGATGATCCTACCAGCGCGCGCCGGCAATACTGATACAGATTCGACAAAGACGCCTGTTTTCGACATCAATTATCGTAATGCTTTGTAAATCCCTTCAACGTTCCCCTGTCAAAACCTGTAAACTTTCTTTCACAATGGCCGCCTAGCCTTGCCAAGAACCTTGCTCTGCCCTGCGACTGTGGCCTAACACAAGGACCAAGCGATCACGGGAGGGAGCCGCACATGGGGTATCAAGACACCTATAAAAACTGGCAGGATAATCCAGAGGCCTATTGGCTGGACCAAGCCAAAGCGATTGACTGGGATCAGCCCCCCACCCAAGCGATGTTCGACAAGGGCGACGGCCTGTATGAATGGTTCGCCGAGGCCAAGGTAAACGGCTGTTATAACGCGGTGGACCGCCATGTTGAAAACGGCCGCGCGGATCAGGTGGCGATCATTCACGACAGCCCCATCACCGGCACCCAAACCAAGATCACATTCGCCGAATTGCAAACCCGTGTGGCCTCTGTCGCCGGGGCGCTACAGGCCAATGGCGTGACCAAAGGCGACCGCGTCATCATCTATATGCCTATGGTCCCCGAGGCGTTGGAGGCGATGCTGGCCTGCGCCCGGATCGGCGCGGTGCATTCCGTTGTCTTTGGCGGTTTTGCCGCACATGAATTGGCCGTTCGGATCGATGACTGCACCCCCAAGGCGATCCTTGCCGCGTCCTG
The DNA here is from genome assembly GCF_038899995.1 of Sulfitobacter sp. AS59. Classification (NCBI taxonomy): domain Bacteria; kingdom Pseudomonadati; phylum Pseudomonadota; class Alphaproteobacteria; order Rhodobacterales; family Roseobacteraceae; genus Sulfitobacter; species Sulfitobacter sp. AS59. Next base: position 467,217 of record NZ_JBBMQK010000002.1, read on the forward strand.
CGGGTTGGAGCCGAACCGTATCGTAAAATACAAACCCCTGCTGGACAGCGCGATTGAGCAGGCGGATCACAAGCCTGATTTTTGTATGATCCTGCAGCGCGACCAATCCCCCTGCGATATGATCGCAGGGCGCGATCTGGATTGGCACGCAGCCCAAGACGGCGTTACCCCCGCCAATTGTGTGCCCGTCGACGGCAACCACCCCGCCTATATCCTGTATACGTCCGGCACCACCGGCGCGCCCAAGGGCGTCGTGCGGCACACGGCTGGCCATCTGGTCGCGCTGAACTGGACGATGAAAAACATCTATAACGTCGATCCCGGCGATGTGTTCTGGGCCGCATCCGATGTGGGCTGGGTCGTGGGCCACAGCTATATCTGCTATGGTCCGTTGATCCACGGCAACACAACGATTGTGTTCGAGGGCAAGCCCGTCGGCACCCCCGATGCCGGCACCTTTTGGCGGATCATCGAAGAACATAACGTGCGCAGTTTCTTTACCGCGCCGACCGCCATTCGCGCCGTCAAACGCGAAGACCCGGACGGCTTGGAAATTGCCAAATACGATATCTCCAGCCTGCGCGGATTGTACTTGGCCGGCGAACGCGCCGACCCCGATACCGTTATCTGGGCGCAGGAAAAGCTGGGCCTGCCTGTTTATGACCACTGGTGGCAGACAGAGACCGGTTTCACCATCGCGGGCAACCCAGCAGGGCTCGAGGCGCTACCGGTCAAGGTAGGATCGCCCACCGTACCCATGCCCGGTTATGACGTGCAAATTCTGGACGAGGCCGGTCATGCGCAACCCGCAGGCACGCTGGGGTCCATCGCGATCAAACTGCCCCTGCCCCCCGGCACCTTACCCACGCTTTGGAATGCCGAAGACCGGTTTCGCAAAAGCTATCTGACCACCTATCCCGGATATTACGAAACCGGCGATGCAGGTATGATCGACGAAGACGGCTATCTGTATATCATGGCCCGCACCGATGACGTGATCAACGTCGCCGGGCACCGCCTGTCCACCGGCGCGATGGAGGAAGTCCTCGCCGCGCATCCGGACGTGGCGGAATGCGCCGTGATCGGTGTCAGCGACGCGCTAAAGGGCCAAGCCCCGATGGGTTTCGTCTGTCTGTCCAAAGGCGTGAACCGCCCGCATAGCGAGATCGCCGCCGAATGCGTTCAGATGGTGCGCGACCAGATCGGCCCGGTCGCCGCCTATAAACTGACGCTCGTCGTGGACCGCCTGCCCAAGACCCGATCCGGCAAAATCCTGCGCGCCACCATGGTCAAACTCGCCGATGGAGAGCCATTCAAACTGCCCGCCACCATCGACGACCCCGCCATTCTGGACGAGATCAAAGCGGCGCTTCAGACAATCGGCTACGCAAAGGAATGATGGACAGGGCAGAAAGGGCTGCCTTGCTCTTTGCACAAAGCGGTTAGGCGACCAAGCCTACCGCATGAGCCAGCCAAAAGCCTGCTGCAACGCATCTTTCCCGCCAGACGGTATCGGCGCACCATGCGCCATCACCAGACGCTCGGACGGCCATTCCAAAACGCGCCCAATGCCATCACGCGCCGCATCTTTGTCCGTTGTGGCCATACGATACTTGCGCGGAACCGACGGAATCGGGGCTGTCATCAGATCCAGACGCGCCACCACAGCGCGCCAGCCGCGATACCATCCTTGTGGAATCTGCTGCACAAGGTCCGTCACCAGCACCGTTGCCGACTCCCTATGGAAAAACACAACCTCGGTCGTGATCTTGTTTCCACGGACGACAACATGATCCACCGCGCCGGCCCAAGCTGCTTCGGGTTCGTCGCTGATCGTTGAATGAATTGCTGTTCCAGCAACCTCTTCCGTTAGGCCCGGCGCGGCATACACCCGCGCATCAGGATAAGCCGCTGCCCACTCCGCTATAAAACTATAATGCAGACTGTTGGGGGCCACCAAATGACGGACGGGACCAAGCGCATCGACGGCATCGCGAATATCTTGCGTCAAGGCGACCGGCGACCAAACCCACAGCCCGGCGTCCCCCGGCAGTTGGATGACAGCCATGCGCGTGGGAAACTTGAACCCTGCGGCACCCGTGACCGCCGGACCATTACATAGCCAAAGCTTTGAGCCAAAAGGTGTCACGATAAATCGGTCCCTTCCTAAGCATCTTCATCGCAAAGCTACACCGCGAGCGCCCAATTTTCCAATCCCCCGAGCCACCAGAAAACCGTTATTGCGATCTTAAGCGCATTGGATTACCAAAAACCCACCAGATCGCCGGGTTCACGGCGCTGGTTTCCAGAGAGCTTTCACGATGATACTTTTACGGCTTGCCGCCTTTGAACAGCAGTTGAAATGGACTGCGGTCGGCTTGGGCATTTTCAGCACAATCAGTCTGGTACAAGGGTGGCAATTGGCAGCGATGCTGTTCAGCCTGCCCTTTTGCCTGATTTGGGTTTACTGCGGTTGGTTGCGGACCGAACCACAGCTTAAATACCTCAACATGATGTTCTCGGCGCTTTATGTGTACGGCATCGCGCGGTATTTTTTGATCTAAACAATCACGACCCCGCGCATAAAAAAGGCGGCCCCAAGGACCGCCTTTCCACAATATTCAAATCGGCTTAGTTATGCTTTGCCAAAAAATTGTCGACTTGCTTTTCGGCTTCGTCTTTGGCCACGCCGTATTTGGCTTGGATTTTGCCAACCAACTGATCGCGTTCGCCAGCAGCTTCGGTCAAATCATCGTCGGTCAGGTCGCCCCATTCCTCTTTGATTTTGCCGGTCATCTGTTTCCAATTGCCTTTGACTGTATCCCAATTCATAGCGGTTCTCCATCATGTTTAGCGGCGTTTCCAGCACCATCAGGGTGCCTTTCGCGTCTCATTACACAAACGTCTGGTCGCTGATTTAGTTCCCGCGGAAAGCGCAACTTCAGGTGAATTGTTCGCTGATCAACCGCTCTTCCAACCCGTGGCCCGGGTCAAACAGGATACTGTGCGAAATCTTGGGGTCTGATCTAATCTCGACCGACACAACATGGCGGTGGGAAATGCCGTCGGCATCGGCCATCACAGGCCGTTTTTCGGGCTCAAGCACATCAAACCGCACCGTTGCCGTTTTCGGCAAGAGCGCGCCGCGCCACCGTCTGGGCCTGAAAGCCGCCACAGCAGTCAACGCCAGCACATCGGCCCCGATCGGCAAGATCGGCCCATGTGCTGAATAATTATACGCCGTCGACCCTGCTGGCGTCGCCAAAAGTGCGCCATCACACACCAGTTCTTCCATACGCACGCGCCCGTCCACGCTGATCCGCAGCTTCGCGGCCTGCGGTCCCTCGCGCAGCAACGCCACCTCGTTCAACGCCAGTCCCATAGACGTTGTGCCATCGGCGTGGGTCGCAACCATGACCAGCGGGTTAATCACGGCTTCCTCCGCCGCCTTCAAACGCTCGATCAGCGCGTCCTCGGTGTATTCGTTCATCAAAAACCCGATGGTGCCCCGGTTCATACCATAAACCGGCACTTTCAACGCCTGCGTGTCATGCAGGGTTTGCAACATGAAACCATCGCCGCCCAGCGCCACAATCACCTCGGCCTCGGCCGCGGGCACATTGCCATACCGCTTGCTCAGCGCGTGCAACGCAGTTTGGGCGACATCAGCGCGGCTGGCGGTAAAGGCGATTTTCATCGGTGCATGTTTCCAATCGAGGATATTCTGACGCGAAAGAACCACATTATCCACCGCTCTACCAGCTTTGCCGTTTATGTCGTCCCGTCCGACGGAATACGACCTTCACCCCGTCAACGGTTTGGGATAGACAACGCGCAACTCATACCCTTTCCAAAAGGAACACCAAATGTCCGGTTTCTTCACCAAATCCTTGTCGCAAGCAGACCCCGCCATTTTCGGCTCCATTTCAGACGAGCTGGGCCGCCAGCGCAGCGAGATCGAATTGATTGCCTCCGAAAACATCGTCTCTGCCGCCGTGATGGAGGCGCAAGGCTCTGTGATGACCAATAAATATGCCGAAGGTTATCCGGGCCGTCGCTATTACGGCGGGTGTGAATTTGTCGACGTGGCGGAAAATCTGGCCATCGACCGTGCCAAGGAATTGTTCGGCTGCGGTTTTGCCAACGTGCAACCAAACTCCGGATCTCAGGCGAACCAAGGCGTGTTTCAGGCCCTCTTGCAGCCGGGCGACACCATCCTCGGGATGAGCCTTGATGCAGGCGGCCACCTGACCCATGGTGCCAAGCCGAACCAATCGGGAAAATGGTTCAACGCCATTCAATACGGCGTGCGCAAACAGGACAATCTGCTCGACTATGACCAAGTCGAAGCACTTGCCAAAGAACACCAGCCCAAGATGATCATCGCCGGTGGCTCCGCTATCCCGCGCCAGATCGATTTCAAACGCATGCGCGAGATCGCCGATATGGTCGGCGCGTATCTGCACGTCGACATGGCCCATTTCGCAGGTCTGGTTGCGGCAGGCGAACACCCCTCGCCCTTCCCCCATGCCCATGTTGCGACCACAACCACCCATAAAACCCTGCGCGGCCCGCGCGGCGGCATGATCCTCACCAATGACGAGGCGCTGGCGAAAAAGTTCAACTCCGCTATCTTCCCAGGCATCCAAGGTGGCCCGCTGATGCATGTCATCGCCGCCAAGGCCGTCGCCTTTGGCGAAGCGCTGCAGCCCGAGTTTAAAACATACATCAAACAAGTCATCGCAAACGCCCAAGCGCTGAGCGATCAGTTGATCAAAGGCGGGCTTGATACCGTGACCCATGGCACTGACACCCATGTCGTGCTGGTCGATCTGCGCCCTAAAGGCGTGACAGGTAACATCGTGGACAAGGCTCTTGGCCGCGCCCACATCACCTGCAACAAAAACGGCGTGCCCTTCGATCCGGAAAAACCAACGATCACATCGGGCATTCGCCTCGGCTCCCCCGCCGCCACAACCCGTGGCTTCGGCGAGGCCGAGTTCCGCCAAGTCGCCGATTGGATTATCGAAGTCGTCGATGGCCTTGCTGCAAATGGTGCCGATGGCAACGCCGACGTCGAAGCCAAGGTAAAAGCCGAAGTCGAAGCGCTCTGCGTCCGCTTCCCCATTTACCCAAACCTCTAAACCTCTCTGGCCCCCTTCCATTTCCAAATGGATCTAAATCCCGGGGGGCCCGTCAGGGCGGGGGCAGCGCCCCCTCACCCTCACCAAAACAGCCCCGGCCGCATCAGCCGCCGGGGCACATATCATGCACCTTGCAATTCGCGCGATCTAACGTGATCCTCCGACACTCATTCCTATGACAAAGAGGGCCCCATGGATATCAAGCACACAGGCTCCCGCCCCTCCGAAGCAGGATCACCAGACTATTTCACCGGTACCGTGCGCCTTGATCCCGTCGTCTCCGCCCCCGACCCTGCCCGCATCCGCGCAGCCACAGTGACGTTTGAACCCGGCGCGCGCACCGCATGGCACACGCACCCCTTGGGTCAAACACTAGTGGTATTGTCAGGTGCCGGTCTGGCCCAATCCCATGGCGGGCCGATCAAATCCTTGCGGCCCGGCGATACCGTCTGGTTCGCGCCCGGCGAAAAACACTGGCACGGTGCCGCCCCGGACTGCGCAATGACCCATCTCGCCATCCAAGAAGCCTTGGACGGAAAAGCCGTAGACTGGCTAGAGCATGTCACTGACGCGCAATACGCCGGTCAAACGTAACCGCGCCACCAAAGAAAACCAACAAATGCCGCCGCCACGAACAATAGGCTAAACGCAACGCTCCCAACAACACCAAGGATGCGATCCTTACGGGCCTCGGCCACATTAATGCCGCGCAAATGCGTCATCACGTTGTCAAACGCAGCCCGCACCTCACGCCCGTCCAAACGCCGCGCCATCTTCGGGTTTTCCGCAAAAAATTCAGCCTCGGCCAAGGCGCTTGCCTGCGCATGGATGGCAACAGGCAAACGACGCCGCGCCTTGCGCAACGCATGCTCCAGATCACGCCCCCGCACACCCAGCTTCAATTCTAACTGGCGGCGCACCACATGCGTTTTCTTGCGAATGTCTTTTTGGCTCAGCATGCAATATTCTAAACACTCTGGTCTATCTGCCGCAATGGCCCTAAATCTCGCAGCATGCTTAACTTCTCAGAATATGGCACCACAACCGATGCCCCCGCCCTTTTGATTGTCCATGGCCTCTTCGGCTCTGGCCGGAATTGGGGCGTGATCGCCAAACGGCTGTCCGACACCCGCCGGGTGATCACCGTTGATATGCGCAACCACGGCGACAGCCCGCGCGCAGACACGCAGACCTATCCGGATATGGCCGCCGATCTGGCAGAGCTTATTCGCCACATCGGCGCACCGATGGATGTGTGCGGCCACTCGATGGGCGGCAAGGCGTCGATGGTTTTGACCCTACAACACCCAGAACTGGTGCGCCGCCTGATCGTCGCCGACATCGCCCCCGTCGCCTATGATCATAACCAACAGGGCTTTATCGACGCCATGCGCAGCGTTGATCTTTCCACGCTCACCCGCCGATCCGACGCCCAAGACCAGCTTGCCGCCGCCGGGGTCGAACCCGCATTGCAAAGCTTTTTCACCCAATCGCTGGACGTGGCCAACAAGGCATGGAAACTGAACCTTGATGTGCTCGAGGCCGAGATGCCCCAAATCGTCGGATGGCCTGACAACGTCACTGGCCCCTTCAACGGCCCGACCTTCTTTTTGTCAGGCGCGGCGTCGCATTACGTACAGGCCGAATACCGCCCCCTGATCAAATCCCTATTCCCCAATGCCCATTTCGCAAAAATCCCGAACGCAGGCCACTGGCTGCACGCCGAAAACCCCCGCGCGTTCGAGGCCTCAGTACGCACCTTCTTGGATCACAGCTAAACTCAAACATGCCCGCTGCCGCCCGGCCAAACGCCCCTCCTTCTCTGGCTCTTAAATATCCCGGGGTTTGGGGCAGCGCCCCAATCCACCATTCCCAAAACCAAAACCCGACCAGATAGCAGCCATCCCCCCTTGCACCTCTCCCCCCAAAGCCTATAACGCGGAGAATTTGCAAATATCCGGGGGCCTGAACCATGCCAAAAAGAACCGACATCAAATCGATTATGATCATTGGTGCGGGGCCCATCGTGATTGGTCAGGCCTGCGAATTCGACTACTCCGGCGCTCAGGCCTGTAAGGCCCTGAAAGAGGAAGGCTACCGCGTCATCCTCGTCAACTCCAACCCCGCCACCATCATGACCGACCCCGGGCTGGCGGACGCCACGTATATCGAACCGATCACCCCTGAAATTGTCGCAAAGATCATCGAAAAAGAACGCCCCGATGCGCTGCTGCCAACCATGGGTGGCCAGACCGGGCTGAACACGTCCCTTGCTCTCGAAGAGATGGGTGTGCTGGAAAAATACGGCGTCGAGATGATCGGGGCCAAGCGCGAAGCCATTGAAATGGCAGAAGATCGCCAGCTGTTCCGCGAAGCGATGGATCGCCTGGGTATCGAAAACCCCAAGGCCACCATCGTCACCGCGCCTAAGAATGCTGCGGGTAAAAAAGACCTCGCCGCGGGTGTGGCCATCGCGCTCGAAGCACTTGAATATGTCGGTCTGCCCGCGATCATCCGCCCCGCCTTTACCATGGGCGGCACGGGCGGCGGTGTGGCCTATAACCGCGACGATTATGAATTCTTCTGCCGCTCGGGCATGGACGCGTCGCCGATGGGTCAAATCCTGATCGACGAAAGCCTGCTGGGCTGGAAAGAGTTCGAGATGGAGGTCGTGCGCGACACCGCCGACAACGCCATCATCGTCTGCTCCATCGAAAACGTCGATCCGATGGGCGTACACACAGGCGATTCGATCACCGTCGCCCCCGCGTTGACGTTGACGGACAAAGAATACCAGATCATGCGCAACCACTCGATCGCCGTCCTGCGCGAGATTGGCGTGGAAACCGGCGGATCGAACGTGCAATGGGCCGTGAACCCGGCAGATGGCCGCATGGTCGTGATCGAAATGAACCCGCGCGTGTCGCGTTCCTCCGCACTGGCATCCAAGGCGACCGGTTTCCCTATTGCCAAAATCGCGGCCAAGCTGGCCGTTGGCTTTACGCTGGACGAGCTTGATAACGACATCACCGGCGTCACCCCAGCGAGCTTTGAGCCGACAATCGACTATGTCGTCACCAAGATCCCGAAATTCGCGTTTGAGAAATTCCCTGGCTCCGAACCCTATCTGACCACCGCGATGAAATCCGTGGGCGAGGCGATGGCGATTGGCCGGACCATCCACGAATCCCTGCAAAAAGCACTGGCCTCGATGGAATCCGGCCTGACCGGTTTTGACGAAATCGACATTCCCGGTGCCCCCGAGCAGGCCGCCCTTATCAAAGCGATCAGCAAGCAAACCCCCGACCGCATGCGCACCATCGCCCAAGCGATGCGCCACGGCATGTCCGACGTCGATATCCACGGTGTGACCATGTTCGACCCGTGGTTCCTTGCCCGTATCCGCGAGATCGTCGAGGCCGAAGAAACCGTGCGCGACAACGGTCTGCCGCTGACAGAGACCGGCATGCGCCAGCTCAAGATGATGGGCTTTACCGATGCGCGCCTTGCGACACTGACAGGCCGCGACGAAGACAACGTGCGCCGCGCCCGCCTGAACCTTGGCGTCAAGGCCGTGTTCAAACGCATCGACACCTGCGCCGCCGAGTTCGAGGCGCAAACGCCCTATATGTATTCCACCTATGAATCCCCCGCCTTTGACGAAGTCGAATGCGAGGCGCGCCCGTCCGACCGCAAAAAGGTCGTGATCCTGGGTGGTGGCCCGAACCGCATCGGCCAAGGCATCGAGTTCGACTATTGCTGCTGTCACGCCTGCTATGCGCTGACCGACGCGGGTTACGAGACCATCATGGTCAACTGTAACCCCGAAACCGTGTCGACAGACTATGACACATCGGACCGCTTGTATTTCGAGCCGCTGACCTTTGAACACGTCATGGAAATCATGCGCGTCGAGCAGGAAAACGGCACGCTGCACGGTGTCATCGTGCAATTCGGCGGCCAAACCCCGCTGAAAATCGCGCAAGCCTTGCAAGATGCTGGCATCCCGATCCTTGGCACCACGCCCGACATGATCGACCTTGCCGAAGACCGTGAACGCTTTGCAGATCTGGTCAAAAAGCTTGGCCTGAAACAGCCCCACAACGGCATCGCCCATTCCGACGCCGAGGCGCTGGAAATCGCCGCCGACATCGGCTTCCCGCTGGTGATCCGCCCCTCTTATGTCTTGGGTGGTCGTGCGATGGAGATTGTCCGCGATCAGGCCAGCCTTGAGCGTTATATTCGCGAGGCGGTTGTCGTTTCGGGCAAAAGCCCCGTGCTGCTCGACAACTACCTGTCCGGCGCGGTCGAGCTGGACGTTGACGCGCTGTGTGACGGCAAAAACGTCCACGTCGCGGGCATCATGCAACACATCGAAGAGGCGGGCGTTCACTCCGGTGACAGCGCCTGTTCGCTGCCACCCTATTCCTTGTCCCGCGAGATCATCACAGAGGTCGAAAAACAGACCAAGGCGCTGGCGCTTGCGCTGAATGTCGTTGGCCTGATGAACATCCAGTTCGCGATCAAAGACGGCGAGATTTACCTGATCGAGGTCAACCCGCGCGCCTCGCGCACCGTGCCCTTCGTGGCCAAAGCAACGGACAGCGCTATCGCATCCATCGCCGCACGGATCATGGCGGGCGAACCGCTGTCGAACTTCCCGCTGCGCGCGCCCTATAACGCCGACGCCGCCTATGACGACGTGCTGCCGCTGGGCGACCCGATGACGCTGGCCGACCCGAACATGCCGTGGTTCTCCGTGAAAGAGGCGGTTCTGCCCTTCGCCCGCTTCCCCGGTGTCGACACGCTGCTGGGGCCGGAAATGCGTTCGACCGGTGAAGTCATGGGCTGGGATCGCGACTTTCCCCGCGCCTTCCTCAAGGCGCAAATGGGTGCCGGCAACCCGCTGCCCCGCAACGGCTGCGCCTTCCTGTCGATCAAGGACATGGACAAAACCGACGACATGCTAAGCGCCGCGCGCATCCTGCTAGAGCAAGACTTTACCATTGTCGCCACCCGTGGCACCGCAGATTGGCTGACATCCCACGATATAGCGTGCCAGATCGTCAACAAAGTCTACGAAGGCCGCCCCGACATCACCGACATGATGAAGGACGAAGCGATCCATCTGGTGATGAACACCACCGAAGGCGCGCAAGCGGTCGAAGACAGCAAATCCATCCGCTCCATCGCGCTGTACGACAAGATCCCGTACTTCACGACCGCCGCGGGTTCTTACGCGGCCGCACTGGCGATCAAAGCACAGGCCGAGGACGAGATTGGCGTGAAAAGCTTGCAGGGTTAATCCAAGGGGCATCACCTGCCCGCGAGAAGGCGATGCAACCGTTGATTTGACCACTTTATGCCCGCTGCCGTGATGTGTGTTATCCAAGGCGTGCCCAGCCGTGATAAATCGCCTACCCGTGGGGCGGGCAGGCGATGGCCCGGTGCCTGCGGCTTGATTCCGGGCGAAAGCATAGCGATACTAAAAGTAGTAGAAACCTAAAAGGTTAAACAGGTGTCGAAAGATATTTCCCCAGAACATTCTAAGAGTGCCGTCAATCGCGCCGGAAAGAGACTATCTGAGGCGGCAGAGAGCTCCGAAGACTTAAGCATTATTGAGAACTGGAGGGCTGCACACAATCACGTATTAAACACCTTCCAAGCCAACTTACGTCGCCGTGCAAAATTGATTTCGGCTCGAACACCGGTTCAAAGAATAAAACGCCTTGATACCATTCAAAACAAGCTGGTTCGATTTGAAACTATGCAGCTTTCCCGCATGCATGACATAGTTGGATGCCGTATCGTGTTTGATAGCCTTGACCAGCTCCAGAATTTTCGACGTGAGTTTAACCGGTCACGCTTTTCACATAAAAGAAGAGTTAAAACTAACGGCAATGAAGTATTAGATGCATACAATTATATCGATCATCCAAAAACCTCCGGATATCGAGGCGTGCACGACGTGTTTGAATACAGAGCTAAGCAAGGTGGTTCACTTAAGGGGGCTGGCGGAGAAAAATGGAATGGCCTCAACATTGAAATTCAGTACCGAACTACTGTTCAACATGCGTGGGCAACCGCAGTAGAAATATGCGACAAATTCACTGATAATCACGGTAAATTTTCAAATGCTCCGGAAGAGTATCTAAGATATTTTGTTTTAGCGAGTGAGTTGCTGAGAAGGCGTTATGAGCCACATACGTGCCGACAGCTTGAAGATACGAACCAAGAACTAGTATCAGAGTTTATGAAGCTTGAAGAAAAGCACGGAATGTTAAAGACGCTAAAGGGCGTCAAACCCTCCGACGAAGAGTTTACATCTAGCCGCAATTCCATTTTGATATTTAACGAAATTCGCGATGAGGTAACCGTTAAATCGTATCCAGATTTCAGAACCGCGGTTGCTGAGTACTTCAGACTTGAACGCGAGAAAGATGACAATACAGATGTTGTACTTGTTGCAGCAGATGACGCCGAAAGCGTGCGGTTTGGTTTCAAAAACTACTTCTCAGACGCCCGCGAATTTGTTGAATTAACAGAAACCGCTTGCAGCGACCTATTCAATCAAAAGTTCAACTCATAACAACTGGCTAAAGAAAAACGAAAACTCCTATGTTTCGAACTTCTTACCTCCGCATGCAAAAACTGAACCAGCGATAGTATCACCCCTGCCGCCGCCTCAACTCCGCTACCCGCTCCACTTCCTCTGGCCGTTGCGCCTCTCTCTTCACAAAGATCACCGTGCGGCGTGTCAGAGACACCGCGTCAATCTGATCAGGGCTTAAACGACAGTGCAATCAAGCCCCCGACATGACAACCGTTTATCACGAATACGGGCGCAAAGCGGGGCGCTTCAGCTTGACCTTACTGCTTGTTTTGGGCTTTATCGGTGGTCTGCAAGAAAGGGTTCATCATGTACACACCAGCCATCACCGGTAGCGGGATTTTCACGCCGGATCAGGTTATCACCAACGCCGAGCTGGTTGTCGCCTTTAACGCCTATGCCGATCTTTATAACGTCGAACATGCGGACGAGATCGCAGCGGGCACCCTTGCGGCCAAGGATCATTCCTCGGAAGAGTTTATATTTAAGGCGTCGGGCATTGAGCAACGTTATGTCATGGACAAAACCGGTATTCTGGACCCAAAGGTGATGCACCCGCTGCTGCGCCAACGGTCGGATGATGAACCCGGGATAATGGCCGAAATGGCGCTGGACGCCGCGCAAAAGGCATTGGCTGATGCGGGCAAGACGGCGGCGGATGTAGATGCGGTGATTTGCGCCGCGTCTAACCTGGAACGCGCCTATCCTGCGGTGGCGATTGAAATACAGGACCTGTTGGAAATCAACGGCTTTGCCTTTGACATGAACGTCGCCTGTTCATCGGCCACCTTTGGCATTCAGGCCGCAGCCGACATGATACGGTCCGGATCGATCCGGTCGGCGCTGGTCGTGAACCCCGAGATTTGTTCCGCGCATTTGGAATGGCGCGACCGTGATTGCCATTTCATCTTTGGTGACGTTGCCACGGCCGTTTTGATTGAACGGGCAGAGGATGCCACCGGCCCCTATTTCGAGATTAAATCGACACGCTGTGCCACGCAGTTCTCGAACAACATCCGCAACAACAACGGCTTCCTGCGCCGGTCGCGCCCCGATGGTGTTGCGGACCGTCGCGACATGCAATTCATGCAAAACGGGCGCAAAGTGTTCAAGGAAGTGCTGCCCATGGTCGCCGATCACATCGCTGGCCACATGGCCGACGACGGGGTTGAAGCCGCTGATCTGAAACGGCTTTGGCTGCATCAGGCAAACAAATCGATGAATGATTTCATCGGGCGCAAAGTGCTTGGCCGCGCACCAGAGGCAGGCGAACAGCCCAACATTCTGCAAGACTATGCAAACACATCATCCGCCGGATCCATCATCGCGTTTTCCAAATATTCCAGCGATTTGGCCGAAGGTGATGTCGGGCTGATCTGTTCATTTGGTGCGGGATATTCCGTCGGCTCTGTACTGGTTGAACGCCACGGGTAAGCGCAGGCGTATATCTACGGTTTTTGTGACCGCAAGTCACCAACGCGCCAATTCGCCACCCCCATCTTGAACGCCCGCCCCGACTGCCTGTAAAGGGACCCATGGCAAAGCTTTATTTTCACTACTCGACCATGAACGCAGGCAAATCCACTGTGCTGCTGCAAGCCGCCCATAACTATGTGGAGCGCGGCATGGTCCCGTATTTGCTCACGGCGCAATTTGACAATCGTGCGGGCAACGGGCGTATCGCGTCACGCATCGGCATCGGCCAAGAGGCTGATACATTCGGCACCGACGAAGACCTGTTTGAAAAGATCAAGAACCGTCTGGAGGCAGGCCCCTGCGCCTGCATCTTTATCGACGAGGCGCAATTTCTGGGCGAAGAACAAGTTTGGCAATTGGCCCGCGCCGTCGATGATTTAGGCGTGCCGATCATGTGCTACGGGTTGCGGGTCGATTTTCGGGGGTTGTTGTTCCCCGGTTCTGCCACGTTGCTCGCGCTCGCGGATGAAATGCGCGAAGTGCGCACCATCTGCCATTGCGGCAAGAAAGCCACGATGGTGGTACGTCAGGATGCACAGGGACAAGCCATCAAAGAGGGCGCGCAGGTGCAGATTGGCGGGAACGAGACTTATGTCTCGCTCTGCCGTCGCCACTGGCGCGCGGCCGTCGGGCGCTAAACTGCGTTCGGGGGCGTTTGCCCTGCGACACCGGCCTTTAGATTATCGACCGCCATCATCCACATATTCAACCGCACCTCGTGGGACGCTGTGCCCAAATGCGGCAACAGAACCACGTTGTCCAAGGCGCGCAACGCGTCTGGAACCGCCGGTTCGAATTCGTAAACGTCCAAACCCGCACCGCCGATGGACCCTGCCTGCAAAGCATCAATCAGCGCGTTTTCATCGACGATGTTGCCGCGGGCGATATTGATCAGCAGGCCATGAGGTTGCATCGCTGCCAGCACATCGGCGTTGATCAGGTGGTGCGTCTCATCGCCCCCCGGAACGGCAATCACGACCACATCAACGGCGGCAACCAACGCCTTTAGGTCGCTGATATGTTCGGCGTCATAGGCAAGGTCCTTGGCGCTGCGGCTAAAATACTTCACCGGCATCGAAAACCCAAAATGGCAACGCTGCGCCACCGCTTGGCCGATCCGGCCCATGCCAACGATACCAACGGTCTTGCCCGTCAAATGCATCCCCAACAGCTGCGATGGATGCCACCCCGTCCACGCGCCGGACCGCACCAGCCGTTCGCCTTCGCCGGCGCGGCGCGCTGTCATCAGCATCAGAGTCATGGCGATATCTGCGGTGGCATCCGTCACGGCACCGGGTGTGTTGGACACTTGGATGCCGCTGGCTTTGGCGGCCGCCGCATCGATGTGGTTATACCCAACGCCAAAATTTGCGAGGATCTTGCAGCGCGGGTTTTCTTCCTGCGCGAACAGCTCGGCGGAAAACATGTCCCCCAATGTCGGCAAAACACCATCATACTCACGTAGCGCCGCGCGCATTTCATCAGCCAACATCGGCGTGTCGATATCGCGGTATGTCACGTTAAAATCAGCAAGCGCTGCACGCACTTCGTCGGGGGCCGGGCGGGCAATCAAGAGTTTGGTCAATGCATCCGTCCTCCGTTTGGGACGGGCTGCGCGGGCCGCGTCAGCACAACTGCCCCGTTCTCATCAGGCAGTCCCAACACCAACACCTCGGACATGAACGGCCCGATCTGGCGTGGTGGAAAATTCACGACCCCCATGACTTGGGTGCCGACCAGACCGTCGGGCGTATAGTGGACCGTGATCTGCGCAGATGTCTTACGCTCGCCAATCTCCGGCCCGAAATCGATCCACATCTTGATGGCGGGTTTACGCGCCTCGGGGAAAGGTTCGGCACGTGTTACCGTACCAACCCGGATATCAACGGCCATAAAGTCGTCAAAGCTGATCTCAGTCACGTGACAGCTCCCTCGACCGATCAGCAGCAGCAGCGACAGCGCGCTTTAGCAGGGCCGGAAAACCGTTTGCTTCATCCATCAATACTTCGAGCGCGGCCTGTGTGGTGCCATTTGGGCTGGTCACGTTTTTGCGCAATTGCGTGGGGTCTTCGTCCGCCGCTTTGGCCAAGGCCCCTGCCCCCGCCACAGTCGCGGTTGCCAGTTGCAACGCCAGTTCAGGGCTTAGCCCTTGGGCCACACCGCCAGCCGCCATGGTTTCGATCATGTGGAACACATAGGCCGGTCCAGAGCCGCTGACGCCAGTGACCGCATCAATCTGCGCCTCTTCGTCCAATCGAACCACATCGCCCACGGCGCTTAGCAGTTCCTCGGCCTCGTCCATCCCCTTGGCCCCGACATGATCATTGCCAACAATGGCGGTGATACCTTGGCTGATGGCGGCGGGCGTGTTGGGCATGGCGCGCACGATCGGCGTTTGCGCCCCCAAGGTTTTTTCAAAAGTTGCGATTGTGGTACCGGCGGCGACGCTGACGAACACGGTCTTACCGTTGCCCATCGCCTGCAGCGTCGGCAAGGCATCGCCCATCATCTGCGGTTTCACAGCGACCAGAACGACGGCCGGTGCGGCAGGCAGATCGACGTTCAGTTGAACGCCCTGATCTTTCAGCCAGTCAGATGGATATGGGTCGATGACCCAAACCGATGATTTCGGCAAACCACGTGCCAGCCAACCGGCCAGCATCGCCGAACCCATCTTGCCGCAGCCCAGCAGAACCAAGCCGTCTTTAGCAATACGTGTATCTTTCATCGCGATAGCCCCCAATTTTTACATTTGGGGGCAACACTTACGCGTGGCCGTAGGCCTCTGCAATGGCAACCTCAAGCGCTTGCTTGGGCGTTTGGTTGCCCCAAAGCACAAGTTGAACAGCAGGATAGTAACGTTCCGCACTTAGAACAGCCGCACCAATCATCGTGTCGATCTGTTCGGCAGACGCCTCTTGCCCGCCTGTCAGCACCAGACCATAGCGATAGATCATCGTCTTTTGTTCGGACCAATAGGTAAACGCACCCGCCCAGCATTGATCGTTCATATCGTTCAACAGATGATACAGCTCGGGCAGTTTTTCGGCTGGTGGGTCCATTTCGAACGAACAGATCAACCGCAGTGTTTCGTCATAGGCGGACCATGCAAGCGTGATCGAATAGGTCCGCCACTGGCCCTCGACAGCCATTGCGATTTGTTCATCGGATATTCTGTCAAAATCCCAGTCGTTGAAAGCAGCCAGATTTTCGACGATGTCGATGGGATGGATTTCGTCGTCAAGGTATTGCTCGCTTAGGGCCATGTTACCACCTCGTATCTTCTTGGGTATATCAGCACCAATGGCACCTCTATACTTGGGTGAGTTCACTATAGGGTGGGGAATATTTCCGCACCCTATACAAGATATGGTGCGCATATGATGCCGGTCTGGCAAGTCTTTTTCTGGGGATAGATGCAAAAGCTGGGGGATAACCGCAGTTATTTGTGGATAACGTCACAAAAATTTCATGGTTAACAAAGGTTTGCGCGCCGATGTGGGGCAGATACGCCGCGAAACCGCCCTGCCCACAAAATAATCAAAGCACCCGAACGCAAATCCGGATGCCTTTTGCTGAATTCAAACGGAACTCAAAGCGGCGATTAGCCTTTGGCGTCCATCGCGTCCAGACGTGCCTTGAGCGCCTCGTTCTCTTCACGGGCTTTCTGGGCCATCGCGCGCACCGCATCGAATTCATCGCGGGTTACGAAATCCCGGTCGGCCAACCAACGGTCCATCATACCTTTCATGGCGGTTTCCGCCTCGGTTTTGGCCCCTTGTGCGACGCCCATAGCATTGGTCATCATCTGCGAAATATCGTCAAAAATCTTGTTGCGGGTTTGCATTTTGGTCTCTCCTGATCAGCGGTTACTCTCTATATGGTGTTCAATTCGTGTTCTCGCAAGGTTGACTTCGCCGCACGGGCAGGCTCAATCGCCTCCATGAACGCAATGATCGACTTCCCGAATATATCGCCCGAGATTTTCTCGATTTCATTATTTGGCATGACCTTTGCCCTGCGTTGGTATGCGCTTGCGTATATTGCAGGCATCCTGATCGGGTGGCGCATCGTGGTGCGTACCGTCAACCACCCCGAATATTGGAAAGACGCGACCCCGGTCATGACCAAAGAACGGGTCGAAGACTTGTTGTTCTGGGTCATCTTGGGCGTGATCTTGGGCGGGCGGTTTGGCTATGTGCTATTTTATCAGCCTGCCTATTATCTGCAAAATCCGTTCCAGATCCTGCGGATTTGGGAGGGCGGGATGTCCTTCCACGGGGGCGCAATTGGCGTGCTTGTTGCGTTGTTCGTCTTCACCAGCCGCCACGGCCTGAATAAAATTTCAACTGGCGATATGGTGGCCCTTGGCCTCGCACCGGGGTTGTTTTTGGGCCGCTTGGCCAATTTCATCAATGCAGAGCTTTGGGGACGCCCGACCGATCTGCCATGGGGCGTGGCATTCCCAACCGTTGCCGCACAAGACTGTCCCGATGTACTTGGCATCTGCGCCCGCCACCCCTCGCAACTCTACGAGGCTCTGCTCGAGGGGCTGATCCTCGGCACGTTACTATTGTACATGGCATGGCGGCGCGGTGCGTTGAAATCCCCCGGCCTGATCGGTGGCACGTTTCTGGCCGGATATGGCATTGCGCGGTTCATGGTCGAATTTGTCCGCCAGCCGGATGCGCAGTTCATCACCCCCGGTAATCCGCTGGGTCTTGCGTGGGAGGTCGGCGGCTATGGTCTGACCATGGGGCAAATCCTGTGTCTGCCAATGATTGCGGTCGGGGCATTTTTCATTCTGCGGGCCAGACGCGCCGCATGAGCGACCTGCTGGACCATATAAAAGCCCAGATACACGCCAATGGCCCCATGCGTGTCGACGAATATATGGCGACCTGCCTGCTGCATCCGACCCATGGCTATTACACCACACGCGACCCGTTCGGCGTTCAGGGCGATTTCACCACCGCCCCTGAAATCAGCCAGATGTTTGGCGAAATGATCGGCCTGTGCCTTGCCCAGACATGGCTTTCCCAAGGGGCGCCGACGCGGTTCACCTTGGCCGAACTGGGCCCCGGACGCGGCACATTGATGTCAGACATCTTGCGCGCGACCCGGAATGTGCCCGGCTTTGTTGATGCGGCCCAGATTACGCTGGTCGAAGCGTCGCCCAAGCTGCGCGACATCCAAGCCGCCACATTGGCGGGGTACAAGGTTGGCTGGGCCGACACCGCAGATGCTCTGCCCGATCAACCGCTTTACTTGGTCGCGAACGAATTCTTTGACGCGCTGCCCATCCGTCAATTCATCCGCAGCGGCGATGGCTGGCGCGAACGGCAAATCGGTGTGACAGACGGTGCGCTCAGCTTTGGGCTGGGGCCAGTGATGCCGCAGCCCGCCCTTGCCCAACGCCTTGACGATACTGCCGAGGGCGACCTGATTGAAGATTGCGCACAAATTGCGCCAATCATGCACGCACTCTCGACCCGTATTGCCACGCATGATGGGGCGGCCATTATTATAGACTATGGTGATTGGCGCAGTTTGGGCGATACGTTCCAAGCGCTACACGCCCATGAAAAGACCAACCCGCTGACGGCCCCCGGCACCAGTGATCTGACCGCGCATGTCGACTTTGAACAATTGGCCGCAGCCGCATCCCCCGCCCTGCATACCCGCGTGACCCCGCAGGGTGTTTTCCTTGAAAGGCTTGGCATCACGCAGCGTGCGCAAGATTTAGCCAAGACGATGGACGGCCCCACGCTTGAGGCGCATATTGCCGCACATCGGCGCTTGACGCACCCGGCTGAAATGGGAAACCTGTTCAAGGTAATCGGGGTGTATCCACCGACACAGATACCGCCACCGGGATTGGAACCATGACACTTGAAATTCTAACATCCGATTGTCTGGGTGACCTGCGACACGGCTTTTTCACGCGCCGCGGCGGGGCGTCTTCTGGCGTCTTTACCGGGTTGAACTGCGGCTATGGCAGTTCGGACCAGCGCGAGATCGTGCAGATCAACCGGGGCCGGGTAGCGGATGCCATGGGCGTGCCGGAAACCCATTTGGTCGGTGTGCATCAGATCCATTCAGCAACGGCGATCACCGTCGATGGGCCGCTTGATGAAAAGCCGCAGGCCGATGCTTTGGTCACTGCCACCCCGGGGATTGCGCTTTCGGTTTTGACGGCCGACTGCCAACCGGTTTTGTTTGCCGACCGTGACGCAGGCGTGATCGGGGCCGCCCATGCCGGATGGCGCGGGGCTCTGGATGGGGTTCTGGCGGCCACCGTCGAAGCGATGGAGGCTTTGGGCGCGCAGCGCGACAACATTAGCGCCGTCATCGGCCCCTGCATCAGCCAACGGGCCTACGAAGTCGGGCCCGAGTTTATCGAGGATTTCCTTGCAGAAGATCCAGACTATGCCCGATATTTCGCCAATGGTGCAGATGATCGCATGCAATTTGATCTGCCTGGCTTTGGCTTGAACCGATTGCGCGCTGCAGGCGTGGGCCATGCGGAATGGACGCGCCACTGTACCTATGGTGATCCCGACCGATTCTATTCCTACCGCCGCACGACTCACTCAAAAGAAGCTGACTATGGTCGTTTGATCGCGGCAATCACCCTCTGAGCAGGGATAATTTGACGAAAATGCGGCGGATATCTGCCATGGTTTTGCCAGATACCCCATCAGTTGCCCATCCCCCTGCCCTCGACGGTCCGCAGCCCGGCGACCGCAGGCGACGAAATCACCCACAAAACATAGCGATCAATGCGATTGGGGCGAAATCGTCACAAATCTAACTGCGGGCGTTTCAATTACAGAAAAAGAACTTTTTTCACGCCCTATCCCTGCCCAAAAGCCTTTGCATATTGGTCCCAACGAACAGACGCCACCAATCGAAGGGGATACGATCATGAAGACGAACACACGCTTTATCAAATCCGTAGTTGCTGCCGCAGCCAAAGAAACAACGCAAATGCCTTGGGCACGCGGTGCACGTCGGGCAGCCTTTATTGCATCACGCAATGCACCCCAACCTGTGCGCAAGACAGCATAAGTTAATACACCCGCTAAGGCGCTAAACCACCCACGCCGCGCAAGGCGCGTTCGGATCAAGGTTTGGCGCATCGGCTGAAAAGCCATCTGTACTTCGACGCCAATGCATTGCGCCCCGCGCAATTGCCTTGGGGTCGAATGCAAGAGCCAGCACCCTTTCATGCATATTTCTTATCGTGCGAACCCGCGCGGGCCTAACCCATGCGATGCCTAAATCGAAAGTGACACAATGATACAGAACGCGACATCCCCCTCAATCGTATCTAAACGAATTTCGCTCTCTAATGACATCAGCGCACGAGGCTATTATACCTCTTACCTAACACGAGGGCCGAAAATGCAGATAAAACAGCCTTGCCGAAGCTACGAAATCGTTGCCAAGCGCGCCGATGGAACTGTGTTTATCGGTCAAGATCAGGCACCTGCCCTTCCGGTTTTTGAGAACGCGTTCGCTGCTTTTGCCCATGGGTCCCCTGTCCTCACGACCGACGGCGACATTCCCGTCGAAGACCTGCACCCCGGTGACATGATCATGAAGAGCGATGGCACTGCGGCACCCCTGCTGTGGATCGGGTCCAGTTCATTCGTACCGGCAGATACAGGTCAGCGCACGCCCTTGGTGCGGGTCATGGCTGACAGCCTTGGGGCCGGACGTCCTGCGGGTTTTTTAACCTTTGGTCCAGCTGCACGGATTTTGCACACGCCATTAGACATGCGCGGCGACGGCACCCAGACTGAAGTGCTTACGTCGGTGCGCGATCTGGTTGATGGTGTGAATGTGATCGAGATTACGCCGCCGACGCCCGTTCGCCTGTACCATCTTTGCCTTGAGGATCATGCGACCATTACAGTGGGCGGCCTGCACGTTGAGACATTCCACCCTGGCATGGATTTTCTGCGCGAGGTCCCAATACGTCACCGCGACCAGTTTTTGGGAATGTTTCCACATATCAGAAGCGAAGTTGACTTTGGCGCGCTGTGCCATCCGCGTGCGCCGGCCAGATCAGACATGGCACTGTCCGCTTAAGGGGTTAACCTCTTTAAGGACTAGTGCTTAACCTATCTTCCAACACGTCAAAGGGCACGCCGGGTTCATCCTTGGCAGGCCGTATCACAAGGCTGGTTTTGACGCTGGCAACATTTGGTGTGGTCAGCAATTGCCCCGTGAGAAAGCTTTGAAAGCTCGACAAATCGGGTGCCACGCATTTCAGGATGAAATCCACCTCACCGTTCAGCATGTGACATTCCCGGACCAGCGGCCAACCGCGGCATTTTTCCTCGAAAGTGGTCAGGTCTGATTCGGCTTGGCTGGCAAGTCCGACCATCGCGAACACCTGCACTTCAAAACCCAGATCACGCGCATTTACGTCGGCATGATACCCACGAATATAGCCGCTTTCCTCAAGTGTGCGCACACGCCGCAAACAGGGGGGCGCAGATATGCCAACACGTTTCGCAAGCTCAACGTTGGTCATGCGACCATCTGCCTGCAATTCGGCTAAAATTTTCCGGTCGATCGGATCAAGCCGCGTACCCGCCATAAAACCCCCAGTTTATTTCCGATTGTTATAACACCCACGCAGTAAGGCGCAATATTCTTTCGCCAGCACGCAACAATATGATTCTGATGTCTGTTCGTGCTTTTCGTTGCATCGCCGGGAAATAGCAAACAGTTACCGACCGTTATGTAATCATGGGGTTTAAGGCCCTCCTAGGCGTCGCTATATTGCGCTTAACAATTTTTGATCACTCAATTCAGGGGGCTTATCATGGCCGAGACTCGCAAAACCAAGCTTTTGATTATTGGCTCAGGCCCTGCGGGATATACCGCCGGAGTCTATGGCAGCCGCGCCATGTTGAACCCCATCCTTGTTCAGGGGATTGAACCGGGCGGCCAACTTACCACCACAACCGAAGTCGAAAACTGGCCCGGTGACAGCGAAGTTCAAGGCCCCGACCTGATGATCCGCATGCAAGAGCACGCAGCAGCAATGGGCACCGAGATTATTGGCGACATAATCAACGATCTTGATCTGTCCAGCCGCCCCTTCCACGCCAAGGGCGACAGCGGCACCACTTATATTGCTGATGCCGTGATCCTTGCGACGGGTGCACGGGCGAAATGGTTGGGCCTTGAAACCGAGGAGAAATTCAAAGGTTTCGGCGTATCGGCCTGCGCCACCTGCGACGGTTTCTTCTATCGCAATCAAGAGATTGTGGTCATCGGCGGCGGCAACACCGCTGTCGAAGAGGCGCTGTTCCTAACGAACTTTGCCTCGAAAGTGACACTGATCCACCGCCGCGATGAACTGCGCGCCGAGAAAATCCTGATTGACCGTCTTGAGAAGAACCCGAAAATCGTGCCGATGTGGTTTCATCAGCTTGACGAAGTGTATGGTAGCGACATGCCGCTCGGCGTCGAAGGCGTTAAGGTTAAGAATGTCAAAACCGGCGAGATTACGGACATCCCTGCCAAAGGCGTTTTTGTCGCCATCGGTCACGCCCCCGCCAATGAGTTGGTTAAAGATGTGCTGGAAACCCATATGGGCGGCTATGTCGTCACGAAACCTGACAGCACCGAAACCTCTATCCCCGGTGTTTTTGCCGCAGGCGATCTAACCGACCATAAGTATCGGCAGGCTGTGACCAGCGCCGGGATGGGCTGTATGGCCGCGCTCGAGGCGGAACGCTTCCTCGCCGAGGTCGGCGATGACGAGGGTAAAGACACATCGTTGCCCTTGGGATACGGTGCCGAGGTAAAAGAGGGCGTCTAACTTTCGGGTTGGTGATGGTTTGTTGGGAAACAATTGCTGTTTCGCAACAAAAATCACGTTACTGTCCGTAATTTAACGCAAAAAGCCCGCAAGCCTTGATTAGGCCAAACGCACTGGTCTAAACCCCGGCAAAACAGCCATTTGTACTAATATATTGAGAGACTCATATGCAGACGCCGAACCTAGCACCGATCCCCGAACTTTATGTCTCTTACGATTCGGCGCAAAAGCTGAAGGTGGAAGCGGGCGAATTGGTCAGCCATGACCTGACGCCGCGCCAAATTTGCGATCTTGAGCTGTTGATGAACGGTGGCTTCAACCCGCTTAAGGGTTTCTTGACCGAAGAAGACTATAACGGCGTCGTCGAAAACATGCGTCTGGCAAATGGGTCGCTGTGGCCGATGCCGATCAACTTGGATGTGTCCGACAAATTCGCAGAAGGGCTTGAGATTGGCCAAGACATCGCCCTGCGCGATCAGGAAGGCGTCATTCTTGCCATCATGACCGTCACCGACCGCTGGACGCCGAACAAGGCGAACGAGGCGGAAAAGGTGTTCGGTGCCGATGACAGTGCCCACCCTGCCGTGAACTATCTGCACAACACTGCGGGCAACGTCTATCTGGGCGGTCCGATCACCGGCATCCAGCAGCCTGTTCACTATGATTTCAAGGCGCGTCGCGACACGCCGAACGAGCTGCGCACCTATTTCCGCAAGATGGGCTGGCGCAAGGTTGTGGCGTTCCAAACCCGCAACCCGTTGCACCGCGCGCATCAGGAATTGACGTTCCGCGCCGCGCGCGAAGCACAGGCGAACCTGTTGATCCACCCTGTTGTTGGCCTCACCAAGCCCGGCGATGTCGATCACTTTACCCGCGTGCGCTGCTACGAAGCTGTGCTAAACAAATACCCCGCCGCCACCACCTCGATGAGCCTGCTGAACCTTGCCATGCGCATGGCTGGCCCCCGAGAGGCAGTCTGGCACGGTCTGATCCGCAAGAACCACGGCTGTACGCATTTCATCGTCGGTCGCGATCACGCGGGTCCCGGCAACAACTCGAAAGGCGAAGATTTCTATGGACCCTATGATGCGCAGGACCTGTTCCGCGAGCATCAAGAGGAAATGGGCATCGAAATGGTCGATTTCAAACACATGGTCTGGGTGCAGGAACGCGCCCAATACGAGGCCATTGACGAGATCAAAGACAAAGATGACATCACCATCCTGAACATCTCGGGCACAGAACTGCGCCGCCGCCTGCAAGAGGGGCTTGAGATCCCCGAATGGTTCTCTTTCCCCGAGGTCGTCGAAGAGCTGCGCCGCACCCGTCCGCCGCGGAACAAGCAAGGCTTTACCGTGTTCTTCACCGGTTTCTCAGGCTCGGGCAAATCTACCATCGCAAACGCCTTGATGGTCAAGCTGATGGAGATGGGTGGCCGCCCCGTTACGTTGCTGGATGGTGATATCGTCCGCAAAAACCTGTCGTCTGAGCTGGGCTTTAGCAAAGAACACCGCGACCTGAACATCCGCCGCATCGGCTATGTCGCATCAGAGATCACCAAAAACGGCGGCATTGCGATCTGCGCGCCCATCGCCCCCTACGCCACCACCCGCCGCGCGGTGCGCGAAGACGTCGAATCCTTCGGCGCTTTCGTGGAGATCCACGTCGCCACATCTATCGAGGAATGCGAACGCCGCGACCGCAAAGGGCTGTACAAGCTGGCACGCGAAGGCAAGATCAAGGAATTTACCGGCATCTCAGACCCCTATGATGTGCCCGAGAACCCGGAACTGGCCGTTGAGACGGAAAACGTCGACGTCGACAACTGTGCCCATCAGGTGTTGCTCAAGCTGGAAAGCATGGGGCTGATTAAAGGGTAAGCGTACCGAACTTGGTAGAACTAAAATTCCGAAAGCCAGCCGTTACAGGCTGGCCTTCAACGTTTCTGCGGCACGTCTTTCAAGGTCGGCAAAGGACGCAGCCTGTGATTTCGCCGCACGTAAAGCGGGCACAAGCTGTTCATATTGCTCATCCGATGCAGCCGCGACGGCGCGCTCGAGGTCTTCTTGACTGTCGCAGATGATCATCCCATCCGTATCGATAAAGTCGCCGATATTCGGGCAGCCCCAATAGATCGGCACCGTCTCGCACAGCACGGCATCAACCAGCTTTTCGGTGAAATAATTTGGTTCGCGGATGTTTTCGATCACAACCGAAAACCGGTAAGGGGCCAGCCCGTCGCTTTTTGCCTCAAACGGCGCATAGCCTCTGCCCAGAACCGTTACGTCCAGGCCTTTTCCCTGAACATACTCAACCAAGTTATGGCGCAACAGGTGCCCCTCGTAGTCGCGCTTTCCCGATGCAATCAGTGACATATGTTTGGTTTTGGCGACTGATATATCTTTGTATTCCGGCACCCAAGTTGTTCCGAATGCCAAAAACAACCCGTTTGGAATGCATTCCAAAAGCTCTTGATGAAACGCCAAGACCTTAAAGAAACGTCGATAGGTCCAGCGCAGCCACCGTAAATGGCGCGCGTGAATAATCGCCGGCTCAACAACAAGGGGCGAAATATGCGCCTTTGTCCCTAGGTTGGGCAGAAAATGCATGTTGGTTTTAGGGAAAATGATCAGGTGATCTGTTGCATCCAGTGATGCCACCGTCCCCTGTGCCAGCCGTTCCGGGCGACCCAACGGCCAAACCAGATCGTCCAGATTGCGGTTTGCCAACGCTTTTCCCAATTTGCTGCCATAGGGCAAGACAGCTATCGCAGGTTCAGTCATCGCGGCACCTCAAGATACGTTTCCGCATACCTAACCACAGCATCACAAATAGAAAAGGCCGCGCAGATGCGCGGCCATTCCGTTTGTGTCGTCAGCAATGGGGTTTAGTGTACCATCACCGGCGCATAATCATGGTCGCGGGCCAAGCTAAACGCCAGCTTGCGATCACCGACCAGCGCCAATTGCTGACCTTTTGCATCGTGAACCGCGTAAAGCTGCTCAAGCCCTTCGGCCTGTTCGCGCACTTCAAGGGGCAGGTCCGAGACAGCAATCGTTTTCACGTATACGGTCCGGTCCTTAAGATGCGTTTCTGTATTGTGCATTTTATTCCCCTTTTCTGATTTTAATCGTCTGAACTACTTTTTCCGGCTTCGAACGGCTTAGATCCACATGAAGCAAACCGTTCTCCATCAAGGCTTCGCCGATTTCGACCCCGTCGGCCAACACGAATGACCGTTGGAATTGCCGCGCCGCGATCCCGCGATGCAGGAAAATCCGGTCGTCCGGCCCATCGGTTTGGCGGCCTCGTATCACCAATTGCCGATCTTCGACGGTGATCGACAGATCGTCCTCGGCAAATCCTGCAACCGCAAGCGTGATGCGATAGCTATAATCAGATGTCTGTTCGATGTTGAAAGGGGGATACCCTTCGTTTCCTGCTTTTGCAGTACGCTCCAACACCCGTTCCAGTTGCTCAAAACCCAGCATATGCGGGTACGAAGCTAGTGTTAATTTCGTCATAAGACACGTCCTTAAGTCAAGCGACAGTCAGTCATTGCGGCCCCTATTGCGGCGACCTACCTCCTAAATATGGGGAGCAGACGTGGCATAAGCAAGGGCTATGCCAATGATTGGCTAACGCTTATGTTATAAGACCTGATCAAATGAAGAATCATCTAGCCATATGAATGCCCCAACTGACCTGTCGATGAAAAACGACGACGTCCTGCGCGTCGAGCTTGCTGTTTTCCGCCGTGAACACCGCGATCTTGATGATGAAATCCAAGCGCTTGGCGAAAAGGGGACGGCGGATGCCTTAACGCTGCAACGGCTGAAAAAGCGCAAGCTGCGGCTGAAAGATTTGATCGCCCAGATCGAAGATCGCCTTACACCCGATATTACGGCCTGATCCGATTGCCACCCAACCTATGATGGCTATAGTACGCGCTTCTTAGGCGATCTAGCAAAGGCATATCCAATATGGAAAATCCCCCCGTCGGTATCATCATGGGCTCTCAATCCGATTGGAGCACGATGCGCGAGGCCGCGAACCTGCTGGATGAATTGGGCATTGCCTATGAGGCCAAGATCGTATCCGCCCATCGCACGCCCGACCGGTTGTGGGATTACGGCAAAACGGCCGTAGATCGTGGATTGAAGGTGATCATTGCAGGTGCTGGCGGGGCCGCGCATTTGCCCGGCATGATGGCGTCAAAAACCCGCGTGCCCGTGATCGGCGTTCCGGTTCAGACCAAAGCTTTGTCGGGTGTCGATTCGTTATATTCTATCCTGCAGATGCCACGTGGTTTCCCCGTTGCCACCATGGCAATTGGTGCCGCAGGTGCAGCAAATGCCGCGCTGATGGCCGCTGGTATCCTGGCGCTTGGGGACGATGCGCTGGCCAAACGCCTTGAAGCTTGGCGCGACGCGCTCAGCGCCTCTATCCCGCAGGAGCCTGTTGATGACTGATCCTTTGGCAACCGGTGCGACCATCGGCATTTTGGGCGGCGGCCAACTGGGCCGTATGCTGTCTGTCGCGGCTGCACGACTGGGGTTTCGCACGCATATTTTTGAACCCGGCGCGAACCCGCCCGCAGCGGATGTTGCCCATCAAGTGACCACCGCCGGCTATGATGATATCGACGCGCTCAAGGCCTTTGCCAACGCCGTGGACGTCGTCACATATGAGTTTGAGAATATCCCGACCGAAGCGTTGGATGTGATTGAAACCATCCGCACCATTCACCCCAACCGCGAGGCTTTGCGCACCAGTCAGGATCGCTTGACCGAAAAAACCTTTCTCGAGGGGCTGGGCCTGCGCGTCGCCCCCTTTGCCGACATCGCCAGCCCCGCTGACTTGCACGCGGCGCTTGATACGATCGGCACGCCTTCGATCCTGAAAACCCGCCGCTTTGGCTATGACGGCAAGGGCCAATCGCGGCTGCGCTCTGCCGATGACGCGCAAACGGCGCTTGATGATATGGCAGGCAGCCCTGCGGTTTTGGAAGGGTTCGTCAACTTTACCAGCGAAGTCTCTGTCATCGCGGCCCGCAGTCCATCGGGCGATGTCGCCTGCTTTGATCCCGGTGAAAACGTCCACCGCGATGGTATCCTGCACACGACGACTGTGCCTGCAACGCTGTCTGCATCCCTGCGGATGGATGCGGTCTTGATGGCGGCCAAAATTTTGAATGCGCTTGATTACGTGGGCGTGCTAGGCGTCGAATTATTCGTGACACCCCAGGGGTTTATCGTGAATGAGATCGCCCCGCGCGTGCATAATTCCGGCCACTGGACCCAGAATGGATGCGCCATTGACCAGTTCGAACAGCACATTCGCGCCATCGCGGGCTGGCCCTTGGGCGACGGCAGCCGCTATGCCGACGTGGTCATGGAAAACCTGATCGGTGACGATATGGACCGCGTGCCGGAACTGGCAAAACAGCGTGATACAGCGCTGCACCTATATGGAAAAACGGACGTAAAAGCGGGCCGTAAAATGGGCCACGTCAATATTATCAAGCGGTAAAGCGCAGCGCGATATCGCCCGACATATAGCTGACGCGCCCGCCTGACATCGTCATGGCGACGCGGCGCGTTTTCGCATCCAGCACCACCAGATCGGCCCTTTTGCCAAGGCCCAGATCGCCGCGATCTGCAAGCCCCAGAACGCCAGCGGGTCCGGCGGATACCAACCGCCATGCATCCTGCAAGGGCAGAACGCCGCTGTCGGCCAACATGAAGGCAGCACGTCTGGGCGACGGATAGTGATAGTCCGACGCCAGCGCCGCGCCAATGCCCATTGTGATCAAATCGACCGCAGACACATTGCCATTATGCGACCCGCCACGCACCACATTCGGGGATCCCAGCACCACAAGGTCTTCGGCCTCTGCTGCCGCTTCGGCTGCCTCTAATGTCTCAGGAAACTCCGCCACCTGAACGCCGCGCGCCCGCCAATCAGCACGGCCCTGCGCGGTGGTGTCGTCATGGCTACCCATCTGAATGCCCATAGCGGCCAGCGTGCGGCATAGATCATCCAAGGCAGCAGGCACCGCGTCGCGGTTCCCGTGCAATTCCTGCATCAGTTTTAGATGTGCATCAGGGTTGCGCCCGGCCTTGAGCGCTTGGGCTACCATCCGTTTCGGCGCGCGCCCCTCGGCAAGCCGCCCATGCGGCAGGTGATCGTTAAAGACGATATAAGACAGCCCATATTCCTGCATCAGCGTGGGAATTTCCGCATATAGATCAAGCATATGGGTCTCGAACCGTAACTGCCCGCGCAGATCTGTGACCAACCCAGGTGCCGTTTTGCGCATCGCTTCAAACACCTGTTTGGCGAATTCAGGGCCGCGCAGCCCGCCTTCCCAGCTTACGAACTGGGCCAGCACAGCGGTCGTAATCCCATTGGCCGCCAATTCCGCTTCAGCGGCGACCATCCCTTCGGAGAGTGTCTTCATCGCGCCGCGGCGCGGGGCCAGATGACGCTCGAACCCGTCGCCATGCACATCAACGATACCCGGCAGGATCATATAGCCTGACAAATCAATCTGACGTGGCTGTGCGGCGTCCACAATCACCCCGCCTGATACAGACAAGGGGCGATCCTCAAGACCGCCATCCCCCAGCACCCTCGCCCCGACCAAATCAAGGTTCAACATCATCAACCCCCGGCAAACAGCCCCCTTCGGGACATCCAATTGAATCCAGAACCGCATCGATAAAGGTCAGCGACCGATCAAACTTGCCCGTGTTCAGATAGATCATCGTCTGCGCAATCACCGTCGGGTTCATCATGATAAATGTATGGGTGACCGGCAGCATCAGAAAATCACGCATACCATCGACCCGCGCGGATTTCACCGACACCTTGCCATCATCACGACCCGGCAAGATCGACGAAAAATACGGGTTCAGGGATTGGGTGCCCGCAATCACGCCCAGATCAAATGTGACCGGCGGCAAGCTTCGCGGGAGTGAGTTTTCGCCCGTCCCCATTTGCGCGCCCGCAGGTCCGTTCATCCAGTCAAAGGCCGGAATATTCCCCAAGGCATCGACGACCTCGCTCCCCTGATTGGGCGGGGCCAGCATGACCACACGACCGACCCGCGCATCGCCCACCTCAGACACCCATTGCCGCAGCAAAATACCGCCCATGGAATGGGTCACGAAATCTACCTTGTCGGTGCCACAGGCCGCAACCGCGTCGGGCAACGTGCGACGGGTCAGCTCTTCTACCGGAGCCTCGGTCGACGGATAGCCGGGGCGCACGACCTTGTATCCTTCGCTTTCCAGCGATGCTTCCATGACGGCGAACGATGTTTCGGTGCGTGCCAACCCATGCAACAGCACAACGCAGCGTCCCTCGCCAGCCCGCGCCAGATCAGATTGCGCAGAGACGCAACCGCTGAACCCGAAGAGCAGAATAAAGAGGGCGAGAACGATTTTCATATCTGTGCAGATAGACTGAAATTCCGACATGTGAAATGCTTTGACAGCAGCGATAACGGAAAGAGCGTGAAATGGCGAAAAATGGCCCGCGTCTGGCGGTAAGAGCTGTGATTATGCACGACAGTCGTTTGTTACTGGTTAATGCCTATCCTGACGGCACAAGCGATCTGATGTGCGCACCCGGCGGCGGGGTCGAGGTGGGCGCATCCTTGCCCGACAACTTGGCCCGCGAGGTGTTCGAAGAAACGGGCCTGCGGATTGATGTGGGCGCGCCTTGTCTGGTGAACGAATTCCACGACCCGACACGTGGGTTTCATCAAGTTGATTTCTATTTCCGCTGCACCGTGATCGGATCAACCCAGATCGACCCCGCATGGCAGGACATTGAAAATATCGTGTCGGACAGGCGTTGGGTCACGAAAGGCGAGATGGCGCAGCTTAGGGTGAAACCTGACAGCTTGATCGACGTCGCATTCGGCGATGCCCCGATCAGCTACGACCCGCTTGAGCTGATCGTGCGCTGACCGCCAGCCCGATCCCGCCAAGGACAAGCACGGTCGCCACAATTACCTTGATATCCAGCGGTTCGGCCAAGATCACAGCTCCCGCCAGTATCGCGATCACCGGCACCGAAAGCTGCACAACCGCCGCCGTGGATTGCATCAGTTTCGGCAGTACCGCGTACCACAGCGCATAGCCGAGCCCCGATGTCACTGCGCCGCACAGGATACCGACGGCAAGGCCCGTCGGGGTGTAAAACGTCGGCTGCACCAGCATCAACAGCGCCACAATCGGCGTGCAGATCAGGAAATTTCCAGCGGTGTTCGCCAGCGGATCGGCAGAGCCTTTGCCGATAATCGTATAGGCAGCCCAGCCCAAGCCCGCCGCGATCATCAGCACCGCACCAAGGGTGTCAACCTGCACAGCGGCGCTGGGCCACAAAACCAGCACCAAGCCGGCAAAGGCGACAGCGGCACCGATCATCTTACGCGCCGTAGGCGTGACGCCAAACAGCGCGCCATGGGCGAACATCGCAATTTGCACCACGCCAAACAGGATCAGCGCCCCCAGCCCCGCATCCAGCGTCAGATAGGCCAGCGAAAATCCGATAATATAAACTGCCAAGGTCAGCGCGCCAAAGGCACGTTGACGGTTGAAAAGCTGCACCCGCGCGCCTTGCAGCAGCAGAACAAGACATAGCATCGCAGCCCCGGAAACGACCCGCACCACGGCAAAACCCGTGGGGTCGATATACCCGCCTGCAATGGCAAAGCGTGTCAGGACAGAGTTCGCGGCAAAGGCGATCATCACAAGGGCGGTCAAAAGGAAAATACGCATGACGCCTGCTTAGGCCAGCGACACGGGACGCGCCAACGAAAAAGGGGCGCATCAAAACGATGCGCCCCTTAATTCTGTCAGCGAAGGGTTCGTGAACCCTACGGCGTGATTTACATCATGCCGCCCATGCCGCCCATGCCACCCATATCGGGCATGCCGCCTGCTGCGCCGCCGTCTTTCGACGGACGATCAGCAACCATGGCTTCTGTTGTGATCAACAGGCCAGCAACGGATGCTGCATCTTGCAGCGCGGTGCGGACAACTTTGGCAGGGTCGATAACGCCGAATTTGAACATGTCGCCATATTCTTCGGTTTGGGCGTTAAAGCCGAACTTCAGGTCGTCGCTTTCGCGGATTTTGCCGGCCACTACGGAACCGTCAACACCAGCGTTTTCAGCGATCTGACGCAGCGGTGCTTCCAGTGCTTTGCGCACGATAGCAATACCAACGTTCTGATCGGCGTTGTCGCCTGTCAGACCTTCAAGCTTTTTACCGGCTTGAACCAAAGCAACACCACCACCGACAACGATACCTTCTTGAACAGCGGCACGTGTCGCGTTCAATGCATCGTCAACGCGGTCTTTGCGCTCTTTCACTTCGATTTCGGACATGCCGCCAACGCGGATCACAGCAACACCGCCGGCCAGTTTGGCAACGCGCTCTTGCAGTTTTTCACGGTCGTAATCGGAAGTGGTTTCTTCGATCTGGTTACGGATCTGAGCAACACGTGCTTCGATCTCGGCCTTTTCGCCAGCGCCATCAACGATTGTTGTTTCGTCTTTGGTGATGGTTACTTTCTTGGCGGAACCCAGCATGTCCATTGTAACGGACTCAAGCTTCATGCCCAGATCTTCGGAGATCACTTGACCGCCTGTCAGGATTGCAAGGTCTTGCAACATGGCTTTGCGACGATCGCCGAAACCAGGTGCTTTGACCGCTGCGATTTTCAGACCGCCGCGCAGTTTGTTCACAACGAGTGTTGCAAGCGCTTCGCCTTCAACATCTTCCGAGATGATCAACAGTGGCTTTTGCGACTGGATGACCTGCTCGAGCAGAGGAACCATTGGCTGCAGCGACGAAAGTTTCTTTTCGTGCAACAGGATGATCGCGTCTTCCAGCTCGACAGTCATTTTGTCGGAGTTGGTGACGAAGTAAGGGGACAGGTAACCGCGGTCGAACTGCATGCCTTCAACAACATCGGTTTCTGTTTCCAGACCTTTGTTTTCTTCGACAGTGATAACGCCTTCGTTGCCGACTTTTTGCATCGCATCAGCGATCTGACGACCGATTTCCGATTCGCCGTTGGCAGAGATCGTACCAACTTGAGCAACTTCGTCGCTGTCGTTGACAGGGCGTGCTGCTGCTTTGATCGCTTCGACGACTTTCAATGTCGCCATGTCGATGCCGCGCTTCAGGTCCATCGGGTTCATGCCAGCGGCAACCGATTTCATGCCTTCTTTAACGATGGCTTGGGCCAGAACAGTCGCGGTTGTTGTACCGTCGCCTGCTTCGTCATTGGTCCGGGAAGCAACTTCCTTGACCATTTGTGCGCCCATGTTCTCGAACTTGTCTTCCAGTTCGATTTCTTTGGCTACGGATACACCGTCTTTGGTGATGCGCGGTGCGCCAAAGGATTTGTCCAGAACCACGTTACGGCCTTTTGGGCCCAGCGTGACTTTTACCGCGTCGGCAAGGATGTTCACACCCTTGAGCATACGGTTACGGGCGTCGGTCCCGAATTTTACGTCTTTAGCAGACATAGTGTCTTCTCCTAAATTCTTGTTTTGATGTCAGCGTCATGTGAGGGGTCAGAAATGACCCGTCTGCCCTAGGATCAGGACAGAATCCCCATGATGTCGCTTTCTTTCATCATCAGAAGCTCTTCACCGTCGAGCGTGACTTCGGTGCCGGACCATTTGCCGAACAGAACTTTGTCACCGGCTTTTACAGCCATCTCGATCAGTTCACCGCTGTCTTTGCGTGCGCCTTCGCCGCAAGCAACGATTTCGCCTTCAGCAGGCTTTTCTTTTGCGGAATCAGGGATGATCAAGCCACCCTTGGTTTTTTCTTCGCTTTCGGTGCGACGCACCAACACGCGGTCGTGAAGCGGTTTTAATGCCATCTTTCAGCTCCTTAAGGCTCAAAGTTATTCTCCCAAGCCACGTTCCCCCGTTCGAGGAAGTGGCCATTAGCACTCAGTAGCCTTGAGTGCTAACGATGTTTAGCTAAGGATGTCCCCTGTCCTAGTCAACCATTGTGTTGTGAAAAATTGTAACGGGTCGGATCGAACGGCCATTATCAGCCGGACCCCAGAACACGGCCGCTGGTCGCAACGGCCTCTGCCCCCTCGGGCGAAATGCCATAGATGCCTTTTTCGACCTTTTCAAACCAGCCATAGTGGTTGTCGCGCATCATGGCTGTTGCGCGCTTCACCTCGGTCTCGCGGGCGACGTCTGACCCTTTACTGGCACCGACTTCGAACAGGTATATCGCCAGCTTTAACGCGTCTTGCCGGTATGCCGTGATCAACCCGACACGGGTTTGCCCGCCGTCATTCGGATCACCCTGCCGCCGAGCGAACTCCCGCAACAGCGACGCCTTGCGCTTGGCGTTTTTGCGCGGCGCATAAGGCCCCGGATCGCAATGCACCGACACCAGCCCATCCGACAACCGCACCGTCATCAGCCCAAGCCCCAACCGCCGCGCCAACACGGTATTGGCCTTGACCGCTTTGTAGAACGGCTTGCCGGGTTTATGCGCGACGGCCAGATACACATCGTCGCTGACCTTGAGCCGTTCAACACATTGATGAAACAGCGCCAGTGAAAACCCCAGCTTCAGCTCTACCACCACCGGCGGCTCTTCGCCCCGGATCGCCACCACATCGGCGGCACCAACTTCGGCTTTCACCACATATCCCTGATCCTCAAGAAAGGATTTCACAGGCGGGTAAAGATCGGTTTCGCGCGGGGTGCTCATGATGCTATTGCTAGCAGTATTCCATTGGTGCTGAGAACCCCCAAGACGGTGCAGATGCTCAAGGTGGTGACAAGTGCACGACCTGCCCCTATAAGGCGCGAAAATCCAACCCTCCCCTTTGCAGGACACCGCATATGACAACGCTCGTTTTTGGCCATAAATCCCCCGACACCGACAGCACCGGCAGCCCGATCATCTGGGCGTGGTACCTAAACGAGGTCGCAGGCGTCGATGCCGCCCCTGCCCTGCTGGGCGAACCAAACACCGAAGCGCTGTTCATGCTGGACCACTGGAAGCTGGAAAAGCCACAGATCATTTCGGGCGTCGAAGCCGACCAACCCGTCGTGATCGTAGACACCAACAACCCAGCCGAGCTGCCCGACAACATCAATGACGCGGACATCAAGGCGATCATCGACCACCACAAACTGGTGGGCGGGCTTGAGACCAAAGGCCCGATCAGCATCACGATGGAGCCGTTGGCCTGTACCGCCACGATCATGTACAAGCTAATCGGCGACGACATCGCGCGGATGCCCACAAACATCAAAGGCGCGATGCTGACTTGCATCCTGTCCGACACGCTGGAATTCCGCAGCCCGACCACAACGCAGGAAGACAAGGCAATCGCCCATGCGCTGGCCAAAGATCTGGGCATCGACATCGCAGAATACGCGGCACAGATGTTTGCCGCGAAATCTGACGTTTCGTCCTTTTCCGAGGCTGAATTGCTGCGGATGGACAGCAAGGAATACGAAGTTGGCGGCAAGCAGTTCCGCGTTTCGGTTCTGGAAACCACGTCGCCCAAGACTGTGCTGGACCGCAAAGATGCGCTAATGGCGGCAATGCCCGGCGTGGCCACCCAAGACGGTGCCGATCAGGTGTTGCTGTTCGTGGTCGATATCCTGAACGAGGAAGCCACAATGCTGATCCCGAACGAGCTGACAAAAGCCGTGGCCGAGAAAAGCTTTGGCGCGACGGTCACCGGCGACACGGTCGTTCTGCCCGGCATCATGAGCCGCAAAAAGCAGATCATCCCGAACCTTAAGGTCTGATATCCAAGACAATCTAACGAGCTAAACGCAAAAGGCCCCTTCGGATCGAAGGGGCCTTTTGTTTGTTTAGCGCTGGTACAGCGCCGTGATTAGACCTTGAGTGGTGTATCGCCACGGGTCCATGCGAGGGGTTTAAACACCTCATCAACGGGCGTTTGTGCAACGTGGTTGACGTAGTTCGACATGGTTTTCTGCGCCATCCCCAGAATAACGTCCAGCACCGCACGATGACCATAACCCGCATCAAAGAACGCCTGCATTTGCGCGTCGGTCACATTGCCACGTTCACGGAACATCTGCACCGTAAAGGTGCGCAGCGCCTCAAGCTTGGGCGTGGGCAGCGGTGTTTCATTGCGCAGCGCCTCGGAAATCTCCTCGGACACTTTCATCATCTTTGCGATGCCAGTGTGGGCCGGCACGCAGTAGTGGCATTCGTTCTCGACGTTAATCGCCTGCCAGACAACGGTCAGTTCCTCGGCATCGAAATCGGTTTCGGTGAACAGCTTGTGCAGCACCTGATAGCCTTCATAGGCCTGCGGGCTTTCGGCCAGAACCTTGTGCAGGCCGGGCAAACGGCCAAACGCCTTTTGCGATTGTTCCAACAGCGGTTTGGACGCTTCGGGGGCGGAATCAAGATCGTGGGAAGGGAAAGTCATTTTACGGCATCCTTTAATTTATGTCGGTTATGTCCATTTAGGCTTTATTGAGCGATCACTCAAGTATATAATTGAGTGATCATTCAAAATTAGGTGATTTGATGCCACGCAAACCAAACTATGACCGCAACGACCTTATCGACCGCGCCCGCGATCTGTTTTGGCAGCGCGGATGGGCGGGCACGTCCCTCAAGGATCTAGAAGCGTCACTGAAAATGAAACCCGGCAGCTTTTACGCGGCGTTCGGATCAAAGGATGCCCTGTTCGCGCTGGCTTTGAATAAATATGCCTCGGATGGGACCGAACGCCTGAAACAACTCGCCCAGGAATACGGACCCCTTGAGGCGCTACAGCGTTTTCCGGCCATGGCCATCGGCAACGAAAAAGCCCCGGCCAAGGCCTGTATGCTGTCAAAAACCCTGCTTGAGCTTCAGGCGCATAATCACCCCCTCGCTCAAGAGGCGAACCAGCATTTGTTAAAGATGGAGCAGCTTTTCGCGGAGTTGTTTGAACAGGCCCAAGCCGCTGGCGACATTAGCGCGGCACGTGATCCGCGCAGTTTGGCGCGCAGGTATCAATCCGACGTTTTGGGTTTGCGCGTTTCCGCGGAACGCGACGGCGTGGATGCCAACGCTATCGCAACCGAGATCGCGGATAATCTGGCGACACTCTGACCCCAAGGGCCGCACATCTTGTTGCCCCGCCTTGGTATGTATGCTTTCTGCGGTAAAAATACATTGCAGATCGGAACGCCCCAAATGACCCAGATCATCAACAACCTCTTCGAAATCTCGGACCGCTACGAGGCGCTGTTTGTCGATCTGTGGGGCTGCGTGCATGACGGGGTCAAAGCGCTGCCAGACGCCGTTGCAGCGCTTCAGGCCTATCGAAAGGGTGGCGGCAAGGTGATTTTGGTCACAAACTCCCCCCGGCCCCGCGCCAGTGTGGAAAAGCAGATGACCGAATTTGGCGTCCCTCAAGACGCATGGGATGACATCGCCACCTCGGGCGATTCTGCACGCGCAGCGATGTACCGTGGCACCGTGGGCAATAATATCTGGCACCTTGGGCCACCACAGGACAAACATTTCTTTGATCCCATCGCCATTCTCGAAAACCCCGTGACGATTAACAAAGTCCCGCTTGAAGAGGCCGAAGGAATCGTTTGCACGGGGCCCTTTGACCCGATGGAAGACCCCAGCGTGCTCCGCCCACAGCTGCTATTCGCCAAGCAAAAGGGCTTGAAGCTGCTTTGCGCGAACCCTGATATCGTGGTGGACCGGGGTGATGTCCGCGAATGGTGCGCCGGCGCTGTTGCTGCACTTTATACCGAAATGGGCGGCGAGAGCCTGTATTTCGGCAAGCCCCATCCGCCCATCTATGATCTGGCGCGGCGCAGGCTGTTCACCGTGGCTGGCGATATTTCCGACAAGGATATTCTGGCCATTGGCGATGGTGCCCAAACCGACGTCAAAGGGGCGATGGGCGAAGATATCGATTCGCTTTTCATCTCGGGCGGTTTGGCTGCAACCGAGACGAAAACCACAACCCAACCCGATCCTGAAGCGTTGGCCAGCTATTTGGAAAAAGAAATGTCATCGCCGACCTATACCATCGGGCACCTGCGCTAAGCCATTTTTCGCTTGCTTTTCTGCGCCTGCAAAGTAATTAAGTGTCTCAAACGCCCTTGGGCGCGTCACTTTATTACTTGAAGGGTGTAGCATGTTGGATAACCTTCCGCGCGGAACGATCTGTATCGAAGACATCGAAATGGGCATGTCCCGCTACCTGCAAAAGGTCGTGACGGACGAAGATATCGAAATGTTCGCGCAGATTTCCACCGATCGGAACCCGGTGCATCTGGATGACGACTACGCCCAAGACACGATCTTTGAGGGGCGTATCGCCCACGGAATGCTGACCGCCGGCCTGATCTCGGCCGTGATTGGTGAACAACTGCCCGGTCATGGCACGGTTTACATGGGCCAGTCGCTGAAGTTTCTGGCCCCCGTGCGCCCCGGTGACATGGTATATGCCGAGGTCAAGGTGATCGACATTGATGTCGCCAAGCGTCGGGTCAGGCTGGACTGCCATTGTGCCGTCGAGGGCAAGAAGGTTCTGGTAGGCGAAGCAACAGTTCTGGCACCCTCGCGCAAATTCGACTGATCGCGACCAAGGTCGTTTACGGACCGTTTTGCAAATTCTGCGCCGGGCGGGGGCCAGCCCCCGCACCCCCGGGATATTTTTGAGCCAGAGAAGCAGGGCCGCCGCTTGTCAGTCAGGTCAGACGGGGCTACGACCTTGGCCATGGATATCATTCGAGATTATCAATTTGTAAGCGCGTCTGATCGCGGGGCCTCGGCGGCGATCGGGAATTTTGACGGCGTACATCTGGGGCATCGGTCTGTGATTGACCTTGCCCGTGATGCCTGCCCCGATGCCCCCTTGGGCGTTGTCACGTTCGAGCCGCATCCGCGCGAGTTTTTCGCCGCCTCTGCCCCGCCCTTTCGCCTGATGGGTGCCGAAGCGCGGGCGCATCAGTTGGAAAAGCTTGGGGTGAAAAAGCTGTATGAGTTGCAGTTTGACGCCGCCCTATCGGCGCTAAGCCCGCGCGGCTTTGCCAAGGATGTTTTGGTCGATGGGTTGGGCTTGCGTCATGTCGTGGTAGGTGCCGATTTTTGCTTTGGCAAGAAACGTGCCGGCACCGCCGAGATGCTGAGTGATTTCGGGGCCGAGATGGGGTTTGGCGTGACCGTCGCCCCGTTGATGGCAAAGGGCGAAAGCACCGTGTCATCGACGGCAATTCGCACTGCGTTGTCAAACGGGAAACCCCGTGAGGCCGCCGCCATGCTGGGCCATTGGCACCGTGTCGAAGGCCCGATCTTGCACGGCGAAAAGCGGGGGCGCGAATTGGGCTACCCGACCGCGAATATGTCAATCGACGGGCTGCACCCGCCTGCCTTTGGCGTCTATGCCGTGTTGGTCGATGTGCTGGAAGGGCCGCAAGCCGGGCGCTATCATGGTGTGGCCAGCCTTGGGGTGCGCCCGATGTTTGGCGAAAACAAAGCCAACCTTGAGACGTTCATCTTTGATTTTTCGGGTGATTTATATGGCAAGCATGTCTCTGTCGCCTTGGTTGAACATTTACGCGGTGAAGAAAAATTTGACGGGCTTGATGCGCTGATCACACAGATGGATGCCGACAGTGCCCAGGCCCGTGCCATTTTGGCCGCGCTATGACCGATCCGATTGCCGCCAAAGGGTTGGCCAAACGGTTTTGGGAGAAGAAGCCACTTGCCAAGATGTCCCCCACCGAATGGGAGGCGCTGTGTGATGGCTGCGGCAAATGCTGCCTGAACAAACTGGAGGACGAGGACACGCAAGAGGTCGCTTTGACTCGCGTGGCCTGCCGGTTGCTGGACGATTCCACCTGCCGCTGCACCCATTATGAAAACCGCCATCAGTTTGTGCCCGATTGCATCGTGCTTAAGCCTGAAAATCTGGATACTCATGCCTATTGGATGCCGCTGACCTGCGCCTATCGCCTGCTGTGGCAGGGCAAGCCCTTGTATGATTGGCATCCGCTGATTTCCGGCGATCCGGACAGCGTGCATACCGCCGGTATTTCGGTGCAATATGATACTGTTTCAGAATTCGACACCCCGTTCGAGGAATGGGAAGATCACATTATTGAGGAGCCGACCTGATGTTTTTTGCCTCTGACAACGCAGGCCCCGTTCACCCGCAGATCATGGCGCGGCTGGCGCAAGCCAACGAGGGGCACGCGATGCCCTATGGCAAGGATGCGATCATGGACGAGGTACGCGATGCCATCCGCACCGCGTTTGAGGCCCCTCAGGCAGAGGTATATCTGGTCGCCACCGGCACGGCTGCCAATGCGCTGGCGCTGGCCTGCTATACCCAGCCGTGGCAGACGATTTTCTGTTCAACGACATCCCACATCAACGAAGACGAATGTAATGCGCCCGAGTTCTATGCCGGAGCGGCAAAGCTGACCGTAATCGACACAGACGACAAAATGACGCCGGACGCCTTGCGCCGCGCCATTGAGAAACACCCCGACGGCAATGTGCACGGCGCGCAGCGCGGGCCGGTGTCGATCACCCAAGTGACCGAACGCGGGTCGGTGCATACGCTGGACGAAATCCGTGCGCTAACGGCCGTGGCAAAAGACTATGACCTGCCCGTGCATCTGGATGGGGCACGCTTTGCCAACGCGCTGGTGTCCTTGGGCTGCACACCAGCGGAAATGACCTGGAAAGCGGGCGTTGACGTTGTCAGCTTTGGCGGCACCAAGAATGGCTGCATGGGGGTCGAGGCGGTGGTCTTCTTTGATCCCACCAAAGCGTGGGAATTCGAATTGCGCCGCAAACGCGGGGCGCATCTGTTTTCCAAGCACCGTTATCTGTCGGCGCAAATGGCGGGCTATCTGCAGGATGATTTGTGGATGAAGATGGCACAGCAGGCCAACGACAACGCGGCGCATCTTGTCGCCGGGCTGCGCGCGGCGGGGGCAATGTTCCTGCACCAGCCCGACGCCAATATGGTTTTCGCCAGCTGGCCGCGCCGCATTCATCAAAAGCTGCATGACGCAGGGGCCAAATACTACATCTGGAACGGGTCGCTCGAAGGCGATGATCCCGAAGAATTCCTTGGCGCGCGGCTGGTCTGCGACTGGTCAATCGGCAAACCTGCGATCGACCAGTTTCTTTCGCATTTCTAACCGCTAGGTTTATGCCAGAAACGTCCGGATTTCATCGGCGACCGCCGCCGGATGCGTCAACGGGGCCATGTGCCCTGCCCCTGCAATCGTGCGGCAGGTGACATTCGGCAACCGCTTGGCCAAGGATTCATTGATCGCAAAGGCCATATCGCCCGACGTTTCGCCATCCATCAGCAGCACCGGCATGGTGGCGCGTTCAAACATTCCCGGCTTTAGCAAACCCGCGCTGTCATCGCGCAGGAACGGCTGACTGGCCGGAACATAATGGATGCGGTCGGCCATATACTGACGCAGCTTTTCAGGGGTCTTTTCCCAGCCACTGCCATCGCCCCAGCCGGTGTTGAAAATGCGCGCGGCCTCCATCGTGTTGCCGCTCTCGTAGGCGGCGTTGAAGGCGGCGCTGTTGCGATCACCTGCGCGCACGCGGTCAGGATCATCGATCAGGGCGGCGGCAAAATAGACAGGTTCGAACATGGTCAGGCTGCGCACCAGCTCGGGGCTTTCAATGGCCAGACGCAGGCCCACGGTCGCCCCAAAGGAATGGCCGATAATGTCCATCGGCTCGGTCAGCAGCGCACGGGCCATATCGGTGGCGACGTCATGCACATTGCCCTGCCCGTCCCAATCGCCAGATTTTCCGTGCGAGGGCAGATCATAGGCCAGCAGGGTCAGGTCATCAGACAGCGCCTCGGCCACGCCGCGCCACGCGCCGGAATGGGCCAGCGTACAGTGAATTGCCAATGCGCGGCGGGGACCATGCCCAAAGCTGCGCGAAAAAGTCTTAAGCGTCACAAACGGCCATCCAAACACATTTCAAGGTCTTCCAGCCGGTCTTGGCCCCAGAATTTCTGACCATCATCAAGGATATAGAACGGCGCACCGAACACGCCTTTGTCCATCGCTTCTTCCAGATTGCGGGCATAGGTGTCGGCCGCTTGCAGCATC
Source organism: Sulfitobacter sp. AS59 (assembly GCF_038899995.1). Classification (NCBI taxonomy): domain Bacteria; kingdom Pseudomonadati; phylum Pseudomonadota; class Alphaproteobacteria; order Rhodobacterales; family Roseobacteraceae; genus Sulfitobacter; species Sulfitobacter sp. AS59. The sequence goes on from NZ_JBBMQK010000002.1 coordinate 509,462, forward strand.
CCTTTGTCCGCGACGGCGGGGTCAAACCCGGCCTTGGTCAGGCAGTCACGCACCACGTCGTCTTGGGCGATATCGCGGTCTTCGACCCAGACGGCCTGCATGATCAGCTGGCACAGTTTTCCGACATCGCCGCCACCCTCGTTTTGCGCTGCAATAATCGCATAGGAAGACGGGGCACCATTTGTGGGCCAAAATGCCGGTTGCAGCTTGAACGGCATGCCCAATTTCTTGGCCTGACGAGGCAGTTCAACCGCGCGGTAATCCTGACGGCTGGGATGGCGATCCTTGGGCAGTTGCCCCCCCGTACGCCCGTATACCGTGATCAGATCGAACGGCTTGTAGGTAATCGTCGCGTTATGCTTTGACGCGATTTCTTCCAGACGATTTCCCGCCAAATAGGCATATGGCGAAAGAGTCGCGAAAAAATAGTCGATATGGGGCATTAAGGTCTCCGATCCAGTCCCGGGTAGCTTTGCCAGACCGTAAGGTCATGTTAAGCGGTGTCAACGTCACGATTCTGTCACATGTTATGCAACCGGGGACCCTTTGCACATGGCTCAAACAACCGAACCGAAACTGATCTCAGGTAATGCTAACATGCCACTGGCCAAAGCGATTGCACGGCGGATGTCTCTGCACCGCGGTGTGAACGTCGGGTTGGTCAATGCGCGGGTGGAACGGTTCAACGACAGCGAGGTTTTCGTCGAGGTTTTCGAAAACGTCCGCGGCGAGGATATGTTTATCATCCAGCCAACATCGAACCCTGCCAATGACAACCTGATGGAGCTGCTGGTCATGGCCGATGCATTGCGCCGGTCGTCGGCGGCACGTGTCACGGCTGTCCTGCCGTACTTTGGCTATGCCCGCCAAGATCGCCGCACCAAGGCCCGCACGCCCATCACAGCCAAGCTGGTGGCCAATATGATGGTCGGCACAGGCATCGAACGCATCCTGACAATGGATCTGCACGCCGCGCAAATTCAGGGGTTTTTCGACATCCCGGTTGATAACCTTTACGCGTCGCCGGTCTTTGCCCTTGATATCAAGAACGAGTTCAAGGACCGCATGGACGAATTGATGGTCATCTCGCCCGATGTGGGCGGCGTTGCGCGCGCCCGCGAATTGGCCAAACGCATCAACTCCCCCCTCGCCATCGTGGACAAGCGTCGCGAGAAAGCTGGCGAAGTCTCTGAAATGACCGTGATCGGGGATGTTACCGACAAGGTATGTCTGATCGTCGACGATATTTGCGACACGGCTGGTACCCTCTGTAAGGCCGCCGAGGTACTGCTGGAGGCCGGTGCCAAGGAAGTACATTCCTATATCAGCCACGGCGTCATGTCCGGCCCTGCCGTTCAGCGGATCAAGGATTCGGTCATGAAATCGCTGGTCATCACCGACAGCATCCAGCCCACCGATGCTGTCAAACAGGCCGAAAACATTCGGATCGTGCCAACGGCACCGATCTTTGCCCAAGCGATCCTGAACATCTGGAACGGCACCTCAGTGTCGTCGCTGTTTGACGCTGAATCCCTCGAACCGATCTATGACGGTATGTACAACCCGAGCTAAGCGGGCGGGCGGCTGTTGGGGCCTTTAGTAAAGGTCCCAATCATCCTCACGGGGCAGCGGCCCGATCGCAAGCCACGAAACCTTTGCACGGGCAAAGCGCGTGTCACCCCAAGTTTTGAACACCAGATCAAAACCCTCTTCGGCAATATTTTCAGAGCTTAAATCACCGCGCATCACCGTACCGGCGTCAACATCCCACAGGGACAGTGCTGCCTGAACGGTTGGGGGTGATTTAAACGGCGTGGAAAATAAAATACGTTGGCGGCGTTCACGTTCGCCGGTGCCGGTCCACATCTCGCCGCCATCCTCGAAATCCGAGAAAAGCAATGTGTCCCCGCTTTCGACGCCTACAGTATTTCCATCCATCCGTTTCATGCAGTGCCACTTCGCCTTAGCTCGATAATCCAATAGGTTAGCTAAGCTTAGTGTTATCATCGGAAATAGAAAAGGCCCCGCATTGCGAGGCCCTTTAATCATTTATGCGATCAGAAGATCAGAGGTTAGGTTGCTTGCTCGACAACCCGATGTGATCCCCAAGGGCGACCATGTCAGACAACAGCTTGGCTGCGTCATCAACAGGGCCCGGCTCGTTGACAAAGTTGTCTTTCGCCGTCGCGTACATTGTTTTGGCTTCTTCCATCATCTCGTCCAGATGCTCTTGGGTCATGTCACCCTTGGGCACGGCACGTTCGGCAAGAACCGACACGCCACTGGCTGAGATTTCGGCAAAACCGCCGGTCACAACATAGTCCGTAGCACCTCCGGGGCCCTCAACACGCAGCACACCGGGGCGCAACGTGGTGATGGTGGGGGCATGATCAGGCATTGCTGTCATGTCCCCATCGGACCCAGGAATCTGAACGGCCGTCACCTGCATCGAGGCCAGCCGCCGCTCTGGCGAAACGAGGTCGAATTGCATTGTGTCTGCCATTTTCAGCGCTCCTTAAGCGGCGTCTGCCGCCATTTTCTCGGCTTTCGCCTTCACTTCTTCGATGCCGCCAACCATGTAGAAGGCACCTTCGGGCAGGTGATCGTATTCACCCGAAACAACAGCCTTGAACGACTGGATTGTTTCTTCCAAAGGAACCTGCTTGCCGTCGGCGCCGGTGAATACTTTGGCAACGTCGAAAGGCTGGCTGAGGAAACGTTCGATCTTGCGTGCACGGGCCACGGCCAGTTTGTCGTCTTCCGACAATTCGTCCATGCCGAGGATCGCAATGATGTCCTGAAGCGACTTGTACTTCTGCAAGACACCCTGAACTTCACGCGCAACGTTATAGTGCTCTTCGCCAACGATGGATGGATCCATCAAGCGCGATGTCGAACCAAGTGGATCAACGGCAGGGTAGATACCCTTTTCCGAGATCGAACGGTCAAGAACGGTTGTGGCGTCAAGGTGCGCAAACGATGTCGCAGGCGCAGGGTCGGTAAGGTCATCCGCAGGAACGTAAACGGCTTGCACCGATGTAATCGAACCGGCTTTGGTCGATGTAATACGTTCTTGCATCGCACCCATGTCGGTTGCCAGTGTTGGCTGGTAGCCAACCGCCGAAGGAATACGGCCAAGCAGAGCCGAAACTTCGGAACCGGCTTGGGTAAAGCGGAAGATGTTGTCGACGAAGAACAGAACGTCTGTACCGGATTGGTCACGGAACTGTTCGGCCAATGTCAGACCTGTCAAAGCAACACGCATACGCGCACCTGGAGGCTCGTTCATCTGGCCGTAAACCAGCGCCACTTGCGATTTCTCAAGGTCATCAGGGTTGATAACGTTGGATTCGATCATCTCGTGGTAAAGGTCGTTACCTTCACGTGTACGCTCGCCCACACCGGCAAAAACCGAGTAGCCAGAGTGCACTTTGGCGATGTTGTTGATCAGTTCCATAATCAGAACGGTTTTGCCAACGCCGGCACCACCGAACAGACCAATTTTACCACCTTTGGCGTATGGGGCCAAAAGGTCGATAACTTTGATGCCTGTTTCCAGAACTTCGGATGTTGTGGACTGCTCGGAGAACTCGGGCGCGTCCGCGTGGATCGAGCGGCGATCGTCCGACTTGATCTCGCCTTTTTCGTCGATGGGCTCGCCCACAACGTTCATGATACGGCCCAAAGTGGCGTTGCCCACTGGGATCGTGATCGGCAGACCCGTGTCTTCAACCTTTTGGCCACGAACAAGACCTTCGGTCGCGTCCATCGCGATGGTGCGGACTGTGTTTTCGCCAAGGTGCTGAGCCACTTCGAGGATCAGCTTTCTGCCGTGGTTGTCTGTTACTACAGCGTTAAGGATCTCTGGCAGGTGATCCTCGAACTGCACATCGACGACGGCGCCGATGACTTGTGTAATTTTGCCGACTGCATTTGCCATGTCGTTTTTCTCCAATACCTTACAGCGCTTCCGCGCCGGAAATGATTTCGATCAGCTCGTTGGTGATGACGGCCTGACGGGAACGGTTATATTCGATGGTGAGATCATCGATCATCTCACCGGCGTTACGTGTCGCGTTGTCCATTGCGGACATCCGCGCGCCCTGTTCAGAAGCCGCGTTTTCCAGCAGAGCCGAGAAGATCGCTGTTGCGACACCGCGCGGCAGCAGATCGGCCAAGATGGCCTCTTCGCTGGGCTCGTAATCGAACAGTGTTGTCGCCTCGTCCGCGCCTTCTTCGGTGTCGAAGGAGGCAGGGATAATCTGCTGCGCCGTTGGGGTCTGGCTGACGACGTTCACGAACTTTGCGTAAAAGATCGTTGCGACATCAAATTCACCCGCGTCAAAGCGACCAAGCACATCTTTTGCGATGCCTTGCGCGTCGGCATAACCGATACGCTTGACTTCGGTCAGGTCAACGTGACCCACGATGTTTTTGGCGAACTCGCGACGAATGCTGTCGCGGCCCTTTTTACCAACAGTCAAGATTTTGACTTCCTTGCCCTCGCCGATCAGGCGGCGGGCATGGATTTTGGCAAGCTTTGCGATGTTGGCGTTGAAACCACCGCACAAACCGCGCTCTGCGGTCATGACCACCAGCAGGTGTACCTTATTCTGGCCTGTACCGCTAAGCAGTTTGGGCGCGGAATCCGATCCACCTACCGACGCGGCCAGCCGCGACATCACAGCGTTAAAACGCTCTGTGTAGGGGCGTGACTGCTCGGCAGCTTCCTGCGCGCGGCGAAGTTTCGCCGCGGCAACCATTTGCATGGCTTTCGTGATCTTGCGGGTGTTTTTCACCGACGCGATCCGATTTTTTAGGTCCTTGAGGTTTGGCATCTGCCTTCCCTCCCTTAAGCGAAGTCAGCGGCGAAAGATTCGATGGCAGCTTTGATCTTGTCTTCCAGCTCATCCTTAACCTTGCGATCGTTTTCAGTGATGTCTTTCATCAGATCAGCGTGCTTGCTGCGCAGGTGCGCCAGCAGACCAGCTTCAAAGCGGCCGACTTCTTTAACGTCGATTTTGTCAAGGAAACCCTTTGTACCCGCATAGATAACGCAGACGATCTCGGCGTTGGTCAGAGGGGAGTACTGCGGCTGCTTCATCAGTTCTGTCAGACGTGCACCACGGGCCAGCAACTGCTGGGTGGACGCATCAAGGTCGGAACCGAACTGAGCAAAGGCCGCCATTTCGCGGTACTGAGCCAAGGACAGTTTAACCGGACCAGCAACAGAAGACATTGCTTTGGTTTGAGCCGAGGAGCCAACGCGCGAAACCGACAGACCGGTGTTCACAGCAGGGCGGATGCCTTGGTAGAACAGTTCGGTTTCAAGGAAGATCTGACCGTCGGTGATCGAAATCACGTTGGTTGGAATAAACGCCGAAACGTCGCCGCCTTGAGTTTCAATGATCGGCAGAGCTGTCAACGAGCCGTTACCAGCCGCATCGCCCAGCTTGGCGGAACGCTCAAGCAACCGGGAGTGAAGATAGAAAACGTCACCTGGGTACGCTTCGCGGCCGGGTGGACGACGCAGCAGCAGGGACATTTGACGATAAGAAACAGCCTGCTTGGACAAGTCATCATAGATGATCAAAGCGTGGCGGCCGTTGTCGCGGAAGAATTCCGCCATGGCTGTCGCAGAGTAAGGTGCGAGGTACTGCATTGGTGCAGGCTCGGACGCGGTTGCGGCAACAACGATGGAATATTCAATCGCGCCGGTTTCTTCGAGCTTTTTAACAAGCTGGGCAACAGTCGAACGCTTTTGACCGATCGCAACGTACACGCAGTACATTTTCTTGCTCTCGTCGTCGCCAGCGGCGGCGTTGACTTGCTGTTGGTTCAGGATCGCGTCAAGTGCGACAGCTGTTTTACCGGTTTGGCGGTCACCAATGATCAATTCGCGCTGGCCACGGCCAACAGGGATCATCGCGTCAACAGACTTGAGGCCTGTCGCCATTGGTTCGTGAACCGATTTACGTGGGATAATGCCGGGGGCTTTAACATCTGCAAGGCCACGCTCGGTGGATGCGATGGGGCCTTTGCCGTCAATGGGGTTACCCAGACCGTCAACAACACGACCCAGCAGGCCGTTGCCGATTGGCACGTCCACGATGGAGTTGGTGCGCTTGACTGTGTCGCCTTCTTTGATGTCACGGTCAGAACCGAAAATAACAACACCAACGTTGTCGGTTTCAAGGTTCAGGGCCATGCCCATGATGCCACCGGGGAATTCGACCATCTCGCCGGCTTGGACGTTGTCCAGGCCATATACACGAGCGATACCATCGCCAACGGACAGAACGCGGCCAACTTCGGCGACTTCTGCTTCTTGACCAAAGTTCTTGATCTGGTCCTTAAGGATCGCAGAAATTTCTGCAGCTTGGATACCCATTTATCCGACCTCTTTCATTACATTCTGGAGGGAATTGAGCTTTGCGCGGATCGACGTGTCGATCATCTTAGAGCCCACTTTGACGATAAGACCACCGATGAGGGATTCATCAACGGTCGCATTCAACGTTACTTTTTTGCCGGTTGTCGCAGCAAGCGACTTGGACAATTTATCAGATTGCGCTTTGGTAAGCGCCTTGGCCGAAATCACATCAGCGGTGACTTCGCCCTTTTCCACCGCGATGATCTCGCGCAGGTTCTGGATCAGCTGGGGCATAACGAACAAGCGACGCTTGTTTGCCATGAGCTCTAGCGTTTTAGACATTGTATCAGACAGGCCCATCTTTTTGGCGATGGCGCTGATCGAGGAAGCCTGCTGTTCGCGCGTGTAGATCGGCGAATGGATCAGGTCCCGGAAATCTTCGCTGTCAGCCAAAGAGGCTTGCAGCGCATCAAGATCTTTTTCAATCTGTGGAAGGGTTTTGGCCTCAGAGGCCAGTTCATACACGGCAGTCGCATAGCGCTTTGCGATACCTGTAGAGATCGATGCTGTTTCGGACACGTCCATCCTCTCGTACGTCAGTGCCGGATATGCGAATAACTCGCGTCACCGGGGTGTTGGCGCGGCTTGAATTAACCCAAGACGTCAAAATCAGGGCCGATGTAGCAGACAGGTTTGCGCCCCGCAACACAGTATAGTGAGGTTCTGACCGGAAACCGCCCCTTATTCTTAGCGCCCTCATGAACTGCGACGCTTTGACCCGTGTCAAACCGCCCTATCCACAAGGGTGCAGCACCATTAACCATTTGGAAACGATTCTAGCCAGCCCTTTAACCAGTACGTGTATTTCTTACACCGGTTTAACGATTGGCGACCCGACCCCTTCCAGCACGCGGATAGACCGGCGCGCAGCGCGACGTTCGACTTTACCCTTGGGTGGATAAACCAGCTTTGTGACCTCGACCATGACAGCGCCCCCCGCCATCATTGTGGGGACATGTCTGCCGACTTTCTCGAACAGTTTGCCGGATCGCATCCAGATACGCCGCGGTGACGGCATTTGATAGAGTGCACCTAATTGGCGTTCTGGCAGAAACTGGTGTTTGCGCAACTGTGTCTCAAGCTGGCCAGGCGAATAGGGCCGCCCATAGCCAAACGGCGTAAGATCACGCCGCGCCCACAGGCCCGCACGGTTGGGCACGATAAACAGCGCCCTGCCCCCCGGCCCCAGAACGCGCCAGCATTCTTCCAGCAAATCACCCTGCCTGTCCGATGTCTCAAGCCCGTGCAGCAAAACCAGCTTGTCCACGTGGCCTGTCTCGATCGGCCAAAGCGTCTCTTCAGTCAGGACAGATGTGTTTGCCATTCCAGCCGGCCATGGCATCACCCCCTGCGGGCCGGGCATAAGGGTCATGACCCTGCGCGCATCCGCCAGATAGGGCCGTAGCAACGGGGCGGCAAAACCGAAACCCACAACGGTCTGACCCTTCGCTTCGGGCCACAGCTCAAGCATACGGCTGCGCAACGAGAACTGCGCGGCACGGCCAAGCGCGCTACGATAATAAAAGTTGCGCAAATCTTGTACATCAAGATGCATGAGGCGAGCCTTTTGCCGGAACCGATGGTCGGACCTTAGCCCGAACCGTTCATTTGCAAAAGAGACATGGCCTCCCCGATCTCATTTCTACCTAGACAGGACACACCGGCCCTTGCCGCCGGATCGCCCGTTATCCCCTTGCCCCCCGGTCTGCGGCAGCTACTATTAACTAAACCACCCAGACAGGAGCCACCCCATGCTATTCGATCTTGTGACCATTCCCTGCCTGTCGGACAATTATGCCTTTCTGTTGCGCGACCAAGACAGCGGGCAAGTCGCGCTGATCGACGTGCCCGAAGCGGCCCCCATCTCGGCCAAGTTAAAGGAGCTGGGCTGGACGCTGTCCGAGATCTGGCTGACCCACCACCACCCGGACCACATCCAAGGGGTACCTGATCTGACCGCCGAACACCCCGCGCGTATTCTGGGGGCCAAAGCAGATGAACATCGTCTGCCTGCGCTGGATCACGCGCTCAACGATGGTGAAACCTTCCAGTTCGCAGGCCATGACGTGCAGGTGATGGATGTATCGGGCCACACGGTCGGGCATATCGCGTTTTATGTCCCTGATGCGAAATGCGTCTTTACCGCCGATAGCCTGATGGCGCTTGGCTGTGGCCGCTTGTTCGAAGGCACGCCCGCGCAGATGTGGGGCAGCATGCAAAAGCTGATGAAACTGCCCTCGGATACCACTGTTTGCTCAGGTCACGAGTACACCCAATCGAACGCAAAATTTGCGTTAACGGTTGATCCTGAAAATCAGGCACTTATATCTCGTTCAAGAGAAATCGATCAGGCGCGCAAGGATGGCGTGCCGACGGTGCCCTCGACGCTTTCAACGGAACTTCAAACCAATCCGTTTTTGCGCCCCGCCGATCCGGGCATTCGCGCACAACTGGGAATGGTAAACGCCACCGACACTGATGTGTTTGCTGAAATTCGCGCCCGCAAAGACAGGTTCTGAGCGCCGCAATCATGGTCAAAACCACCCGTTCACGTTAATTGTGACGAGAATACTACAAAAAAGCCTTGAAGCTTTGCCATGATCAACCAAACTCTAATACTATGAGGCCATGTTCGGCTCAGGTACGCCTATCCCATAGGCACCGAACCGACACAGATCGAAAAGGAGCACGCCCGTGCCTTCATTCTCGTCTACTTTAGAACAAGCCATCCACTCCGCTTTGGCGCTGGCAAACGCGCGCAAGCACGAGTTTGCAACGCTTGAACATTTGCTTCTGGCCCTGATTGATGAACCAGATGCGGTTCAAGTCATGAAAGCCTGTTCGGTCAACATGACGGAACTGCGCGAAACCCTCGTTGAATTTGTTGACGAGGACCTGAGCAATCTGGTGACCGATATTGACGGTTCCGAGGCCGTGCCAACCGCTGCGTTCCAGCGGGTTATTCAGCGCGCCGCGATCCATGTGCAATCTTCAGGCCGCACCGAAGTGACCGGCGCGAACGTGCTTGTCGCGATCTTTGCCGAACGCGAAAGCAACGCCGCCTACTTCCTGCAAGAGCAGGATATGACCCGCTATGATGCGGTGAATTTCATCGCCCATGGCGTGGCCAAAGACCCTGCATTCGGTGAACCACGCTCTGTCTCTGGTGCGCCCGAGCACGAGGAAGAAACCCAAGGCGTGACTGACGGCGACAAGAAAGAAACCGCGCTTGAGAAATATTGCGTGGACTTGAATGCCAAATCGCGTGAAGGCGATATCGACCCGCTGATCGGCCGCGAAGCCGAAGTCGAGCGGTGCATTCAGGTGCTGTGCCGCCGCCGCAAGAACAACCCGCTTTTGGTGGGTGATCCGGGCGTTGGTAAAACAGCCATCGCCGAAGGTCTGGCGCGCAAAATCGTTGCGGGCGAAACACCCGAAGTGCTTGCCGAAACCACGATCTATTCCCTCGACATGGGGGCACTGTTGGCCGGCACACGCTATCGCGGTGATTTCGAGGAACGCCTGAAAGCCGTCGTAACCGAGCTTGAAGAGCACAAAAACGCTGTGTTGTTCATCGACGAAATTCACACCGTCATCGGTGCTGGTGCTACATCAGGCGGCGCAATGGATGCGTCTAACTTGCTGAAACCTGCGCTTGCGGGCGGCAAACTGCGCACCATGGGGTCAACTACCTACAAAGAATTCCGCCAACATTTTGAGAAAGACCGCGCCCTTGCACGTCGTTTCCAAAAGATCGACGTAAACGAGCCGTCCGTCGAAGATGCGGTTAAAATTCTGCGCGGTATCAAGCCTTACTTCGAGGATCACCATTCGGTCAAATACACTGCCGATGCGATCCGTACCTCTGTGGAACTGGCGCACCGTTATATCAACGACCGCAAATTGCCGGATTCGGCCATTGATGTGATCGACGAAGCCGGGGCAGCACAACATCTCGTTGTCGCCTCAAAGCGGCGCAAGACAATCGGCACGAAAGAGGTCGAGGCTGTGGTCGCCAAAATCGCCCGCATCCCGCCCAAGAACGTGTCGAAAGACGATGTTGTCGTCCTCAAGGATCTCGAAGCCTCACTTAAGCGTGTTGTGTTCGGTCAAGACAAAGCGATTGATGCGTTGGCGTCAGCGATCAAGCTGGCCCGTGCGGGTCTGCGCGAACCGGAAAAGCCCATCGGCAACTACCTGTTCGCAGGTCCAACCGGCGTCGGTAAAACCGAGGTCGCAAAACAATTGGCCGACACCCTAGGTGTGGAACTGCTGCGCTTTGACATGTCTGAATACATGGAAAAGCACGCCGTTTCGCGGTTGATTGGTGCACCTCCCGGCTATGTCGGGTTTGATCAGGGCGGCATGCTGACCGATGGCGTCGATCAACACCCGCATTGCGTGCTGCTGCTTGACGAGATGGAGAAAGCACACCCGGACGTCTACAACATCCTGTTGCAGGTGATGGATCACGGCAAACTGACCGATCACAATGGCCGGACGGTGGATTTCCGCAATGTCGTGCTGATCATGACCTCGAACGCGGGTGCCTCCGAACAAGCGAAAGAGGCAATCGGCTTTGGCCGTGATCGCCGCACCGGAGAGGACACTGCCGCGATTGAGCGCACGTTCACGCCAGAATTCCGCAACCGTCTGGATGCCGTGATCAGCTTTGCGCCACTGCCCAAAGAAGTCATCATGCGTGTGGTCGAAAAGTTTGTTCTGCAGCTTGAAGCACAATTGATGGACCGCAATGTCACGATTGAGCTGTCGACCAAAGCCGCTGAATGGCTGGGCGACAAAGGCTATGATGCGAAAATGGGTGCACGTCCTTTGGGCCGCGTGATCCAAGAATACATCAAAAAGCCTCTGGCCGAGGAATTGCTGTTCGGCAAACTGGCCAAGGGTGGCGTCGTCAAAGTTGGCGTCAAGAAGGGTGAGTTGGACCTGACGGTTCTGGGGGCAGAAAACCCCAAGCTGACAGGAAACAAGCCGCCGCTCTTAACGGCAGAATGAAGCTAACTGGCGCGGCGCTCAGCCTCGCCATGGCCTCTGCCAGCCCCGTGCTGGCAGAGGCCTTTTTGCTTTCCTCCCCCATCGACTGCGATTTGGCCTCTGACTGCTATATCCAGCAATATGTCGACAGCGACCCGTCGCCCATCGCGTCGGATTTCACCTGTTCCACGCTCAGCTATAACGGTCACAAAGGCACTGATTTTGCCCTGACCAGCCGCCGCGACATTGCGCGCAACATCCGCGTTTTAGCCACCGCCGCTGGACGGGTTAAAGGCGTGCGGGACAGTATGGATGATGTCAGCTATTCCGCGGCCCATGCAGATGACATTGCTGGTCGTGAATGCGGAAACGGCGTGGTTATCGACCACGGTGACGGATGGGAAACCCAATATTGCCACCTGAAAAAGGGCTCGGTGATTGTCAAACCCGGCCAAAAGCTGTGGCAGGGGCAGGAATTGGGCTTTGTAGGCCAATCCGGCAAGGCGGCATTCCCGCATCTGCACCTGTCCGTGCGCAAAGATGGTAAGGTGATTGATCCCTTTGACCCCGATGGCATCACGACCTGCGCCACCCCGGGCGACAGCAACCTGTGGAAGGATCGCCCAGACTATCGCCCTGGCGGTTTGATCGGTGCCGGATTTGCGCGGGAAATCCCTACGTTTGATGACATCAAAGCCGGTACAGTCGATGCGCAGACACTGCCGACCGACGCACCCGCCTTGGTGATTTGGGGGTATCTGTTTGGCAGCCAACCCGGCGACATCCTAAAACTGTCGATCACCGGCCCCCAAGGCGTGGTGATCGCGGATGACGTCACATTGACCAAGACGCAGGCGCAATCCTTTCGCGCTATCGGTAAAAAGCGCCGGGGCAAACCTTGGCCCATAGGCAGCTATAGCGGCGAAGTGATCCTGATGCGCGGCACAGATACCCTGGGTCACAAGACTGTCCAAATCGACGTCCGGTAATTCTATTTTTCGGTAAACTTCAGCTCGATCCGGCGATTTTGTGCGCGGGCTTCTTCTGTATCACCGGTCGCAACAGGCTGGTATTGCCCGAACCCGTTTGCCGCTAGCCGGTCAGGCGATATCCCTAGAAAGTTGATCATGTATTTCACCACAGACAGCGCGCGCGCTTGGCTAAGTTCCCAGTTGTCCTCGAACTCTCCCAGCCCGGAAAGCGGTTGATTGTCCGTGTGGCCATCCACGCGAATAACCCAGTCGATCTCGGGTGGTATCTCTGACGCCACATTGCGCAGGATGTTTGCGACCTTGGCAATTTCGTTCCGGCCATCGTCCGACAGCGTGGCGGCCCCGGGCGGGAATAGCACCTCGGACGAGAATACAAATCTGTCCCCTTCGATACGCACGCCAGCCTGATTGCCCAATAGATTGCGCAGACGGCCAAAAAACTCTGATCGATACTGCTCAAGGTTTTTCGTTTCTGCCTCCAGGCGCTTGCGTTCAGCGGCTTCCAGCTCCGCGCGGCGGCGTTCTTCGGCGGCGACGCGGGCCAATGCCGTGTTCAGGTCTGACCCCAGCGACTGCAACTGCACCTCTTTCGCGGCATCGCGCGCCACGGCATCATCCAACAAGGCCTGCAATTCACCCAACTGGCCGCGCAAGGACGCGACCTGCTGGTTCAACAATTCCGTCTGACGCTGCGCCTTGGCGCTGATCTCTTGCTCCTCGGTCAACGCAGTCCGCGCCACCGCCAAAAGTGCGGCCCGCTTTTCTGCATCTGTCATTTGCGCGGCGGTCTGTGCAGCGGCCTCCTGTCGCGCCGCTTCGGACGCGTCTAGCTGCGCAGTCAATTCGGCCTCGGCGGCACGGGCTGCGGCCAACAGCGTCAAGGTGTCTTCGGCATCTTTGCGCTGCGCCTCAAGCGCGAGGGTCATGGCGGTTAGCTCTGCATCCGCATCCTGCAACTTGGCCCGCAGCAGCTCTGCCGCTGCGGCCTCTGCCAGCTTGGCGGCTTCAGCATCTGACAGTGCATCAACGGTTGCCAGACGGTCCGCTTCGGCTTGCGCGAGGGCTGCGGCATTGGCCTTTTCCGCACTGGCCAGTTGCGACTGCACTTGGGCGTTGCGGGCGCGCAGATCGGCGACCAGTGCATCCAGCGCCTCGCGGCGCGCGGCGGCCAGCCGTGCGGCTTCGGCCTGCGCATCTGTTTCGCTGCGCGCCTGAGCCAAAGCAAGGTTGAGCGCCTCTTGCGCGCTAAGCAAATCGGCTTGCTCGTCTTCAAGCGAGGTAACACGGGCCTGCGCGTCGTCGCGTTGCGACAGTAAACTCGCTACCTGTGCCTCGAACGACGTGATCTGTGCCTGCGCATCTTGCAACTGCGCGGCCTGCGCTTGCGCCGTTGAGGTCAGCGATGCGATCAACGCCGCCTGCTCTGCCGCCCGATCCTGCGCCGATGTAAGCGACGCGTTCAACGCCCCCACCCGTGCCTCAAGATCTGCACTGGTCTGGCGTTCCATCCCAAGGGCTTGCGCAAGCGCCGCGACCTCACCCGAGAGGGAGTTCAATTCGTCTTCCTGTCCGCTGATCCGCTGGGTTTGCACCGCTTGCAGCACCATAAAGATGGTTAAAACAAACATCAGCACCAGCAAAAGCCCGGTCATCGCATCGACAAACCCCGGCCAGATGGAGGATTGAAACCGTGATCCTGAGCGTCGGGAAAGCGCCATCCTAGCTGTCCTCGGACGTGGGCTTATCCGGGCTGCGCATACGGCGTGGTTCTGGGGCGCGCGGTGCGGAAAGCGCCTTGGCCAGCAAGGAGATATCTTTGCGCAGCTCGGCCATCGTTTCTTGCCGCCCGGCCGAGATTTCCTCGAGTATCCGCAGCATCTGAACGTCGATCGACCGCAGGCGCATGCGGCTTTCGGCATCAACCTGATCGTCGGTTTCTTGCCCCTCCAGCACTGCGATCATGCGTTCTTGGCCTTTGGCGATCCGGTCAAGGCTGTCGTTGGTTACGTCGCCCTGCGTATTGCGTTCCGTCAGCGCCCCAACGGCCGTGGCAAGCATCCCTAGACGCGTGTTCAAAGCCATCTGGCTTTCTGTCGACTGGCCGATCAGTTCTCGGAACGTGTCCATCTGTTCGGTAATGTGGTCCAACACACCTGCGACCGCACCTTGATCTGACGGGCCGTCTTCCCCGGCTGAAAAACCGATCCTAGTGATCGAGCTTAGCCAGTCTTCCAGCTCTTGATAGAACCGGTTTTGGCCGTGTCCTGCAAATAGTTCGAGCAGCCCAACAACCAGCGACCCCGCCAAGCCCAGCAAGGACGACCCAAAGGCAACGCCCATGCCGCCCAGTTGCGATTCAAGTCCGGTCATCAGCCGCGCGAACATATCGGTGCTGCCGTCGCCCTCTTGCGGGGCGAGGCTGCGAATGGTTTCAACCACCGCCGGAACAGTCGTCGCCAATCCGTAAAATGTCCCCAAAAGGCCAAGGAAGATCAACATGTTGACGATGTAGCGCGTAATTTCCCGCGCCTCGTCGATGCGGGTGCTGACCGAATCCAGGATCGATCGGGTCGATGTCGCGTTTACCTGCATCCGCGCGCCGCGTGTGCGCAAAAGCGATGCAAGCGGGGCCAGCAGTTGCGGGGCAACCGTATCAGGGTCCGGCGCGTCCGAGGCAAAGTTTTCGATCCAGCGCACCGATCCGATCAGCTGCAGCACCTGATAGAAACAAGCGATCACACCGATGAAAAACACCGCGATAATGACGCCGTTCAGATAGGGGTTTGCGGCAAAGATGGGCAAGACGCTGGGCAGTGCCAAAAACGCACCCGCCCCGGTCAGCCCCAGTGCGATCAGCATCAACGTAATCTGCCGTACCGGCTGGGAAAATTGTGGTTTAGACTCGCGGTCTGACTGCGCCATGCCTCATTGATCCTGACACTTTTGTGCTTCTATTGTGGCACCTTACACCCAACCCCGACCATTATGCCAAGGATTTATGCGCAAAGCTGCTTCACACGGTTGTGCAACCACTCGAGCGACGCGTCATGCAGCCCGATTTGCGTCAGGTGGCTGGCCGTGTTGAACAAATATTCGGTATTAGGGCCCATCCCCCCCACAGCAGTTGTGATGATTTGCGCCTGTTCTTCCAAGGGCATGCCGCCGCAATACTGGTCATGATCCGCATCGATCACATAGACCACCGCTGCCACACTGCGTCCGTCCGTTAGCTGAACATCAAGGGTTTTCTCCACATAGGCCGAGGAGATCAGTTCGCGTTCGCGCAGGTATTCAAGCGTCTGCGCCTCTTGCCCCGGTGCGACGCGCAGCGCCATGCCATCGCACGCCCTGCCCGTCATCGCATCAAGCGCCAGCACCAAGCCCGGATGATCAACCGTGCCGCGATGGTGGATCGAGCGCATGCAAAACGACCGGGCATATCCCGGCAGGCGGCCGATCACGCTTTCCGCCACGTCAAACCCCGGTTTCCACAGCAAACTGCCGTATCCGAACACCCACATTTCCATCCTACTGGTCCTTTGTCTCCCGCATGGTTAAAGCGGGTTTATCTGTCGTGTTAATAAGGTTTTTGTCGCCATGGGCAAGCTGGTCGGAATTCTCGTTGTTGTCGCTGTTATCTGGTGCGGGTGGTGGGCGATTGCCTCTGCCGGTATGCAGCGTGGCATTGTCAAATGGCTGGATGCGCGCCGCAGCTTGGGCTGGCAGGCTGACGTTAAAGATGTGCAAAAACTGGGCTTTCCCCTGCGCTTGCACAGCCGGTTGAACGATGTCGCTGTTGCGGACCCTACCACGGGCGTCGCGGTCAGCATGGACCGGCTGGATATTTCAACGCCGACCTATTGGCCCGGATATGTCACCGTGGCGCTGCCGGAAACGCCGATTACCTTGGCCAACCCCAATTTGCGCGCCACCTTGACCGCGAAAAAGGCCGTCGCTGATTTGCGTCTGCGCCCCGGCACGTCGCTGCAGTTGGAAAGCCTAGGCTTGTCCGGTGGCGCATGGTCGCTGGATAAGGGATCAGACAGCATCGTCGCAGCGGATACGATTGATTTGACGATGATCCAGCAGGCGGCCAACACGCCGGTTTACGCGCTGAATGTGAACGCAGACAACCTTGCCCCCGGCACGTCTTCGCGCAGTTTTGTGGGGTTACCCGAAGACTGGCCAGCGACATTTGACGCATTCGCTGCCGATCTGACAGTCACCTTTGACAGCATTTGGGACCGTCGCGCGCTTGAGCGCCGCCGCCCTCAGCCTCGCGTGATTGATCTAAAGCGCGCGCATGTCACTTGGGGCGACATCGAAATTCTGGCCACGGGTGATTTGACCGTGAACGAAGACGGGCTCATCGGGGGCGAGCTGTCCGTGAAGGCCGAGAACTGGCCCGCCCTGCTGAATATGGTGGAAAGTGCCGGATACTTGCCGCCTAATATGCGCCCACAGGCCGAACAAATGCTAAAAGGGCTGGCGCAAATGACGGGCAAGACAACGGGCCTCGACCTGACGCTCAGCTTTCAAGAGGGGCGCATGTCGATGGGGTTCATTCCGCTGGGCCGCGCGCCCCGCGTAATCCTGCGCTAGGGTTACCGGCAGTAAGAGCCGTTGCGATAGCGCGCCGTGTCGAAATGGAAATGGTCCTGATGAAACCGGTCGGCGTTCGGGCCTAGAACGGTGCCGAATGGCCCGCAGGCCCCCTTGTGAACGCGCCGCATTGCTTTCCTGCTTCGGGCAGCATTCCAGCCGTTCAGAACCGTCACCTCAGCCCCGCTGTGCAGTTGGAACGCTGAAATATCAATCGCGCGGCCGCGCCCGTGTTCCGATATCTTGCCGCCCGGAAGATTGTTCCGCGTCCGGCAGGCGTAATGCGCGGCCACACGCAACCCCCGCAACCCACCCTTTTTAGCAAAGGCGGGCTTGGCCGATCCTTCGATCCACCCCTTAAGGGCCGTTGCTGTGGTGCAATCCATCACTGCCGCTTGGCTTAGCCTGACGCCCGAAACCGATTCGACCTGTACGGCATTGTCCACCCCGCAGCCTCTGAGCTTGGGTTTCACACGGCCAATTGCCTTGCCTTGAATTGCGATATCACCGCACACCGCCCCTTTGGCCAGCAATGCGCGCTGCGTTTGGGCCTGTTTTTCAACGCGTCTGCTGCGCAAGTTGGGCCGCAGCGATACCACGATCCCGTTATCACGCGTGATTACGGTTTCAGCCACATCAGCGCGCAGGTTGGGCCGGATACTGCCAGATGCCTCAAGCGTCAGTATATGTCCGCGCAGCACAGGGCGCAGCGATCGGTCTGGCCCTGCCACGGCTGCACCAGACAGCAAAAGGCATATACATGCCCAGCGGATCATTTCTTGGCCGGCTGGCGACCAAAGTTCGGGGCGTCCGTATCTTGCCCCGCCTCAATGATACCGCGACGGATGGCACGTGTGCGGGTAAAATAAGCGTGCAGATGGTCGCCATCCCCCGTGCGAATGGCACGTTGCAGGGCAAAGAGTTCTTCCGTGAAGCGCCCCAAAACTTCAAGCGTCGCGTCCTTGTTCGTGAGGAACACATCACGCCACATCGTCGGATCAGACGCCGCGATCCGGGTGAAATCCCGAAAACCAGCGGCAGAATATTTGATGACTTCGCTATCTGTCACGCGACGCAAGTCGTCGGCGACGCCTACCATCGTGTAGGCGATCAGGTGTGGCGCATGGCTGGTAACTGCCAAGACAAGGTCATGATGCTCGGCATCCATTTCTTCGACGTTGGCACCCAGACCTTCCCAAAGGTTGCGCAAGCGTGACACCGCATTGGCGTTGCTGTCCGGAACCGGCACCAAGAGGCACCAGCGGTTGTCGAATAGTTCGGCAAAACCGCTGCGCGGGCCGGAATGTTCTGTCCCCGCCAAAGGGTGTGCCGGAATGAAATGCACGCCCTCGGGCAAAAGCGGCCCGACTTGCGCAATGACATCCGCCTTGACCGATCCCACATCGGTGACCGTACAGCCCGGTTTCAAAAATCCAGCCATCTCGGCCGCGACAGATCCCATGACACCTACCGGAACACAGAGCACGACCAGATCGGCATCTTCGACGGTCTTGGCAATAGAATCGCAGACCTCGTCACACAGGCCAATTTCACGCGCGGTGTCGCGGGTTTCAGCACTGCGAGCAAAGCCCGATACGGTGCCGGCAAGCCCCGCGCGTTTCATCCCCCAAAACATTGAGGACGCGATCAGGCCCAGCCCGATCAGGGCGACTTTGTTGTAAATCACAGGCATATCAATCGCCCTTAAACTGGCGGATGGCATGGACGACACGGCGGCATGCGCTTTCATCGCCAACGGTAATCCGCAGACAGGTTGGCAGTTTGTAGCCTGCCACGCGACGCACGATGAGCCCTTGGGTTTTCAGGTACTCATCACAGGCTTCGGCCTCTGATTTTGATTTGAACCGCGCGAGGATGAAGTTGGCGCAAGAAACATCCGACGGCACGCCAATTTCAGCCAAAGCATCCGCCATCCAGTTTCGCCACCGCGCATTCTCGATCCGGCAGTGGTCTGCATAATCGACATCCTTTATCGCGGCTTCGGCGGCGTTCACCGCGGCTTGGGACAGGTTAAAGGGACCCCGCACACGGTTCAGCACCTCAATGATATGCGCAGGGCCATAGCCCCAGCCAACGCGCAAACCGCCCAGGCCGTAAAGCTTGGAAAACGTCCGCGTCATCACGATGTTTTCATGGGCATTCACAAGCGCCGCACCGCCATCGTACCCTTCGACATATTCGGCATAGGCACCGTCAAGCACCAGAATGGCCTTTTTTGGAATGCCATTCGCCAGCCGCTCAATCTCGCTTAGGCCGATCATTGTGCCCGTCGGGTTGTTCGGGTTGGCGATGAACACCAGCCGGGTTTTGTCGGTACAGCCCGCCAGCAACGCATCCACATCTGTGACGCGTTCGTTTTCCTTAACCTCGACCGGCGTCGCCCCGTTCGCGAGGGCGGAAATGCGGTACATGCCGAACCCGTGTTCAGTGTGCAGCACCTCTGTGCCTTCGCCGGAATACGCCTGACAGAGAAAGGCAATGATCTCGTCCGAACCGGCACCACAAATAATGCGATCGGCGTCTAGCCCGTGAACCGCTGCAATCGCCTGACGCAGGCGGCTGTGGTCAGACGTGGGGTAGCGATGCAAATCATAGGACGCGTCGCGGAACGCCTTGATCGCGGCCTCGGATGGCCCCAAGGGGTTTTCATTCGAGCTAAGCTTGATCACGTTATCAAGCCCATCCACATGCGACGCCCCGCCTTGGTAAAGGTCGATGTCCATAATGCCGGGCTGCGGACGAATTGCGGTTGTCATCTGTTAAATCTCCTGTCGGGCGGACCATAGACCCGCGCCCTAATCAGCGCCACCTATGATGTTGGCCCTGCGTCACTTGGGATATGCCCGACGCCTGCACCTTGATCAAACGGAAAAGGGCCGCGCCGGTATTCTCCAGCGCGGCCCCTTGGCAATAGATATGCGAGGAACCTTAGTTCTTCGCGTAGAATTCGACCACGAGGTTCGGTTCCATCACGACAGGGTAAGGTACATCGCCCAAAGTTGGGGTGCGCACGAATGTTGCTGTCATTTTGGAATGATCGACGTCCATGTAATCAGGAACATCACGTTCGGCCAGTTGAGTGGCTTCCAGCAATGCTGTCATCTGCTTGGAACGATCACGTACTTCGATCACGTCGCCTTCTTTTACGCGGTAGGAAGGAATGTTAACCTTCTTGCCGTTAACTTTGACGTGGCCGTGGTTCACGAACTGGCGCGCAGCGAAAACAGTCGCAACGAACTTGGCACGGTACACAACCGCGTCCAAGCGACGCTCGAGCAGACCAATCAGGTTTTCACCTGTATCGCCTTTTACACGCTCGGCTTCACCGTAGATGCGGCGGAATTGCTTTTCGGTCAGGTCGCCGTAGTAGCCCTTGAGCTTCTGCTTGGCGCGCAGCTGGATACCGAAGTCGGAAATCTTGCCCTTGCGGCGCTGACCGTGCTGGCCGGGGCCATATTCGCGACGGTTTACTGGGGATTTAGGACGGCCCCAGATGTTTTCGCCCATGCGGCGGTCAATTTTGTGCTTGGCAGCGGTGCGTTTAGTCACGGCTGTTCTCCTTTTTATGGCCCTTGCGGGCGGTAAAGGGCGTTGTCCTCTGGCATAAAGCCTGACAGGGTTCCCCTTGCAGGGTCCACCAACACCAATGAAGCCGCGCTTATACGAGGGTTCAGCGCGGAGTCAATGCGAGAAGTTTGAATATGGGGCCAAAGGCAACTTTGACGTACCCGCCCGCCCCAATCGACCCGATTTACCATCAAATTAACGATGTATTAGCCAAATAGCCCTTACGGTCGCCGGCGTTAGGGACTGCCCCGCTACCGCGCCAAAGTAGCAATGGGTATCCCTTGGGGCTGCACCGTATCTACGCCCAGTTTTTATGCGTTGTCTAAATCGCACATTCGTTTATCAAGGCGGCGGGGAAAATAATAAGAAAAGCAGGCATATGAACGACGATTCCAAAGTTTTCGGGCAATCCGCGAACGCCATTCCGGCGCGCGACTGGATCAAGGTCCTTTCGAACTACCGTGATCCCGATGCTGTAAGAAGCACTTTCGAGCTCGCGGTAACGGTCGTGCCATTTATCGCGTTGTGGTCTTTGGCGTGGGCATCACTGTCCATCACGCCTTGGCTGACCCTCGCTATCTCGGTCTGCAACGCGGCGTTTTTGCTGCGCCTGTTCGCAATTCAACATGATTGCGGCCACTATGCCTTTTATTCAAACCGGTCCCTGAGCGACTGGCTGGGCCGTGTTCTGGGCGTTCTGACTTTGACACCATATGATGTCTGGAAACGTTCGCATTCGATGCATCACAGTACGTCAGGCAATCTAACACGCCGTGGCATTGGTGATATCGACACCCTTACTGTTGCCGAATATCGCGCGCTTACCCCGAAAAAGCGCTTGTACTACCGCCTGTATCGTCACCCGCTCGTGCTGTTTGGCTTGGGCCCGCTGTACCTGTTCTTCATCCAACAACGGGTTCCCATGGGGCTGACCAAACATGCCCGCTATTGGGTCAGCGCAATGTGCACCAACGCGGCAATCCTTGTTGCGCTGTCGATCGTTTTCTACTTTGGCGGCATCAAACCAATCTTGCTGATTTTCCTGCCCACGACCCTTTTGGCGGCGACCGCTGGCGTCTGGCTGTTTTACGTTCAGCACCAGTTCGAAACCACCCTATGGGATGTCGACCCCACATGGGACATTCACGAGGCGGCGCTGAACGGCAGTTCCCACTACAAGCTTCCTGCCCCCTTGCAATGGCTTAGCGCGAATATCGGCATCCATCACGTGCACCACCTGTACAGCCGCATTCCCTTTTATCGCCTGCCCGAAGTGTTGCGCGATCATAACGCGTTGGCGCAGATCAACACCCTGACATTGCGGGAAAGCTTTGCAAACGCGCGCCTGCATTTGTGGGATGAAAGCAGCAAAAGGCTGCTGTCATTTGCGCAGGCCAGAAAAGCAAAATAACGCGGTTAAGGCTTCGCGTTATTCCTTGGTCATCGACGCGACCACGTCGTGTCGGTGGCAGGTAACCAAATGATCGTTCACCATGCCCACGGCCTCCATAAACGCATAGACGATTGTGGGGCCGCAGAATTTGAAGCCTTCTTTCTTTAGGTCCTTTGATATCTGCGCGGACAGCGCTGTTGAAGGCGGGACGTCGGCCTGAGACGCAAAACGGTTTTGCAAAGGCGACCCGCCGACGTAGTTCCACAGATACGTATCAAACCCTTCGCGCGCTTCGATCTTCTGCCAAACTCGGGCATTGGTGATCGTCGCTTCGATCTTGCCACGGTGGCGGATGATTCCGGGGTTTTGCAGTAATGTTTCAACCTCGGCCTCGCCCCAATCTGCGATCACATTGGGGTCAAACCCGGCAAAGGCCTCGCGAAAGTTCTCTCGTTTTTTAAGGATCGTGATCCAGCTAAGCCCCGCCTGAAACCCGTCCAGCACCAGTTTTTCCCACAGCACACGGCTATCATATTCAGGCACACCCCAATCAGTGTCATGATAATCAAGGTAGATTTGTTCCGGCCCGGCCCAATCGCAACGCTGCATCTTCATCCTTTTCCAACTGGCAACACCAGCTTGGCTGTTATCTGTAAAAATATACTCTCATTCGTCGTTTAACCCGCTCTTATGAAAATATCATGCACTAACGCCCCTGAACCTAGGGCAAAGGAACCTGCTACGTGCAACAGCGGTCCAAACATCGCTTCGCCAACCTCCCCCGGGGTGGGGAAAATCCGCTGCAATATGCGGTGACACAGCGCGATAAAACGACGATCTCGATGGTGCGAGAGGCGGTCGAACACAAGCAGACGTTGATGGCGTATCAGCCCGTCATACGCGACGTGACGAGCAAAAGCATCGCATTTTACGAAGGGCTCATTCGTTTGCTGGATGCAACCGGCCGCGTTATTCCAGCGCGCGACTTTATGCCAATCGTCGAAACAACCCAGCTTGGCCGGGAAATCGATGTTCTATCCCTGCGCGCCGGAATGATGGCACTGCAACACAACCCGAATTTGCGCGTTTCAATCAACATGTCTGCGCGGTCGATCGGGTTCAGGGCCTGGACCAGCATGATGAACAGGTGGCTAGCGCGCGACCCCACAATCGGCGAACGCCTGATCCTTGAGATGAGCGAACAATCGGTAATGCTCATGCCGGAACTTGTCGCAGATTTTATCAACCGTATGCAGGATCAGGGTGTTTGCTTTGCCTTGGATAACTTCGGCTCCGGCTATACTGCCATCCGCTATTTCAAAGAGCTTTACTTTGACATCCTGAAAATTGACGGACAGTTCACGCGCGGAATCTCTAAAAACGCCGAAAACCGTGCATTGATCACGGTGATGGTATCGATTGCCGAGAACTTTGACATGGTGACGGTCGCAGAACAGGTCGAAAACGAGGACGATTCCGAGGCGTTGCGACAGTTAGGGGTCGATTGCCAGCAAGGGTATCTGTTCGGCGGGCCAACCACACGGCCCTATTGGGCGATCAATCCCGAAGCCGAAAAATCAGGTTAAACACGTCAAGATTGCCGCTTGTGCTGCGATGCAGTATATCAGACCGTAGAAGGCTAGGGGATCGCAGATGCTCTGCGAGAGGTACCCCTTTGGTCAATAACCTGAGGAAATACACATGACGAATGTTGTCATCGCATCCGCGGCGCGTACAGCCGTAGGCAGCTTCAACGGATCTTTTGCAAACACACCAGCCCACGAGATGGGCGCGGCCGTCTTGAAAGAGATTGTGGCACGCGCAGGGATTGACGCATCTGAAGTGTCCGAAACCATTCTGGGTCAGGTTCTCACCGCAGCACAGGGGCAAAACCCGGCGCGTCAGGCACACGTGAACGCGGGCCTGCCCATCGAATCCGCTGCTTGGTCCATCAACCAGGTGTGCGGCTCCGGCCTTCGCGCTGTTGCCTTGGCCGCGCAGCACATTCAACTGGGCGACGCCGATATCGTGGCCGCCGGTGGCCAGGAAAACATGTCGATGAGCCCCCACGCACAAAACCTGCGTCCCGGCCAAAAAATGGGCGATCTGCAGTTCATTGATACGATGATCAAAGACGGTCTGTGGGACGCTTTCAACGGCTACCACATGGGCCAAACCGCTGAAAACGTCGCAGAAAAGTGGCAAATCAGCCGCGATCAACAAGACGAATTCGCCGTCCGTTCCCAGAACAAGGCCGAAGCCGCGCAAAAAGCCGGTAAATTCGCGGATGAGATCGTGGCCTATACGATCAAAACACGCAAAGGCGAAACCGTCGTCGATAGCGATGAATACATTCG
Source organism: Sulfitobacter sp. AS59 (assembly GCF_038899995.1). Classification (NCBI taxonomy): domain Bacteria; kingdom Pseudomonadati; phylum Pseudomonadota; class Alphaproteobacteria; order Rhodobacterales; family Roseobacteraceae; genus Sulfitobacter; species Sulfitobacter sp. AS59. Next base: position 533,822 of record NZ_JBBMQK010000002.1, read on the forward strand.
GCACGGTGCGTCGATGGAAGCGATGCAAAAACTGCGTCCCGCTTTCACCAAGGACGGTTCGGTAACTGCGGCGAACGCCTCGGGTCTGAACGATGGTGCCGCTGGTACCCTGCTGATGTCTGCGGACAACGCTGAAAAGCGTGGCATCACCCCCTTGGCGCGCATTGCGTCTTACGCAACCGTTGGTCTGGACCCAAGCATCATGGGTGCCGGCCCCATCTACGCATCCCGCAAAGCGCTCGAAAAAGCGGGCTGGAAGCCAGAGGATCTGGACCTTGTCGAGGCGAACGAAGCCTTTGCCGCGCAAGCCTGCGCCGTCAACAAGGACATGGGCTGGGATCCGGAAATCGTCAACGTGAATGGCGGTGCCATTGCGATTGGCCATCCTATCGGCGCTTCCGGTGCGCGAATCCTTAACACCCTGCTGTTCGAAATGCAGCGTCGCGGTGCGAAAAAGGGTCTTGCCACCTTGTGCATCGGTGGCGGCATGGGCGTCGCGATGTGTCTTGAACGCCCCTAATAAACACTGGCACGGCGCATCCCCACGCGCCGTGCACATCCCATCTAAATCATTTCCCAAATCCCGGCCAAAACGGTTGCAAAGCCTGTATGTGATGTCCTATCAATTCAGCACGTAATAAAATTACGAAATTGTTATCGCAAACGAAATAACATTGCCGCAAGGGAAAGGATAACCATGTCACGTGTCGCACTTGTGACCGGAGGTAGCCGAGGAATCGGGGCCGCCATTTCAACCGCACTCAAGGATGCCGGATATAACGTCGCTGCCACCTATGCTGGCAATGATGAAGCCGCTTCAAAATTCACCGAAAGCACCGGTATCAAGACCTATAAATGGGACGTCGCGGATTATGACGCCTCCAAGGCAGGCATTGCACAGGTCGAAGCGGACCTTGGCCCGATTGAAGTTGTCGTTGCCAACGCTGGCATCACGCGCGACGCACCGTTTCATAAAATGACACCGGAACAATGGCATCAAGTGATCGACACCAACCTGACCGGCGTGTTCAACACCATTCATCCGATCTGGCCCGGCATGCGGGAACGCAAGTTCGGTCGTATCGTGGTCATCAGCTCGATCAACGGGCAAAAGGGTCAGTTTGCACAAGTAAACTATGCCGCGACCAAGGCGGGTGATCTGGGCATTGTGAAATCCCTTGCACAGGAAGGCGCGCGCGCCGGCATTACCGCCAACGCAATCTGTCCGGGCTATATCGCCACGGACATGGTTATGGCCGTCCCTGAAAAAGTGCGCGAATCGATTATTGCGCAGATCCCGGCCGGCCGATTGGGTGAGCCAGAAGACATCGCACGCGCGGTTGTGTTCTTGGCCTCAGATGACGCCAGCTTTATCAACGGCTCCACCATCACAGCGAACGGCGCGCAGTACCTAACGTAATGTGACCGCTTCGATATTATGCGAAAGGCCAGCGCTGCGATGCGCTGGCCTTTTTGCGTTCTTTTTAGATAGTTCTGGTTTTATCAGCCGACCTGAACAGCCACCCCCAAAACTCAAGTGTTGCACGCGCCCGTTCGCGGTGTGCCATTTCCATTGCATTACGTGCTGCGCGGTTTGTTGTCGCTTCGATCATTGTCAGCCTCCTGAAATCAAGAATTTCTGTTCTTTCCTTAATATGGTCCTATACTGTCCTTCGTACAAACGAGACTTTCTTTGCTTCACTTAAGAAAAATTGAATTGATGTGACTGACCGCCTGCCACCATTAACCGCGTTGCGCGCTTTTGAAGCCGCTGCAAGACACCTGTCTTTCGCAACTGCGGCGGCAGAACTGAACGTCACGCCAGCCGCGCTAAGCTTTCAGATCAAATCGCTTGAGTCACATTTCGGTGCCCCGCTTTTTAGGCGCCTCAACCGCGCTGTCGAGCTGACGGAGGCAGGCATTGCCCTCGCCCCGGGGGCCACGGACGGGTTTCAAACGCTGGCCGCCGCGTGGCGCGCCGCACAGCGCACCCAAGACCATCAATCGCTTACGGTGACCGCTGGCCCTGCATTTACGGCAAAATGGCTGGCACCACGGCTTTTTGACTTTGCCCAAGCCCATCCAGAGATTGAGCTAAGGTTTTCTGCATCCCTGCGCAAAGTGGACCTGGCACGTGACAATATAGATGTGGCGATCCGGTTCGGGTCCTCCGTTGATCCAGACCTCTATGCGTTGCCCCTCGCTGATGAATGGGTGACGCCGGTCATGACCCCGGAGATGGCCGCGCGGTATCCGACACCGGCAAGCCTGCGGAACGCCCCCTTGATCGTAGATGATTCGATTGCGTTTCTCGATCCGCCGGTGGACTGGAACACCTGGTTCGCGGCGATGGGCCTTGCCCCGCCGAATGCACTAGGGCCAAGGTTTTCGCAAGCGGACCATGCAACAGACGCAGCGCTCGCAGGCGTCGGCGTGGTCATGGGACGGCGTGCGCTGGTCATCAAGGATCTGGTTGAAGGCAGGCTGGTCGCGCCCTATAACGCCGCGCTGGCCACCGGTGCGCGGTTCTGGTTTCTATGCCCCAAGTCAGCCCAAGACCGCCCCCAAATCGTGGCCTTCAGGCAATGGATGATAGACGAGATCAGCAAGACATCGGACGTCGCAGATGCTATGCCGATCATCGCGCGACCACCCGGATAACGTGAATGTTTTGGCTCTCTTAGCGGGCCGTCCTTATGCGCAAAATATCGCGAGACTGGCCCAAAAACCCCGTTCCTTCAGCCAATGATGTGAATGATAAATGCGGTGATGCCACCTGATGGGTGGCTGCCTGATCGCTGGCGGCGCTCTATTCTCGGCGCGCGCCAGCTGTGGTAAGTCTGGCTTAAGTTTTTAAGCGGTTAGTCTGACAATTTCTTCTTTTAATCGAAGCTTTTCTTTCTTCATCGTCGCAACTTTCAGATCGTCGATGCCCGGCGCGCGTTGTGCCTCCTCTACAGCGTTGCTTACCGCCATGTGTTTCCGCTTCAAAGCTTCAAGATGTGCGTCAAATGCCACTTAACTCTCCTTTGTTGGGTTGCGTCCTACGAGTGAACCACGAAAAAAATCACCTGTCACGCGGCGGCGCAGCAAGTTTACGAACAAGTCGATTTATCGGCTGGTTGATGCCTAGAATGGCAGCGCCGCGCCTTCGCGTAGAACCGCGCGGATCGCGGGGACATAGCTGTCGCCATCAGAAACATGCGCTGCCCCTTCATGCATGATCAAAGGCGCACAAAGCCGAAAAGCCCCACGGCCCGATTTACGTGCGCGTAGGATAATCAGCTCGGCCATACGTCCGATGCGCGGGGCAATCGGCAGCACCTCGATGCTGCCCATGTCATGTGGCAAGGCGCGGATCAGATCAGGAAGCCGTTCCGCCCGATGGATGAAATGCGCCTGCCCTTTCGGGGCCAGCCTTTTGGCTGCGATTTCGACCCATTTGGCCAGCGGGGTTTGTTCACCCAATGCGGTTTCGCGTGCGCTGTCCTGCGAGGCGATAGATGCAGCACGGTCAAAATAGGGCGGGTTCGCCAATACGTGATCAAACTGCCGCTGCCGCAGCGAGAGGGGCAGCGTAGCAAGATCGGCCTCGATCACCTCGAACTCCGAATGATTGCGGCGCGCCAATTCGGCATAGGCTGGCTGAACCTCGACCCCTGTCAGGGATAGGCCCGGCACCCGCGCCCCAAGACAAAGTGACGCAGCCCCGACACCGCAGCCCAGCTCTAGCACACGTTGACCGGGTGTCGCTGGGACAGTTGCCGCCAGCAGAACGGGGTCGACGCCCGCCCGATACCCTTTGCGCGGCTGCCAAAGTTGCACTTTACCGCCTAAAAAGGCATCATGGGTCAATTCATCGGTGTGAAAGCTTTGCACGGGGTCAGTCAGGCAAACCGGTGGGAATATCGTTATCCCGCAGCACCCGCAGGGCCGCGCTGTGCTTATCCTCGTGAACCATTAACCTGCGCGGGAAAATCCCGATACCGCCTTCAAGCACGCTCATATTTACGTCCAAAGGAAAGCAGTCTATATCCTCGCCCTGAAGAAGGGCGCTGGCAAAAGCAATGATCGTCGGGTCGGTCGTGCGCAAAAGTTCCTTCATAACAGAGATGTAAGTGCAATCGCGCAAGATTGTCGAGCCTTCAGATGGGGTCATGTAAATGAAGAACGACGCAAGTCAAAAACCGCATGACCAGATGGCCAGCTATCTTGCTGCCGACATGGCAGCGGTCAACGAACTGATCCGCGATCGCATGGCGTCCGAACATGCGCCCCGAATTCCCGAAGTAACCGCGCATCTGGTCGAGGCAGGCGGCAAACGTCTGCGCCCCATGCTGACCTTGGCCGCGGCCCATATCTGTGGCTATGACGGCCCCTATCACATCCACCTAGCCGCCACGGTTGAGTTTATTCACACCGCCACATTGCTGCATGATGATGTTGTCGACGAAAGCGGCCAGCGACGCGGGCGCCCCACGGCGAACCTGCTGTGGGACAACAAATCATCGGTGCTGGTGGGCGACTATCTGTTTGCGCGCAGTTTCCAGTTGATGACCGAAACCAACAACATGCGCGTGCTTGCGATCCTGTCCAATGCATCCGCGACCATCGCCGAGGGCGAGGTGCTACAGCTGACAGCCGCGCAGAACCTTGCCACTGACGAATCCGTCTATCTGAAAGTCGTGCGCGGGAAAACCGCTGCCCTGTTTTCGGCGGCAACCGAGGTTGGCGGCGTTATGGCAGGTGCCCCTGCTGCCCAGATCAAGGCGCTGTATGATTATGGTGATGCCTTGGGCATCGCCTTTCAAATCGCAGATGACCTGCTGGATTATCAAGGCGACGCCAATACGATCGGCAAGAACGTCGGTGACGATTTCCGCGAACGCAAGCTGACCCTTCCCGTGATCAAGGCCATTGCAAAAGCAGACGCTGAAGAACGCGCCTTCTGGACCCGTACGATTGAAAAAGGGCGTCAGGAAGACGGCGATCTGGACCACGCGCTGTCCCTGCTGAACAAGCATGGCACGCTATCGGCAACCCGCGCCGACGCGATGGCGTGGGCGGCACAGGCCAAGGACGCTTTGCACGCCCTGCCCGATCACCCGCTGCGTGGAATGCTGCATGACCTTGCCGACTATGTTGTGGCGCGTCTCACCTAAGGACTTCGGCGGCGGTCACCCACCAGCCGGGATGCGCATGGTCAATCCGGCCTGCGGCGTGGTTTGCGGCCTGTTCGCTTGCGTATAGGCCAAAACAGGTCGCGCCCGATCCCGACATCCGCGCCAGCAGCGCGTCATCCAGCGCGGCAAGGCAGGCGGCGATGTCAGGCACAACGCTTTGCGCGGCCTGTTCCAGATCGTTGCGCTGCGTCGACAGCCACACGGCAAACCCTTGCGCGGAATCAAAGGCTGGAATGTCGTCGGGCATCGGCTCGTTGTGCCGTGATACCAACCGTTTAAAGACATCGGGCGTTGATACGGATTTATTCGGGTTTACCAGAACCAGCCAGCAGGGCGGTAACGGCGGCACTGGTGTCAGCATCTCTCCGACGCCGCGCATCCGCTGGGGGGCATCGTGCAAGCAGACCGGCACATCAGCGCCCAAGCTGGCGACATCCTTTGGCACCGGAACGTCCCAGTGATGGCTCAGCAGCTTTAGCGCGGTCGCCGCGTCCGCTGACCCGCCGCCAATGCCTGCTGCCGCCGGTAACACCTTGGTCAACAGCAGCCGCGCGCCCCGCGTACCATCAGGGTCAAGCAGCCGCGCCGCGCGGATGACAAGGTTGCGGTCATCCAAGGGGGCCGCGTCGGCATAGGGGCCGTCGACAAACAGCTCCAATTCGGATGAGGGGGCAACGCTCAGCGTGTCACCAACGGCAGCGCGCACAACCAGACTGTCCAACAGGTGATACCCGTCGGATCGCTGGCCGGTCACATGTAGTGTCAGGTTGATCTTGGCCCAAGCTGGCTCGGATACAGCCGAACCAAATGCGGCACTGTTTGTGCGCATCAGTCCGCCGAAACCTTGGTCAACGGGTCTGCGCCCTCTTCGGCGAGAACGGCGTCCAAACCGATCTCAAGCTTGCGGCGCATACGGTCGGGGTCTGCCTCGCTGTCGGTGTCTTGCGGATCGACAAAGGACAACGCCCGACGCCATTGGAATTCAGCCTCGCGTTCACGCCCAACGGCCCAATAGACATCCCCCAGATGGTCGTTCACCACAGGATCCACAGCGACCAACTCAACCGCCCGCTCCATCTGCGACACGGCCTCTTCATAGCGGCCCAAACGATATAGAACCCATCCAAGTGAATCGACAATGTACCCCGATCCCGGGCTTGCCGCGACAGCGCGCTCGATCATGTTCAGCGCCTCGTCCAGATTGCGCCCCTGCTCAACAAGGGAATAGCCCAGATAATTCAACACCTGCGGCTGGTCGGGGTTGATTGCCAGCGCAGCGCGGAAATCTGCCTCGGCGTCGTCCAGATCACCACTGCGTTCTTCAGAAATGCCGCGCGCATAGAGCAGAACCCAACGTTGCGGGTTTGTCTCTGACGTCTTGGTGATCGCCATATCGTAGGCTGCAATCGCCTCGTCGAACTTGTCTTCTGCGCGCAGCGCGTCGCCAAGGGCCGAATGCACAGAAGGCAGTTCACCATGGCTGCGCGTCAATTGTTGCAGGACCTCAATCGCGCGACCGGGTTTACCCGATCGCCGCAAAGCCGCCGCGCGGCCCAGTTCAGCCGCGTGATATGCCGGATCACTGGCGGGGACATTTGCAAGCTCGGCAATCGCAAGATCATATTGCCCAAGGCTTTCAAGCAAATCGGCCGTCAGCAACAACGCGTCGATGTGATCAGGGTTCAGATAGCGCGCGATCCGCGCGTACAGCAGCACATAATGGTCGCCTGCCGATTCACTGCGCAACACCGCAGCAAAGGTAAAGAACACCTCGGCGATGCCCGCTTTGGCATCATTGATTTGCGTGAACTTGACCGGCTCCCCGCTCTCAAGCGCCGAAATCAGTGCTTCAAGCTCGGGGTCCGTACTCCCCCGGAAACTGGAGTTCAAAAGCGCAAGCGCCTCGGCGTTGCGATCAAGCTGACCCAAAATTTCGGCGCGCGCGATCACCCCGCGGCGGGTATTCCCTGCGGCCCCTGCCTCGTTCGAGGCAAAGATACGCTCGGCCCCTTCAAAATCACCGACCGACGCCAGCGCAAGCGCTTTGTGATACATCACAAAACCCTGCATCCCGGGTTCGCGGCTTAGGCTGTCAAACTCGGCCACGGCTTGGGTCATGTCGCCCTTGCCAACGTAAGCCCACGCCTTGACCAGCCCATCGACCCAAGGGCCAATGCCCGCGCTGTCGCCGGTCTGCGCCAGCAACTCTTCGTAATTACCCCTTTGCGCATTGTCGGCTGTGGTCACCAGATGCGCGACCTGAGAGGTCTGATTGTTTGCCGCCAGCACCTTGGCCAAGGGAACCGCTTTGGCGATGTCACCCAAAGACAGATAGGCAAGGATCGTGCTTTCCAGCAGTTCGACGTTCATGCTGTCACGCGCCAGCGCACGGCCATAATAATCGGCGGCTTCGGCAAAATCGCTGCGCACAGCGGCATGACGACCGGCCAGATACGCACCCGACACCGATTGCGCGTAGGCAGGCAGGGCACCCGTTACGCCCAACGCAACGACGCTGGCAGAAAACAACAGATTACGGATCATATATTCAGGCCTTATCTTGTTTGTTTAACGCTATCACGTTCACCCTCAGGCGCAATGGCACCCCACGGCGGCGCACGCAGGCGTGAGCGACAATCGGCCCTTTTCAAAGGCAAAAAGGCGCGCCGAAGCACGCCTTTTCATCATTACGTTAGAGATTGGTTTACATGTTTGGATAATTCGGGCCGTCGCCGCCTTGTGGCGTGGTCCAAACGATATTCTGCGACGGGTCTTTGATGTCGCAGGTTTTACAATGCACACAGTTTTGGAAGTTGATGACAAAACGCGGGTCCTTGCCCTCTTCCTCGACGAATTCGTACACGCCTGCGGGGCAATAGCGCGCAGATGGGCCTGCATATTCCGGCAGGTTCACATCAACCGGTATGGACGGGTCTTTGAGCGTCAAATGCGCTGGCTGGTTTTCATCGTGGTTCGTGAATGAGAACGCCACGTTGGTCAGACGGTCAAAAGACAATTTGCCATCGGGCTTGGGATAGTCGATCTTTTTGTGCTTACTGGCTTTCTCGGTCGCCTCGGCGTCCGATTTTCCGTGGCCAATGGTCCCGAGCAGGGAAAAGCCCAACGTGTTGGTCCACATGTCGAACCCGCCCACGGCGAGCGATGTCATCAGGCCATATTTGCTCCACAATGGTTTGACGTTGCGAACCTTTTTCAGGTCTTTGCCAATCTCGCCGCTGCGCACGTCTTGTTCGTAGTCGGACAGTTCGTCACCGGAACGCCCCGCCTGGATCGCCGCAAATGCGGCTTCGGCGGCCGCCTTGCCGGACAGCATCGCGTTGTGGTTGCCCTTGATGCGCGGCACGTTGACCATACCCACGGAGCACCCCAGCAGCGCCACACCGGGTGCGACCATCTTGGGCATCGACTGATAGCCACCTTCGGTGATCGCGCGCGCGCCATATGCTACGCGTTTGCCACCTTTCAGCAGCTCGGCGACCATCGGGTGATGTTTGAAACGCTGGAATTCCATATAGGGGAACACATGCGGGTTTTTGTACCCCAAGTGCACAACGAAGCCGACATAGACCTGATTGTTTTCAATGTGGTAGATGAACGAACCACCGCCGGCATTCTTGTTCAAAGGCCAGCCCATCGTGTGCGTTACGGTGCCTTCTTTGTGCTTGGCCGGGTCGATTTCCCAGATTTCTTTCATGCCAAGGCCGTATTTCTGCGGCTCTTTACCGGCATCCAGATCGTATTTCGCAATCACCTGCTTGGACAGGCTGCCCCGCACACCTTCGGACAGGAACACGTACTTACCGTGCAGTTCCATGCCGGGTTCGTAATTGTCGCCTTTGGTGCCATCGGGGTTGATCCCAAACTCACCAGCAACAACGCCTTTGATCTCGCCATTCTCGCCATAAACCAGTTCGGAACAGGACATGCCGGGGAAAATTTCGACGCCCATTTCTTCGGCTTGCACGGCCATCCAGCGACAAACGTTCGCCATCGACACGATATAGTTGCCGTGGTTGTTCATCAGCGGCGGCATGGGGAAGTTCGGCACGCGGATTTTACCCGCCTCGCCCAGCATGTAAAAGTTGTCTTCCTTGACCTTGGTCTTGATCGGCGCGCCTTTTTCTTTCCAGTCCGGCATCAATGCGTCCAGACCGATTGGGTCCAATACGGCACCCGACAGGATATGCGCCCCGACTTCGGAGCCCTTTTCCAGCACAACCACGTTGCAGTCAGCATCCAGCTGTTTCAGACGGATCGCGGCTGACAGGCCTGCAGGACCAGCGCCAACAATAACGACGTCATATTCCATTGCTTCGCGTTCAACTTCGGCCATTTGGGGCTCCTCTTCGGGCAGAAAATGGGTTTGGATTTGGCTAAACCAGCACGGCTTGCTTTGCAATCGCGACACGACGTTAAAATGAAGGGTCGCGACAGTTTCGTAACAATATAATGCGCCAGCCGTCATAATGTTTCGCAACGCGAAATGGATCAGACCCGCGGATCCCCCATCAGATAGCGCGGCCCTTGGCCGTTTTCGCCCGCTTTATCCTTGGGGTTATAGATTGCACAGGCCTTGAGGCTTAGACAGCCACAGCCGATACAGCCATCCAAATCATCGCGCAGACGGGTCAATGTGGCAATCCGCTGGTCCAGTCCTGCGCGAAAGGATTGGCTGATCCGCGCCCAATCTGCCTTGGTCGGGGTACGTCCACCCGGCAAACGATCAAGCTCAGTTTTAATCTGCGGCAGGGTAAAACCAAACTGCTGTGCAATCATCACAAAGCTTAGCCGCCGCAAATCCGCACGTTCAAACCGCCGTTGCCCGCCCGCATTACGCCACGGCTTGATCAGCCCTTGTGCCTCGTAATAGCGGATAGCCGACACGGCCAGCCCCGTGCGCCGCGCCAGCGCACCAATAGATAACCCATCATTTACAGCCATAATTTCCCTCGTAAAAAAACCCTTGACCTAAAGTTAGGTTTAGAAATTAGAAACAACAGGGTCAACACAACAACAAAGAAAGACCCACCATGTCAGCTCAGATTGAACACGCAAATATCACTGTAAAAAACCCCGACGACACCGCCGCCTGGATGCTTTTAATTTTCGGATGGCAGGTCCGCTGGCAAGGCGATGCGATTGCCGGGGGCCGCAGCGTCCATGTCGGCACGCAGGACCAGTATATCGCGCTTTACACCCCGAAAGAGGGGCTGAAATCAGCCCCAAGCAGCTATACGACAATCGGGGGACTTAATCATATCGGCGTGGTCGTCGATGATTTGGACACAGCAGAGGCCGCCGTAAAAGCGCAAGGATTCGAAACGACCAACCATGCCGACTATGAGCCAGGGCGGCGGTTTTACTTTCACGACAATGACGGGATCGAATACGAGCTAGTTGAATACGGTGAATAAGCGCGCATTGGCGCAGCTACGCGCACTCGGCCCTTGCAATCACGCGCCAGTTTAGGTCAGGTAAGGGCTAATTTAAATCGGTTGCACCCTCGGATCCGCTCCGGGGCTGTGACCCTCATTGCGTGGACGACCACAATGGAAAAAATCCCGATGACCCGCGCCGGTCACACTGCTTTGGAAACTGAACTAAAGCACCTGAAGACGATTGAACGTCCTGCAATCATCAAGGCGATTGCCGAAGCGCGCGAACATGGTGATCTGTCCGAAAACGCCGAATACCACTCCGCCAAGGAAAAACAGTCCTTTATCGAGGGCCGCGTGAAAGAGCTTGAAGGCGCGATTTCGCTGGCGGATGTTATTGATCCATCGAAAATGTCCGGCTCTATCAAGTTTGGTGCCAAGGTCACATTGGTGGACGAAGACACCGATGAAGAAAAAACCTATCAGATTGTTGGTGAATACGAGGCCAACATTGAAAAGGGTCTTTTGAACATCAAATCCCCCATTGCGCGTGCGCTGATCGGCAAAGAAGAAGGCGACAGCGTCACGGTGCGTACACCGGGGGGCGAAAAATCGTATGAGGTACTCAAGATCATTTACGCTTGATCCGGGGCAATCGACATGACCGATACCACGCCTGCCACCCCCCCAAAGTCGCAGCGCCAACCCGCGCGCTCGACCCCTTTTGGCGTCTATTCACGTCCGAATGACCAAGCGATTTCCAGCATCGAAGTCATTGCCATTGCGCTGAGTGTCCTGTGGCTGTTGGGCTGTGGCATCTTCTTTTTGACGCAACCGTCTGACACCGCACCGGACACCGGTGATCGCGGCCTACGGTTCGTGATGACCACCTTGGCCATTTTCATGCCGCTTGCGATGATTTGGGTCGCGGCCACCGCCGCGCGTGCCAGCCGTGTGATGCGTACAGAAAGCCAGCGCTTGCAGGCCGCAATCGATGCCATCCGCCAAGCGTATATTGCCCAGCAGCACGGCAAAACCTTTGAGACAGATGCATCGGTCACCCGCAAGCTGGACGAAATCGCCGCCGCCGCGCGTAAGACCGAAACGGCCCTTGCCACATTCCAAACCCGCCGCGATGCACCCCCACGCGCGACGGCCCCCGTCGCCGCGCCAGCACAGTCAGATGATCAACCGACCTTGGCGCTTGGCACCCAAGCCAGCGATATGGTGCCAGCACTGTCCCATGATGATTTCATTCGCGCGCTGAACTTCCCTGAAACGGCAGAGGATACCGAAGGCTTCACCGCCCTGCGCAAAGCCTTGAAAGACCGCAATGCATCGCAATTGGTCCAAGCCGCCCAAGACGTGCTGACCTTGCTCAGCCATGATGGCATTTACATGGACGACTTGCACCCAGACCGCGCCCGTCCTGAAGTCTGGCGCGAATTTGCCCAAGGCGCGCGCGGGCGCACCATCGCGGCCCTTGGCGGGGTGCGCGACCGTTCATCCCTTGCCCTGACCAATGCGCGGATGAAACAAGACCCGATTTTTCGCGATGCAGCACATCATTTCTTGCGCCGCTTTGATCGCGTCTTTTCCGGGTTCGAGGCACAGGCATCCGACGGTGAAATCTCGGCGCTTGCCGAAACCCGCACGGCGCGTGCGTTCATGTTGTTGGGCCGTGTGGCCGGTACGTTTGACTAGCGCCCTAAATCCCGAATGATCCGTAAGGGATATACCGCACCATATCGCCCGGGCGCACATGCACCGCTGCGTCAGGCAATTCCACCAAACCTTCCGCCCAGCTTAGCCCGCTGATCCGGCCCGACCCTTCTGAGGCGAAGACCTCGACCCGACCGTCGCGCATCCGCGCGCGCAAGAATTCACGGCGGCCCGGTTTTTTGCGCTTTTCAAAAGCCGCAGGCACGTCGAACCCTTGCGGTGTGGTCCATTCTTGCCCCGCCATCACGGACAACGCAGGCCGCGCAAAGATCAACGTACACACCATCGCAGCGACCGGATTACCCGGCAGGCCAAAGACCGGCATGCCCTGCCACATGCCCAACGCCAAGGGCCGGCCCGGTTTCACCGCCACCCGCCAAAGCGACAGGGCCCCGGCCTCTTTCAGCAGGGCAGATACGTGATCCTCGTCCCCCGCAGAGGCGCCGCCGCTGGTCAAAATCGCATCCACTTGGCCTTTGGCTCCGTTCAGGCGCCCGCGCAATGCTGCACGGTCATCGCCGACATGGCCGAGATCAACGGCTCTATGCCCAAACTGCTGGGCCAGCGCCAAAAGCATCGGTCGGTTGGCGTCATAAATCTGCCCGTCAGATGCGGCAGCACCCGGCTCCACGATCTCGTCACCCGTTGAAATAACACCAACCCGCAGCGGCTGGTAGACCTCCAGCGTATCATTTCCCGTCGCCGCCATAAGCGCCAAGTCGGCCGCTGTAACCCGCCGTCCGGCGCGCGTAACAACGTGGCCTTGGTCAACATCCTCGCCCGCCTTGCGGGTGTTAGCCCCCTGCTTGATCGGGCCGTTAAACAACACGGCACCACCCTCGACCCGGACGTCCTCTTGCAGCACGACGGTATCAACGCCTGTGGGCAGCGCGGCACCCGTCAGGATACGGATCGCCTGCCCTGCTGGCACACTTCCCGGCGCATCCCCCGCCGCGGCACGACCATCCGCCAAGGGCAGTTCGTGCGGTCCATCGCCCCGCCCACCAGCAAAACCATAGCCATCAACAGCCGTGTTTGGCAGCGGCGGATTCGCGCGTTTAGCGGCCACGTCTTGCGCAACGACGCGCCCCAACGCGGCACCAAGCGGCACGGTTTCAACCGACACCACTGGCGACAATCGGGCTTTCAGCAACGACAGCGCCTCGTCCACAGGCGTCCAATGCACACCCGGCGGCAGCGCAAAGCAGTCATTACGCAGCGGAGGGGCGGATTTCATACGGTCCTCGAAACCCAAGCCGAAAATCCAGCCTTCTTCGGGAGCATATACATCTAATATTTCGGTCAATGCCGCATCTGATAAGCCGCTCATCTGACGCGCCAGTTCTTGAACCTGCCACGCGTCCTTGATCATGTCAGCGGGTGCACCGCCAACCGTCAGCGATGGCCAGACCTCAACAAATGCCACAGGGCGTTTCAGCTGCTCAAAGGGCCATACGTTGACCTGCCCATGAAACCGTTTGCGCAAGCGCGACAGTACCGGCAAGCCCATGAATACCTGCGATCCGACGGCCCCCACGCCGCCCATCTGCCAGCAGGAAAACGAGCCTTTGGCCCGGGTTTCCGCCTGCCGCTTCTCAGGAAACTGGTTCGCATACCCATCCTTTGTGCGCGGCAAACCGGGAATATCGCGGTTGGGTAAACCGTTGAACCAAAACGGGCCGGCCCCATCGCCAAGCCCAAGGTTCATCTCAGCCGCCAGATCAAAGCGGTTGTTGGTTTTGGGGCTATCCTCGATCCGCGCCTCGAACCAATCCCAAAGCACAAGGGGGTCAGTATAACCGGTCAAAGCCTCTGCAAAACCGGCGGGATAGCCAAAGGGAAAATCAAAGCCGATCATCACACGGCGCTCTGCCTCAAGCTCGGCCCGGATCAAATCAACGATCCACGCCTCGGCCACGCTTCTGTTGCGCAAATACACAGGGTCTTGAGACTGCCCGTTGCGGGTCACACCGGCCCATATCGCATCCTTGCGCGGGTTGGCACCGGTATCATTGCCGCCCGACCAATCGATCACCACAAATGTATCGAACCCGGTCACAACCCGACCTCGGCCAAAATGAAATCAGCAATCGCGACGGTATCATTCAAATCAAAAACCGGGCGGTCCAACGCAAGTGGGGTGTCGCTAGCAACGGCTTTGATGGTGTCATCATCCGGCGCGATCAAAGGGTTGCCCGGCTCAGTCCGGTGCGCTTCGATCTTGGGGTGTGCGTCGCGTTTATAGCCTTCGATCAACACCAGATCGACGGGGCTTAGCCGCGCCAGCAGCGCCTCCAGCGTCGGCTCCTCCTCGTCACGCAACTCGTGCATCAAGGCGACGCGGTTGCGCGAGGCCAGCAGGACCTCGCGGGCACCGGCGACGCGGTGGCGGTGGCTGTCCTTACCCGGATGATCCACCTCGAACGTGTGGTGCGCGTGTTTAACCGTCGACACGCTGAACCCACGCGCGGTAATCTCGGCGACCAACCGTTCCATCAACCCCGTTTTACCTGCGTTTTTCCACCCCGTGACGCCGTAAACCCTCATAGCATGCCCTCGGCTGTTTTCAGATCATCGGGTGTGTTGACGTTGAAAAATGCAGCCTCGTGGGGGAACAATGCCTCGCGCCCCTCGTGTTGTTGGGTCCACATCACCACTTTGCGCAGCCCGCCATTCAGTGCCGCGCGCAGATCGTCGCGCAATGCAACGGGCCAGAGACCGAACGTCGGGTGTCGCGCAGTTCCACGTGTCGCATCTGGCGTCGCGGCCAGAACCAGCGGATGTGTCATCCCCTCGCTGGCCAGCAGCAACCGTGGCACTAAATCGCCCGGGAAAAAAGGCGTATCCGCAGCGGCGGTGACGATGGTATCGGCCCCGCGTTCAGCGGCCCAATCCATCCCCGCAAGGACACCCGCCAAGGGGCCGACAAAGCCGTCGATACTGTCAGGCAGAACCGTCAGATTAAGCGCGTCAAACCGCGCCGCATCGCCATTGGCATTCAACGCCAGTTCCGCCACCTGCGGCGACAGGCGTTCAACCACATGAGACAGCAATGTACGACCGCCCAGCGTCAGCAACCCCTTGTCGCCGCCGCCCATGCGCGTGGCCTGCCCACCAGCCAGAATAACCCCAAGTGGTTGTTTCATTCCGATCCCTTCCGCCCTGCCCGTTTGGGTTCATCCACCACCAAATCAGGGTCAGCGTCGCGCACAAGGCGGTCTTCTCCGGCAAGGCAGATAAACCGTTTGCCCTTCATCCGCCCGATCAATGTCAGACCAACCTGATTTGCGATCTCGACGCCCCAAGCCGTAAATCCGGACCGCGACGCCAACACCGGAATACCCATCATCGCGGTCTTGATCACCATCTCTGAGGTTAGACGCCCCGTGGTATAAAGGATCTTGTCATCGGCGCGCACGTTCTCAGACAGCATCCAACCAGCGATCTTATCGACGGCGTTATGACGACCGACATCCTCCATATAAACCAAGGGCTTATCACCCTGACACAGAATCGTTCCATGAATGGCACCCGCTTCAAGATACAGGCTGGGGGTGCGGTTGATCTGCGCGCTCAGACGGTAAAGCCACGAGGTATGGACCGGTGTGGCGGGCAGGATAACGCCCTCCAGCCCCTCCATCATATCGCCAAACACCGTGCCAACGGCGCAACCGCTGGTGCGGGTTTTCTTGCGCATCTTGTCTTCGTAATCGGTTTTGCGGGCGGTGCGAACCACGACGACCTCAAGGTCCTCGTCGTAATCAACGCGGGTAATTTCCTCTCCGTCGCGCAACATGCCCTGATTGCGCAGGAACCCAAGCGCCAGATATTCAGGATAGTCGCCGATGGTCATTGCCGTCACGATTTCCTGCGCATTCAGAAAGATCGTGAGCGGGCGTTCTTCGACAACATTGATGGTCAATTCCGCCCCGGTGTGGTCGCGCCCTTTGACGGAACGGGTCAGGCGCGGTGCCCCCGGCTGCGGGGCGATCAGATAGGTGTCGGTGTCACTGTTTACAGGCAATTGCATCCCCTTCGGACCACGGCTAAGGATATGAGGATAGCCTAGGGGTAAAGCATGTCCATCACCACCACGAAATCGGCCTTCCGCAAGGGCCTGGCCGATGCGGCCCCGTTTGTTTTGGTGATCATTCCATTTTCATCCCTGTTCGGCATTCTCGCGACCGAGGCAGGTCTGAGCGTGTTCGAAACGCTCGCCTTTTCCGTCGTCGTGATCGCGGGTGCCGCACAGTTTACCGCGCTGCAACTGATGCAGGAACACGCACCGACAGCGATTGTTTTGGCCTCGGCGCTTGCGGTGAACTTGCGCATGGCGATGTATTCCGCGTCCCTGACGCCCTACATCGGTGCAGCACCGCTGTGGCAACGTGCCTTTGCGGCCTATCTGACGGTCGATCAATCCTATGTCTGTTCGATGGCCCAATACGAAAAACAACCGGACATGACCGTGCCGCAGCGGATGTCGTATTTCTTTGGCTGCGTGACACCGATTGTACCGCTTTGGTATTTGTTCACGCTGATCGGTGCCTTGGTGGGGGCCCAGATCCCCGACAGCTGGGCGTTGGATTTCGCCCTGCCCATCACATTTCTGGCGATGATCGCGCCGATGTTCCGCACACCCGCACATGTGATGGCCGCATTGGTCGCGTCAGTTGCATCGTTGGCAACGGCGGGCATGCCTTATTCGCTGGGTCTGATCGTGGCGGGGATGGTCGGCATGATGGCCGGTGCGCAAACCGAACTTTGGCTTGATCGCCGGTCGGAGGGCGCAGCATGATGATCGACAAGGGGACATTGTGGTTTGTGATCATCGCCCTTGGCATCGGCAGCTTTGGCTTGCGCTTTGTCTTTACCGGATTGGTGGGTGACCGCGAGATGCCCGCATGGCTGTTGCGCCATCTGCGTTATACAGCCGTCGCCATCCTGCCAGCCTTGGTGGTCCCACAAGTGTTCGCCCCTGCCGCAACAGGCGGGCAGTTCGACCCCGCGCGCTTTGCAGCGGCTGCGGTTGCGCTGACTGTGGGGATCATCACCAAGAACGTATTGCTGGCGATTATAAGCGGCGGTGCCACGCTATATGGATTGCTTTGGTTACTCGGCTAACAGCGCCGCCTGCACACCATCAAGCACGTGACCTGCGTCATTTTCATAATATTGCGTCGTGGTGACATTCGGCAGCGCCGCAAATCTCTCGGACAACTTGGCGGGATAGTAGGTTTTGCCGATTTCTTCGAAACCCGGCACGTCCGACAGCAAGCTGGATGTCGCGCTGGCGCAATAGGCCGCGGGGACCTGCCCGTTTGTCATTACCGCTTTTAGAACCTGTTCGGCCTGCTGTTCGGTCACCTGGACGGTCTGACTGCGCACGTGGTGGGTTTTACGCGCGTGCGAGGATTTATAGGCCTCGACCCAGTTCGGCGACATACCATAGAGCACATCCCCCCGTTCAATCACCCGTGGGTCGCGAAACGACCCCGCCGGATCAAAGATCACCTGCTGCGACCCGTTCACCAGCAACGCCGTGTGCGCGCCGCCGCCCGAGCGGTTGTTCACCATGGTCAGCAATGTCAGTGATTTCGGGCCCGGCGCAGAATAGGCTGCAGCGGCAACTTCGGCCGGTGAGTTGTCAATGCCGGTATCGTTCGCACATGCCGCAACGATTGCGACACAGGCCAGTGCCATCCAAATACGCATAGTTATCGTCCTGTCGGGTAAGAGCCTAAGGTCTTAGCGGGCGAAAAGTGCCAAAAAGACGAGGATAGCAATGATCACAATCGATGACCATTTTACCCAGTTCATGAAGTTGTCAAAGGTCTTTTCCTGTGACGTTGTATCCATGGAGCCGTGTTCGTGTTTGGCCATTTGCGTAATCCTTTGACTGGTGTTCGTTCCAATTTGAAAACGTGGTTACTGCATTCGCGCGGGCATGTCACGATATCAAAGAACACGATCTTACGTGTTTTTTCTCTGCGTCAGGGCTGCATCAGCTTCGATATCCTCGACCAAGCGAAAGCCGATCCGATTCGCGGGCTTTTCGGGCTTGGCCTTGGGCAAGGCACGCAAGGCGACGTTCAACTGGCTGACGTGTTGCACCAATTGCATCCGTCCACCTCCGCCGTCCTGACCGTAAAAGGTGACAATATCGGGATCGAAATACCCCATCCCTTCGATCCGCAAGACGCCGGCGTCGCCGCCTGTGAACCCCATTGCAACCTCTTGGTCCCCGTCCAGCTGCTCTTCAAAGTTCTTGAGGTACAGTACGACCCGCTCGTAAGCCCATTGCGCAGGGGATTTCTTGGACGCAGGCGTGTCTGTCATGCCCTTTGGCACCGTTTGCTGGGCGGCATTGCGTTGCGTTTCATCGCAATGCACCTCGTGCACGCGCGGCAAGGCATCCGCTTCGGCGGCCTCGGCTGCGGTTCTGATCAGATCATCCATTGGCTTGTTCCGTTGCCTGATACACCCAAGCCCCATCTTCTGCCCGCAATTCCCGCGTGGCAAGACCGGTTTGATACAGATGACTTAGATGTGCGACGGCCTCGACCAGTGCCAGACCATATTCACCTTCGCCGATCTTGCGTTTGAACAAGGTCGGAAAGCATTCCGAGGCGGATTTCGGCGTATCGATATATTTGACCAACCGTTTCAACGCACCGTGATGGTTATCGATCAGCTGGCGCATACGCGTGGGCAATCCGGTGAACGGCAGCTTGTGCCCGCCAAGCACCAGATGATCTTCACGGCTCATCGGGGCAAGCCGTTCGCAGGCCTCCAGCCATTCGCCAATCGGATCGGCCATAGGTTCTGTGGCATAGACACCGACATTGGGGCTGATCGACGACAAAATCTGATCGCCCGCAATGACCAAATTGTCATCCCTGCTCCAGAACGTCGCGTGTTCGGGCGCATGGCCATTGCCCATATGCACGTCAAAAACGCGCCCGCCGATGGTGATTTGGTCGTCCTGCTTGATCCGGGTAAAGCCCAAGGGCAGCGGATCAACGATATCGGCAAAGTTGAAGGGCCGCTCGGACGCGCGTTTGTCGTACAGATCACGATCCATTCCGGACATTTTATAGAATGCCAACGTCTCGGCCGCCGGGGTTTCTTGGGCGTCCAAGGTCAACATGCGCGCCGTCAGCCAAGCCGTACGCGTGGTGACCAGCTCTGCCCCGTGTTCCGTCTGAAACCACCCTGCCAACCCGATGTGATCGGGGTGGTGATGGGTGACAATCACGCGCGAAATGGGCTTACCCCCAAGGGGGCCTGCCATCAGATCAGCCCAGATTGCCTTGGCTTTCTTGGATGAAAACCCGGTGTCGATGATGGTCCAACTGTCGCCTTCGTCAAAGGCATAGACATTCACATGGTCCAGCTTCATCGGCAGCGGCAACCGCAGCCAAAGAACGCCGGGCGCGACCTCGATCGCTTCGTCATGGGCGGGCGGCGTATCCCAAGGATAGCGCAAGCCCACAGGTTTCATGTCAGTCATCAGGCGGCCAATTCATCTGTGGTCAAGGCAAACAGGTCATCTGCACCCGACTGCGCATGCACCAGCAGACCCGCATGTTCCGGCAACAGGCGCAGGATGTAGAACCGTGCCAGTTTTTCGCGCGGGCCGCCCTTGTCAGCCAAGGCCGCCTTGAGGTGCAAATGCCCCCCCAACACGCGCGCAAAAGCGCGAAGATATGGCACGGCCCCAGCAAAACGCGTGTCCATGTCGTCTTGGGCGACCAACCATTCTGTGGCCTCGCGCAGCGTTTCAGTCGCCTGCCAAACCGCATCGGCCATGTTGGGGAACGCATCGCGCGCCGCCTCGGCGTGGGTTTCAATCTCGTCCATCAAACGGTTCGCCGCCTCGCCGCCATCCATCATCTTGCGCGCGACCAGATCCATCGCTTGAATGCCATTGGTCCCCTCGTAGATGGCCGTCACGCGGACATCACGGCAGAACTGCGCCGCGCCGGTTTCTTCGATCACGCCCATGCCGCCATGCACCTGCACACCCATCTGCGCCACGTCGATACCGACGTCCGTTCCGAACGCTTTGGTGATCGGGGTCAGAAAGGCAGCGCGCGACTTCCACTCCGCCTCGCCGGTGGCGTTGGTCATGTCGATGGCCACCGCACAGCTGGCCGCGATGGCCCGCGCGGCAAAGGTTTCGGCCTTCATCGTCATCAGCATGCGGCGCACGTCCGCGTGATCAACGATGGTGCCAGACCCGTCCGGCCGGATGTTTTTGCCCTGCTTACGGTCCAGCGCATAGGACAGCGCATGTTGATAGGCCGCTTCGGCAACGCCGATCCCTTGCTCACCAACACCAAGCCGCGCGTTGTTCATCATGGTAAACATCGCCGCCATACCGCCCTGTTCCGGGCCAACCAACCAACCGACAGCCTTGTCATACTGCATCACACATGTGGGCGATCCGTGCAGGCCCATCTTGTGCTCAAGACTGACGACTTGGAGGCTGTTTCGCGCGCCCAGACTGCCATCTTCGTTCGGCAGAAACTTAGGTACCAAAAACAGGCTGATCCCCTTGGTGCCCGCTGGGGCACCGGGCAGACGCGCCAGCACCAGATGGCAGATATTTTCGGCGAAATCATTGTCGCCCCAGCTGATGTAAATCTTTTGGCCCGAGATGCTGAATGTCCCGTCGCCGTTGTCTTCAGCCTTGGAGGATAGCGCCCCCACGTCCGATCCGGCCTGCGGTTCGGTCAGGTTCATTGTACCCGTCCATTCGCCGCTGATCAGCTTGGGCAAATACAGCTCTTTGATCGCGTCGCTGGCGTGATGCTCTAGCGCTTCGATCTGCCCTTGGCTCATCAACGGGGCCAATTGCAGCGACAGACAGGCACCGCTCATCATCTCGTTCACCGCGCTGGCCATGGTCAACGGCAGGCCCATGCCACCGTATTCAGGATCTGCGCTTATACCGATCCAACCGCCTTCCGCGATGGCCTTGAAACCTTCCCCATATCCGGGCGATGTGCGCACCACGCCGTTTTCCAGCTTGGCCGGGTGCAAATCACCAGGGGTTTGCAAGGGGGCCATCACATCGTTGCACAGCTTGCCCGCCTCTTCCAAAATCGCACGGGTCACATCATCTGTGGCCTCTGCAAACTTGTCGGTGGCACGCACGTCCTCAAGCCCGACAATATGGTTGAATAGAAAATTGTAATCCTCGACGGGGGCGCGGTATGGCATCGTATTTCCTCCTTGGGCGTGCGCGTCTGCTTGGCAAATAGAGCATCGACCTGATAAGCCCTCAAACATAAAACCGGGGGCAGTTACGCAAGGATGCTGTGACTGGCCCGCCACCGCAACCCGAAACACAGCGTCACAAAGGCTTCGAGCGAACAGATGACCTATATACTGCAGCCTGACCCCCAAGGGATCGTCCGCGCCGCCACGATTCTGGCCGCTGGCGGATTGGTCGCGCTGCCGACCGAAACGGTTTACGGGCTGGCCGCCGACGCCCGCAATGGCACCGCAGTGGCCCGCATTTATGAGGCAAAAGGAAGACCCAGCTTTAACCCGCTGATCGTGCATCTGGCACGGGCTGAAGACGCGCAGCGCTATGGCATCTGGTCCGACAACGCTGAAATCCTTGCAACCGCGTTTTGGCCCGGCCCGCTGACGCTGGTTTTGCCATTGACTGGCAATCACGGATTGTCCTCGCTCGTCACGGCGGGGCTCGACAGTGTTGCCCTGCGTGTGCCCGCGCACCCGACATCCCATGCGATCTTGCAAGCGTTTGACGGGCCCATCGCGGCACCATCCGCGAACCCGTCGGGACGCATCAGTGCAACGACCGCCGCCCATGTGATGGCTGGCCTGGACGGGCTTATTGACGCTGTTGTTGATGACGGTCCTTGTGCCGTCGGGCTTGAAAGCACCATCGTCGGGCTGACCCAAGACACACCCATTCTGCTACGTGCGGGCGGCCTGCCTATTGAGGCGATCGAAGCCGCCCTTGGCATGCAGATTGACGTCGCCGATGGGGCAGAGATTATCGCACCGGGGCAAATGACATCGCATTACGCCCCCGCCGCCCACGTCCGCCTGAACGCGCAAACGGCTGTGGACGGCGAGGTTCTACTGGGTTTCGGCGAAGTTTCCGGCGACCTGAACCTGTCGCCCAGCGGTGACCTGACCCAAGCGGCTGCCAATCTATTCGATTATTTGCATGCGCTGGATGCGATGGACAAACCCATCGCTGTCGCCCCCATTCCCGATCACGGGCTTGGCAGGGCCATCAATGACCGCCTGCGCCGCGCCGCTGCACCGCGCTAGCTATGCACGGCCCGCTGCCGAACTTAGGCCCAGCGGATCAATCCCCAGCGAAGACAATGCCGCCGCCCATTTATCTGCGTCCGGCAGATCGAACACGATCTCGCGCTTGGCATCGCAGGTCAGCCAGCCATTTTGGGCGATCTCGTTCTCAAGCTGGTTTTCGCCCCAACCGGCATAGCCCAACATCAACAACGCCTTTGCAGGTCCCTTGCCGCGGGCGATATCCTCTAGCACGTCCAAAGTGGCCGTCATCCCGAACCCGTCTGCGACGTTCAGGGTGTGCAACACCGATTGGTATTCAGAGCTGTGCAAAACAAAACCGCGCGACGTCTCGACCGGGCCGCCAAAATGCACGCCCAGCCCTGATGTATCGTTAAATTCAACATCGCTAAGCTTGTCCAAAACATCTGTAAGTTTCAGATCAGGGGCAGGCTTGTTGACGATCAGCCCCATCGCCCCCTCGGCAGAATGGGAGCAAATAAAGATGACAGAATGATCAAACCGTGGGTCGCCCATACCAGGCATCGCCACCAGCAATTGCCCCGTAAGGTCCATTTCCATCCTCTTTCATCCCCCATAATATACTGCCCGATCAGCATGGCCTGTGGTCCCGTTCCTTTCAACCCCGCCACGTTGTAACGTTTCATAATACAATAGTGACTTGGCAGGCATCCGCCTTTGGCCCATGAAAGGCGGATGAAAAGAACACTGATCCCGCTGATCCTCTCTGCTTTGCTTGCCCCGCTTCCGGCATCCGCCATGGATGTTATCAAGGGTGAGATCCTGCAAGGCTGGGTCCGGCCCGACGGCAACCGCGTTGCGGCAATCCGCATGACGATGGCCCCGGGGTGGAAAACCTATTGGCGCGCGCCCGGTGATATGGGCATTCCGCCGCATTTCGATTGGGCCGGATCAAAGAACCTGTCGGCCGTCGCCGTGGAATGGCCAACCCCAACCGTGTTTCGCGAGGAAAACCTGACAACGATTGGGTATAAGGATCAGGTCGTCCTTCCGCTGGTTATCACCCTTCCGACGAAAGGTGCGCCCGTCCACCTGAAGACAACAATCGATATGGGTGTGTGTCTTGATGTCTGCGTGCCAGCGCAATTACATCTGGACGGCGTGATCGACACAGACGCAACCCGCGCAGAACCTGCGATTGCCGCATCCCTTGCCCAGCGTCCCTACACCGCGAAAGAGGCTCGCGTGGCCAAAGCCACCTGCGCAATCCGCTTTGTTGACGGCGATCTTGAGCTGGAAACAACTATTACCCTGCCAAACACAGGCGGGCCAGAGCTGGTCGTGATTGAGACCGGGCACCCTGATTTATGGGTCAGCGAAGCGGACACAACACGGCACGGCAACACCCTTACGTCCAAGGTTGATGTCGCCCACTCGACCGGTGGGCCAATTGCCCTGAACCGCGCGCATATTCGCATGACGGTTTTGGGCAGCAAGCATGCGGTCGATATTCAGGGCTGCACGCCCGGCTGATCAGGCGGCGCGTTTCCGCTGGGACGCTGCAAAGACGATAGCACCAACGACATACCCGCCCAACGACAATACCGCTGCGCCCCCAATAAACAGGATCAATGCGGCCGTAAGCGGTGACATGGCAGCCATTCCCGGTGCCAGTGACAACAGCACTGGATGCAAGCTGCCTTGCCAACCGGCCCAGCCCAGTGTCAGCGCCGCCCAGCCAATCATCACCGCCCAAAGCGCCATCAGACCAAGGCGCAAACCCGGAGCCCGCGCGCCCAGACCGCGCCGCATCGCCCGCACCTGCCGCGAAATGTCATGCTGCGCAGCAATCAACGCAGGCACCACAAGCAGCACCAAGAACATCCCGAAGCCCAATCCGTACACCAGCGTGATCACCGTCGGTTTCAGGAACTGCGCCTGTTGGCTTTGCTCATACAGCAGCGGGGCCATCCCCAAAACGGTGGTCAGCGTCGTCAGCATCACGGGCCGCAACCGATCAGACGCCCCATCGATGATCGAAGGGATCACGCCGCGCGTTTCGCCGTATTCGTCAATCGTGCCGATCAAAACGATGGAATCGTTGATGATAATCCCCGTCATCCCCAACAAACCCACAACGGTGAACATGCTCAGCGGTACATCCCAGACCGCATGGCCATAGATGGTGCCGACCAGTCCGAAGGGAATAATCGACATCACCACCAAGGGGCGTGTCCAGCTGCCAAACACCCAGCACAACACCAGATAAATGCCCGTCAGCACCAATATCAGCCCGGTCAAAGCGTCGGATAGAAATGTGTTTTCCTGCTCGCTCAGACCGCTAATGCGGAATTCAACCTGCCGCTCTGACGCGATGGTCGGCAGGATTTCTTCTTGCAAGGCAGTCGTAATCTCGGTTGCGCGGGCTGGATCATCCTCGGAAATATCACCCGTTACCGAAATCAATCTGATCCCGTTTTCGCGGCGCACTGTGCTGAACCCTGTGCGCCGCTCCACGCTCACAATATCGGCAAGCGGCACGTATTGGCCGTTCGGCGTGCGCATCTGGGTACGGTCGAGGAAATCAGCCGTCAATTCGCCCTCGGGCAGTTCGACCCGGATCGTCGCAGACCGCGGCCCGTCGGGATATGTTGCCGCCTCGATCCCGCCCAAGCGGTTGCGCAGCGCGCGGCCAAGGGTGTCGATGGTAAAGCCAAGCGATTGCCCCTGCGCCGTCAGATCAAGGATCAACTCCTCTTTATCGTATGCCAGATTATCTTGCACCGCGCTCACCTCGGGATAGCGGCGCAGGGCGTTTTGCAGGTCTTCTGACGCGGCTTTTAAAACATCCGTCTCGGCCCCATAAAACTGCACATCCAGCGCATCACCGCCGGGACCAGACCGCCACCCACGAAAGCTGACCGTTTCGGCCAAGGGGTGGCTTACAACCGCGTCTTGCAGTTCGGCCACAAAAGCAAAGCTGGAATATGGGCGCAGATCGGCGTCAATCAATTCAATCGAAATACCGCCCAGCAGATCGGCGTCTTTGCTATCGGCCCCGTCCAACCCCCGGCCCGCATTCCCGCCAACTTGTGCAATCACATAATCAATCGGGTTCGTGCCATAGCGTTCGGCGTATTCTTGGCCCAAGCTTTCTGTCGCGCGCTGCATCTCGCGCATCATGTCCAAGGTGTCTTCGCGGGTGGCCCCTTCGACCATGGCAAAGTTACCGGTGACCGACCCGCGCTCCGGTGCGTTAAAGAACCGCCATTGCACATCGCCTTGGATGAACAGCGCGACTTGCGAGGCCAGCACCGCCATCACGCCCGCCAACACCACATAGCGGGCAGCAATCACCCCCGCCATAAAGGGTCGGAACAGGGTTTTGCGCGCCCACAGGAAGCCCTTGTTTACCACGCGGCTGGGCAGATCGTACCAATGTTCCTTGGCCCCGGCGGCCATGGCATGGGCCATGTGGTTGGGCAGGATCAAAAAGCATTCGACCAAGGACGCCGCCAAAACCGCAATCACGGTTAAGGGGATATCGCCGATCAAACTACCGAAACGTCCCCCCACGGCCAGCAGGCCAAAGAACGCAATGATCGTCGTCATGGTCGCCGCAAACACCGGCAGCGCCATGCGGCGCGCGGCGTTTTCTGCCGCGACCAACGGGCTTTCGCCCAGTTCCTTGTGCCGGTAATCGGCGTGTTCGCCGACCACGATGGCATCATCAACGACGATCCCCAAGGTGATGATCAGCCCAAAAAGCGAGATCATATTGATCGTGATCCCACCCGCATACATCAGCGCAATTGCGGCAGCCATCGACGCAGGAATACCCGCCGCGACCCAAAACGCCGTGCGCGCGTTCAGGAACAAAAACAGCAGCCCCACCACCAGCGCCAAGCCCACCAGCCCATTGTCGATCAACAGATCAAGACGGCCGGTAATGGCCTCTGCGCGGGTGCGTATCAGCTCGATCGTGACACCTTGGGGCAGCATCACAGCCATCTCGGCAGCGACGTCTTCGACGCTACGTTGAATGCCAATGGCATCGCCCCGATCCGACCGGTCAATACGCACCGAAATCGCAGGATCCTGCCCCACGAAATATCCCACGTCGCGGTCGGACCCTTTTTCGATCACCCGCGCGACATCGCCAACGGTCAAGGCCGACCCATCCGCATTCGTCCGCAAAACCACACCGGAAAGCGCCTCTGCGCTGCGTTTGGCTGTCCCCGTTCGAACCCGTGCATTCGCGCCGGTCACGTCGCCCGCAGGGTCGGCATCAACCTCGGCTGCGATGACGGCGGCGATTTCCGACATCGTGATGTCATAGCTGATCAGCTTGGTGGACGGCACTTCGATCAAGGTTTGCGGTGACGCGACCCCTTGGATCGTGCTGCGCGTCACCCCTTCGGCAAACAGCCGCGTGACAAATTCATCTGCAAAACGGCCCAGCTGTTCGGGGCTGATCGGGCCGGTAATAACCACGTCGGTCACTCGGTCCCGCCATACGCCGCGGCGCACAACGGGGTCTTCGGCGTCTTCTGGCAAGGTCGTAATCGCGTCGATGGCCGTTTGCACATCGGCAGCGGCACGCGCCATATCCCAATCCGGCTCGAAATCCAGCGTGATCGTCCCGCTCCCCTCGCGCGACGCCGCGGCAGAGCTTTCGATCCCTTCGATTGTCAAAAGCGCGGGCTCCAGCACCTGAATGATGGCCCCATCCACGTCTTCGGCCCCGGCCCCGCTCCAGACCGTGGTCACGCTGACATTATCGATAACCACATCAGGAAAAAACTGCGCCCGCATGTTCGGCGCGGCAGCGGCACCACACACCAGAAGCATGACGAGCAACAGGTTCGCCGCCGTCTTGTGACGAACAAAATAGGACAGGATGCCCCCGGTGCTACGCGACATGCTGCGGGCCATCGCCTATCCCCCTATCCGGCTTTCAAGACGCTCGACCATTTGCGCGGGCACCTGTGGCTCTGCCAGTTGCGCCAGCACACGTGCTTTGGCGGCCTCTGGCATACGGGTGTTCCCCTCGACAAAAGCAATCAGCTTGGCCCGGCGTTCGTCGGTCAGTGCGACCATTGGGTTTTCTTCGCGCGGGGCTGCCCCTTTGCGCAGCGGCTTGACCGCGATACCAGCGCCCAACAAGGGCGAACGGGCCTCGACCACGTCACGACCTGCGATATCGCCGCGCACCAATACCTCGTCCCCGACGCGGCGCAAAAGCTCGACACTCACAGCCTCAAGCCGGTTTTCACTATCCACGACCAAGACACGCGCCTGCGCATCCAGCGCCGAACTGGGCAGCCGGATGACGTTTTGAAGTTCGGGCTCGCTGATGCGTACCGTCACGAAATCACCCGGTTTGAACCCCGGTGCCTGCGTCAACGTCGCAAAAATCAACCGACCGCTGGCCCCTTCGCCCGCTGCGGCACTTGCGCGGGTGATCTTACCAATCGCCTCAAGGTCCAGCCCGGCCACATCCAACGTCGCGGTCAGATCGGCCTTGATCAGGTTACCATCCACATCAATCAGCCGCGCATATTGCGCGGTGGACACACGAAAGGACACCTCAAGATCATTCGGGTCAATCAGCTCTGCCAGACGTTCATTGGCGGATACCAACCGCCCCTCCACAACCAAAGCACCACTTAACGTGCCATCAAAGGGCGCAGAAATTGTTGTCTCATCCAGACGACGCTGAGCATCGGCCAGCGCGATCCGGCTGCGCGACAACTGGCTGGCGGCTTGATCAATGCGCGCCTCAGTCTGGGTCACGACCTGACGGCGCGCCAAGACGGCCTGCCGCGCGCTGGACGCTGCAAGCTCGGCCGTTTCTGTTGCAGTCGCGGTGCCTACACCGCGGTCGGCCAAATCGCTTTGACGTTGAAAGGCGCGCGTTCGCAACGCTGCTTGTTCCTCGGCGGCAGCTTGTTCGTCACGGGCCAGTTCCAACGCCCGCGCGGCATCGCGCCCCTCTGCCTCGGCATCTTGTACATCGCTTTTGGCCCGCTCAACCTCGGCCAGCGCATCGGCGCGGTCTAGCCTGACCAGAACCTGACCTGCGCGCACCTTGCCGCCGTCCTCGAATTCAGGCGCAAGTTCAACCACACGCCCGCCAACAGCCGCCCTCAGCTCAAGCTGGCGACGGCTTTGCACCGACCCAAAGCTCTCTAAAACAGGTATTTCATCGCTCGGCGTTGCTCGGACCACGTTAACCGAAAAAACCCGCTCGCGCGGGGCCTGGGGCGGCGGGGCGTCGGCCATACGTTTTTGCACAGCGCCACCAATCATATCGGCAGCAAACACCAACAGACCCAAGGCCGTCGCAGCCAGAAACAGGCCAATCATACTCTGTCTTAGAAAACGCATCTTTGTCCGATCTCAAAACCACTTTGCCGCAATGGTAACCCACCCAATAAACATACAAAATCACAGTTATGATACGGATGCACTATTGCTTTCCGTCGCACGGCGAGCAGAAAAAATGGCGTTTTTCTATTTTCGCCGTTGATGCTCGTCCAGACGGGGCATGATCTCGACGAAATTGCAGGGCCTGTGGCGGTAATCCAACTGTTTCAGCAGGATCTCATCCCATGCGTCCTTGCACGCACCCGGCGATCCGGGCAGCGCGAACAGATAGGTCCCTTGGGCCACACCGGCGGTCGCGCGGCTTTGCACCGCCGAGGTGCCGATCTTTTGCATCGACACAATGGTAAAGATTGTCCCGAACGCGTCGATCTCTTTCTCGTAAACATCGCGGTGCGCCTCGACCGTGACATCGCGGCCCGTCAATCCGGTGCCACCTGTGCTGATAATCACGTCAACCGAGTCATCCGCGCACCACGCGCGCAGCTGATCCGCGATCTGGGCCCGTTCATCGCGGATGATCGCGCGATGTACCAGCTCATGCCCCGCCTCGGCAATCCGCGCGGCCAAGACATCACCCGACCGGTCCTCCGCCAAGCCGCGCGTGTCTGAAACGGTTAAAACCGCAATGCGCACGGGGATAAACTCTTTGCTCTCGTCGATACGGCTCATGCCCGCTCCAATACTGCTAGCCGCGCGGCAAGTGCGACGAATATGCCACTGCTGATCCAACGCAGCGCTTGGCCACCCTTGGCCAGTTTGCGCCCCACCCCACCGGCGAACACACCAACCAAGGCGTTGATCACAAATCCGCCAAGCGACAGCACCGCCCCAAAGATCAGGAATTGCATCAAAACGGGTCCGGCCTCGGGCACCACGAATTGTGGCACAAAGGCCAACACGAACAAAATCACCTTTGGGTTAGTCAGGCTGACGATCAAGGCCCCGCGAAATGCGGATGGGGGCACGGCACCGGTTTCGGTATTGCGCCCCCCGCGAAACGTCTGCGCCGCGAGCCACAACAGATAGGCGACCCCAATCCAGCGGATCACGTCAAAGGCCCAAGGTACCGCAGCCACCAGCGCGCCCAACCCCAGCCCCGCAAGCGTGACATGCACCATACCGCCCAGCGAAATACCCGCGCTCGCCGCGACGGATGCCCTAGGGCCAAAACGCATGCCTTGCCCGAGGCAAAACATCATATCCGCCCCCGGCGTCAGGTTCAGCGCCAAGGCGGCAGGCACGAAGGCCAAAAGCGTCAGGGGATCAACCACGGTTCAACTTTGCCTTCAGCTCCAGCAAATCCGCCCAAGCCTCGCGTTTAAACTCAGGGCTGCGCAGCAAATATGCCGGGTGAAACATCGGCAAAGCAGGCAGGCCCAGCGCTTCGGTCCATTGACCGCGCAACCGTGTGATGCCGCGCTTGCCCAGCAAGGCCTGCGCCGACCAGTTGCCGACAATTACCAGCACCTCGGGCTTGGCCAAGGCGATGTGCCGCGCCAGAAACGGCTTCATCATCGCGATCTCGTCTGGCTTTGGGTCGCGGTTCTGCGGTGGCCGCCATGGCAACACGTTGGTGATATACACTGGTGCCGTTTCATGGGACCGGCCCATGTCAATCGCGGCCAGCATCTTGTCCAGCAACTGCCCAGCACGCCCGACAAAAGGTCTGCCTTCGCGGTCCTCGTCACGGCCCGGTGCTTCGCCGACAATCATCACCCGCGCACCCGGTGTCCCGTCGCTGAATACCATATTGCGTGCGCCGCGTTTCAACTCGCAATGCTCGAACCCCTCCATGGCGGCGCGCAGTTCTTCCAGCGATCCGGCAGCCGCTGCGATACGCGTGGCCTCGGCTACAGGATCAACACCCGCTGCCATTGGAACAATGCGCGGATCGCCTTTCTTGGCAACCTTCGGTTTTTCCACTGCGGCTGGCACTTCGTAGCGATTAACGGGCGCATCACAAATCGACTCGGTCGCGCCAAGTTCGATCTGCCAATGCAAAAGCGCGAGCGCCTGATGATATTCCACTGATTCCATGGTCCCAACTTACGCGCTGCCGTGGCTAATAAAAATCCCAACTTCCAAATGGTCTTAAATCCATTCATCGGTCACGATCACATGGGCCGCCTGTTGACTTGCCCAGCCCCGCCCCGCCGCCTATAACGCCACAAATAGCGTGGGGTCGCCTTATGAGTTTCGCACACCAACATCTTCTTGGTATTGAGCCGCTGTCGCAAGATGACATCACAACGCTGCTCGATCTGGCCGATACTTATGCCGATCTGAACCGACAACCTCACAAGCACAGCGATGCGCTTAAGGGTCTGACCCAGATCAACATGTTCTTTGAAAACTCGACCCGCACGCAGGCGAGTTTTGAGATCGCGGGCAAACGTCTTGGCGCGGATGTAATGAACATGGCGATGCAGGCGTCTTCGATCAAAAAGGGCGAGACCCTGATTGACACGGCGATGACCCTGAATGCGATGCACCCAGATCTGCTGGTCGTGCGCCACCCGCAATCCGGTGCCGTTGATCTGCTCGCGCAAAAAGTAAACTGCGCCGTGCTGAACGCAGGCGACGGGCGGCACGAACATCCCACACAAGCGCTGCTGGACGCGCTGACCATTCGCCGCGCCAAGGGCCGGTTGCGCCGTCTGTCCATCGCCATCTGTGGCGACATCGCCCACAGCCGCGTGGCACGGTCCAACATCATGCTGCTTGGCAAGATGGAAAACCGCATTCGTCTGATTGGCCCGCCCACGCTGATGCCCTCGCAAATTGGCGAATTCGGCGTCGAGGTGTTCGATGACATGGAAGAGGGTCTGAAAGACGTCGATGTTGTGATGATGCTCCGGCTACAAAAAGAACGCATGGACGGCGGTTTCATCCCGTCTGAGCGTGAATATTACCACCGCTTCGGGCTGGATGCCGAAAAGCTGTCCCACGCCAAGTCAGATGCCATCGTCATGCACCCCGGCCCGATGAACCGCGGCGTTGAAATTGACGGCACGCTTGCTGACGATATCAACCGCAGCGTTATTCAGGATCAGGTCGAAATGGGCGTCGCCGTGCGCATGGCCGCAATGGATCTTTTGGCCCAAAACCTAAGCGACCGCCGCAAGGGGGCCGCGTGACCGCTGCGCCCTCGGACGAGCGTGAATTGCTAAGCTGGCGCATTTCGTGGGGCGCATTTGTGTCGCGGACAGCTGTGTTGATGTTTTTAACGATGCTGGTCTGCTCTCCGATCCTGCCGTATTTCGATGTCCTGACTTGGACAGTGGCATCGGCCATCACCGCCCTATTTTACATGTGGATTTTTGAAGAGTTTCAAATCTGGTACGCAAACCGCAAAACCGTGTGGCGTCTGACCAACCGCGCGCTTTACATCGATGAACCCGATGTCGTCGACCCGTTGGAATTGGCGCTGACCGACATCGCGGCCATCGGCAAGCTGTCGCTCTGGTCGATCACCTTGCGGTTACCCAACCGTCAAAGCATCACCCTGCCGCTGGTGCCGAACCTGCGCGAGACCAAAGCACGGATCGCCGCCGCACGAGAGGCAGCACTATGACCGATGAGTTTTGGCAAAATGTGCTTGAGGATGACGAAACGCTGCTTTGGACCGGTCGGCCCACCCCGCGTATTTCCCTGCGCAACTTTCAATTGCTGGGACCATTTATCGGCGCTGCGGGCACCGTGATCGCCGGTGGGGCGCTACTCACGTATAACAGCCTTCCGGTCTCGCAATCCGTGGTGTTGGCGGTTGTGATTGGCTTGGTCGTCTTGTCGCTGGTTAAGGGGTTAAACCGCTGGGCTGAATTGACGCGCACGCGCTATGCGCTGACAAACCACCGCGCGCTGTTCTTTCGTCTGCAAAAGGGCGAAACCCGCGTCAAAGCATTCTCCCGCCGCCTTGAGACCGCCCCCGATGTCAAACCAACCAGCCCGCCATCGGTGTTTTTTATCCGGCAGGAACGCGACGACAATCCTGCCCTCGCCGCCCATCTAGGGTTTGAATATGTTCAGGACAGCGCCAGTTTATGTAGTCTGATGGCAACCGCGTACAAAGGTGCAAAACAATGACAACACTTATCATCCCCCCACATGAGCATGGCCAGATCAGGCTGTTCGCCGTGAACCGGCCTATCGATGCCATGGCCCGCACGTTGCAAGAGAATGACAAATCGGCCGTTATTTCCGATCTCGTCGGCTTTGACGTGCAGTCCGGCGCGGCTGAACTGTTCGCCGTGTCCGATCTGACAGGCGTGGGGCTGCCTAGGTACCTAATGGATGGCTATACCGTGACCGAGGCGCAGATTAGCGCGGACCGCGCCCGCCTGGATGCTTTGGAAGGTTATGTTCTACTGCTGTTTTCATCCGCCTTTGACGGGGCTGAAACCACGCTGCGCGTCGGGCCGGACCTAACCCTGATCGGCACCTATGGCGAAGAACAGCCCGCGATGGCGGCCCCGCCCCTGACCGCCGATGCCGCACAGCCCTACACCGGTGTGCCGAACCTGACGCCCACAACGCCGCCACGTGGCCGCGCGGGCGGGGCCGTGATACTGCTGGCGCTGATCGTCGCGCTTGGCCTGATCCTATGGTGGCTGCTGTGAAAGAACCCAAACCTGATCCGAAAATGTCCGGCCGTGTGGCCACCGTTGCCCTGCTTGTCGCCTTTGGCGTCGTGGCAATGATGGTGTGGATCGGCGGATAGCCCTTTGTGAAAGATAGTAACGTCATGCTGCACTTTGTGAACGCGAAACTGATCGACCCCGAGGCGGGCACTGTGACCCACGGCACCCTGCGGGTTGAGGGCAGCCAGATCACGGCGGTGTTGGCCGAAGACGCGCCCATCCCCGGTGACAGCACGATTGTCGATTGTCGCGGCAAATATCTGGCCCCCGGGATCGTCGATCTGGGCGTCAAGGTGTGCGAGCCGGGCGAACGTCACAAGGAAAGCTTTCGCTCTGCCGGACTGGCCGCCGCGGCGGGCGGTGTCACCACGATGATCACCCGCCCCGACACTGACCCGTCA
Source organism: Sulfitobacter sp. AS59 (assembly GCF_038899995.1). Classification (NCBI taxonomy): domain Bacteria; kingdom Pseudomonadati; phylum Pseudomonadota; class Alphaproteobacteria; order Rhodobacterales; family Roseobacteraceae; genus Sulfitobacter; species Sulfitobacter sp. AS59. Next base: position 567,832 of record NZ_JBBMQK010000002.1, read on the forward strand.
ATCGACAGCCCCGAGGTGTTGGAATTTGTCACCCGCCGCGCGAACGAGGCCGCACCGGTGAATGTCGTGCCCATGGCCGCGCTGACCAAGGGCCGCGAAGGCCGCGAGATGACCGAGATCGGGTTTCTGATGGATGCAGGTGCAATAGCCTTCACCGATTGTGACCGCGTCATCACCGACACCAAAGTATTCTCTCGCGCGTTGACCTATGCCCGCAGTCTGGGCGCGCTGGTCATCGCCCACCCGCAGGAACCTATCCTCAGCAAAGGTGCAGCGGCCACGTCGGGTAAATTCGCGTCGCTGCGCGGGTTGCCCGCCGTGTCACCGATGGCTGAACGCATGGGGCTGGACCGCGACATCGCCTTGGTCGAAATGACCGGTGCCCGTTATCACGCCGATCAAATCACCACCGCCCGCGCCCTGCCCGCGCTTGAACGTGCGAAAAAGAACGGGCTGGATATTACCGCAGGTGTTGGCATTCACCACCTGACTTTGAACGCGCTCGACGTGGCCGACTACCGCACATTCTTCAAGCTCAAGCCGCCATTGCGTGACGAAGACGACCGCATCGCCGTGGTCGAGGCTGTCGCCTCGGGGCTGATTGATATCATCTGTTCCATGCACACCCCTCAGGATGAGGAATCCAAACGCTTGCCCTTCGAGGAAGCAGCGTCCGGTGCCGTGGGTCTTGAGACATTGCTGCCTGCCGCCCTGCGGTTGGTGCATTCCGATATGATGGACATTGCAACCCTGTGGCGGGCCTTGTCATTTAACACCGCAAAGCGTCTTGGCCTGCCGGGCGGTCGCCTGACCGCCGGTGCGCCCGCCGATCTGGTGCTATTTGACGATGGCGCGCCCTTTGTGATGGACCGTGAAACCCTGCGGTCGAAATCGCGCAATACGCCCTTTGACGGGATGCGCATGCAGGGTAAGGTCTTGGAAACCTATGTTTCCGGTAAATGTATTTATAAGGCCTCGTAACTATGCCCATCATCGATTCATCACTCGCCGTGCTCTCTCTCTGGGGCGTGCTGGGCTATCTCATCGGCTCAATCGCCTTTGGCCTGCTATTGGCGCGCGCCATGAATTTGGGTGATTTGCGCACGATTGGATCGGGCAATATCGGCGCGACGAATGTCTTGCGCACCGGCAATAAAACCGCCGCTGCCCTGACCTTGGTGCTGGACGGGGCCAAAGGGGCCGTTGCCGTTTTGCTGGCCCGTTTCTTTGCTGGTGAAGACGCCGCACAGGTCGCTGGTCTGGCTGCGATGATCGGGCATTGCTATCCGGTTTGGCTGAAATTCAAAGGTGGCAAAGGCGTCGCGACATTCCTTGGCGTGATCTTGGCGCTGGCATGGCCCGCCGGTCTGGCCTGTTGTCTGGCCTGGCTGATCGGCGCGCTGGTCACGCGCATTTCGTCGATGGGCGCGATTGCTGCGGCATCCACCTCGACCATATTTTTGGTCATCCTCGGCTACGGAAGCGCATTTTTCCTAGGCGTCATTTTGACCCTGCTGATCTTTTGGCGGCACCGCGAAAACATCAAACGGATCAGAGCAGGCACCGAGCCCAAGATCGGCGCAAAGAAAGCCTAGGCACTGCTGCGAACAGACTTTCGCCGACACATCTTCGGCTCAATGCCGCAGACAAACCTGTCTGCGGCCCCTGCCCCTTAGTAGGAATACTCAGCGTAAATCCGGCTTAGATCGCCATTCCATTTACCGTTGTAGTCGTCCAGCAACTCATCCGCTGGCACTTTGCCAGTCTCGATGCTTTCCTTCAGCGCGTTCAGGAAATGAGTCTCATCCGGGACCATGCCACCGGCACCGGTGCGCGCGCGGGCTTTCAACCCATGCTCGGACAGTGCCACCACTTCGCGCGCCAGATGATGCATTTTCACGCCGTTGAATTCAGCCTGCAAGCCATCGACCGACGCCGCCACCCGCAACCCTTCGCGGGTTTCTGCATCCCAGCCCTTGGCCAAATCCCACGCGCCATTCAACGCGGTCTGGTCATACATCAAGCCGACCCAAAACGCGGGCAAAGCACACAAACGCCGCCAAGGGCCACCATCCGCACCGCGCATTTCGATGAATTTCTTGATCCGCGCCTCGGGGAAGGCCGTCGTCAGATGATCCGCCCAATCGCTGAGCGTCGGCATTTCACCCGGCAATGCGGGCAGCTGGCCCTTCAGGAAATCACGGAACGACTGCCCCAATGCGTCGATATATTGCCCGTCGCGGTAGACGAAATACATCGGCACATCCAACGCGTATTCAACCCAACGTTCAAAACCCATGCCGTCCTCAAACGCCCAAGGCAACATGCCCGTGCGCGCGGGGTCCAGATCACGCCACACCCGGCTGCGCCAGGATTTATGACCGTTTGGTTTACCCTCAAAGAACGGGGAATTCGCAAACAGCGCTGTCGCAACCGGCTGCAAAGCCAAGGCAACGCGCAGCTTTTGCACCATGTCCGCCTCTGATCCGAAATCAAGGTTCACCTGCACAGTACAGGTCCGGCGCATCATGACCCGGCCCATCGTGCCAACCTTGGTCATGTATTCGTTCATGAGTTTGTAACGCCCCTTGGGCATCAGATCCATCTGCTCGTGGGTCCATTCTGGTGCGGCACCCAACCCGATAAACCCTGCGCCAATACGATCTGCCACATCGCGAACCTCGCGCAGATGCACGTTTACCTCGTCGCAGGTCTCGTGGATGGTCTCAACAGGCGCGCCAGACAGCTCAAGCTGGCCGCCCGGCTCCAATGATACATTCGCGCCGTCTTTGACCAAGCCAATCAGCTTGCCGCCTTCTTCGACGGGGGCCCAACCATGGCCGTCACGCAACCCCTCAAGCATCGCACGGATGGAACACGCTCCCTCATAGGGCAGCGGCAAATGCGTTTCTTTGTTGTAGCCGAATTTCTCGTGCTCTGTGCCGATGCGCCAGTCTTCTTTGGGCTTGCAGCCATCAGCCAGATACTGCGCCAGCTGTGCATGGTTTTCGATCGGGCCGCCGCCGGATTGAGGGATAGACATAAGGGGGTGGCTCCGGGTTTGTTTCGCTAGGTGTCAGGGCAAAATTAATTCAAGTGTTCGTTAGGGATGGTTCGAATTCTCGGGGGTGTCAATGCAACAGGGTGCTTGTGGGGCGCATTGATTGTCGTTCCCAGATCACCACCGAAAGCGTCTTGTCATCGGCAAGCTCGGCCAACATCCGTTCGGTTTTCAACCCCGGCAAAACCGCAAAGGCATCAAACAACGCGTCTGTGCCTGCCGCATCGACCGGGATCATCACGGCATTTTGTCCGGGCTGCTCCAACTTCCAATGGGCCGGATAGGATCCGCGCACAAGGCTCAGCCGCTCCATCTCGCGCAGCGCCACGATCCCGCCGGTCAGAGGCCCGAAATAGGCGATTTGCCCTTCGTCCACCTGCACGGCACCGGCCCCGTGTCCCGATTTACGAAACCGAACCCGCTGCACACCCAGCCAGACAAACGCCACGCCGCCCGCAATCAACGCATATCCAGGTACCGCCAGCAAAAGACCGGGGCCAGCAACCAACCACAATCCCAGCAGGATAACGGCCGCGCCGCCAAGAACTTCGCGCCACCGCCACAACTCTGCTTTCGCCTCAGGGCGCAAAAAACTCATGGTTTCATCCCACCTTCATTTTGCCAAGTAAACTCCACGGGGGTGTGGGGGTGTGCAACCCCCACTTGGGTATCGGTCGACACAGGTTTCACGCTCATGACCAATCCCCCAAGACTTGCTGCCAAACTGTCATCGCAGCAACCGCAGCCGTGTCGGCCCTCAGGATACGAGGGCCAAGGGTAACTGACTGCGCGTACTCCAGCCCCCGCAACCGTGTGCGTTCGCGATCCGAAAACCCGCCCTCTGGGCCGATCAGAATTCCCCATGGTCCGGGTTTTGCTGCGCTCAACCCTGCGTCTTGTCCCGCCAATGCCTCGTCACAGAACATCAGGGAACGCTCCGGCGTCCATTGATCCAACAAGCGGTCGAGTTTCACCATCTCGGCCACCTCCGGCACGAATGTCCCGCCGCATTGCTCTGCCGCCTCTACCGCGTGGGCCTGCAACCGGTCGCGTTGAACACGGCCCGAGTTTGTAAAGTCCGTCTGCACAGGCACAATCCGGCGCGCGCCCATTTCGGCGGCTTTCTCGACAATAAAATCTGTGCGGGCCTTTTTGATCGGCGCAAAGATCAACCACAGATCGGGCGGCATCTGCAAAGGCTTCGTCGCCTCCACACATGTTAAAACCCCGCCACGTTTGCCAGCTTGGGTGACCTGCGCCAGCCATTCGCCATCGGTGCCGTTGAACAAAAGCACATGCGCGCCTTCGGTCTGTCGCATCACCCCGAAAAGGTAATGCGCCTGCGCCTTGTCCAAAGGAACCGATTGCCCCTGACCCAAGGCATGCTCTACATAAAGTCTGATTTTCGCATTCATAGGCACGGATATATGCAAGACGACCCAACTGTACCAGATGGCACCGAAAATGAACCTGTGGCAGATGCGGTCGCTGGCAATTGGGTTGATCGTTTTGCACCGGGTTTTACCCGCCCCTATCTGCGGCTGAGCCGTGCAGATCGCCCGATTGGAACGTGGCTGCTGTTGCTGCCCTGTTGGTGGGGGTTAATGCTGGCGATGCTTTCAGATCAACAGCCGCGCTGGTTTGATCTGTGGATTTTCATTGGCTGCGCCATGGGCGCGTGGCTGATGCGGGGGGCCGGCTGTACATGGAACGACATCACCGACCGCGACTTTGACGCACAGGTGGCTCGTACACGTTCGCGCCCGATACCGTCTGGGCAGGTCAGCGTAAAAGGGGCGGTGGCGTGGATGGCTGCCCAAGCCCTGATCGCCTTTGGCATTTTGCTAAGCTTTAACACCGCCGCAATTGCCTTGGGCATTCTCGCGCTCTTGCCGGTGGCGGTCTATCCCTTTGCCAAGCGTTTTACATGGTGGCCTCAGGTCTTCTTGGGCATCGCGTTCAACTGGGGCGCTTTACTGGCGTGGACTGCGCACACCGGATCGCTGGGTGCCCCTGCCGTCCTGCTTTATGTGGCGGGCATCGCCTGGACGCTTTTTTACGACACGATCTATGCGCATCTTGATACCGAGGATGACGCCTTGATCGGGATCAAATCCACGGCGCGGCTGTTTGGCGACGAAACGGCACAATGGATGCGGCGTTTTTTGACGGCGACGGTCGGGATGATGGGCCTCGCCGTTATCTTTGCCCTACGCGACAATGGTTCTTTCCTCGCGATGGTGTTGGCGATTGCAGGCCCGTGGGCGATGGGCTGGCATATGGCATGGCAATTGCGGGGCTTGGATATCAACGATAACGATAAATTGTTGAAGCTGTTTCACGTTAACCGCGATACCGGCATAATTCCGCTGCTATTTTTTGCAGCCGCGCTGCTGGCCTGATTGCACAGACCAGCCCCCCCGCGTATCACCTTGTTTAACATTAACGATCCTAGAAATGAACTTATGCGTTTGTCTGCCATTCTGATCATCGCGCTGACGTTTTCAGTCGCTGCAACGCTGTCGCTGGTTGCTGCAAATTTCTCGGTCACGCTGATCGAAGACAATTCTGAAATCGGTGTCCGCGACGTGTTGGATGAACAAGGTATGACATGGGCAGAGGTCGAGGCAGACGGGCTTCAGGTAACGCTTTCGGGGACTGCACCAAACGAGGTGGTTCGCTTTAACGCGCTAAGCGCTGCCGGAACGGTGGTTGATGCGGCCCGTGTGATTGATCTGATGTCGGTTGAATCGCAGGCTGCAATCGCGGCACCGCGGTTTTCGGCTGAAATTCTGCGCAATGATTCCGGCGTGTCCATCAGCGGGTTGATCCCGACCACCACAGACCGCGACGCCGCCATTGAACGCTTTAATGCGATGGCTGGTAAGGATCATGTCGCCGATTTTCTTGAATCTGCGAATTACCCGTCGCCGCACGGTTGGGAAGACGCGTTTGGATTTGCCATTTCAGCCATGGCTAAACTGCCCCGCGCCAAAGTATCCGTCTCCGCAGGCCGAGTGATCATCACGGCCATCTCTGACAGCGCTGAGGCCAAGGCACGGCTTGAGACCCAGTTGCGCCGCGCGACCCCGCCCGGCCTGAACGTGACGCTGAACATCTCGGCCCCCCGCCCGGTCATCACGCCCTTTACCCTGCGTTTTCAGATCAGCGAAGAAGAGACGGACTTTGACGCCTGTAGCGCCGATACCGAAGCTGCCCGCGATCAAATCCTGAAGGCGGCGGTAAACGCAGGGGCACCCGAAGGGCAACGCTGCACCGTGGGCATGGGCGTGCCAACGCCCCGTTGGGCCGATGCTGTTGAAACCGCAATTGCTGCGCTTGCCGAAATTGGTGGCGGGTCGGTCAGCTTTGTTGATGCCGACATTCACCTGATCGCAGAAGAAGGGGCCGATCAGGCGCTGTTCGACCGCGTGATCGGAGAGCTGGAAACCTCGCTCCCCGATGTTTTCGCCCTGACGGCCAAGCTGCCCGTCGCAGCCGACCCCAATGCTGGCCCCCCGGAATTTGTCGCGACCTTGTCGCCCACAGGCGACGTGCAACTGCGCGGCCGCCTCAGCAACGAGGCGCTGCGCAATTTGGCCGACAGCTATGCCAAGGCCAACTTCGGCTCGGACAAGGTATATACCGCCGCCCGCGTCGTCGAAGGGCTGCCCAGTGATTGGCCCACGCGGGTGTTGTCCGGGCTTGATGCCCTGGCGAAACTGGCGAACGGTACTGTGATCGTCAGCCCTGACACCATCAGCGTAACGGGCAACACGGGCAACCCCGATGCCGGATCGCAAATCGCGACCTTGCTGGCCGGAAAGCTGGGCGAAAGCCAAGATTACGATGTGGCGGTTGTCTATCAGGAACGGCTCGACCCCGTGCTAAGCCTGCCAACCCCCGAAGAATGCGAAGCCCAAATTGCTGCCGTGATTGCCAAGGGCAAGATCACCTTTGAACCGGGCAGTGCGACCATCGATGCATCCGCCTTGGGAACAATGGACCAGATCGCCGAGATCCTGAAAGAATGCGGCGGTATCGCGCTAGAGGTCCAAGGCTATACAGACAGTCAGGGCCGCGAGGAAATGAACCTTGCCCTCAGCCAGTCGCGCGCCCAGTCGGTTCTGAACGAACTGCGCGCCCGCCGCGTGCTCACAGCATCCTTTGTCGCAAAGGGCTTTGGCGAAGAGAACCCGATTGCCCCTAACAACACCGAAGAGGGCCGCGAAGCCAACCGTCGGATCGAGTTCCGCCTGATCCGCCCCGAAACAGGCGAAACAGCGCTGGAAAACGCCGAAGATACAGGCGATACAAATCCCGACGCATCAACGACCACGCAGGAAGGCAAGTAGCATGAGCAGAACCGAGTTTATTATCGCCACTGCGATTGTCCTATTTGTTGCCTTTAGCTTGGGCTGGTTTGCCAATTGGCTGCTGCACAGGTTTACACGCGTCGCGGCGGGTGATGTGGCCGAACTTGACCGGATGAGCCAGGAACTGCACGAAGCCGAAGAAACCCGTGATCAGGCAATCACCTATCTTCAACAACGCGAGGCAGAGCTGACCAACCAGCTCAGCCAGACCGAGGCGGAATTGCGTGCGGCGATGGATGGTTTACGCGATGCGCGCCAAGAGGCCGAAGAAATGCGCGCCTTTATTGAACGCGAACGGGCCAGCTGATCACCAGCGGGCCAACGCGTCCTCGTCCTCGTCTTTCGACGCCACCCATTCCGAACCACTTTTGGTGATTTCACGTTTCCAGAATGGCGCACGGGATTTCAGGTAATCCATCAAGAACTCGGCCGCCTCGAACGCATCTTTGCGATGCCGCGCAGCTGTTGCGACCATCATGATCATCTCACCGGGCACCAACGTCCCATACCGGTGAATGACCAAAGCATCGCCCAGCGAAAACCGCTCTATCGCTTGCTCGGCCATGCCACGCAGCGCAGATTCGGTCATGCCGGGGTAATGTTCGATCTCCATCGCTTGCAACGGGTCGTCGGGCAGGTCGCGCACAATGCCGGTAAAGGTGACGATAGCCCCCATGTCTGTGTGCCCCCGCGCGAACTCAGCCGACACAGCACCCAGATCAAAGGCCCCCTGCTGAACTGAAATATGCATGTCAGCCCCCGGTCATGGGTGGAAAAAATGCAACCTCGCGCACACCGGCCAAGGGCGCATCAAAATCAGACAGCTCTTGATCCACAGCGACCCGCAGGCTGCTCAGGTCCGAAAACGCCAGCGCATAACGTTCTTCCCGCGCCCGCAGCTCCGCCACTAAATCCATCACTGTCGCGGCATCTGTATCGACCTGTTCACGGGGCACACCGATACGTTCACGCACCCATGCGAAATACAGAACATCCATTACTTCGGCTCCGTCAAATGCGGCAGTGCCTTGCGCAGATAATCGATCCCGGTGATCGCAGTCAGCGCGGCGGCGATCCACAACAGTACCAATCCGACCCGACCTGCCCATATCTCTAGGTCCATGTCATGACCGATCAGCTCATACTCAAGGCCAACGCCCGTTGTCTCGCCCGAGATGATATCCACCCCGATGTCAGAAATGCCAAAGTAATGCTCAAAGACGCCTTGGCTGAACAACACCGCAATCGCGACCATCTGCGCGGTGGTCTTCCACTTGGCAAGCTTGGTCACCTTCAGCGTGCCTGAAACGTCACCCAGAAATTCACGCAGGCCTGACACAAATACTTCGCGGAACAAAACCACGGTCGCAGGCAGCACTAACCAAGGCGACCAACTGGAAAACGCGACAATCACCATCAAGGCAATGACCACCATCGCCTTGTCGGCAATCGGGTCCAACATCGCACCCAGCTTTGTCTCTTGCTTCCAAGCCCGCGCCAGATAGCCGTCAAACCAGTCCGTCACCGCCGCAGCGATGAACAAAAGCATTGCAAACCCGTCCGCATAGGGCCGTGACAGAAACAAAAACAGCACGGCAATACCGGGTGCAGCGATCAGACGTAATAACGTCAGCGTATTTGGAATATTCCACTTCATATCCGCACCCTACAGCGCGAACCAGCGGGGGGGAAGCACCAACATATCTTCTTCATTTTGCCAAATAAACTCCCCGCGGAGCGTCCCACCGCAGATACAGCAACCAACCTGCAATCTGGTCAACCACCCTCATGAAAAAATGCATATATGCGCTCGGCCAAGGCACGAGAGACCCCGTCGACCGCCAGCAAATCGTTTAGATTTGCGCGACCCACCGCCTTGGCCGATCCGAAATGCGCGAGCAAAGCACGCTTGCGCGCCGCGCCAACGCCCGGCACATCGTCCAACGGTGTTGCCCCCACGGCCTTGGCCCGTTTGGCCCGATGTGTCCCGATTGCAAAGCGGTGCGCCTCGTCCCGCAAACGCTGAATGAAATAGAGCACCGGATCATTGTGGCGCAGCGCCATGGGGCGTTTACCGACGCGGTAGAATTCTTCCTTGCCCGCATCGCGATCCACGCCCTTGGCGACCCCCACCATCGGGATATCCTCCACCCCGTATTCGCGCATGATCGACGCAACCGCGCTGACCTGCCCTGCCCCGCCGTCAATCAGCAACAGTTCCGGCCACATGCCCAGACTACGATCGGGGTCTTCTTTCAGCAGCCGTTTAAACCGCCGTGTCAGAACCTCTTTCATCATGCCAAAGTCATCGCCGGGGGTCAGGTCCTCGCCGCGAATGTTGAACTTGCGGTACTGGTTTTTCATCATCCCGTCAGGCCCAGCGACAATCATGCCCCCCACGGCATTGGTCCCTTGGATATGCGAGTTGTCGTACACCTCGATACGCTGCGGCGGGCCGTCCAGATCAAACGCCTCGGCCAGCCCCTTCAGCAGGTTCGCCTGCGTCGCGGTTTCGGCCATCTTGCGCGCAAGGGATTCGCGCGCATTGCGCAGCGCACCATCGACCAGTTCGGCCTTTTCGCCGCGCTTGGGCACGAGGAGCTCAACCTTGCGGCCCAGTTTTCCCGACAACGCATCTGCCATCAGATCCATGTTCTCGACCTCGTTTGACAGGATCAACTGCCGGGGTGGTTCGCGGGTGTCATAGAACTGGCCAATAAAGGCCTCCAGCACCTCGGCGGCGTCCACATCGGGGCCGACGCGCGGATAATAGTCACGGTTGCCCCAGTTCTGATTGGCCCGGATAAAGAACACCTGAACACAGGCCTGCCCCTGCGCCATATGCAAGGCGATGATGTCGGCCTCGGATACCCCTTGCGGATTGATCCCTTGGGCGGTCTGCACCTGTGTCAGCGCCTTGATCCGATCGCGCAAGGCCGCCGCCCGCTCAAACTCCATCTCCTCGGATGCCTTAGCCATTTCTGCGGCAAGCCGGCCTTGGATGTCTGTCGATTTCCCATTCAAAAACTTCTGCGCGTCCTGAACGGTTTTTTGGTATTCCTCGGGGCTGATCTTGCCCACGCACGGGGCCGAGCACCGCTTGATCTGATGTTGCAAACACGGGCGCGTTCGGCTTTCGAACATCGCATTGGAACAATCGCGCAGCAAAAACACCCGCTGCAACTGGTTCAATGTGCGGTTCACCGCCCCCGCGCTGGCGAAGGGGCCGTAATAGCTGCCCTTTTCTTTCTTCGCGCCGCGATGCTTTTTAATCTGCGGATAGTCTTGATCGTCCGTGACCAAGATATTGGGAAAGCTTTTGTCGTCGCGCAGCAGAACGTTGAACTTGGGCTTGAGTTGCTTGATCAGATTTTGTTCCAGCAGCAACGCTTCGGTCTCGGTTTTGGTGGTCAGAAACATCATTGACGCGGTGTTCGAGATCATCCGCGTGATGCGCCCCGAATGCCCTGACGGGCGCGCATAATTACTGACCCGTGCCCGCAGGTTGCGCGCCTTGCCCACGTATAAAACCCGACTTTCCGAATCCAGCATGCGATACACCCCCGGAGACCCGTCAATGGTCTTCAGGTAGCTTTGGATGACCTCATAGCCGGTCTTTGGTGTTTCAGATTTATCCGTCATCGATTCGCTAAACTCTAGGTCCTGTGCTGCAATGGTTGGCGATCAGGGACAAGACGAAACATACCCCCGACTCCTGTGGATAACCTTGCAGATAACTTTCTGCGAAGCCGTGTTTTTCCTTGTTTTCAGCAGACTTCCACCGAACGCCTATTTTTTAGGCACACCCTCAAATGCCTGTAATTGCGCCACATTTCTGCCGTCACTTCCCAAACTACTGAAAACACGACATTATTTGTTACAGATTTGTAAACGCATGTGACAAAGTGCAAAACTTTCACGGTTTGGTCTACTCAAACCCATGTACATCCTGCGTCTTCCACGCCAAGTGCTCTCCGCCGTCCGCGCATAACAGCTGCCCTGTTACCGATGGTGCGTCCAGAAAATAGCCTAGTGCAGCCGTAATATCCTCGGGGTTCGCGCCGCGTGCCAAAAGGACCCGCGTCCGCTGTTTTGCAAAAGTCTCAGCGGTTTGGTGGGCACCTTGCAGCGTCGGGCCCGGGCCGATGGCGTTCACCCGGATGGCCGGGGCCAAGGCTTGTGCCGTGGTCTGTGTCATGGCCCACAACCCCATTTTGGCGATGGTATAGGTCATGAATTCCGGGTTCAGCTTGCGCACCTTTTGGTCCAGCATATTCACGATCAACCCGCGCGCTTTCGGCTCGCCATTCTCGTCGGTCAGCGGGGTAAGCCCCTGCTTGGCCATCGCTTGTGTCAGAATGAACGGCGCTCGCAGGTTGCTGCCGATGTGGCGGTCCCAACTCTCAGCCGTTGCGGTCGTGACGTTGTCGTATTCGAAGATTGATGCGTTATTGACCAAACATGTAATCGGTGCACCCAAAGCCGCTACAGCGCGGGAAAACAGGCTCTGGGTTTCATCCTCGTTCAGCAGGTCCGCTTGAACAGCAACGCCGCGCTGGCCCATCGCCTCTAGCGCTGCAACGACTTCATCCGCGCCTTCGGAGGATGTATTGTAATGCACAGCGACATCATAGCCGCGCGTGCCGAGATACAGCGCCATAGCACGGCCCAGCCGCGCACCGGCACCCGTTACCAATGCAGTCTTCATCATGCGGCCTCTCTCAGATCAGAATAGCGCCCAAGTACAGCACATATAGTCCGCAAAGCACGATACCCCAAACCCGTGTGATATCTTTTCGCAAATAGACAAAGGGGATCAGCAGCAAAGACGCGCCCAGCATCACCCAGAAATCAAAGCGCATAAACTGCGGATCAACCTCAATCGGGCCAACCAAGCTGGCCACGCCAATGATGCCCAACAGGTTGAACATGTTCGATCCGATGACATTGCCCAGTGCCACATCCGCCTGACGGCGCAACGCGGCCATGACCGTGGTCGCAAGTTCCGGCAGGGACGTACCAATCGCAACAAGGGTCAGGCCAATGACCGTATCGCTGATGCCGTATGCCCGCGCGATCACGGATGCATTATCCACCAACAAGCCCGCGCCCAATGGCAAGCCGATCAAGCCCAGCACGAGGAACACAGCAATGCGCCAGCCCGGCATATCGGGGTCCGCGCCTTCGGGTTCTTCCATATCGACCGGACACGCGCCTTTGCTATCGCGACGGTGTTTGCGGGTGTCGCAAACCGCATCGAACAAGACATAGGCAAGACAGGCGAGCAAAACGGCACCCGCATAGAAATCATACACGCCGCGCAAGGCGAGCAAGATAAAGATAATCGATGCGCCGATCATCATATTATACGTCTTACGCGTATTGCATTCAGACGTGTGCATCGTGGCCAGCAACGCAGGCACACCAAGCACCAGCAGAATATTGGCGGTGTTCGACCCAACCACATTCCCAAGCGCGATGCCCGGTGCATCGTCCAATATCGCCTTGATCGAGATGAGCAGTTCCGGCGCAGAAGTCCCGAATGCGACAATCGTCAAACTAACGATCAACGCTGGAACGCCCAATCGCAGCGACAGGTTCACCGCCCCTTTAACCAAAGCGTCACCCGACAAAAGCAGGATTACCAGCCCCAGAATACTTAGCAGCCATGGCATGATCATCCGCTTTTACCCCCACAGCCACAGGGGTTTTTACCGATGCGGTAGCGACCGCAAGACTTACACTTTGATTGGCTGAATCTTTTGCCGCCGATCCAGTGCATTTTACCAAACCAGGCAAGTACACCCATAGCGACCAGAAACAGCAGGACGATCTTAAGAACCATACCTACAGGCCGAATTTCGCATAGGCGGCGCGTTCTTCGATGCCGTCAACGGCATCGCCGAGTATCTGCGCACCAAAGCGTGACAACAGACCTTTTTTGTTGCCGTAGCGTGCGAATTTCACCTTATCGCCAAAGCGTTCCTTGAGCATGGGCAGCATGTGGCCAATGCCGTCGATCAGCCCCAATTCGGTGGCACGTTTTGCCAGCCAGATTTCGCCGGTGAACAAATCCGTTTCCGTATCCAGCTTGTCGCCGCGCCGCTCTTGAACGTGATCAATGAAATTGGTGTGGATATCGCCAAGCAAAGCTTTCAGCCGCGCGACGTCTTCGGCCTTTTCAGGGCGGAACGGGTCAAGCATCGATTTCGATTGCCCCGCCGTATAGACGCGCCGTTCGATGCCGTGGCGATTGATCAGTTCGTTCACCCCGAAGGAGGACGAGATAACACCGATTGAGCCGACGATTGAGCTTGGGTCGCCATAAATCTCATCCGCCGCCGCTGCCAGCCAGTACCCGCCCGAAGCGGCCACATCTTCGACAAAGGCGATGACTGGAATGTTCTTTTCCGCCGCCAAACGTCTGATCCGCGCCCCGATCAACGACGACTGCACCGGGCTACCGCCGGGAGAGCTGATTTCGAGGGCGACCGCCGCTGGTTTACCGCGACGGAATGCTTTTTCAAGGACGGGTCCAATGCTTTCGTCGGTTAGGCCGCTACGGCCACGACCGCCGATCACGCCAGACAAACGGACGACCGCAACGATTGGATGCGACTTCAGGAAGGGAATGTATGTTCTCATACTCCTCCATGTAGAACGCGTATCGTTCCCAAACAAGAAGGACCTCACGATAGTTATTGCCTAATCCGCCACCCGGTGCGGAAAATCCACCAAATCACGGCAAGACACAGCGCGGTGAAACCCGCAATCGCAAAGAGGCTGGTGACAATCGGCACATCAGCGGCCCCGAAAAAGGACCAGCGGAAGCCCGAGATCAGATAAACAACCGGATTGAAGTGAGAGATTACCTGCCAAACGGGCGGCAACATCGAGATTGAATAGAATGACCCACCCAAAAACACGAGCGGCGTGATGATCAAGAGCGGCACCAATTGAAGCTGCTCAAAATTGCCCGCCCAAATCCCGATGATAAAACCGAACAGGGAAAAACTGATGCAGGTCAGTACCAAGAACAGGACCATCCAAACAGGGTGCTGGATGGTGATATCGACAAAGAAGAACGCCGTACCCAGAATGATCACCCCGATGAACAGCGCCTTGGTCGCAGCAGCCCCAACATAGCCCAGCACGATCTCGATAAAGTTGATCGGTGCCGACAGCAGCTCAAACACAGTGCCGATAAATTTGGGGAAATAGATGCCAAAGGACGCGTTCGAAATCGACTGAGTGATGACGCTTAGCATGATCAGGCCCGGCACGATGAACGCCCCATAGCTGATGCCTTCGACCTCTTGGATGCGGCTGCCAATGGCGGCCCCGAAGACGACAAAATACAGCGATGTCGACAAAACCGGCGATACAAAGCTTTGCGTGATCGTCCGGAAAAAGCGGGTCATCTCGAATTTATAGATGGATGAAACAGCGATCCAGTTCATGCTGCATCCTCCTTTACCAGATCCACAAAGATGTCTTCCAGACTGCTTTGGGACGTTTCAATATCGGTCAGCACAAGGCCAGCCGCCGCTACATCGGATAGCAATTTGGTGATGCCCGTGCGTTCAGCGCGCGTGTCATATGTATAGATCAGGCTTTCGCCGTTCGGTGACAACACCAACGCGTCAGAGGTCAGGCTGGCGGGCAGTTTATCAATCGGTTTGGACAGCTGCACGGTCAGTTGCTTTTTGCCCATGCGCGCCATCAGCTTGTCTTTATCCTCGACCAGCAGCAATTCACCGTGGGCGATCACGCCGATACGGTCTGCGATTGCTTCGGCTTCCTCGATATAGTGGGTCGTCAGAATGATCGTCACACCGTCGGCTTTCAGCTCGGCCACGATCTCCCACATGTCGCGGCGCAATTCGACGTCGACGCCAGCGGTGGGTTCGTCCAAGAACAATACGCGCGGATCGTGAGCAAGTGCCTTGGCGATCAACACGCGGCGCTTCATGCCGCCTGACAATGCCCGGATCTGCGTGTCTTTCTTATCCCACAGCGACAACTGCTTGAGGATCTTTTCCAACGCCGCGTCATTTTTGGGCCTGCCAAACAAGCCGCGTGAAAACCGTACGGTGCTCATCACCGTCTCGAACGGCTCTAGGTTGATTTCCTGGGGGACCAAACCGATCATCGTACGGGCCGCGCGGTAATCGGAAACCGTGTCGTGACCGCCCACTTTGACCGTCCCGCCGGTTGCTGTGGTAATCCCGCAAACCGTTGAAATAAGTGTTGTTTTTCCTGCCCCATTCGGGCCAAGAAGGGCCAGAATTTCGCCCTTCTTGATGTTTAGCGTGACCCCTTTAAGGGCCTCGAACCCGTCATCATAGGCTTTGCGCAAGTTATGAATTTCGACAATATCTGGCATCACAGCCTCCGGATAATTTTTCCGAAAGCTAAACTGATTAGGGCCAAGATAACAGGGGGTTAGTTCAGGACTTTTCGCGCCCGAACCACCCCTTCTTTTTTGGTGCCTCGGCGGCGACCTCATCCGCGTCCGCCGCCTCCGCACCAGCTGGCCCTTCAAGGGTTTCTTGCAGGTTGTTGAAAAACTGATCGGCCATTTTCTTGGCAAAGCCGTCAATGATCCGGCTGCCAAGTTGCGCCAGCTTGCCGCCTACCTTGGCCTCAACATCATAGGTCAATTCAGTGCCGCCATCCTTGGCCGACAGCCGGACATCCGCGCCACCCTTGGCAAAGCCTGCTGCGCCGCCCTTGCCCTCGCCGCTGATTTTCAGCGATTGCCCCGGCACCAGATCGGACATTTCGACTTGGCCCTTAAAGGTCGCTTTGACCGGCCCGACCTTTTGCACCACGGTCGCCTCAAAGCCTTCTTCCGGCGATCCGGTGACTTCGGTCGCGCCCGGCACGCATTTGATCAGCATGTCGGGGTCCAGCAATGCGGCGTAAACCTCTTCGGGGGTGGCGGCGATCTGGCGCGTGTCTGACATTTGCATCGGTGTATCCTCCTGAGGCGATATTTCCACCAGCCTAGCGCAGTTACAATGCGCGCGCCAAGACGGAAACACGCTGGACAGGATGCATATAGCTGATAGGTCTTCGATATGAATGCAAATGCACACAGCCAGTCCAGCGCAGCCATCGCTTTTATCTTTGCCGGGGTGTTCGCAATTTCGATCAACGACATGCTGATCAAGCAATTGTCGGGCGGCTATCCTTTGCATGAAATCGTCTTTGCACGCGCCTTTATCGGTATCCTGTTCGGCCTTGCCCTTGTTCAGCTAGAGGGCGGATGGCGCATCTTGAAAACGTCGCAGTGGCACTGGCACTTGCTACGCGGATTGCTCGTGGTGATCGCCAATATGACGTTCTTTTTGGCTTTGGCCGCCCTGCCCTTGGCCGATGCGACCGCGCTGTTTTTTGTGGCACCGCTGTTTATCACATTGCTGTCGATCCCGATCTTGGGCGAGAAAGTCGGCATCATGCGGTTGGGTGCCGTGGCAGTTGGCTTTTTGGGGGTCATAATTATGCAGCGTCCGTGGGCGGATGCAGAAAGCTTGCAGGCCTCGCGGCTGGTGCTTTTGCTCCCCGTGGTGGCGGCGCTGACCTATGCCTTGAACCAACTGATGACCCGCAAGCTTGGCGTGCACAGCAAGGCGTCGGCGCTGGCGATCTATATTCAAGGCACGTTTCTGGTCGTCTCGATCGGGTTTTTCCTATTCGCGGGCGATGGCCGCTTTGCCACCGATGGCAGCGCCCCGTCAATGCAGTTCTTGCTGCGAGCATGGGTCTGGCCAGCGCAGGGCGACATCTGGGTGTTCTTGGGTCTGGGCCTGAACGCCGCCGTAATCGGCTATTGCCTCAGCCAAGCCTATCGCATTGCCGACGCTGCAACCGTGGCACCCTTTGAATATATCGGCCTGCCGCTGGCGGTGTTCTGGGGGCTGGTGATCTTTGGCGACTTGCCCGTGTGGGAAGTCTGGGTTGGCATCGCGCTGATCTTGGGGTCGGGATTGTTCGTGTTTCTGCGCGAACGTCAAAAAGCCCGCGCATCCTTGCGCAGGCAGCCCTTGCGCGGACTTTAGTCTGACACGCGCACGATGACCTTGCCGGTTGCCTTGCGAGTGCGCAGCAGGTCCAGCGCTTCGTTCGCCTGTTCCAACGGCAACACATGGCTGACATGGGGTTTCAACTTGCCCGCAACATACCAATCGATCAGCGTTCTAAAGCTGTCAGTCAGCACCTTGGGTTTGAATTTCTTATAACCGCCCCAGAACAGGCCAAGAATATTCAGGTTCTTAACCATGACAATATTCGCAGGGATCTGCGGCACCTCGCCCGAGGCAAAGCCAAGCGGCAATAATCGTGCCTCGGGGTTGCACGCACGCATGGCGGCCTTGAACTGATCACCGCCAATCGGGTCATAGACCACGTCGGCACCGCCCAGCGATTTGACGAGTTCGCGGATGTCATCAACCTCGGAATCAATCAGATGGTCCGCGCCCGCCGCGCGGCAGATATCAAGCTTGGCCTGACCACGTGCACAGGCGATCACCTCGGCCCCCATCAGCTTGCCCAGCTCAACCGCCGTCAGGCCCACGCCGCCCGATGCGCCCAACACCAACAGCCGTTCACCGGGCTGCAACCGCGCCTTATACTCCAACGCCACATGGCTGGTCCCATACGCAATCAGAAACGCGGCCGCGTCGACCGCGTTCATCTCATCTGGGATCGGCACGCAGATGTCGGCAGAAACCACCGCATATTCCGCTAACCCGTGAAAACCGCTGTAGGCCGCGATGCGCTGGCCCACTGCGAGGCCCTGCACCCCCTCGCCCACTGCGGTCACGGTGCCGGCCAACTCCATGCCCAAGGTAAACGGCAAGGCGGGTTTTTCCTGATAGGTCCCCTTGATCAGCAGCAGATCGCCAAAATTCAAACCGCAGGTTTCAACCTTAACCAAGACTTCACCGGGGCCCGGCGTCGGCACCTTGAGGTCTTGCAGGCGAAGCGGCTGATCATAGGCGGTGACTTGCATGGCGCGCATGGGAAATTCCTTGGGGTTGGTCCGTCGATAAATCTGGACGCAAAAGGGCCAGAGGATCGGCAGTTTTGCAACCCCGTCCGCTGGCCCAATGGCATTCAACCCGATTACCTTGCGTTACGGAACAATCGCCAACCGGATCGCATAGGCGACAATACCAAGGGCCAGCACGCTTAGCACCCAGATCAGCACGAACCAGCCGGTTCTGGACAGCCACTTGCCACCCATCAGTGATACCCTTCGGCAGGGTCAATTTTACCCCGGAACACCCAATAGGTGTAGGCGGTGTAGGACAGGATCATCGGCAGCAAGACCAACGTGCCGACCAGCGCGAATTTCAGGCTGCTGTCAGGTGCCGCCGCTTCGGCAATGGTCAGGGATGGCGGGACTATATGCGGGTAAAAGCTGATCCCGATGCCCGCAAACCCAAGCACAAACAAGGCCAAGGCGCAGAGGAACGGCGTCACATCCCAGTGCCGCCGCAGACCTTGGAACAGTCCGAAAACGGCAACAGCGACCAGCGCAGGCACCAAGAACGTAAAGATGGCCGTGGGGAAGGCGAACCAGCGGGTGTAGTATTCGCCATCCAGAAACGGGGTCCAAATGCTGAAAACGCCCATGAAGGCCACGGTCGCAATGGCAAAAGGCCACGCCAACCGCCGCATATGGGCCTGAATGCGTCCCTCAAGCTTCATGTTCAGCCAAGTCGCGCCCAGCATGGCATAGCCCATCGTCACCGCGACGCCGGTCAGGATGGAAAACGGCGTCAGCCAATCCCACCAACCGCCCGCATAGGCGCGGTTTTCGATCTCGATCCCTTGCACCAGCGCGCCCAAGGCGATGCCCTGACAGAACGCCGCAACAAAAGACCCGCCAAAAAATGAGATATCCCAAAGCCCTTTCCAACGCGTCGTCCGCCAGCGGTATTCAAAGGCCACGCCGCGAAACACCAACCCCAGAAGCATCAGGATGATCGGCATATATAGCGCGGGCATGATCGTGGCATAGGCCAGCGGGAAGACGGCGAACAACCCGCCGCCCCCCAGCACCAGCCAGGTTTCATTCCCGTCCCAGATCGGCGCGACCGAATTCATCATCAGGTTACGCTCTTCCTCATCTTTGGACAGCGGGAACAGCAGGCCGACGCCCAGATCGAACCCGTCTAGGATCACATAGATCAAAACCGACAGCGCGATGAGGCCCGCCCAGATGAAAGAAAGCTCAAGTCCAAACATGGTATCTCTCCTATTCCGCGGGGCGTTGGTTTTTGTGGCCTTTATGCGCGACTTGCGTCGTGCCTGCCGTCCGAATTGGGCCATCCGTAATCTCGCCCACGGCACCGACCTTGGGCCGTTTCCCCATCAAACGCAGGATGTAATAGACCCCCGCGCCAAAGACGAAAAAATACACGATGATAAAGGCAGTAAGCGATGCAGCAACGGCTGGTGCGCTGACAGGTGCAAGGCTGTCAGAGGTACGCAAAAGCCCGTAGATCGTGAACGGCTGCCTGCCGACTTCGGTGGTGATCCAGCCAGCCAGCACCGCAACAAACCCCATCGGCCCCATCACGATGGCCGCGCGGTGCAGCATCGGGCTGCTGTGTAATTTCCCACGCCACCGCATGATTGCGCCCCACAAGCCAAGCCCCAGCATCGCAAAGCCCAAACCGACCATTACCCTGAACGAAAAGAACACGATTGCAACCGGCGGCTCGTCTTCGTCGGGGATGGTATCAAGGCCAGCCAGCGGCGCGTTCAGATCGTGTTTAAGGATCAGCGACGACAGCTTGGGCACCTCAATGGCATAGTCCACGCGCTTTTCCGCTTGGTTCGGGATGCCGAACAGGATCAGCGGCGCACCATCGGGGTGGCTGTCGAAATGGCCTTCCATCGCCATGACTTTTGCAGGCTGATGTTCCAGCGTGTTGATGCCCTGGAAGTCCCCTGCCGCGATTTGCAGGGGCGTTACAAACAGCAGCATCCACATCGCCATCGAAAACATGCGTTGCGATGCGGGCCCTTTGTTGTCTTTCAACAGATGCCATGCGCCGACCGCGCCAACAACCAGCGCCGTTGTCAGATAGGCCGCCAGAACCATATGGACCAAGCGATAAGGGAAGGACGGGTTGAAGACGATCTTCCACCAATCAAGCGGGATATATTGCCCGACCTCGTTGAGGCCGTAACCCGCTGGCGTCTGCATCCAACTGTTCACCGACAAAATCCAAGTGGCCGATAGCAAGGTACCAAAGGCGACCATCGCGGTGGCAAACATGTGCAGTCCCGCGCCGACGCGTTTCAGACCGAACAGCATGATGCCCAGAAATCCGGCCTCAAGAAAGAATGCCGAAAGGACCTCATAGGCCATCAACGGCCCGATGACCGGCCCGGCTTTGTCCGAAAACACCGACCAGTTGGTGCCGAATTGATAGGACATAACGATGCCCGACACGACGCCCATGCCGAATGCCACGGCGAATATTTTTTTCCAGTAGTCGAACAGAACCTGATATGTGTCGTCCTTGGTCCACAACCACAGCGCATTCAGGACGGCCAGAAAGCTGGCCAACCCGATCGAGAATGCCGGGAAAATGATGTGGAATGAAACGGTAAAGGCGAACTGGACCCGCGCCAACACCTCGGCAGAAAACCCATCTAACATATCAGACCTTTCGTCATTGAGTGCAAAGGCATCGCTTCGCATTGCTCAACTTAGATCTAATCTAAACCTTGGCCAGTGTCACAATATCAAATTGCCGCAGGTGAATATGTTGGAAATTCAATCCTGACCTTTAGGCCCGGCCCATTATCCAACAATGCCAAATCACCGCCGTGCAGCTTCACGACGCCCTCAACCAAGCTTAGCCCCAGACCATTGCCCGGGGTGTGCCTGCTACGGTCCAGACGATAAAGCCGGCGCACCACATTTTCACGCTCGGACGCCGGAATGCCTGGCCCGTTATCGGCGACCTCAAGAACCGCGCGACCTGCGTTTTGCACAAGGTTTACGGTAATTTCACTGCCCTTGGGGGTGTGGCGCACGGCGTTTTCAACCAGATTTGCCAGCACCTGCCCCAACAGATTTTTATCGCCTGACACCTGAACCACCTGCGCTGGCACCTCGCAGATCAACGATTGATCATTGGCTGCAGCCGCTGGTTCATAAACCTCGGTCATGGTCTGGCACAGCTGGTTCAAATCGACGGGTTTGAAATGCGCCTTGGGTGATCCGGATTCGACCGACGCAATTTGCAGCAGCGATTGAAAGACTGATGCGATGCCAGCAACCTCGTCTTGGACCTGCCCCAGCAACGCACCTTCCTCTGACGCAGGCGGAATGGTGCGGGCCAGATCATCCAGATGCACGGCAACCCGTTGGATCGGCGTCTTCAGATCATGCGCGATGTCCGAGGATACCTGCCGCAACATCTGCGTCTGCGCCTCTTGCGCGCTGGCCATCTGGTTTAGCTTGCCACCGATGCGCACCAAATCATCCGCCCAACGCGGCCCCACTGTCACGCGCGCCGACAGATCGCCATTGGTCAGATCATCCAACATACCGCCAATGACCTCGACGTGGCGTTTGCTGCGCCGCGCCAGATATAGGCCCCCCGACAACGCAATCAGAACCGTTGGCAAGAGGCTGAGCAACAGGATGTTAAAGAACACGACGCGCAACGCTTCGACTTGGGCAAGGCTGCGCGCAACGGTCAGCTGCCCGCCATAAAGCCGTGTGGTCAGCGACAAATATTCCCCGTCATATTGCGCCTGCCCCTCGGCGAGGGAAACGATGTGATACCCTTCGTCATCACGCGCGATGGCCCCGTTGCCAAATATCTGCCCGTTCGGGGTGATATAGCTTAGGATCACGCGACTCGGGTCTGTCCCACGGGATTCAGCATCTACCAACAATGAAACCGCCCGCGAATTAGGGGCTGCGCGAAACCCTGCGATGTCTTGTTCAAGGTCAGCGCGGATCGCGGTTTCAAACGAATTTTGGGTCACGGCATAGCTGGCCAAAAGGCTGATCAAGCTGACGGTTGAAAACAGCAACACCAACAGCAGCGCCAACCGAACCGGCATCGACCGCCAAAGCTGACTGATCCGGCCCCTCATCCAGCGATCCTATAGCCCGCGCCGCGCACGGTCTGGATCAACTCACGCTCAAACGGTTTGTCTACTTTCGCGCGCAGCCGGCTGATGTGGGTTTCGACCACATTGGTCATCGGATCAAAGCTGATGTCCCAAACCGCCTCAAGCAGCATGGTGCGCGTCTGCACCCGGCCCTTGCGGCGCAACAGATGTTCCAGCAGCGCAAATTCACGCGGCAGCAGATCAATCTCTTGCCCCGCCCGCGTGACCTTGCGGGTGATCAAATGCATCTCAAGGTCGCCCGCGCGCAGTACCGTTTCCTGCTCCAGCGCTTGGGGGCGGCGGGCCAATGCCGCGACCCGCGCCGACAATTCGCCAAACGCAAACGGCTTGACCAAATAATCATCCCCGCCCGCATTCAAACCACTGATCCGATCATCAACACTACCCATCGCCGTCAGGAACAACACAGGCGTGGTATTGCCCGCACCGCGCAGCGTTTTGACCAGCGTCAGCCCGTCGACCTCTGGCAGCATCCGGTCAATGATCAGCACGTCATAGCTGCCTGATGTGGCCTGAAACAGCCCCTCGCGGCCATCCGTCACCAGATCAACGGTATGCCCCTCTTCGCGCAAACCGCGCGCGATATAGGTGCCCGTGGTGGCATCGTCTTCTACTACAAGCAGTTTCATTTCATCCGTTCCGTCCAAGCCATGCCTTGGCGATACCTCAAAAAAGAGGCGTCCGGCAGCCCTGCAAAGCAATCTTACAGATTTGTATATGGCGCAAAAACGCCCTGTAACAACGGGCAGCCATTTGGGGACCATACCAATGATGTAAGGAAGCAAACATGACATCTTTAACGAAATCACCCCGCCGCGCATTGCCATTTGTTCTGGCTGCCGCTTTGGCGTCGACATCTTTGGTGGCAATCGCCCCCACCACCGCATTGGCGGTTCCGGCAGGCGGTTATGCCGATCTGGTCGAAACGATATCGCCTTCGGTCGTGTTTATCGAAGTTTCAGGGACAACCACGAAACCCCAGGCGCAGGTTGAATTGCCCCAAGGCATGCCCGAAGAATTGCGCAAGCGGTTTGAACAAATGATGCCCGGCCAAGGGGCCGAGGCGCAGCCGGTTCAGGGTCTTGGCTCAGGGTTTATTATCTCAACCGACGGTCAGATCGTGACCAACAACCACGTCGTCGAAGGCGCGGACAAGGTTACCGTCAAGCTGTCGGACGGGCGCAGCTTTGAGGCCAAAGTTGTCGGCAGCGATCCGTTGACCGACATTGCCCTGCTGAAAATCGAGGCCGATGTTGATCTGCCCGCCGTGAACTTTGGATCATCTGACAGCATGCGTGTGGGCGATGAGGTTGTGGCCATGGGCAACCCCTTTGGCCTTGGTGGCACAGTGACCACCGGTATCATCTCGGCCAAATCGCGCAACATCAACGCGGGCCCTTATGATGACTTCATCCAGACCGATGCAGCGATCAACCGTGGCAATTCGGGTGGGCCGCTGTTTAACAACGCTGGCGAAGTGATCGGCGTCAACACCGCGATCCTGTCCCCCGGTGGCGGGTCTGTTGGGATCGGGTTTTCCGTGCCCTCCGATCTGGTGCAAAACATCGTTGCCGATCTGGCTGATGACGGGTCGATCACACGCGGCTGGCTGGGCGTTCAAATCCGCCCGATGACCGACGAGATCGCGCAGGTCTTGGGTTATGACGCGCCCAAAGGGGCCGTGATCGAAGCCATTAGCGACGATAGTCCCGCGCAAAAGGCAGGGCTGAAAAAGGGCGATATCATCTTGTCGTTCAACGGGACCGAGATTGACGAACTGCGCGATCTGACCCGCGCCGTGGCGGACACGGACCCCGATCAAACGGCTGATGTGGTGGTTCTGCACCGGGGCAAGGAAGTGACCCGCGCCGTCAAGATCGGCACCTTGGCCGCACAAGACGCATAACAGAGCTGCCAGCGGGCTTGCCTCGTTCAAGCTGGCAGTCACACTCCAGCCTGTATGCCCCGATAGAAACCTATCGGGGCATTTTTTCAGTTTAGATTGTCGCCTCGAACAGCTTGCGCAGGTTATCGCTGGTCAAGGTAACCGGATTGCCGCCGCAAGACGGGTCTTCCAACGCCATGGCGACCAGATCATCCATACGATCAGCGGTCACGCCCATCTCGGACAGTTTGCGTGGGATGGCAAAGCTGTCATTGAAATCCTGCACAAAGGCGCGGAAACCGTCATAGCCGCCCTCGATGCCCAGATATCCTGCGGCACGGTCGAAGCGTTCGCGGATCATGCTTTCATTCAGGTCCAGCACCGCAGGCATACACACGGCGTTGGTGGTGCCGTGGTGGGTGTTGAACACCGCGCCAATCGGGTGGCTCATCGCGTGGATCGCACCCAGACCTTTTTGAAATGCTGTGGCCCCCATCGCGGCGGCTGACATCATCTGCGCGCGCGCCTCGATATCGGTGCCATCGGCATAGGCGCGAGGCAGATAATCGATGACCAGACGCATGCCTTCCAGCGCGATACCTTGGCTCATGGGATGGTAATGCGGGCTGCTAAACGCCTCGACACAGTGGGCAAAGGCATCAAGGCCGGTGCCTGCGGTGATATGTTTTGGCATCCCGACAGTCAGTTCGGGGTCACAGATCACAACCGTTGGCAGCACCTTGGGGTGAAAGATGATCTTTTTCACG
This sequence comes from Sulfitobacter sp. AS59, assembly GCF_038899995.1. Taxonomy (NCBI): domain Bacteria; kingdom Pseudomonadati; phylum Pseudomonadota; class Alphaproteobacteria; order Rhodobacterales; family Roseobacteraceae; genus Sulfitobacter; species Sulfitobacter sp. AS59. Next base: position 593,098 of record NZ_JBBMQK010000002.1, read on the forward strand.
TGGGTTTCAGAGTTGGTCAGCACCGACGCGCGACCGACCTCTGATCCCGTACCAGCCGTGGTCGGCACGGCGATGATCGGCGCGATGGCATCTGCGTCGGCGCGGGTCCACCAATCGCCGACATCCTCATAATCCCAAACAGGGCGCGTTTGGCCCGCCATAAACGCAACCATCTTACCCAGATCAAGGCCAGACCCACCGCCAAAGGCAACCACACCGTCATGGCCCCCGTCGCGGTAAACCTTCAGGCCCGCATCAAGGTTAATCTCGGTCGGGTTCGCGTCCACTTCGGAAAACATCGCACGGCCAAGGCCCGCGGCCTCAAGCAGGTCAAGCGTCTTGGTGGTGATGGCCATCGATGCCAGCCCCTTGTCCGTGACAAGCAGTGGTTTCTTGATCCCAGCGGCCGCGCAGGCCTCGCCGATCTCGGATATGCGGCCCGCACCAAAACGCATTGCAGTGGGGTAGGACCAGTTGTTTTTCAGCTCCATAGGATCAAGCCTTTTTAAGGTGGTAAGATTTGGGACGCGTCAGCGCCTGATAGCCAAGCACGGACAGGCCCGCGCCTTGGCCGGTGTCTTTGCAGCCCGTCCAGCACAACGCGGGATCGAGGTAATCACAACGGTTCATGAACACAGTGCCGGTTTCCAGTTGCGCACCGATAGCGTCAGCGGCATCCGCGTCTTTGGTAAAGATCGCAGCGGTCAGCCCGAACTGGCAGTCGTTCATCAGCGCAATCGCTTCGGCGTCATCCTTGACCGGCATGATGCCAGCCACGGGGCCAAAGCTTTCGTCGCGCATCACGCGCATGTTGTGGTTCACGTTCGTCAGGATTTGCGGCGTCAGATAGGCGGCCCCGTCATCCTGCGCAAAGGGTTCGATCAACGCGGTCGCGCCATCCGCCACAGCCTCGGCGATCTGCGCGCGGACTTCGGCGGCAAAGCGGACGTTGGCCATTGGGCCGATGGTGGTTTCCTGCTCCAACGGGTTGCCAAGTTTCAGGGCGTTTACCCATGCAACGGCTTTTTCTACGAATGCGTCATACAGGCTTTCATGCACGTAAATCCGCTCAATCCCGCAGCAACATTGGCCCGCGTTAAACATTGCGCCGTCCATCAACCCGTCCACCGCCGCATCCACATTCGCATCAGCGCGCACGTAACCGGGGTCTTTGCCGCCCAATTCAGTCGCCACGGGGGTGAATGTGCCTGCTGCGGCGACCTCCATCGCCTTGCCGCCACCAACGGAACCAGTGAAGTTCACGAAACCAAATTGGCGTTCAGCGATCAGGGCCGACGTGGTGTCGTGATCCAGAAACACGTTCTGGAATACATGTTCGGGAATACCCGCGGCGTGGAATGCCTCGGCCAGACGTTCGCCCACTTGCAAGGTTTGCGTGGCGTGCTTCAGCACAACAGTGTTGCCCGCGATCAACGCAGGGGCAACGGTGTTGATCGCCGTCATGTAAGGGTAGTTCCAAGGGGCCACGACCAACACCACGCCGCGCGCCTCGCGGGTGATCTTGCGGGTGGCTGTTTCGCTGTCCTCGATAATCATCGGGGCCAGCGCCTCTTCGGCGATGTCGGCCATATAGCTGGCACGTTCGTTGAAGCCGCCAAACTCACCGCCATAGCGGACGGGGCGGCCCATTTGATGGGCCAGTTCAACTGCCATGCGGTCTGTCGTTTTGCCAACCTCGGCGATGGCGGCGCGCACCAGATCAATGCGCTCAGTCAGCGGACGTGCCGCCCACAAAACTTGCGCCGATTTCGCCTGTGCGCAGACGTCGCGCGCAGCATCCAGCGACAGGACAGGGCGTTCCAGATAAACCGATCCGTCAATCGGTGAGATACATTTCAGGGTCTTTGTCATTGCTTATGCTCGCTCAAATCCGCGGTTAATTTCCCAGTCGGTTACGACCTTGTCGTATTCCTCCTGCTCCCATTCAGCTGCGCGGGTGTAATGGTCAACCACGTCGTCGCCAAGGGCCTCGCGCAGCATAGCAGAGTTGCGCAAAGTGTCGGTCGCAGCCCGCAAGGTACGCGGGATTTCCGTGACGCTTGCGTCTTCATAGACATCGCCCATTGTCGGTTCTTGCAGGGGCAGCTTTTCCTCGATCCCCTTGAGGCCCGCCGCCAGCAAAACAGCCTGCGCCAGATAGGGGTTCAGGTCCGACCCGCCGATGCGACATTCAACGCGAATACCCTTGGTGCCATCTCCACACAGCCGGAAACCGGCGGTGCGGTTATCGACAGACCAAACCGTTTTCGTGGGCGCAAAGGTGCCTTTGGCAAAGCGTTTGTAGCTGTTGATATAGGGGGCCAGAAAATAGGTGAAATCAGGCGCGTATTTGATCAAACCCGCCATGAAATGGCCCATCAGTTCGGACATGCCCAGCTTGGCGTCTTTGTCGAAAAATGCAGGCGTGCCGTCTTTCCACAGTGACATATGCACGTGGCTGGACGACCCGACCTTGTCCGGTGCCCATTTTGGCAGGAACGACGCCGAAAACCCCTGCTGAAAGGCGATTTCCTTGGTCGCCTGTTTCGCAATCGTATGATTATCCGCGCAATCAAGAGCCGCTGCATAGCGGATGTTCAGCTCTTGCTGGCCGGTTTCGGCCTCGCCCTTGGTGCATTCAATCGGCACGTCAGCGGCAACCAGATGATTGCGCAACGGCTGCAAGAATGCTTCCTCTTTGGAGGTTTGGAACAGGCAGTAATCCTCGTTATGGCCGTTCAGCGGCACGAGGTTTGCGTATTTCTCTTTCTGAAGGGTGCGGTAATCGCCCTCGAACAAAAAGAACTCAAGCTCGGTCGCCATCATCGCGTCAAAGCCCAAGGCATCCAGCCGCGCGATCTGCTTTTTCAGCATCGAACGCGGCGAATGAGGCACAGGTTCATGGGTGTGGTGATCCAGCACATCGCCCAGCACCAATACGGTTTTATCCAACCACGGCACCTGCCGCATCGTCGACAGATCGGGGCGCAAAACATAGTCACCATAGCCGGTTTGCCAACTGGTCGATGCGAACCCTTCGGGCGTGGACATCACCAGATCGGTGGCCAGCAGATAATTGCAGCAGTGGGTCTCGGCATGGGAATGCTCGATAAAATTTGTGACGTGGAAGCGCTTGCCCATCAGACGGCCCTGCATATCGACAAGGGCCACCAATACGGTATCAACCTCGCCGTTATCGGCCATTTCCCTGAGCGTATCGAATGTTAAATTGCCCATGTGCAGACGTTCCTTTTGCATGTGTGAGGGCGGCACAACCGCGCCGCCCCATTTATCATAAGTTTATCGCGGATCAGCCAAAGGTATAGGGCGGGCCCGCTTTCGATGTCACTTCGTTGTAGTCGCGGAAAATCTGAACGATCTTCGCGGCTGTTTCGCCTTCTTCGGCCATCTCGTCCCAGAACTTGACGGCTGCCTCTTCGACGACCTTCCATTCTTCCTGCGGGACCGATGTCAGCTCCAGCTTTTCGCCAGATGCGCGCAGACGCGCCTCGCCGCCCCAATACCACTGGTTGCGGTAGGTGTGGCTTGCCTCGATGGCCGAGGACACGATCTGTTTCAGGTGATCAGGCAGCTCTGCCCATTTCTCGGCGTTGACAAAGAACGACCCGATCCATGCGCCCGAAATGTTGTTGGTGCAGAAATAATTGGTCACATCTGCCCAGCCCACGGTGTAGTCTTCGGTGATGCCTGACCATGCCATACCGTCCAGCTCGCCTGTTTGAACGGCAACTTCGGCGTCCTCATAGGGGATGTTCACCGGCACAACACCAAACTGCGACAAGAAACGGCCAGCAGTTGGGAAGGTATAGAGTTTCAGACCGTCCATGTCGGCAAGCGATGTGATCGGTTTAACGGTGTTAAAGTTGCACGGATCCTGACCCGCAGCGGACAGCCAATGCACGCCAACCTTGGCGTATTCTTCACGCCAGATATCGGCCAGACCGTATTGGTTGAACAGCACAGGCACGTCCAACGCGTGCTTGGTCGCCAGCGGGAAATACCCGCCAAAGGACCGCACAGGTGTTGGCGACGCCATGGAATCATCATCCGAATGCACGCCGTCGATGGTGCCGCGCTGCAACGCCTGGAACAGCTCGCCCGTGGGAACGATTTGGTCTGCATAGAACAGTTCGATCTCAAGCTCGCCCTGACACGCAGCATTGATGGCGTCGATGGCGGGTTTTGTTACTTCTTCGCCCAGTGCCGCACCGGCATAGGTTTGAAAACGCCAGCGGATCGGTTCCTGCGCATGCAGGATCGACGGTGTGGCAATGGCTGCGGGACCTGCAATTGCGGCCCCCTTAAGAAACTTACGTCTGGTTGTCATGTGACATACTCCTTGTCGGGTTTCGGATTTCAAGGGCCGGTTCACCCGGCCACGTGGTGGTTAATTCGGTTACTTGCCGTAAACGTAATTGGGCAGCCAAAGGGCGATCTGCGGGAACAGCATCACAACGGCCAAGGCCAGTATCATCACACCCACAAACGGAATGATGGAACGGTAGATATCTGTAATCGTAATCTCGGGCGGGGCCATGGCCCGCATCAGGAACAGGTTATAGCCAAACGGCGGCGTCATATAAGCGATCTGACAGGTGATCGTGTATAGCACGCCGTACCACACCAGATCAAAGCCCAACGCGCCAACCAGCGGCACATACAGCGGGGCCACGATAACCAGCATTGCTGTGTCATCCAGAAAGGTGCCCATGACCAAAAATGACAGCTGCATCAGGATCAGGATCACCCAAGGGTTCAGCCCCCATTGTTCGGTAAACAGGTTTTCAATCGCCTTGACCGCACCCAGACCGTCAAACACCGCACCAAACGCCAGCGCCGCCAAAATGATCCACATGAACATACAGGTAATCGCAAGGGTCTGACGCACCGATGTCTCGAATACCTGCCGTGTCATACGCCCCTTAAGGATCGCGGCCAAAAAGGCGGCGATGGCCCCAATGGCCGAGCTTTCGACCAGCGATGTCCACCCGTTCACAAAGGGCACCATCATCACGGCAAAGATCACCACTGGCAGCAGCCCAGCGCGCAGCAGGCGCAGCTTTTCGGGCCAACCGACATCACGTTCTTCGGGCGACAGCGCTGGCCCAAGCTCTGGGTTAATCCGGCAGCGAATGGCGATATAGATAATGAACATCGTCGCCATCATCAGCCCCGGAATGGCCCCCGCCAGCCACAATTGCCCCACCGGCTGACGCGCGATCATCGCATATAGCACCAGCACCACGGATGGCGGCACAAGGATGCCCAAACTTGACCCGGCCTGAATGACACCCGTCACCATCAGCTTGTCATAATTCCGTTTCAGCAATTCAGGCAGCGCAATCGTTGCACCAATCGCCATCCCCGCAACAGACAACCCGTTCATGGCGGAAATCAGCACCATCAGACCGATTGTCCCAATCGCCAGCCCGCCCCGCACGCCGCCCATAAAGACGTGAAACATCTTATAGAGGTCATCCGCGATTTTAGACTCGGACAGCACATAGCCCATGAAGATGAACATCGGCAGGGTCAGCAACGGATACCAGCGCATCAGCTTGATCGCGGCTGAAAACCCGATGTCATAGCCGCCCCTGTCACCCCATAAAAACAGCGCAGCGATCACGGCGACAAAACCGATGGCACCAAACACCCGCTGCCCCGTCAGAAGCATCAGCATCATGGTCGAAAACATCAATATGGCGATCAGTTCATAGGGCATCGCGTGTGTCCTCACCGGATTTGAGGAAAAGGATGTCCTTGAACAGCTCAGAGACAGCTTGAAGCAACATCAGCGATATGCCGATGCACATGGTTACCTTGACCGGCCACATATAGGGGCGCCACGCCGTCGGGCTCCGTTCGCCACCGTATTTAAAGGAATACATCGTGGATTCGATTCCGCCCCACAGCAGGATGAACAGATAAGCCAGCAAAAACAGTACAGTAATGCAATCGGTCCACGCCTTTTTGCGCGGGGTCAGTTCGGCATAGAACAGGTCCATCCGCACGTTCGCGCCCATTTGCATCGCGTAGGGGCCGCCCAGAATGTAATAGCCCACCATGACAAACTGCGCCATTTCCAGCGTCCAAAGCTGGGGTGATGCAAAGGTCTTATTGTAGGACGACCATAGCAAAATGCCCATCAGGACAAAGATGCCATACATCGCGATACGGCCCAGCCCGTGGTTAAACCCATCCACAACCGAGATATATTTGCGCATGGCGTTCATTTATCAGCCTCGTGGAAAAGAGAGGGGAACGCGGCGGTAAGCGATCCAACCAGATGTTGCGCCATTGCTTTTGCCTTTGGTCCGGTATCGATCAGGTCATTTCGGATTTCGATCATCACGGCTGGCACACCGTGCGCCTCTCCGTGTTTCTCAAGGGAATAGGTCACACCATCCGTGGCTGCATAAGGTTCGTTCAACGCTGCTAGATAAGTGCCTTGCGCCTGTTCTTGCGCCAAAAGCGCTTGGGCAGCCGAGGGATCAGAGTGATAGAGATACCCCAACTCTACCTCGCGCTTTTTGCCGTTATAGATCGGGGTAAAGCTGTGAATGGTGACGACCAGCTGCGGTGCCATCCGGGCGCGCTGTTTATCCACGGCGTCGTGAAACGGTGTGTGCACTTGGTCAAACCGGTCCTGTTTTCCCTGCTCGGACAGGCCCGCATTCCCCGGAATATCGAAAACTTCGCTGCGGGCCGGAACGCAATCCGGCGCAGCAAGGGGCCTGTTACAATCATAGATCAGGCGCGAAACACCGCCGGCCACCAATGGCGCATCAAGCGCGTCACATAGTTCAATCGCGACATCCAGCGCACCAATATCCCACGCAGCATGGGACGCCTGCGCATCTGCGCTAAGCCCCAAATCGAACGTATCAGGGATAAAATTGGATGCGTGTTCGCATATCAACAACACCGGGGTCTGCCCGCTGCTACCAATCACCCGCGCCGCTGTCCAATCGCTGCTCAAAACGAAAATATCCTTTTTGACTGGCCCCCATCACTACAGATTTTTCTAGCCTGTCAAGAATTTTCCTGTAACCTTTGCTTCATACACAGAATTTCTGTACCGAAAGGAACAGCTTTTGCACAAAAAAGCACTCGTCCGCGATTTGCTAAAAGAAAAGCAGACAGAGCTTACGGCAGCAGAGCGCAAATTGTCCGCTGTTCTGCTCGACGATTCCTTGTTGACCGGCCTGCAATCCATCAACCGGTTGGCCGAATGCGCCGAGGTGTCATCGCCCACCATTATTCGATTGGCGCGCAAACTGGGCTTCGACGGGTTCTCGGATATGCAAGACGCCATCCGCGAGGAAATCGGCGCGCGGATGAAGCAACCACTGGCCAAGCTGGATGCCGTGGCCCCTACTGACAGCCGCGATCACATGGTCTCGCGGTTTATCGAGGCAGTGTCCGACAACATCAACCGCACACTAGACCGCCTTGATCTGGCAGAATTCAATCAGGTCGCCGAAGTGCTGTCGGACCCCGCCCATCGCCTTTATTTATTGGGTGGGCGTATCACGCGGTCCAACGCGCATTACTTTTTTAACCACCTACAAATCATCCGCCCCAAGGTGACGCTGCTGGATTCATCGCCAAGCGTCTGGCCGCAATCCTTGCTGGATATGGATGCCGGTGCGATTTTGGTGATCTTTGACATCCGCCGTTACGAGAAAGAGCTGGAAAAACTGGCCAATCTTGCCGTGAAACAGGGGGCAAGCATTGTGCTGTTCACCGACGCATGGGGGTCGCCCATCGAAAAACACGCGCGGTTCTGTTTTCGCTCAATGGTCGAAGTCCCGTCGAGCTGGGATTCGACCCTTGCGATCAATTTCCTGATCGAAGCACTGGTTGCTGAGATTCAGCTGCGCAGCTCTGATCAAAGTGCAGACCGCATTGCAGCCCTTGAACAGATGATCGGTGAGTCGCGAATCTTTCGCAGCAACTGATCACGCCCAGTCGTGGACGGAGCGGGGAATTACGAATCCGCTCGTGCCTTCGGATCATACCAAGAAGGCGGGATATAGCTGAGAGAATAATGGTGCACCCGAGAGGATTCGAACCTCTGACCCCCTGATTCGTAGTCAGGTACTCTATCCAGCTGAGCTACGGGTGCACTACGGCGCGGTTTAGTTCTGGGCGCAGAGCTTTGCAACCCCTTGTTTGGCCTGAATTGCAATTTCCTGCCGTTGACCTAGAACGTGCCATCGCCTTTGGGCAGCGATATGCGGAAAACGGTCCCCGATGCGCCGGTTTCCTTTAGTTCAAGCGTACCACCATGGCCGCGCACCAATTCGGCAGCGATGGCAAGGCCAAGGCCAGAGCCGCCCTTGCGCGCGCCGCCCCGAAAGGCTGTGAACAGATGCTCGCGCGCCTTTGGCGGCAGGCCGGGGCCGTCATCTTGGACATCAATCACCCAATATCCGGGCTGATCCGTGGCGGTTAAACGAATCTCTCCGCCCTGCCCTGTGGCGGCAATCGCCTGACGGGCGTTGCGTGTCAGGTTAGACAGCACACGGAATAACTGTTCAGGGTCGGCACGAACTTTCAGGTTTTCGGGGACATCCATCACAAATTTGATATCAGCCCCATCAGCGGCCAGACGCTCGTTCTCAACAACATCTTGGATGATGTGATCCAATGCGGTGACCGTCAGTGTCGGGCTGGGTTCTTCGGCCTTACCGAAGGCCAGCGTTGATTCGCACAGATGCACAGCACGGGTGATGGAGCTGACCAGCTTGGGGGCCATCCGTTTCACGCTGGGGTCCTCGGACATCTCGATACGGTCGGTAAACAGCTGCGCGGTGGTCAGGATGTTGCGCAAATCGTGGCTGACCTTGCTGACCGCCTGCCCCAACTGCGCCAAACGTTCTTTCTGGCGCAAAGCTTGGGTCAGCTCCGTCTCAAGCTTCATCAAGGCTTCCTCGGCCTCGCGGACCTCGGTCACACCGGCCGAGGGCGTGATAATGCGGCGGGCGTCTTCGGGGGCCAGCGCATAGTTTTGCATATGGCCAACGACGCCCTTGATCGGTTTCAACAATAACACCCGCAACGCGACGAACAGCAACGATGCAGTAATGATCGAGATCACGGCAGACAGCAGCAAAATGCGAAGCCCATAATCAATCATCGCGTCGCGCAGCGGCACGGTCTGCATGGTAATTTCGATCGAACTCCCCGCATCCTGAACCGGCGCACCGATCACCCGGATCACACCGTCCCGCGTATCAGCCAATTGCATGAACGCGTCCCTGATCAAAATCAGCGGCGTAGAATCGCGCAGATCATAGGTGTTGATAATCGACTGCGGCATGGGCGATGACAGCACCAATTGCCGCACCTCGTCGCGCCGCAACACCACGTTGAACACCTCGGCGGTCCTTAACAGCTCGGCCTCGAGCGCGGGATCAATCATGTCATTGGCCAGCAGCGTCAGCGATGCAATCTGCGCCCGTTCAAGCCGGTTCATCAGGTATTCTTCGCGGAACCGCGCGATGGTCGGGACGAAAATCAGAACCTCTGCCAACATCACAAAGACGGTGGTTAGAATAAGCAATCGGCCTGAAAAGGATTTCAACATGCGCGGCGTGCCCTAGGGGATGAACCGTTGCACCAATCGCACGACGGTCTTGACCAGATCGCTTTCGAACAGCCGCGGCGAGAAATAGGCCCCTGCCGCGCGTTTATTGACTTCGCCAATCGTGGGGTACGGTGCAACCATGCCTGCAATCTGGCTCATTTTCATGTTATTTGCCAGTGCCAATGCCCACAGGTTGATCAGCTCGCCCGCCTGATAGCCGACAATGCTGACGCCAACGGGCCGGCCTTTAACCACCATGACCTTGATAAACCCCTTGGTTTTCCGCTCCGCAATCGCGCGGTCGTTGTGATTATAGTGAAAGCGTACCACCTCGACCTTGTCGCCGTGCTCTTCTTTGGCCTGCGCTTCGGTCAGGCCGACCTGAGACAATTCGGGGTCAGTATATGTTGCCCAAGGGATATGCGCGGTCTTGGCTTTGGACGGGATCGCAAACATCAGTGATCTAATCACAACGCCAGCGTGATAGCCCGCGACATGGGTGAATTGCATGCCACCTGCCACGTCACCAATCGCATAAATCTTGCGATTCGTCGTGCGCAGGGATGCATCCACCTTGATGCCGTTCTTGGTGGGTTCGACCCCGGCTTTGTCCAGGTCCAGCCTATCTGTATTCGTCTTGCGCCCAACAGCGACGAGCAGATGCGAGCCCTTGAACACGCGGCCATCCTTAGATTTCACCACAATCGCACCGACATCACCGCTGATCTCGGATGCCTCAGCATCTTCTGCAATCTCAACGCCCTCGTCTTTCAGCGATTGAAGCACGATTGCAGCCGTTTCGGGATCGTCCTTGGCCAGCGCCTTGCTGCCTTCGATCACCGTCACTTGGCAGCCCATGCGAATATGTGCCTGAGCCATTTCCATGCCGATGGGTCCGCCGCCAATGATCAACAGATGATCGGGTTTCTCGCGCAGATCGAACAGGGTTTCGTTCGTCTCGTGCGGGGTCTTGTCCAACCCAGGAATCGGCGGCACCAAGGGGGACGACCCGGTCGCAATCACGATACGGCGCGCCTTGATGATCGTGTCACCGGCCTGCACCTCATCCTTCGAGATAAAGCGCCCGAATTCACGGATCACGTTGACCCCGAACCCCTCGAACCGTTCTTGACTGTCGACGGGGGCAATCTGCGCGATCACATCGGCCACGTGGTCTTTGGCCGCTGCATAATCCACATTGCCCGCGCCGTTGGTCACGCCAAACTGTTCCGAATGCCGCTGGCCGTATGCCGCCTTACCCGTCGCGATCAACGCTTTTGAGGGGACACAGCCGTAGTTCAGGCAATCGCCGCCCATTTTGTGCCCCTCAAGCAGGACAACATCCGCCCCCATTTGCGCGGCCCCCGCCGCAACAGACAGCCCGCCAGAACCTGCGCCAATGATCAAAAGATCGGTTTTAATACGGTTCATTTCAGCAGTTCCTTTTTGCCAGTGACGGCTTTCAGTATTACGGGAAGAAGCGACAAGGCACCGAGGCCGAGAATAGGTAGCAAAACATATGGCTCGAATATGACGCCGAAATTCGGTGTCTCACCACGGGCGAACACTGTACCTAGCCCCGCGCCGATCGACGTAAAGACCAATGACCCGGGAATAATTCCCAGAAATGTCGAGATTACAAAACGGTACAGCATGACGCCCAGAAACGCAGGGATCAGGTTGGCGACAAAAAACGGCACCACAGGTACAAACCGGATAAAGAACAACATTGACCACTGGTTTTTATCGATCCCGTCCTTAATTTTACGCACCATACCCTCTGACGCATCCATGCGCGCCTTGAGCTTTTCGCCAAAGCCCATCCGCGCGGCCAGAAAAATCACAACGGCCCCTAGGGTGGCCCCTGTCACGTTAAAAAGCACACCAAAGAAGGTACCAAACAGGAACCCCCCCGTGATGGTGGTGATCCCGGCCCCCGGCAGTGAAAACCCCACAATCAGGATATAGGTCGCGATGAAGACAAGGACAGTCAGCACGTAATGCGCATCACGAAATGCGATCAATGCCTCGTGATTATCGCGCAGCGTTTCAAAGGTCAGGTAATCACGCAGCGTGAAAAAGCCCACGATTGCCACAAGAACGATCACAGCGATTGGCAGGTATCCAAGCCATGCGGGTTTGTTGTCTGTCTGATCTGCCATGTCTCGGGTCGCCCTCTATGTCGGTCAATGTGGCCGCGTACCCTATAGATGGGCCACATCGCCGTTGTCAGACAGAGGCATCACGCGCGCTTGATCGCAAACCCCTGTATGTTGCAGAAAACCAAGGTTATGATAGCTTATTGAAACAGTCGGCGGGAAAAATCGCCGTTTTTATTGCAGCTTCGCCAAATTTGCCGTCTCAAGGGTTTGACTTGCGGGCGCAGCAGCTTTAGAGGCAGGGCTTGAATTGACAGTGATGCGCCGAATCTGGTGTTGATCTAACGTATTAAGTGGAGCCGGAGCGATGAAACGCACCTTTCAACCTTCAAACCTTGTGCGCAAGCGGCGCCACGGTTTCCGTGCACGTATGGCAACAAAAGCGGGTCGCAAGATCATCAACTCGCGCCGTGCCCAAGGCCGGAAAGAACTGAGCGCGTAATTCGCGCTTTCAGGACTTTGCAATTATGACACCGTCGGAAGCACCCATGGATGGCACCAACGCCGCCCAACGGGAACCGCTTCCGGCGGTTTCTTTGCGTTTGACCACCCTCAAAAACAGGCCCGACTTTCAACGGGCCACCAGATCGCCCCGCGTCGCCATGCCGGGATTTATCCTGCAGATGCGCAAACGCGCCCCAGACGAGGCCGAAGGCGTCCGCGTCGGGTTCACCTGTTCGAAAAAGGTCGGGAATGCCGTCGCGCGCAATCGCGCCAAACGCCGTCTGCGCGAAATTGCCCGCTTGGCCTTGCCGGACCACGGTCGCGACGGGATGGACTACGTGTTGATCGGGCGGCAGGGCGCGACCGCCAGCATTCCCTTTTCGCAGCTTCAGGCCGATCTCATCAAAGCGCTCAACATCCTACACGGCAAAGCCAAATGACAGTATTGGCGCGCATTCTTGCTGGTCCGGTGCATGTTTACCGCTTGGTTTTCAGCCCGTGGATTGGCCAAAACTGCCGCTATCAGCCGACATGCAGCGCCTACGCGCTTGAAGCTTTAAACAAACATGGCGGCATCAAAGGCGGCTGGCTTGCCCTGCGCCGTATTGCACGCTGTCATCCGTGGGGTGGCAGCGGCATTGATAACGTGCCGGACTAGCTGCCTGTTGGCCCTGCGGTTTACAGTCAAAGCTCATACAAAATGCCGCCATCGCGCGCGCCAGACTTAAACCGCCGCTTGATCGGCGCAGGCAGTTGATCTAAGCCAAGCCCATGCTGGATCAACCTGACGATATTCACCCGCTTTTTTACGGTGCACCCCAAAGCACCGAATTTCGCAAACTGCGCAAGCGGCTTGTGAGGCACACGCGCGAGGCGATTGAACAATATGGCATGATCGAACCAGGGACCAAATGGCTGGTTTGCATGTCCGGCGGCAAGGATAGCTATACTTTGCTGGCTATTCTGCACGAACTGAAATGGCGCGGATTGCTACCGGTTGAGCTTATCGCCTGCAATCTGGATCAGGGTCAGCCGAATTTCCCTGCTACCGTTTTGCCAGCATTTCTTGAAAAAATGGGCGTTCCGCATCGCATTGAATATCAAGATACCTATTCAATCGTGATGGATAAAATACCTGCAGGCCGCACGTTCTGTGCCCTGTGCAGCCGATTGCGTCGTGGCCATTTGTACCGCATCGCCCGCGAAGAAGGCTGCAGCGCGGTTGTCTTGGGCCATCACCGCGATGACATTTTAGAGACATTTTTCATGAATTTGTTTCACGGCGGAAGGCTGGCGACGATGCCGCCCAAACTGCTGAATGAAGAAGGCGATGTTTTCGTGTATCGGCCACTCGCCCATGTTGCCGAGGTTGATTGCGAAAAATTCTCTAACGCCATGAGTTACCCTATTATTCCTTGTGATCTATGTGGATCGCAAGACGGTCTGCAACGTCAACAGGTCAAGGCGATTCTGGATGGTTGGGAAGCCAACAGTCCTGGTCGTCGTCAGGTGATGTTCCGCGCCCTGATGAACGCCAGACCCTCCCACCTGTTGGACCCGAAACTGTTCGATTTTGCTGCGTTGACCCGAAATACCTAGCAGAATTTCGTCTAATCTTATGCATTCAGGTTGGAAGAAAACAGGAACATTAACCTGACAGATACCAGCAAGCCCCTAGTGCTGATCCAACGACGCGCAAGCCGCGTCAGATGGGGGTTTAACGATGGCGCGCAGTTTGCAGGCAACAGTTCTACACTTGGGACGCAGCATTTCAACGATCATGACCGGCCCCCCGGCGTTGGCGTTTTTACCCGCCCTTTGCCTGTCTACCTACTGGTTCGGTGGCGAAGAGGCGTTACTGATCTGCGCCGTCGCCATCCCCCTTACCTATCTTTTTCTAGGCAGTTTTTATGGGTCAGCGAACCAACTGCTTCTGGCCCGCGAAGGGGTTACAGGCCTCCTGCAACCAAATGCGTTCAAAGACTTGGCCGATCAGGTATTTCTAAAAGCGACTGAAATCGGGTGGAAATCAGCCGTCTTTTCATTCGAGATAGAGGATTTTTCCGAATTACAAAACCGCTTTGGAAAGGCCGCCGCGGATCAGGTCAGAACACAGATTTCAGAACGTTTGATGTCATCCCTTCGTGACAAGGACAGCGTGGGCATCGTCGACAATGTTACCTTTGCCGTCTGCCTTGATCCGGTGCGCCACCTTGATCTTGAGCTTTGCATCCAAATGGCCGCGAGGCTGCAACGCGTGTCGGAAGACCCTATTTCCATAGACGGCACCGTTATTTACGTTTCGGTCTCTGTCGGATTTTGCCAGCACAGCAGATCGCCCAGCAACACTGGCGAAGGTTGGTTGGGTGCCGCACTTACCGCGCTGAAAGAGGCAACGCGCCACGGGCCATCAGGCATCCGTGCCTTTACCGACCGCATGATACCGCCAACCGCACATTCTGCCGCCCTTATCGACGAAGTTGCGCAGGCGCTTGAGAATGGTCAGATCATGCCTTGGTTCCAGCCCCAGATATCGACCGAAACAGGCCAAATCAGCGGGTTCGAGGCATTGGCCAGATGGTCTCACCCGACCCGCGGCATGCTGCTCCCATCAGATTTCCTGCCCGCATTAGAACAGGCTGAATTGTCGGAACGGCTTGCCGAGATGATGATGTATCACGCGTTCGCAGCAGTACAAAGCTGGGACGCAGCCGGGTTACACGTGCCGCAAATCGGCGTGAATTTTGCCGGTTCTGAACTTAGTAACCCCTTACTCATTCGAAAAATCAGCTGGGAATTGGATCGCTTTGACCTCACAGCAGGCAGGCTGGCGATTGAGGTGCTTGAAACAGTCGTAGCAAGCGCGCCTGATGACATGATCACCCGAAACATCAATGCATTGGGCGACCTAGGCTGCCGGATTGACCTAGACGATTTTGGCACGGGCCACGCCTCTATCACTTCGATCCGACGGTTTGGCGTAAACCGCATAAAAATCGACCGCTCCTTTGTCTTGAGGGCCGACCGTGACCCTGAACAACAACGCATGATCAGCGCGATCCTCACCATGGCAGAAAGATTGGGTGTAGAGACGCTGGCCGAAGGGGTCGAAACCGTTGGAGAACACGTCATTCTGGCCCAACTTGGCTGCGACCATGTCCAAGGCTTCGGGATTGCGCACCCGATGCCCATGGACGAAACAATTGCGTGGATCGAAGCGCATAACGCAAAACTGCACGACGTTCCAAGGATCATGGGTGGAAAAGCATAGTTCCGCGGCCCGAAACCAACTTCAATACTACAGGCGAAAGGCCGAATCTGCTTGACCTTTGGTGCTGCACTCTGTTGAACCCACGCTGATATTATAGACATCAGGTGGCGGTCATATGGACGATCAGAACAAGAATCTCATCATAGCGACGGTTCTAAGTTTCATAGTGATCCTTGGGTGGTTCGTACTATTCCCCCCTCCGGAAACCACACCCGCCGTTCAGGAAACGGCTGCGGCAACCTCGGGTGGCACCGCTGCGCCAATCGCGTCGGTGCCAACCGGCACGAATGCGGCAACAACGCCTGCGTCCTCCGAAACCCGGGCAGACGCCCTTGAACAAGCGCCGCGCATCCCGGTCGAGACTGCGCGCCTTACCGGGTCCATCTCGCTTTTGGGCGGTCGGGTCGATGATCTGATGCTTAAAGATTACCGGACGACAATTGACGACGACGCACCGATTGTGACGCTCTTGTCCCCCGCCGGCACTGATGATGCCTATTACGCGCTTTACGGCTGGGCCGCTGGTGCGGGCATCGCCCCCGAACAGGTCCCAGGTCCCAACACGCTTTGGTCTTTGACTGAAGGCGACACCCTTACGGTGGGTAGCCCTGTTACGATGACATGGGATAACGGCGCGGGTCAGGTTTTCTCTCGGGTTATCTCCATCGATGAAAACTATATGTTCAACGTCGCGCAATCGGTTGAAAACACATCCGATACATCTGTGACGATGGCCCCTTATGGGATCATTGCCCGGCACGGCATTCCGTCTGACGCGCAAAACTTCTTTATTCTTCACGAAGGTATGGTCGCCATGAACAATGGCGAACTTCTTGAAACAGGTTGGGACGATATCCCGGACCTTGATCCGATTAACGGTGTGCCATCGGAACGGATTGACGGCGTCACGAACGGCTGGATCGGTTTCACCGGCCACTATTTCATGACAAACCTTATCCCCGACCCTGCACAAGCATCGCGCCTGACGGTCAAATATCTGCCAAACACCGAAATCTTCCAGACCGAAGCCGTATTGCCGACGCAAACGATTGCATCGGGCACGACCGCGACAGTGACAACCCAGTTGTTCGCCGGTGCAAAGGAATGGGAAATCCTGCGCGAGTATGAGGCAAAAGGTGTCTACAAGTTTATCGACTCGATCGATTGGGGCTGGTTCTTCTTCCTGACCAAGCCAATCTTCTGGGTGCTGCACCACCTGAACCTGCTGATCGGCAACATGGGTGTCGCCATCATCGGGCTTACCCTGCTGATCAAGGCGCTGTTGTTCCCGCTGGCCTATAAATCATATGTCTCGATGGCAAAGATGAAAGAGCTTCAGCCCCAGATGGAGAAGCTGAAAAAGGACGCTGGCGAAGATCGCCAAAAACTTCAGCAAGGCATGATGGAGCTGTACAAGCGCGAGAAGGTAAACCCCGCAGCGGGCTGTTTGCCGATCGTGATGCAGATCCCGATCTTTTTCTCGCTCTACAAGGTGATCTTTGTCACGCTCGAGCTGCGCCACGCGCCTTTCTTTGGTCCCTTCCAGGACCTGAGCGCGCCGGACCCCACATCGATTTTCAACTTTTACGGCCTTCTGCCATGGGCTTCACCTGATGCGGGTTCGATCATGGCCCTGGTATTTATCGGTATTTTGCCGCTGCTATTGGGCATATCCATGTTCCTTCAGCAAAAGCTGAACCCGGCCCCCACAGACCCGACACAGCAAATGATTTTCGCCTGGATGCCATGGGTGTTTATGTTCATGCTGGGTGGCTTTGCATCGGGTCTAGTCGTCTACTGGATCGCGAACAACACCATCACATTTACGCAGCAGTACCTGATCATGCGCAGCCAAGGGTATAAACCTGATCTGCTTGGGAACATTACAAGCGGGCTGAAACGCAAGGACAAATCCGCTGCAAACGATCCTAAGGCGCCGTCCAAAGGCAAAAAGTAATGCAGGTCTGCGCCCTTTACCGGCACCCGATAAAAAGCCACGGGCGCGAGGCAATTGAGAGAGTGCACCTTGCTCAGGGCGCGACCATGCCTTGGGATCGGGTATGGGCCGTGACGCACGAGGCGACAAAGTTTGATGCAGGCGCGCCCAAATGGGCGAGCTGCAATAACTTTATGATCGGCTCGCGCACCCCAGGTCTGGCCGGGATTTGGGCGATAATGGATGAAGCTGACCGTGCAATTACGTTGACACATCAGGCCCTTGCATCGCTGACCTTTCACCCCGACGACCCTGCTGAAACTGCGCGTTTCCTTGACTGGGTTGCACCGCTTTGCCCGTCAAACCGTGCGGCACCAACGGCCATCGTTGCGGCACCGAACCGGGGGATGACGGATACCACCTATCCGTCGGTATCCATCATGAACACGGCATCGCACCACGCGGTCGCGGATGCCTTGGGGGTTGAGATCACCAAAGAACGCTGGCGCGGTAATATCTGGCTGGATGATACTGCGGCATGGTCTGAATTTGGCTGGATCGGCCGCGACGTCAAAATCGGAGACGCGGTATTGCGCATCCGCGAGCCGATCAAACGGTGCCCCGTCACCAACACAAACCCGATTACAGGCGAACGCGACACAGCGACGCTGGATATTTTGAACAGCGTATTTGGACATCAGAATTTTGGCGTCTATGCTGAGGTCATCACATCAGGCGATATCGCGCTTGGCACAAAAGCAGAGGTAATCTGATGCAAATTCAATTTAATATCGCAGAAGAACCCGACGCGCTGACCGCTGAAAAGGGCCGGCTGCTGTTCGCGGGTGAGACCGAGTTCGTAAAGGGTGTCGTTGCCATGGACGGGCTACCGCCTGCCGACCGTTTGGAGGTTTGCTTTGCCGGGCGGTCAAACGTGGGCAAATCAACACTGATCAACGCCTTGACCGGGATGAAAGCCCTCGCGCGGGCCTCGAACACACCGGGCCGGACGCAAGAGATTAACTATTTCACCGCGGGCGACGATCATTACCTCGTCGATCTGCCGGGCTATGGCTATGCGAATGCCCCCCTGCCCGTGGTCGAGAAATGGCAGCGTCTGCTCAAGCAATATCTGTCCGGTCGCCAAACATTGCGCCGGGCCTTTGTGTTGATCGATGCGCGCCATGGCGTCAAAAAGGTTGATGAAGAAATCATGTCCCTGCTGGACAGTTCTGCAGTGACCTTTCAATGCGTCTTGACCAAAGCTGACAAAGTGAAAGAAGCAGAGCGCGGCAAGATCTTGGAGCAGGTTCGTGCGGCCCTTGCCAAACACCCCGCTGCCTATCCGGAAATCGTCGTGACATCGTCGGAAAAGGGTTGGGGTATTCCGACATTGCGTGCGATTATCAGCACGTTAACGTAGAATACACCCTTGGGTACCTTAGGCATAGAATGAGAAAACAAGAGATGAACCGCGACTGGATCGCCACAGCGCAAACCCTAAGCCAGGCTTTGCCCTATCTTCAACGCTATGCCGACGCCACGGTGGTGATCAAGCTGGGCGGCCATGCCATGGGCAGCGACGAGGCGATGGAAGAATTCGCCCGTGATGTCGCCCTGATGCGTCAGGTTGGCGTGAACCCTGTGATCATCCACGGCGGCGGCCCGATGATCAACAGCATGCTCAAGCGGCTCAATATCAAATCTGAATTTATTAACGGCAAGCGTGTGACCGACGCTGCGACTATGGAAGTGGTCGAGATGGTTTTGTCGGGCCTTGTGAACGCGCGTATCGTGCAGGCCATCACCGCCCAAGGCGGACGCTGTGTGGGCGTATCTGGCAAAGACAGCGGTCTGATCATCTGCGACCAGGAAGACCCCGAATTGGGCCTCGTTGGGGCCCCTAAAGAGGTTAACCCCCGCCTTTTGCGTGATCTGGCCGACAAGGGCATCATTCCGGTCATTGCCCCCTTGGGAATGGGCCGCAACGGCGAGACATTTAACATCAACGGCGACACCGCAGCCGGTGCAATTGCTGCCGCGCTCAAGGCTGACCGCTTGCTGTTGCTGACGGATGTTGCAGGCGTCAAAAACGCCGATGGCGAGGTGCTGACCGAACTTACAGCCGCCCAAATTCGCGAGATGATCGCAGATGGGACGATTGCCGGCGGCATGATCCCCAAGACGGAAACCGCCCTGAACGCAATCGAAGGCGGTGTGCGTGCCGCTGTCATCCTTGACGGTCGCGCACCTAATGCCTGCCTGCTTGAGCTGTTTACCGAGCATGGTGCCGGCAGCATCATCCGCAAGGGTTAAGATGAAACGTCTTGTCCTGATGCGGCATGCAAAGTCGGATTGGTCAGGTGCCACATCCGACCATGATCGCCCGCTAAATACACGCGGCCGCGCCAGTGCCGCAGCGCTTGGTGATTGGCTGCGTGAACAAAAGATAGCCCCCGATACCGTTCTTTGTTCGACCGCCACACGCGCCGCCGAAACGTTGGAAGGTCTTGCGCTTGGTCCTGACACCGACGTGCAGTTTACCCGCGATCTGTATCTCGCTGATCCAGAAACGATCTTGGCCACGCTGCGGGGTGCATCGGGCGATACCGTCGTGATCATCGGCCACAATCCCGGCATCGGCACGATGGCCGGAATGATTGTCGAAACGTCAGACAACGGCGGGATCACCGACTATCCCACGGGTGCAACGCTTGTCGCGACATTTAGTGTTGAGGATTGGGCGGACGTGAAATGGCGTATGGGTACGATGGATCAGTTCGTCGTGCCCCGCGATTTACCCGCGCCGCAGCAGTAAGGCGAGGTTTCCCCCGCCTTACTGGTATTTTAGTGACCCAGAATCTGGCTCAGGAACAGTTGTGTCCGTGGGCTTTGTGGGTTGTTAAAGAACTCTTCAGGTTCGTTTTGCTCAACGATCTGACCTTCATCCATAAAGATCACGCGGTTGGCGACCTGACGGGCAAAGCCCATCTCATGGGTCACGCAAAGCATGGTCATGCCTTCTTCGGCGAGTTCGACCATGGTGTCCAAGACTTCTTTGATCATCTCGGGGTCAAGCGCGGATGTCGGTTCATCAAACAGCATGATGCGCGGGCGCATACACAGGCTGCGCGCAATCGCCACGCGCTGCTGCTGACCACCGGAAAGCTGGCCGGGGTACTTGTCCGCTTGATCAGGGATCTTAACCTTTTCAAGGAAATGCATCGCGATTTCTTCGGCTTCTTTCTTGGGTGTTTTGCGTACCCAGATCGGTGCCAAGGTGCAGTTCTCAAGGATCGTCAGATGCGGGAAGAGGTTAAAGTGCTGGAAGCACATGCCAACCTCTGACCGGATCTTGTCGATGTTTTTCACATCAGAGGACAACACAGTGCCATCAACTTCGATCAGGCCTTTTTGGTGTTCTTCCAACGCGTTGATGCAACGGATCAGCGTCGATTTACCCGACCCGGATGGGCCCGCGATGACGATACGTTCGCCACGGTAAACGGTCAGATCAATATCGCGCAGCACGTGAAATGTGCCGTACCACTTGTTCATCCCTTGAATGCTAATGGCGACCTCGTCCGAGACCTGTAGTGCTTTTGCTTGTTCAGCCATAATAACAGCCTTTCCTTAATGGTGGTCGGTCTGGAGTTGACGTTCCAGCCATTGTGAATATTGCGAGATGCCGTAGCAAACGACGAAGAACAGAAGGGCGGCAAAGCCCCAGAGTTCCCAATAAACGCCGTTCCAATCGGTCGAGGCGAGGATCGGACCGCGGATCATGCCCACGAGATCGAACATCGAAATGATCGAAACCAGTGTGGTGTCTTTGAACAGACCCACAGCGACGTTCACGATGCCCGGGATCGAGATCTTCAACGCCTGCGGCAGAATGATCAGACGCATAGACTGCGCATAATCAAGGCCAAGGCTTTCAGCGCCCTCGTATTGGCCACGCGGCAACGCCGCCAGACCGCCACGAATAACTTCGGCGATATATGCTGATGCGAACATCGTGATCATGATGATCACGCGCAAGATCAGGTCAAAGCTGGTTCCCGGTGGCAAGAAATATGCCAAAACCACGTTTGCGACGAACAGCAAGGTGATCAACGGCACGCCGCGGATGAATTCGATAAACACCACGCAAATCATCTTGATGATCGGCAGGCGAGACTGACGGCCAAGGGCCAACAGAATACCCAGAGGCAGCGAGAGCGACACGCACACCACCCCAAGGATCATGTTCAGCATAAAGCCACCCATGTTCCGCGACACCACTTCCTCAAGCGCGAGAGCGCCCGACAAGCTTGGTGTGATCATGCTCAAGACGAACCATACTACCGCAGCGGCGACGACACCGCCTGCCAGTCCGGCTGCAAAGCTTGTTTTCACAAGTTTACCATAGACGACATAGCCGACGACAATGCTGACGAGCGCCGAGACCGGCACCAACAACGAGCCACCCCAGATCAACCAGAATGCGATGAAAGGATACAGCGCAGTAACGATCAGCAACTGGCGCGGCAAGTTTGAAAACAGAACCGGTGCAACAGCAACGAACAGCAGCACAAAGGCCAATGTCGGGCGCCAGTATCCGTCTTGTGGATACGAAATACCGAACAACAGCTGGTTCCACCGCTCGGCCAGAACCGAGAAACAGCCCCCTGTCGCGCCATCCAATACTTCACGACATTCGCGGATGTTGGATGTCGTCCAGACGCCGCCCAGCAACCAAGGTAGGAAGCCGGAAAGCAGCACATAGATCACGTACAGCGCGGCAATCGTCAGAATGGTATAAGGGATCGACGAAAAGAGACTTTCGCGGACCCATTTGACCGGGCCTTGTGCCGTTGATGGCGGTGCGGCCTGGGGCAGCATCGTATCACGGACATAGGTAACGGTTTGGGCATGTGTATCTGACATATTACCGCTCCTTCAGGCTGACGTTTTTGTTGTAGACGTTCATAATCGCAGAGATCGACAAAGAGATCGTGAGATAGAACAGCATCAACAACAGCACGCATTCGATCGCGCGGCCCGTCTGGTTCAAGGTGATCCCGCCCAGCGTCGCCGTAATGTCGGCATAGCCAACCGCGATTGCCAGAGACGAGTTTTTGGTGATGTTCAGGTATTGCGAAATCAGCGGTGGAATGATCACCCGCAAGGCTTGCGGCAAGACGACCAAGTTCATGACCCGCTTGGGGCGCAAGCCCAGCGATGCCGCGGCCTCGGTCTGGCCTTTAGGGATCGCCTGAATACCGGCCCGCACGTTTTCCGCAATAAAGGCACCGGTATAGACCGACAACGCCAGCCAAAGTGCGATCAATGGCGCGCCAATTTGAATACCACCGCGAAAGTTAAACCCTTTCAGCGCAGGCATATCCAACCCGATGGGGCTGCCCATGATGAAGAACATCAAAATAGTTGGGACAATCAGGATCGCCAAGGTCGGCCAGCCGGTTGGCAACAGTTTACCGGTTTCAAACAACAGTTTGACGGCGTAGCGGCGATAGAAAACCACTGCGATAATCGACAGAATGAAGGTCGCCACGACCATCATCGAGCCCGGCCCCCACACTGGCGCGGGTATATAAACACCGCGGTTGGTGAAGGCGAATGCATCAAACAACATGCTAGAAGTGGCGTTGTCACCGCGGAACGCGTTAGGCGCAGGCAGAACCGCCGTCATCAGCGTGTAGATCATCAAGATCCAGATCAGCACGGGGATGTTGCGGAAAATCTCGACGTAGACGGACATCAGCTTGGACACGAGCCAGTTTTTCGACAGGCGCGCAACACCGGCGATCACACCGATCACTGTGGCTGTCAGACAGGCCAGAAATGCGACAAGCAAGGTGTTGATAATACCAACCATCGCCGCCCGAAGGTTCGAGGATTGGCTGTTATAGTCAATCAGCGTTTGGTTGATATCGTAACCCGCTGGAACGCCCAGGAAATCATACGAGATATTGAGGCCCGCTTCGGCGAGGTTGCGCATCAAGTTGACGCCCAAAAAGGCCATCAGCGCAATCAACAGCACCAAAGCGATAAATTGGAATGTATAGGATCTATAGCGGGTGTCGTTCAGCAACATCGACAGCCGGAACGAGCCCTGTTGAGGGTCGGACATTGTCGTCATCAGATTATCCCTGTGTTCCGGATCCATTCATGCGCATCATTCGATATCGCTGGCCGGTTTTGTTTTTTTGTCTTGAAAGGCGCAAAGGGCGTGGAAAAATCCACGCCCTTTGGCAAAGTTCTTAGCGGAAAGGAGGCGCGTACATCAGGCCGCCATCTGTCCACTGAGCGTTCAGGCCACGGGCCAGACCGATTGGTGTTTCTTCGCCGATGTTCTTGGCAAAGATTTCACCGTAGTTGCCTTGAGACGCGATTGCGTTCTTGGCCCAGTTGGCTTCAAGACCCAACATTTCACCCAACGTACCTTCGGAACCCAACAGGCGGGCAACTTCGGGGTTGGTTGTGTTCATGGACATTTCTTCGACGTTTGCCGATGTAACACCCAGCTCTTCAGCTGCGATCAGAGCGTACAGAACCCAACGTGTCACGTCGCCCCAGTCGTTGTCGCCGTGGCGAACCACTGGACCCAAAGGCTCTTTCGAGATGATTTCTGGCAGGATCACGTGATCGCCAGGGTTCTCGAATGTGGCACGTGTGGATGCCAGACCGGATGCGTCAGTTGTGTAAGTGTCGCATGCACCGGCAAGGTACTGCTGCTGGCCTTCGGCGTTTGTCTCGATTGGCACGGGCTCGTACGAGATGTTGTTGGAGCGGAAGAAGTCAGCAAGGTTCAGTTCGGTTGTTGTACCGGTTTGAATGCAGACAGTCGCGCCATCCAGATCCTTGGCGGAAGAAACGCCCAAGGATTTTGGAACCATGAAGCCTTGGCCGTCATAGTAGTTCACACCGATAAAGTCGAACTTCAGGTCGACATCGCGGGAGAACGTCCATGTTGTGTTACGCGCAAGAAAGTCGATCTCGCCCGAGGCAAGCGCTGTGAAGCGTGTTTTGCCGGTTGTTGGAATGAATTCAACGGCTGTTGGATCACCAAAAACGGCGGCTGCAACGGCGCGGCATACCGCAACGTCGAAACCTTCCCATTCGCCATTGGCGTTTGGTGCGGCAAAGCCGACAAGACCAGTTGTTACACCACAGTTCAGCTTGCCGCGCGCTTTCACGTCGTCAAGTGTTGCGGCCGCGGACGCACCGGCGAGAACGCCAGCAACTGTCAGCGCACCGAAAAATACGGATTTATTCATAGTTACCTCTTCCTGATTTCCACCACGTTCATGGGTGGTTTAACCGACACCTTTTTTGGGTCGGAGGCTATTTTAATGGAATGATCCCATTAGTGCTACGGAGTTTGGGCGAATTTATGCCGGCGCGTCAAGGCTATATGCCTAAAAAACAGCCTCGACCAAAGGGCAACCGCCTAGTTTCCCAGCTAGGTGGCCTTGCTCAGGTCAAACATTAACTTTGCGTGAAGAAAACTGCCCTTTTTGGCGGCAGCAAGCGCTTCTGCATCATCGTCTTTGCCCCATAATTCGGCCTGCCAGATCTCATCCAGGCGCGACATATCCCAAAGCGATTCCATTTCGCGGGCATTCATCGCCGCAGCAAAGCCTAAAACCAGTGATCCAGACAGGCTGACAAGGTCGTGGAATGCCGCCAATTCAAAGTGATCCAAGGCATGTGTCCGACGGGTCAGACCCGCAAACACGTCGGGGTCTTGGGGGACATGCATGATACCTGTGCGCGGCTGCAACCTTGCGCCCAACGCATCCTCTGCCCAGTCAAGCATCGGGTCCCAGACAGCGCTTTGGCGGTCAACCAGCTCTTGCGGGCTGTCCGCCCGGTAACATAGCAGATCGCAATCGCCATATGCCGCCAACATATCGGCGACTTCGGTATGCTGAACCGCAACCTTGTCGATCGCGGCATTGGCGGTTTTCGTGCATGGCATCGTTTGCGGGTTGATCACCCCGTCCTGCGCTTGCCATTCAGCGGCGATTGCATCGGCCATCTTGGCCGTTGGCAACACCAGCAACTGCTTTGCCGGCGTTTTGATCGGACGGCCATCCAGCTCGACCGAATGCCCCCCCTCACGCGCGACAACCTGCGCCTCTTTCCAAAAGCGTTTGGCTTTCCAATCACTCATTTTTCAATGCTCCAGATTTGGGTCGGCACTGCTGGCACCTGATCGGGTTGATTGATCAAGTGCCCTGCTGCGCTTACGCCCAGTCTTCCTCGAACGGGTCAGCGGGTACATCCGATGGCGACCATTGGAACGTGTTCCACGTGCGCACCATATGGTCAGGCATCGGCGCGATCAGGTTCAGTCGGGCCTTGGTCACCGGATGCTCAAGCGTCAAGGACCGCGCATGCAGATGCAGCTTTTTCGAGATGTCGCCGCCCAGTTGCGCGCCCCACCCGTCGCCCATGTTTTCCTGACCGGAGCCACCGTATTTGCCGTCACCGACAATCGGATGCCCGATCTCGGCCATATGCGCACGCAGCTGGTGCGTACGACCGGTGACGGGGATCAGCGCGACCCAACAGGTGCGGTTGCCCGCTTGTGCCAATGTCGCGTAATCCGTCGTGGCGCGCTTGGCCCCTTCGGTGGTGTCCATGTCCTTGGGGTGGACGCAATACATCTTTTCGCCCTCGCCCCGCGCACCGTGACCGAACGCTTTGACCAAACCGAATTTAATCGTCCCGTTCTTGGGGTGTGGAACACCAGCGACAGCCGCCCAGTAAATCTTGCGCGTTTGGCGGTGGCGGAACGATGATGTCAGGTCAGCCGCAATCGACCGCGTGCGCGCCATGATCAGCACACCCGAGGTGTCTTTATCCAAGCGGTGCACAAGCCGTGGCTTTTCATCCAGATCGAACATCAGCGCATCAGCCAAGGCATCAACGTGACGATCAGATTGCCCTGACCCACCCTGCACGGGCAGGCCCGGCGGCTTGTTCAGGGCGATAATGTAATCGTCACGGTAAATCACACAGGACCGGATGAATTTGGCATCCGCATCCGAAATCCGTGTGCGTTTTGGTGGTGGTGGGGCTTCGGTATCGGGCAGCGGTGGAATGCGAATTTCCTGCCCGACCTCTAGCCGCGTAGACGCTTTGACCCGCCCGCCATCGACACGAATTTCACCCTTGCGGCACATCTTTTCGATACGCCCCTGACTGATCAGCGGGAACATACGTTTGAACCAGCGGTCCAACCGCTGATCCCCGTCGCCCTGTTCAATGATCAGGTTCTGAACCCGGCTCATGCAAATACTCCTCTGGCCACCATCAGGCCCAGCATTAATCCTAGCACCGACAGCCCGACTGACAGTGCCACATATATCCCTGCCGATGCGATCTGGCCGCGCTCGATCAGTGTTACCGTTTCCAGCGAAAACGATGAGAACGTCGTAAAGCCGCCCAAGATACCCGTCGCAATGAACGGGTTCAGATGAGTCAGGCCTTTTTGCGCGGCTGCCACAATGAACAGCCCCATAATGAACGATCCCAGAATGTTCACCGTCAACACAGCCACCGGAAAATCCAGAATGCCAAAGGCACGCATAATCCCGACACCCCAAAGGTATCGCAAGGACGCGCCAATCGCACCACCAAGGGCCACAAAGAACAGGGTAGAAATCATCTGCGGTCTGTCACGCGTTGCGCGCGGATTGTCAAGTTTTGCGCGTCGCGCGCAGCTTTTCAAAATAATCGAGCCGCTTTTTCAGGTCACGCTCGAACCCGCGTTCAACGGGCTGATACAACTGCGGCCGCTCCATCCCGTCGGGAAAGTAGTTCTGCCCCGAAAACCCGTCTTCGGCATCGTGATCATAGGCATAGCCCGCACCGTACCCCTGATCTTTCATCAGGTTGGTTGGCGCATTCATGATATGTTTGGGCGGCGGGGCGGACCCGGTCTGTTTTGCGGCGCGCCGCGCGGATTTATAGGCGACATAGGCGGCGTTCGATTTTGGGGCCAACGCCAGATAGGTCACAGCCTGCGCCAGCGCCAATTCCCCCTCGGGCGATCCGAGCCGCTCGTAGGTTTCCCATGACTGCAGGCAGATCGCTTGCGCCTGAGGATCGGCAAGCCCGATATCCTCGACCGCCATGCGGGTGATCCGACGCATCAGATAGCGCGGGTCTTCACCGCCCTCCAGCATCCGTGCCAACCAATAAAGCGACGCATCAGGGTCGGACCCGCGGACCGATTTATGCAGCGCCGAGATCAGATTGTAATGCGCGTCGCCACCTTTGTCGTACTGTGCTGCCCGCCGCATCAACCGCGCCGATAGCGCCTTGCCATCCAACGCGCCGTCCACTTTCCACGCCGCAACCTGTTCGATCAGGTTGAGCAAGGCGCGTCCGTCCCCATCTGCCATCTCAAGCAGGTTTTCCCGCGCAGCACTATCCAAAGGCAACGGGCGGCCCAGTTCGGCCTCTGCCCGCTCTGCCAGAAACTCAAGATCAGCATGCGGCAAGCGTTCAAGCACCAACACCTGCGATCTGCTCAGCACAGCGGCGTTCAGTTCGAAAGACGGGTTTTCCGTGGTCGCGCCGACCAGCAAAATCGTACCGTCCTCCATATGCGGCAGGAAACCGTCTTGCTGCGCCTTGTTGAAACGGTGGATTTCGTCAACGAACAGCAATGTCCCCTGCCCGTTCTGCCGCCTGATCTTGGCCGCCTCGAACACCTTGCGTAATTCGGGAACACCGCTGAAAATCGCGCTGATCTGGACAAAATGCAGGTCGGTTTCATCCGCCAGCAGCCGCGCGATCGTGGTCTTGCCAACGCCCGGCGGACCCCAGAAAATCAGCGAGCCTAAAGACCCCGATTCAAGCATTACCGTAAGCGGCGCATCCGGGCCCAATACCTGCCGTTGTCCGATTACCTCGGCCAAGGATTTTGGTCGCAACCGGTCCGCAAGCGGGCGATGCCCCCCTTCTGCTACGACTGCTGGACTGCCAAACAGATCCGCCACAGGCTAAATCCGAAACCGCAGGGACAGTCGCTGCCCGCCGCGTTGCACAAATAATTCCGCACTGCGTTTGCCTTTAAACGCCGTTCGCACTTGCGCAGGCGTCTGTACATTTTGACCGTTCACAGCCAAGATGACATCGCCGGGGCGTAACCCCACCCGCAGGCCAAAGGCACCGACGTCCATCACGGCAACCCCTTCCACCTCAAGCGACAGGTTCAGTTCGGACAGAACCGCCGGATTGATCCGCGCCAGTTTCAGACCGGGCAACAGCTCGCGATCACCCAAAACAACCGCATCACGCGGCGGCTCTTCCGGTGCTTGGATCAATGACACCACGACGTCGCTCTGCACACCTTCACGCAGGCGCGTAATAACGGCTTGCTTGCCCAAACCGGCCACGCTCATCCGATAAATCATTTCGGCTGGCGAATGCACATCCTGGCCATCAACGGCAATGATCACATCGCCCACACGAAACCCTGCTTCCAGAAACGGGCTGACCGGATGCAATCCCGATAGAATAATACCGCCGGGCCGGTCCAACCCCAATGGCGCTGCCATATCTGCATCAACCGCCTGCCCGCTTAGCCCCGCCCAGGGGCGCGCAAACCGCGTGGCCCCTTTCCGCGCCTGATCCACAAACGCCGCCACCAAATTGGCGGGAATCGCAAAACCGATGCCGTTTGACCCACCCGAACTGGTCAGGATGGATGTGTTGATGCCAATCAGATTGCCCTGCATATCAATCAACGCACCGCCCGAATTGCCCGGATTGATCGGCGCATCGGTCTGGATGAAATATCCCTGCCCGCCGCCATTCATACCACCCGACCGCGCAAGTCCCGAAACAATACCGCTGCTGACCGTCTGCCCGACGCCAAAGGGGTTCCCGATGGCCAGCGCCAGTTCACCGACCTCGACATCATCACTGTTGCGCAAGTTCAAAAACGGCAGGTCAGCCACATCGTCAATCTTGAGAATCGCCAAATCGCTCTCTGCATCGCTCAGCATCACACGGGCCGAAAACTCGCGTCGATCGGCAAGTACAATACGAATGTCCGTCGCCATACTAACGACATGATAATTCGACACAACAATCCCGTCCTCCGACAGGATCACACCTGACCCCAGGGAATTTTGCACCCGCGGACGTCCGGCATCCGGGCTTTGGAAAAACCGCTCAAAAAACGGGTCTGATTGCAACGGCGTGCGGCTGCTTTGCACGATCTTACGCGCATAGATATTCACGACAGCGGGCACCGCCTCTTTCACCAACGGGGCAAAGCTAAGTTGCATTTGCGCTGCCGATGTCGGCACCGTTTGCGCATGAAGGGGCAGTGAAACGAGGGCAAGCAAGATCAGGAAATATTTCATACCCAAGATATGCGCAGCCAAACGGCCTTGCGCAACACCCATATTCCAAATGGTTTAAAATCCTCGCCGAAGGCATAAAAAAAGCCCCTGCATAAGCAGGGGCCTTAAAATCTTCTACAAAGTAGAAGGCTTTAGTCTTCGGCAACTTCGTATGCTGCAACGCGGGCTTTGTCGCCTGCGCCTTTCGCATCGCGGTCGCGATCTACGAATTCGATGATTGCCATCGGTGCCATGTCGCCATAGCGGAAGCCCGCTTTCAACACGCGCACATAGCCGCCCTGACGGTCTTTGTAGCGTGGTCCAAGGATGTCGAACAATTTCGCGACATACTGGTCCTGCTTCAGCTTGCTTGCTGCCTGACGGCGCGCGTGCAGATCGCCGCGCTTGGCAAGCGTGATCATTTTTTCAATAATCGGCTTCAATTCTTTTGCTTTTGGCAAGGTTGTTTTGATTTGCTCATGTTCGATGAGCGAGCCTGCCATGTTCGAGAACAACGCTTTGCGGTGTTCATGAGTACGGTTCAGGCGGCGGTAACCACGTGCGTGACGCATTTTCTAGTCTCCAACGATATGCCCTCTACGGGCGGTTTTACTTTGTCCGGCTGACGTGCGTAGCGCCAACTCTCCTTGGGGCCCTCGTGGCCCAGTCTTGCATGTGGTGGGGATCGCTCCCCACCGCATGAATTCTTAGAACGAATCCTCGAACTTCTTGGCGAGGTCTTCGATGTTGTCCGGTGGCCAGTCCTCGACGTCCATACCAAGGTGCAGACCCATACCCGACAGCACTTCCTTGATCTCGTTCAAGGACTTGCGGCCAAAGTTCGGTGTGCGCAGCATTTCGGCTTCGGTCTTCTGGATCAGATCGCCAATATACACGATATTGTCGTTCTTCAGGCAGTTCGCGGAACGAACAGACAGTTCCAACTCGTCTACTTTCTTCAGCAGCAGCGGGTTGAATTCCAGACCATCGTCATCATCCTGACGCGACGCAGATTCAGGCTCGTCGAAGTTGACGAAGATGCCCAACTGGTCTTGCAGAATGCGCGCAGCAAATGCGACCGCATCGTCTGGCGTGATCGAACCGTCGGTTTCGACCTTCATCGTCAGTTTGTCATAATCCAGCACCTGACCTTCGCGGGTCGGCTGCACGTCATAAGACACTTTTTTCACTGGCGAATAGATCGCATCGATTGGGATCAAACCGATTGGCGCATCTTCCGGCTTGTTCTTATCCGCTGCAACATAGCCCTTGCCCGTGTTAACGGTGAGTTCCATGTATACGTCGGCACCGTCATCCAGGTGGCAGATCACGTGATCGCGGTTCAGGATCTCGATCCCGGCGCTTTCAGAGATGTCACCCGCGGTTACAACACCAGGGCCTTTTGCCGAAATCGACAGGCGCTTTGGCCCTTCGACTTCCATGCGCAAGGAAACACCCTTGAGGTTCAGAACGATGTCGGTAACGTCTTCACGCACACCAGACACGCTGGAAAACTCGTGCAAAACATTGTCGATTTGTACAGATGTGATGGCAGCGCCTTGCAGCGAAGACATCAGAACGCGGCGCAGCGCGTTGCCCATGGTCAAACCAAAACCGCGCTCAAGCGGTTCTGCAATCACAGTGGCCTGACGTGCTGGGTCATTACCCGGCTTTACGTCCAGCTGCTGTGGTTTAATCAATTCAGCCCAATTTTTGTGGATCATACGTCCCTCCATTCTTGTCTCTTGCCCCATGTCCAAACGGCGAAGAAACTCCCGAGGTTTCAGAAAAGCAGAACGGGGCCGCACGCAAAGGCGCGACCCCATAAATAATATATGCCCTTAGACGCGGCGGCGCTTTGGGGGGCGGCAACCGTTGTGCGCCATTGGTGTCACGTCACGGATCGATGTGATGTTGAAACCAGCGGCGGCCAAAGCGCGCAATGCGCTTTCACGGCCCGAACCTGGGCCTTGCACTTCGACTTCCAGCGTTTTCACGCCGTGGTCTTGTGCTTTCTTGCCCACATCTTCAGCGGCCATTTGGGCGGCGTAAGGTGTCGATTTACGCGACCCTTTGAAACCCATGGTGCCGGCCGAAGACCATGCAATTGCATTGCCCTGAACGTCAGAGATCAGAATTTTTGTGTTGTTGAAGGAGCTGTTAACATGCGCCACACCTGCGGCGATGTTCTTGCTGACCTTACGCTTTGTTTTTGTCTTTTCGCGTGCCATTGATCAGACCCCCTTATTTCTTCTTACCAGCAATGGCCTTTGCAGGGCCTTTGCGAGTGCGAGCGTTAGTGTGGGTACGCTGACCACGAACCGGCAGGTTACGACGGTGACGCAGGCCACGGTAGCAACCAAGGTCCATCAGACGCTTGATGTTCATCTGTGTCTCGCGACGCAGGTCGCCTTCAACAGAGAAGTTTTCGTCGATGTATTCGCGAATTTTCAGGATTTCGGCATCCGAAAGTTCGTTGATACGACGGGCGTTATCGATGCCAACCGCTTCGCAGATTTGCGCAGCCGAAGAGTTACCGATACCAGTGATATATGTGAGGGCGATTGGAACCCGCTTTGCAGTCGGGATGTTTACGCCGGCAATACGTGCCACGTGTGCTATTCCTTTTTCGTTGCGGGTCCGTGATACCAGACCCTTTTTTCACAACGTGAAGCCCGAGGCGTTAATTGCCATCGGGCTGCAGCTGATCAGGTGTTCATGTGCAGGGCTTGATCTAGACCCGGCACAATTCGATTCTCTTACGAGATACGGCTGGTTATTGCCATTTACAACAAGCGTCAACCCACGATTGGCCTTACCGCCAGCATTCAGGGGCGGATGGCGTCCGCGCCGTGCCAAAATCGTAATCTTCTATATAAAACGGCACCGCTGCGATACAACGGTGCCGTTTTAGGAATTCGGTGCTCTAGCCGCGCAATCAGGCGTCTAGGATTGCCGCGATGCTCGCTTGAACCACGTTGATGTCGGCTAAGCCGTCGACGCGCTTCAGCAGGTCGTGGGCATAGTAGTAGCCCAACAATGGCGATGTCTTCTTGTAGTATTCCATCAGACGGTTGCGCAGGCTTTCTTCGTTGTCGTCAGCCCGGCGTTTGAAATCAGACGCGCCGCATTTGATGCATTTGCCATCAGCAGGCTGCGGCTTGGTCACGTCGTGGTACACTTCACCGCAGCTTCCGCAGGTGGACCTGCCAGCAATCCGCTTGACCAGCGCATCGTCATTCACCCGCAGTTCAATCACATGGTCAAGCGTTTTGCCTGTCGCTTTCAGCAGCTCATCCAATGCGGTGGCTTGGGCCAGCGTGCGGGGGAAACCGTCGAAAATGAAACCACCATGCTCGGTTGTGTCTTCCAGCTTTTCGCGGATCAGGCCGATTACAATTTCGTCGGTGACCAGATCGCCGCGTGCCATGACATCGGCAACCATATTGCCCATCTCTGTGCCGCTGTCTTTTGCTTCGCGCAGCATGTCGCCCGTCGAAAGCTGAACCATATTGCGTGTCTCAACCAGATGACGCGCCTGTGTTCCTTTGCCCGCTCCGGGCGGTCCAAGCAGAATAATATTCATTTACGTGCTGGGCTCCGTTTTTTGCGGGATTTACCTGTCTTGCCACGCAACTGTGACCGTTCAAGCAAACCCTCGTATTGATGTGCAAGCAGATGGCTTTGCACTTGTTGGATGGTGTCCATCGTTACCGAAACAACAATAAGAACTGAAGTACCACCAAAGTAGAATGGAATGGCGAACTGACCGCGCAGAATCTCGGGCAGGATACATACCGCCGCAAGATATGCGGACCCCAATACCAAGACACGGTTAACAACATATTCCAGATATTCGGCTGTTTTCTTGCCGGGGCGAATGCCGGGCACAAAACCGTTCTGGTTCTTCAGGTTGTCCGCAACCTCGTCAGGTTTAAAGCTGACGTTGAAGGTATAGAAATACGCAAAGAAAACGATCATCGCGACAAAGAACAACAGGTACAACGGTTGGCCGGGGCCAAAGTTCGCCAGCAGAACCGACATAACTGGACCCGTGGAATTACCCGAGAACGTGCTGATCGTCACCGGCAACAGCAAAAGCGAGCTGGCAAAGATCGCAGGGATAACACCGGCTGGGTTAACCTTGACCGGCAGGTGCGAAGACCCGCCATCATACATCTTTTGACCGACCTGACGGCGCGGGTACTGGATATGGATCTTGCGCAGGGCGCGTTCCATAAACACCACGAACATGATCGTCGCGATGACCATCACCAAGACGCCAACAATCACTGCAGGGCTGATCGCACCGGACCGGCCGGAAGAGAAGAACTGCGCAATGGCGGCAGGTACTTCGGCGATGATGCCGACGAAGATGATCAGTGAAATACCGTTACCGATGCCGCGTGCGGTGATTTGCTCACCCAGCCACATCAGGAACATGGTGCCGCCAACCAGCGTGATCATACACGCGATGCGGAAATACATGCCGGGATCGGCCGCAATATCACCCGCCTCAAGCGAGACAGCCAAGCCATAGGCCTGCAACGTCGCCAAAGCGACGGTACCGAACCGTGTATATTGGTTAATCTTCTTGCGGCCCTGTTCGCCCTCTTTCTTGAGCTGCTCAAGCGCGGGCACCATTGAGGTCATCAACTGAACGATGATCGAGGCCGAAATATAGGGCATGATACCCAAGGCAAAGATGCCCATGCGGCCAAGTGCGCCGCCGGTAAACATCGAAACCATGCCGCCGATGCCCTGACCTGCGCTTTCCATGAACTGGCGTAGGGCGGTGCCGTCAATGCCGGGAACCGGGATGAACGTGCCAAGGCGATAAACGATCAGCAAACCCAGTGTGAATAGAATCCGGTTGCGAAGGTCTGTGGCCTTGCCCAACGCGGACCAACTGGTGTTGGCGGCCATGCTTTCGACGGCTGATACCATGATTAGGGCTCTTTCTTTGCAAAAACGCCGCCCGAGCCGTTTTCCGGCGGGCGGCATTTGGGAAAACTCGATTGACTATGTAAGCGGGACGCGGCCCGCTCACAAGGCAAAAGGGTAGGTTACGCGTCTGCGTTCGCCGCGGCAGGTGCTGTGACGGTCAATTTGCCGCCCGCTTTCTCTACGGCTTCGACTGCGGACTTGGACGCACCGGTGACTTGCAGGTCAACCTTGGTGCTGAAATCGCCCTTGGCCAGAACGCGAATACCGTCCAGCTTGCGACGTACCAGACCGGAAGAGATCAGCGCGTCTTCGGTGATTGCGGCACCGGCGTCGATCTTTTTCTCGTCGATGAATTTCTGGATCAGGCCCAGGTTCACAACTGCGTATGCTTTGCGGTTCGGCTTGGTAAAGCCGCGCTTTGGCAGACGTTGGTACAATGGCATTTGACCGCCTTCGTAACCGTTGATTGCTACACCCGAACGGGATTTTTGACCTTTGATACCACGGCCACCCATTTTACCGGTGCCGGAACCAGGACCACGGCCAACGCGCTTGCGTTTCTTGGTGGCGCCTTCGTTATCAGACAGTTCATGCAGTTTCATGTCGCTTCTCCTTTTGCCGGATGTGACCCCCAGCGACGGGAGCGGCCAAACGCGGCGTTTCATGATTCTTGTGGCGGATTGGTGGCCACTGGGGGCGTATAGCCACCCCCAGCAGAGTTATCAAGTCGCGAGTGCCGTGTTTCGATTACTTAGCATGGCTGATCAGCCAGCCCGACCGAACCACGGCTGGCGATGCCCTAGTGGCAATGCAGTGGCTTGGAACCCGCATGACAACACTGCCCCGCCGGTGACGACTTTCTACATCCGCCTCCGTGTTCGATCATGGTCTGGCTTACGCCCACCGTCGCAAAAGGCGCGGCGGTGACAGGAAAGCAAAAGATGTTGAGCAAAATAGCGAACGAAAACGATTTGAGAATAAGTTTCATAATATATCCATGGATTGAAAAATGCGTCGAAATAGATCGCACAACCCAAGCGTTAACCCCCTATTAACCATTGTCCACAAAAAAACGCCCCGCAGTTTCCTGCGAGGCGTTCTATTCAAGGTGGGTTTCACCCACCCTACGGCGTGTTGGTAGGGTGGGTGAAACCCACCGCAACCTTAGCCTTTTTCTTCGAGGATCTCTACCATGTGAGAAATCTTGCGGATCATGCCACGGACGGAAGGTGTGTCTTCCAGCTCGCGTACACGGTGCATTTTGTTCAGACCCAGACCGATCAACGTAGCGCGCTGGTCGGCGGGGCGGCGGATTGGCGAACCAATCTGCTTGATTACAATAGTCTTAGCCATGCTTATGCCTCCTCAGCCACTTGTGCGGACGATTCAACATTGTCCTCACGCTTGGGCAGAATGTCCGCAACCTTCTTGCCGCGACGCTGTGCGACCGAACGAGGGGAGGATTCTTTTTTCAGACCGTCCATAGTGGCGCGGATCATGTTGTATGGGTTTTGCGAACCGATGGACTTGGACACAACGTCCTTGATGCCCAGCATTTCGAAAACAGCACGCATTGGACCACCGGCGATGATACCGGTACCTTCTGGTGCTGTACGCATAACCACTTTACCGGCGCCGTGACGGCCTTCCATGTCGTGGTGCAGTGTACGGCCTTCACGCAGCTGAACGCGGATCATTTGGCGCTTCGCTTGCTCTGTGGCTTTGCGAATGGCTTCAGGAACCTCTTTCGCTTTACCTTTACCAAAGCCTACGCGGCCTTTTTGGTCACCAACAACGACAAGTGCGGCGAAGCCAAAACGCTTACCACCCTTAACGGTCTTGGAAACACGGTTGATCGCCACTAGGCGGTCGGCGAATTCTGGGGTCTCGTCGCGTTGGTTGCGGCGATTGCCACCCCGGTTGTCATCTCTTGCCATGCGGCATCATCCTTTTGGTACGGCGCAAGCGCCTTTCTTGGTCAATCCTAGTGGGCCCGACAGGCCCCCGGATCATCGAGGCGGCACATCGCGTGCCGCCTACGCTGTCTTAGATTTTCAGACCGCCTTCGCGGGCTGCATCGGCCAAAGCTTTTACTTTGCCGTGGAACAGGAAACCGCCACGGTCAAAATATGCTTCGGTCACACCGGCCTTTTTAGCACGCTCGGCAATGGCCGAACCCACTTTGGTCGCTGCGTCGATGTTGTTTTTGCCAACAACACCCAAATCTTTTTCGAGCGAGGACGCGGAAGCCAATGTGACCCCTTTGACATCGTCGATAAGCTGGGCGCTGATGTTTTTGTTCGAGCGGTGAACGGAAAGGCGAAGACGCCCTGCGTTGACCCGACGAAGCTTGTTCCGAACGCGCAGGCGGCGTTTCAGAAACAGTTGTCTTTTGCTGTTTGCCATCTGAGCTATCCTTACTTCTTCTTGCCTTCTTTGCGGAAGACGAACTCACCTTTATAGCGGATACCTTTGCCTTTATAAGGCTCTGGTTTGCGCCATTGGCGGATGTTCGCGGCGACTTGACCAACTAGCTGTTCGTCAATGCCTTCTACCACAATCTCGGTCTGTTTCGGTACCGTGACGGTCACACCGGCTGGCGGTGTGTAGTCAACGTCGTGCGACAGGCCCAGGTTCAGTTTCAGCGAGTTGCCAGTCATGGCAGCACGATAACCAACACCTTGGATCTCAAGCTCTTTCTTGAAACCTTCGGTGACACCTGTGACCAAGTTGCCAACCATAGTGCGGCTCATGCCCCACTGCTGGCGTGCACGCTTGGACTTGCCACGTGGTGTAATGGTTACCACGTTGTCTTCGACACTCATTGTAACGTCGTCAGTTGCTTTAAAGGTACGTGTACCTTTTGGGCCTTTGACTTCGATGGTCTGACCGCTGACCGATGCAGAAACACCGCTGGGCAGGTCGACCGGTTTTTTACCAATACGAGACATTTTGTTCTCCTTAGAATACGGTGCAGAGCACTTCGCCGCCAACGTTGGCGTGCCGTGCATTCTGATCCGACATCACACCCTTGGGGGTGGAGACAATCGACACACCGAGGCCCTGACGGACAACGGGAATGTCATTGACGCCCATGTAGACGCGACGACCGGGTTTGGAAACCCGCTTCAATTCGCGAATAACAGGTTCGCCCTCGTAATACTTGAGGCTGATTTCGATGGCGGGGTGGCCGTCGGCGCCCGTCGTCTTTTCATAGCCGCGGATGTAACCTTCGTCTGCCAGTACGTCCAATACCCATGCACGCAGCTTGGAAGCTGGGGTCATGACTGTGGATTTACCGCGCAACGAGGAGTTACGGATGCGTGTCAGCATATCTGCGATAGGATCGTTCATGTGATGCGCTCCTTACCAGCTCGACTTGACCATGCCGGGGATTTGGCCGCTTGAGCCAAGATCCCGCAACGCGATCCGCGAAATTTTCAGTTTACGATAATAAGCGTGCGGACGGCCTGTCAGCTGGCAGCGGTTGTGCAGACGCACAGCGCTGGAGTTGCGAGGCAGTTTCGCCAGCGCCAAGGAAGCGCGAAAACGCTCTTCCATGGGCTTCTCTTGATCGCTTACGATCTCTTTCAAGGCAGCGCGCTTTGCAGCGAACTTCTTGACCAGTGCTTCACGCTTCTTTTCGCGTGCGATCATGGATTTCTTAGCCATATCTAAATCCTCCCCGCGCTTATGAGTTGAAGGGCATGTTGAACGCTTTCAACAGTGCCTTCGCTTCAGCGTCGGTTTTCGCCGTGGTGGCGATCACGATGTCCATTCCCCAAGTCTCATCAACTTTATCAAAGTCGATTTCAGGGAATACGATGTGCTCTTTCAAGCCCATGGCGTAGTTGCCACGGCCGTCAAAGCTTTTGCCGTTGATGCCGCGGAAGTCGCGGATACGTGGCATTGCGATCGTGATCAGACGATCCAGGAATTCATACATCCGCTCGCCGCGCAGGGTAACTTTCGCACCCAAAGGCATGTCTTCACGAACGCGGAAACCAGCGATGGATTTCTTGGCAATGGTTGTCAGCGCTTTTTGGCCGGCAATCGTTGTCAGATCTTCCTGAGCGGATTTTGCTTTCTTGCTGTCACGGACAGCTTCAGCGCCACATCCGATGTTCAGAACGATTTTGTCCAAACGAGGGACCATCATGTCGTTCTTGTAACCGAACTCTTCCTTAAGAGCGGCACGGATTGTGTCGTTGTAAACGCCCTTGAGGCGGGGTGTATATGTTGCAGTATCAAGCATCGATTACGTCCCCCGTGGTTTTTGCAAAGCGCACTTTCTTGTCGCCTTCGATCTTAAAGCCAACGCGGGTTGCCTTGCCGTTGGCATCAACCAGCGACAGGTTGCTCAGATCGATTGGCATCGCTTTGGGAATACGACCACCTTGCGACGTCTGGGACTGACGCGTGGCGCGGATTGCCATGTTGATACCGTCTACGATTGCTTTGTTGGCCTTTGGGTCAACAGACGAGATGGAACCCGTCTTACCCTTGTCTTTGCCAGCAAGCACGATGACCTTGTCACCTTTGCGAAGTTTAGCAGCCATTACAGCACCTCCGGCGCAAGCGAGATAATCTTCATGAAGTTTTTGGCGCGCAATTCGCGAACAACTGGTCCGAAGATACGTGTACCTACGGGCTCGTTCGAGTTGTTCAGGATAACTGCTGCGTTGCGATCGAAACGGATGGCTGTGCCATCGTCACGACGAACTTCTTTGGCAGTGCGAACGACGACGGCTTTACGCACGTCACCCTTTTTCACACGACCGCGAGGGATGGCTTCCTTGACCGACACGACAATGACGTCGCCGACGGATGCGTATTTACGCTTGGAACCACCCAATACCTTGATGCACTGAACACGGCGAGCGCCGCTGTTGTCAGCAACATCCAGGTTGGTCTGCATCTGGATCATTTGGTTTCTCCCGACCTTCTGGGGGGCGATGCGTGCCCGTTCCCCAGGGTTTCGATTAAATTGGTCTGCCCAAAACGGGCATCTCGTCCGTGCGTTTGGCCCCTGCGCCCCTCAGAGTCAAGGGAAACAAGGGTGTCACGCCCGAACGAGCAGTTCTTTAGGCCTCAGCGGCCTCCAGAACTTCCCAACGTTTGGTTTTCGACTTTGGTGCACATTCGATGATGCGAACGCTGTCGCCCACTTTGAATGTGTTGTTCTCATCGTGAGCCCGGTATTTCTTGGACTTACGGATTGTCTTTTTCAGAACCGGGTGGGTAAAGCGACGCTCGACCGATACAGTTACTGTTTGTGCGTTGGCATCGCTTGTCACGGTGCCTGTCAGGATACGTTTGGGCATACTCTCAGGCTCCTATTATTCAGCAGATGCCGCGGTTGCGGCTTTCTGGTTGAGAACGGTTTTAACACGTGCGACGTCACGCTTTACGGTCTTCAAACGTGCGGGGTTTTCCAGCTGGCCAGTGGCTTGCTGAAAACGCAGGTTGAAAGCTTCTTTTTTCAGGTTAACAAGTTCATCCCGAAGCTGGTCGGGTGTCTTGTCGTGCAGTTCCTTGGCGTTCATCGCCTGTTCCTTTCGACATCACCAGTAGGCCCCTTATGGGTGACCATGATTCTGGTGGAGTTCATGTGAAAGGTTCCTCTATAGCCGTTATACGCAGTTGGCAAGCAACCTTTGCGTAAAACCGTATCGCCACCCTGCCCCACCTGCTGTAGAAGGTCCCTCATGTCACAAATAGATTCCCTTTTCGTCACCCGCCTGTACCGCGCCCCCTTGTCCGAGCATGGCAAACCCGTGGACCCGTCCGAGTTGGAGGCCGCGTGCCTGAGCATTGCCGAGGATGACGAGGCCGGTCAGGAATGGTGTGATCAAAACGATTTCCCAGGATATACCAGCTATGCGTCCCTGACCGACCTGCCGTGGCGGTTTCCGATTTTCAAGACCGTGAAAAAGGCGCTGGATAAACACGTCAAAGCATTCGCCAAGGATCTGGCGTTTGATCTGGACGGTCGCAAGTTGAAGCTGGAGGATATCTGGATCAACATCCTGCCCGAGGGCGGCATTCACACCGCGCATATCCACCCGCATTCTGTGATCTCCGGCACCACCTATGTGGCGATGCCCGAAGGCACGAGCGCGCTAAAGCTGGAAGACCCGCGCCTGCCGATGATGATGGCAGCCCCCGGTCGCCTGAAAGACGCCCCGCAGGAATTACGCCAGTTTGTTTATGCCAAGCCTGTGGTCGGTGATGTGCTGCTATGGGAAAGCTGGCTGCGCCACGAAGTGCCG
This sequence comes from Sulfitobacter sp. AS59, assembly GCF_038899995.1. Classification (NCBI taxonomy): domain Bacteria; kingdom Pseudomonadati; phylum Pseudomonadota; class Alphaproteobacteria; order Rhodobacterales; family Roseobacteraceae; genus Sulfitobacter; species Sulfitobacter sp. AS59. The sequence goes on from NZ_JBBMQK010000002.1 coordinate 634,114, forward strand.
ATGAACATGGCCGAAGAGGACCGTATCTCGGTCTCGTTCAACTACGCCTGGGCGTGACGTCGGTATAACAACGCCTTGGTTTCGCTGAAATGACGGAGCGGTGGGTTTCACCCACCCTACCGTTTCTTGCGCGCCTCTTCCTGCTCCTTGACCGCGGCTTTCTCTTCCTTGGTCAGCTTATTGCCCCATTGATTGTTGGACAGACCCAGATCATCCGGCATCGGCTTGGTCTTGCCCTTCTTGATGGTGCCACCTTTGTTGAGGAACTCTTTGATGAGGTCTTCGTCAGTGGTGGGCTTGGGGACTTGTTTCATGGGAGTGACCTTTGTGTGGGTGGTGGTCTTTGCGTCACCTTAGACCCAGAGGGACAGGTTGGCCAGCATGGCATGCGTGGGTTTCACCCACCCTACGTAGGGTGGGTGAAACC